>JBLRWK010000030.1:0-55142 GCA_047921295.1 Rhodobacterales bacterium
GTCGGTCACATCGACACCGATCCCGTCACCGGGGATCAGGGCAATCTTGTAGTGGCGCATGGGGCAGCTTCCTTTTGGGCAACGCTGGCTTACAAATCAGCCAGAATGGCTTTCGTGCGGCGGTTGGCGTGAAATGCCTCGCGGCCCAGATCCTTCCCCATCCCGCTGGCTTTCCACCCGCCGGTGGGCAATATGTGATCGGCCGAGCGGCCATAGCGGTTGATCCAGATCGTGCCCGCCTCGATCCGTCGTGACAGACGCAGCGCGCGCCCCAGATCGGCGGTGAAGATGCCCGCGCACAGCCCATAGGTTGGATGACGGGCCAGTTCCAGCGCCTGTTCTTCGGTCTGAAAGGCCTGAAACGTGGCAACGGGGCCGAAAATCTCATCTGTTACAGCAGGGTTATCCCCGGCAACGTCACCGATCAAAGTGGGCCGGTAAAAACTGCCCTCATGATCGAACCGCGCGCCCCCACACAGGATATCACCACCCTGCGCCTTTGCCGCCGTGACAATCCCGTCCACGCGAGCCAGATGCGCCTTGGATATCAATGGAGAAAACCCAGGCGCGGCATCCCATGTGGAAGCGGGGGCGCAACGCGCGAACCTCTCGATCAGCCGTTCGGCCAGCGTCTCGGCAATCTCTTGCGCCACGATCATGCGCGAGCCAGCAACACAAAACTGCCCCGCGTTCGGCGTGATCCCCTTATCAAGGCAGTCAGCCGCCAGATCCAGATCAGCATCGGCAAAGACGATCATCGGGCTTTTGCCGCCCAGTTCCAGCGTCATCGGTTTGATGCCGCTGCGGGCGATATTCTCCATAATCTGCCCGCCTGCGCGGGTCGATCCGGTAAAGGATATCTTGCCGATCCCCGGGTGACCTGTCAGCGCATTGCCCGTCACCGCGCCGTCGCCCTGCACGATGTTGATCAACCCCTCGGGCAAGCCTGCACGCACGGCAAGTTCCGCCATGAACAGGACGGACCACGGTGTCAGTTCCGATGGTTTCAGCACAACCGCATTGCCTGCGGCCAAGGCGGGGCCAAGTTTCCATCCAGCCATCGAGATCGGGAAATTCCATGGCGTGATTGCCCCTATCACGCCATAGGGCTCGGACGCGATCATCCCCAGATGCCCCGCCGCCGTGGGGGCAAGAACATCGCATTCCTTGTCGGCCAGTTCGGCAAAAAAGCGGATCTGGTCCGCCGTCACGGGGATATCGCCTGTCTTCACATCGGCAAAGGGGCGCGAAGAACAGACAGATTCGAGCCGCGCCAGCGTGTCTGCCTCCTCCTCCATCAGATCGGCCCAACGCCGGAGAACGCGCAGCCTGTCACGCGGTGCGGCATGTCCCCAGCCGGAGCTGTCCAGCGCCTGTTGAGCTGACCGCACAGCACGATCCACCATGGCCGCATCCGCGCGCGGGATCGCGCCAAGGCGGCGCCCGTCCGAGGGCGCATGCACGGTGATAGCCGCCTCGGCGGGAACAAGCTCGCCGCCGATGAAATGGGCGCAAGGCAACTTCAGGCTGGCGGGATCATAAGCAACGGTCATGGGTATCCTTTCGGGTTAGCCACAGAATGGGGTGTCAAGGCTGGCACCTGATGCCGAAAGCGCGAACCGGACAGCATGATCCATCGTGCGCACGCCCTACAGAGGCAGAAGATTGCACCAGCGCATAGTGCCATGGTTGCTTCCTCCTCAGGGCAAGCTGGACAACCTACCCAGTGTCGGATTGTCGCACGAGCATAGCAACACTGGCTGGACGAGCAGGCGACTGGCTTCGCAAACGTCCCATCAAGGCCGGCTTGCTGCCCGATGCGGCGGCCATCACCTCGGCACCGGCCAGTTGGCAATAGCGTCCCTGACACCGCCCCATGCCGACACGGCCCAAGGATTTGGCGCGGTTCACCTCGGCCCCCGACAGTGGCAGGGTGGCGCGCAGCGCACCTGCCGTGATTCCCTCGCAGCGGCACAAAACTGTCTCGTCCGGTAGGGTCTGAACCATTTGCGCGGGCCACGGAAAGGCGCGTGCGATACCGGTGGCAAATCGTTGCATCCTTGCCAGCCGCCGCAGGTCACGCGCCTGATCTGAGGCTGTGATCTGCATCTCCAAATCGGAAAGACAGGCCCGCGCGGCAAGCCTCCCACTTATTTCCGCCCCATCCGCGCCAACTATCCGCAAGCTATCTCCGGCCATATAAAGGCCCTCGCCCGCCCTGCCTTCGGGGTCGGTGATCGGCAACCATTGCTCCCAGATATCAGACCAAGCGAATGGCACCCCGGCGAGATCGGCCAGCGCGGTTTCCGCCCGCAGATGCCAGCCCATCGCAATCGTGTCACAATCGGTTGTACGCTGCCGACCAGTTGCGTCCAGCCAGTGCAGCGCCTGCGGGCCATCCGGCCCCGTCGCGATCCGCTGCAAGGTCACGCCCGCATGATAGCGCCGCCCCAGTTGCGCGCGCAGGGCAAGGCCGCGCGCGGTCACCACCGGACGCGCCAGCGCCATGGTCAGACCGCCACGTATCTGCGCCGACAACGAAGCGGTGTCCAGAACCGCCTCGACGCCCGCCCCGGCCTTTACCAGTTGCGCCGCCACCAGCGTCAACAATGGCCCCGATCCGGCCAGCACGATCCGCCGCCCCAGCGCGACACCCTGTGACTTGAGCGCGATCTGCGCCGCCCCCAGTGCATAGACGCACCCTGCCTGCCACCCCGGCACCGGGGCCAACCGGTCACTGGCACCAGAGGCAAGGATCAGGCGGTCATAGGCCACGGCTTCGGCCCCGTCCGGCCCACCAAGATGGGCAACACCCTTGGCCAGCCCCAACACGGACCGCTTTGGCAAATAACGCAAGCGTCCCTCTGCCACCATCTGGTCAAAGACGTTGTGCAAAGCCTGCGCCTTGCCCGCCTCACTGCCATACAAGGCGCGGGAACTGCGGGTGAAACCATCCGGCGGGCGACGGTAGATCTGGCCCCCTGCGCGAGCGCCCTCATCCACCACAACGGGGAACAACCCTGCTCGCACCAAGGTTTGCGCCGCACGGATACCCGCAGGCCCCGCGCCGATGATCAGCACACGGGTCACGACGCGTCATCCGCCGTTGTTTGCGGCCATGTAACTGGCGCATCAGACAACAGCCACATGCCAGGGCGCAGCACAGTCGCGCAGGCTTGCAGGCGCGGGCCGTCCTCCTGCCAGATCCAGCAATCCTGACAGGCCCCCATCAGGCAAAACCCTGCCCTTTGCTCTGGTCCGAAGTCGGACTTGCGCAGGCTTTGCGCAACCATTAACACGGCGGTCAGCACGTTGTCGCCCTGCAGACCCACCTGCGCGATCCCGTCCAGATGGAATGTTACCGGCGCGCGGCCTGTTTCGGCCAGCCGGACCAGTCGCCCTGTTGCCGCGCACGCAGTCATTATTCAGCCGCCTCCGGCACCCGTGCCGTCTGTGGCAATTCGGGAAAGCGGGCGCAGGTTTCATGATAGGCCGCCATCATCCCGTCCAGCCCACTGCGCCCCGTCATACGGGCGAAAATCTCGGTCTTGGCGAAGAAGCGCCAATGCACCGGCAGGGCGGCCAGTATCTTGGTCAGGCGATCATAGGCTGCATCGTCCCATTGCGCCTCGTAGGTGGTGCGTTCGGGGCCAAAGTGGAAATGCGCGGCATGCGGCACCGCTTTCGCGCGCAGCTTTTCCGTAGCGACTGCGTCCACCGCACCCTCCACCAGTACAACGCCGTAGTCGCGCTGTGCTGCTGCCACCGAGACATGGCCGCGCGCCACATCCTGCGCCACGCGCCACGGTTCGCGCTGCATCGGATCACCGCGGCCACCGCCGCCAGCCGAGCGGACCTCCAGCACATCGCCGGGTTGCAGAACCGCCGTATCGGTACTGCCAAGTCGCCGCTCCTCCGGCGTGCCGGGGTTCACTATCATGTCCGACAGCCCTGCCGCACGCCCCCCCAGCACACCCCATGGCCGGAAAACCGAGCGGTCGCGGTTGCGCGCCGTGATCCGCGTATCGGGTGAAAAGACACGAAACGCCATCTCGGTGGCCAGCCCTCCGCGCCAGCGGCCCGGCCCGCCTGAATCCGGCGCAAGGCCGTATTTGACAAACTCTACCGGGGTCTCGGTCTCGGTGATCTCGATCGGGGTGTTCTTGAGATAGGCGGCATCCGCGCCCGATCCGTTGGTGCCGTCACGATGCGGCATCCCGCCACCGCCGCCTACCACCGGATTGACTGCCGCGATCACGGTCTCGCCGCTGCGCTGGTCATGGGTCTTGACGTTGACGATGCAGTTGTTGCCCGCAGGTGCGGCTGGCATTCTGTCCGGAATGGCCTGCGAGAACGCACCGAATATGACCGAGCGCAACCGCGCGCAGGTCAGCGAGCGCATCCCCACCGCCGCAGGCGAGACCGCGTTCAGCACCGTGCCTTCCGGCGCGATACAGGTAAAGGGCCGTGTCAGCCCGGTGTTCAGCAGGATGCGCGGGTTCAGGGTGTAAAGCACGTAATACACACCCACCAGCAGCACGGTATGCCGCGGATCATTGCCTGTAGGCACGTTCAGAGACGAGCCAAGCTGCGGGTCCGATCCAGTGAAATCCAGCACGGCGGCGTCTCCGTTGATCTGCAGGGTCAGCTTGAGGCGGCATGGATTGGCGAAATCGCTGTCCTCGTCCGCGTAATCGGCAAAAACATAATCGCCGTCCGGTATCTCGCGCAGCACGGCGCGGGCCTGCGCCTCGGCCTGATCCTTGAGCGCGGCAACACCCGACAGAAACCCCGGCTTGCCGAACCGTTCCAGCATCGCATGGACCTTGCGCTCACCCGTGTTCAGCGCGCCCACCAGCGCCTTGATATCCCCGATATTCAGCGCGGGCTTGCGCACATTGGTCTGCATGATCCGCATGACCGTTTCGTCAAACACCCCTTCGCGCACCAGCTTCATCGGGGGAAAGCGGATACCTTCCTGATGGATATCGGTCAGCGCGCGCGAAAGCGATGCAGGCACCGCGCCGCCCATATCGGTGTTGTGGATATGCCCTCCTGTCCACGCGACGATCTCGTCCTCCCAAAAGACGGGTTTCCACAGATGGGTGTCGGGCGCATGGGTGGCGAGATAGCCGGAATAGGGATCATTGGTGAAACCCACATCACCGGGGCGGTAATCGGGGATCATGTCGATCGCGCGCCCCGCGGTCAGGCCCGGATACCATGTTGCGCCCAGATCCATCGGAACGGCAAAGGTATCACCGACTTGGTCCATCAGCATCACGGTGAAATCCTGCGTTTCCTTGACGAAAGCGGAATGTGCGGTGCGGTGCAGGGTGTGAGCCATGTTCTCGGCTGCAGCGCGGGCATGGTTGGCCAGAACCTGAAGGGTCATCTTGTCATACATACCGCTCACTCCGTGAAGGTCAGATGGATATTGAGATGGCCATCCACACGGGCCTGCGCGCCGGAAGGGATGGCGAATGTCGTATCTTCCTGCGCCACGATGGCAGGCCCCTCAAACAGCGCACCGCCGGAGAGTTGCGCGCGCTCATAGAGCGGCACATCGTGCAATTTACCCAACCAAACCGGCACGTGGCGGCTGGGTTCAGCCACAAGTGCGGCCCCCTGAGCCCGCACCTCGGACAGGTCCGGCTTGGGACCGGCACCGACAGCCGACAGACGCAGGTTCATGATCTCGATCCGGCCTTCGGGATCGTCGAAATCATAAATCTGCCGGTGCGTGGAATGAAAGGCTGCCGCAATACGCGCCGGATCGTCCAGCCAGTCAGGCTCCAGCGCGGTTTCAATCTCGAAGCTTTGCCCGGCATAGCGCATGTCGGCCGAGAGCCGCAGATCCGCCGCCCCGTCATGGCCCTGTGCCACCAGCCATGCGCGCCCCTCTGCCGCCAGATCGCGGAAAGTAGCGACCAGTCTTGCAGGCATACCCGCATCCAGAGGCGCAAAAAGCGTGCGGATGAAATCCCCGCGCAAATCCGCCACCAGCCCGCCGAGCGCCGAGACAACGCCGGGGCGGCGCGGCGCGATCACCCGCGCCATGCCCAGTTCCCGCGCCAGAAAGGCCCCGAGCATCGGACCACCTCCGCCAAAAGGCATCAACGCAAAATCACGCAGATCGACGCCTGCACGCGATCCCAGTTTTTCAACCTCAACGAACATTTCGGACACGGCAATATCCAGAATGGCCTGCGCGGTTTCTTCCAGCCCGCGGCCCAGTTGGTCCGCCAGCACACCCACGGCCTGCTGCGCCAGCGCAACATCCATCGACAACTGGCCATAAGCCATATCCGAATGCCCCAGCCAGCCGCAGACGGCCATCGCATCGGTCACCGTGGGCTGCGTGCCACCGCGACCGTAGCAGGCCGGACCGGGCTGTGAACCGGCTGATTCCGGCCCTACCCGCAGCACGCCTTGCCCGTCGACCGTGGCGATGGAGCCGCCGCCGATCCCGATGGAACTGACCGAGACCGAGGGAATATGCAGCGGGAACGGCCCGATCAACTCGTCACTGCCATACTGCACTGCGCCATCCACGATCAGTGCAAAATCTGCCGAGGTGCCGCCGATATCCAGCGTCAGCACATGTTCTTCGCCCGCTTGCCGCGCCAGCCATGCCGCACCGATCACGCCGGAGGCGGTGCCCGACAGCAGCATCGAGACGCAATCGCGCCGCCCCTCGCCCGCTGTCATCAGCCCGCCGTTCGACTTGGTCAGCATAGCCCGCGCAGGTACGCCCCGCGCGGCCAGCCGATCTTCCAGCGCAGCCAAATATCCGGCCACACGCGGATGCACATAGCCGTTCAGGATCGCGGTGGAACTGCGTTCATATTCGCGGATCACCGGCCACACCTCGGAGGAGGCAAAAACGAACAGGTCGGGCGCCTGTGCCTCGACCATCTGGCGTACGGCCATTTCCTGACGTGGGTCGCGCCAGCTATGCAGCAGTGCCACGATGATGCCTTCGGCGCCGGTTGCGCGGGCCCGCGCCACCGCTGCGGCGATATCGGTAGCGGCAGGGCGCGTTTGCTCGGCACCATCGGCCCGCATCCGGGCATTGATGCCAAAAATCCGGTCACGCGGGATAAGCGGATCGGCCCTGTGGCAGAACAGCGAATACATCTCCGGCATCCGCAGGCGGGCCAGTTCGATTACATCTTCAAAGCCCGCATTGGTGATCAGAGCCAGCTTTGCGCCCTTGCGTTGCAGAATCGTGTTGATCCCCACGGTGGTGCCGTGGACAAAGCGGGTGACCGCGCCGGTCTCCAGCCCCTCACGGGTGGCCAGCAGATCCAGCCCGGTCAGCAGTTCCGCTCCCGGATCATCCGGCGTTGTCAGCACCTTCAGGGAGGCCATTCGCCCTGTGCGCACCTCAAGGGCGCAGAAATCCATGAAGGTGCCGCCGATATCGACACCGATCTTCCAATCCGCCAACGGGGCTGTGCCATCCATAGATCGATCCTTTCCAGTCTGTAGTGGTGAACCGACCAGAAAGCGGGCGCAGCGTCCAAGACGCATCACGGCATGCCGCATAAGCTTGACTTATGCCTTGGTGAGGGATGTCTCGCGGATTTTGCTTCGCATGGCCTCTTCAGCACGCGATAGCGCCTTGTCGCGCAGGGTCAGCAGCGACAAGGGCAAGGTTGCCGGCTCGGCCAGCGGGCGCATCGTGATGTTGGGGAAAAAGCTCCAAGGCAGCAGCGCATCCACAACGGCCACCCCCAAACCGGCCTGTACGAACCCCGCCGCTGACAAGGACGAATCAATCTCGATCCCCGGCTTGAACCCAACGCCAGCGCGCCGGGCGGCGAGCTCCAACTCGGCATGGGGGCGGGTGCGGGTCGCGTAGGATATCACCGTTTCCTGCGTCAGATCTGCAAGACTGACGGCCTCCGCGCTCCCTAACCTGTGGCCCGTGGGGAGCAGGCAGCAGAACGATGTCTCGCCGATCCGTTCCACGACGATATCGGGCGGCAGCGCATCATCCAGCGCGAGGGCCATCGCGGTATCGCCCGCGCGCAGCAGGTCCACCATCGATGCAAGGGGCGCGACATGGGTGCGCACCACGATATCGGGATGCAGCGCGCGATAGGCTGCCAACGCAAGCGGCAAGAGCGACATGGCGGGCGGCGGGCTCGCCGCGATCCGCACCAATCCGGCGCGCCCCAGCCGCAGATCCGACGTTTTGCGGCGCAGACCCTCCAGCCCTGCAAACAGCCGCTCGGCCTCGGGATAGAGCTCCAACGCTTCTTGTGTCGGGTGCAAACGACCCTTTTCACGATCAAACAAACGAAAACCCAGTTCATCCTCGGCATGCATCAGGATTTGGCTCAGCGCCGGTTGCGAGATGTTGAGCAACCGAGCCGCGCCCGTCACGGTTCCGGCGCGCATGACGGCAGTAAAGACTTCCAGTTGACGCGCCCGCATCGGCAACTCCATAGGCTTGACTTATAGACTGTATCGCATTCCGTCTTTGACGCAAACATGCTGTCGCGTTCTGATGAGGGCAGAAACCTGAAGCAACCGAAAGGCGCAACATGCGGGTGATCGTTCTAGGCGGTGGGTTGATGGGCACGGCATCAGCGTTCTTTCTGGCGCGACGCGGGCTGCAGGTCACGCTGATCGAGCGCGCGCATATCGGTGCGGGCGCAACAGTCGCGTCCTTTGGCAATGTGCGCCGCAGCGGGCGGGCCCTGTCGCAGCTTTCCCTCGCGCGACGCTCTCTTGATCTGTGGAGCCGCGCCGGAGATTTGCTGGGCCGCGATGTGGAATTTCGCGCCACAGGCCATCTGCGGCTGATCTTTGATACTGACAGTCTGGACGACATGCGCCGCTTTGCCGCTGCCGCAGCGCCGCACGGGCTTGATCTGGAGGAACTGACGCCGCAAGACATTCACCGCCGCTTTCCCGGTCTGGGGCCAGAGGCTATAGCGGCCTCGTTTTCCCCGCTTGACGGATCGGCCAATCCACGACTGATCGGCCCCGCCTTTGCTGCTGCGGCTTCCGCTTTGGGCGCGCAAATCGTGGACCTGACGCAGGTGAAAACCATTCACCACGGTGATACAGGGTTCAGCGTAGATACCGCATCAGGGGCTTATCACAGCGATGTTCTCCTGAATTGCGCGGGCGCGTGGGGGGCACGGATCGCCACACAATTCCACGAGCCTGTGCCGCTGGAAATGCGCGGGCCACAAATGGCCGTGACCGAGCCGCTGCCACATCGTATCCTGCCTGTTGTCGGTGTCTGGTCTCGCCAGCACGGGGCCTATCTGCGGCAGGTCGAGCGGGGCAATGTTGTGATGGGCGGCGCGGTCGACCGTGTCGAGGTTGATCCAGAAACCGGCTTTGCCCAAGCCGATCCGGCCCGCTTGCCCGCGCAGCTTGCTGCCGTTATCCGACTGGTGCCTGCCTTGCGTGATGCAACGATCATCCGTCAATGGTCCGGGTGTGAGGGGTATATCGCAGACAATCTGCCAGTGATCGGCGCATCCTCAACCACGGCGGGGCTGTTCCACGCCTTCGGGTTTTGCGGGCACGGGTTTCAACTGGGGCCGGGCGTCGGAGATGCGATGGCCGAACTGATCGCCACTGGCGCCTGCGAAACCCCGCTAGAAGCCTTTTCTCCCAACCGGTTCGCGGCATGAAATCAGAACTCTGCCATCTTGGTTTTGCCGCCACGCGCGAACCGCGACAGTCTGTATTGTGCGGTATCGGTAATCGGGGCGCGCCCCAGCAGCAGATCGGCGACCAGATGCCCCACGCCGGGGCCAATGCCGAACCCGTGCCCCGAAAGCCCTGCGGCCAAAACCAGACCGGGAATGCCTATATCGGCGTCGATCACCGGCACTCCGTCGGGCGTGCTGTCGATATAGCCTGCCCATTGCGCCTGCACCGGCACATCTCGCAGGGCTGGCAGCAAGGCGCGGGCGCGGCGCAGGGTCAGATCAACCAAGGCCCGCGAGGGGCGCGGATCAAGGATTCGGACGCGTTCCATCGGTGTGGTACGATCCAGCGCCCATCGGTTGCGCGTTTCGAACCCGGCGCGCCAAGCCTGTGCCCCGCCGGGGCGCAGTACACGCCAGCGTTTGGCGAACATCGGCAGAAAATGCCGCGCGCCCATGATCGCTCCGGGGGTCAGGTCCAGATTTGCCAGCCCCGACACCGCCAGCGTATGCCCGCCATCGCCGCGCTGGGTGATGGACACCGCCGCCGTGTGCAGCGCGGGCGGCAGACCCTTGGCTCCCGGCGCCAACGACAGGATCGAACTGCGCGCTGTGGCCTGCGGAAAACCGATGCCCTGCTGGTGCAGGAAGCTGCCCGCCCACGCCCCGCCCGCCATCACCACGGCCTGTGTGCGAATGGTGCCTCGTTCTGTCACGACACCGCTGACAGCACCGCCCGCCACTTCCAGCCCGCGCGCGGCACAGCCTTGCAGCACCGTGCCCCCATGCCGGATCACGCCCTGCGCGATCAACGGGGCCGCGCGCCGGATCGGCGATCCCATCGCTGGGCGACCAGACACCGCCCTGCCATGTCTGCCCCGTTGCCGCCCCGCGTTCCGTCGCCTGCGCCGCACTGAGCATACGCGTGTCCACACCCTCGCCCCGCGCGAAGCGGCCCCAAGCCGCCCAGCCCTCAATCTCGGTCGCGCTGTTGGACAAATACAACAGACCGCAGCGCCGGAAACCCAGATCAACGCCCAGATCGGCGGCAACGTCTTCCCACAGGGACAGGCTTTTGGAGGAGAGCGGCAATTCGCGCGCATCGCGGTTTTGCTGGCGGCACCAGCCCCAGTTGCGGCTGGATTGTTCCGCCCCGATGCAGCCCTTTTCCAGCAACACCACGCTTTGACCGGCCCGCGCCAGCCAATAGGCTGTGCAGACGCCCACGATCCCGCCACCGATAACGACGCAATCCGCCGCAGGTGGCAGGGTGTCAGAGGTTTCGATTTTCAGCAGGGGTGCAGACATGGTTTTCTCCGGTGTTCTGCCAAAGATTACGCTTGTTGGGTTGGAGGCATCTGCCGGATGGCGCGCGGCAGACGGCACATCGTTCCGAATCCGGTTGACTTGGCAGAGCGAAGCCCCTTCCACAAGATAGACGCACCCCAAGACCGGAAAGGAAGCGCAGGATGAGCACAGGTCTGAAGCTTGACCGTATCGACGTCCGCATCCTGGCCGAGTTGCAACGCAATGGCCGGATCACCAATGTCGAACTGGCGGATTTGGTACATCTGTCGCCCTCTCCCTGTCTGATGCGGGTCAAGAAACTGCAGCAGGCGGGATACATCACCGGCTATGCGGCCCAGATCAACGTGGCCAAACTGGGTGAGACCCTGACCGTATTTACTGAGTTTACCCTTAAAAACCACCGCGCGATCGATTTTGCCCGCTTTCAGGAGACGCTGGAAAAAGTGGATAGCTGCGTCGAATGCCATCTGATTTCAGGGGGTTACGACTACCTCGTAAAGTTTGTGACCGCCGGAATCGGTGATTACCAATCCATCGTCGAAGGACTGATCGACCGCGAGATCGGGATTGACCGCTATTTCAG
The DNA here is from genome assembly GCA_047921295.1 of Rhodobacterales bacterium. GTDB lineage: Bacteria > Pseudomonadota > Alphaproteobacteria > Rhodobacterales > Rhodobacteraceae > Seohaeicola. Next base: position 11,572 of record JBLRWK010000030.1, read on the forward strand.
CTTCGTCGTGATCAAGACACCTTTCGTCAAGACGCAGATCCCGCTGACGCGGCTTTTTGCAGACCGCGAATAGCCCTGCCCGTCATCGGTTGGCAAAGGCCGCCACCAGATCGGGGTCAAGCTCCAGCCCCGCCAGCCAGCCGGTATCAAGTTGCGGTACAGAGGAGATCAGCAGGCGGGAATAGGGATGCGTCGCCTTGCTGGCCATGCTGGAAGCGGGCAGCGCCTCGACCACCTTGCCCTTATACATCACCAGCACATCGTCGCAGATCGCCTCGACAGTGGACAGATCGTGGCTGATGAACAGATAACTCAGGTCAAGCTCCGCCTGCAGTTCCTTCATCAGGTCCAGAATTGCCGCCGCGACCACGGTGTCCAGCGCCGATGTGATCTCGTCACACAGGATCAGATCGGGTTTTGCGGCCAGCGCACGGGCAAAATTGACCCGCTGCTTTTGTCCGCCCGACAGTTCAGACGGCAACCGATGGCGCAAGGCAGCAGGCATATGGACCATATCCAGCAGTTCGATCACGCGCTTGTCCCTCGCGGCACCGCGCAAGCCATGATAAAAGGTCAGGGGACGGCCAAGGATCATACTGATCGAGTGCGCCGGATTCAGCGCATTGTCGGCCAGTTGGAACACGATCTGCGCCCGCCGCATCTGGTCCTTGCTGCGTGATCGCATATCGGGTGCCAATTTCTGGCCCTGAAACAGCACCTCTCCGCGATAGGCTGGCAGGATACCCGCGATGGACCGCGCAAGTGTTGACTTGCCCGACCCGCTTTCGCCGATCACACCGAGATTGCGCCCGCGCTCAAGCTGGAAACTCACATCCTCCAGCACCTTTGCCACAGGTGCGCCATTGGTCATCTTGCCATAGCCGGCGCACAGCCCCCGCACTTCTAGCACCGGCGCACCGGTTTGCGCGCCGCGCCCACCCTCCGGCAGATGCGGGACAGGCTCGAAAGCAGCAATCAGTTGCTTGGTATAGGGATGCTGCGGGTCGGTCAGGATCTGGTGGGTCGTGCCCATCTCCTGTATCTCGCCACCCTTCAATACCACGATCCGGTCGGCAATTTGCGCAACGACAGCAAGATCGTGGCTGACATAGATACCGGCCATGCTGCTGGCATCCATCACTTTGCGAAAGGCGCGCAGAACCTCGATCTGGGTTGTCACATCCAGCGCCGTTGTCGGTTCGTCGAAGATGACCAGTTTTGGATCACCGATCAGCGCCATAGCAGCCGACAGGCGCTGCAACTGCCCGCCCGAGACCTGATGCGGATAGCGATCACCGATCGTATCTGGATCAGGCAGCGCCAGCGCGCGGAACAGGTCACGCGCACGGCGCTCGGCCTCGGACCGGGGCATCAGATCGTGGATCGTCGTGATCTCCACCACCTGATCCATGATCCGCTTCGAGGGGTTGAACGCCGCCGCCGCCGATTGCGGCACATAGGACATTTCTGTCCCGCGCAGGCTGGCGCGTTGGGTTTCCGTCATGGCCGTCACGTCAAAACGGTCGACGCGTATCGTGCCACCCGAGATAGAGCAGCCCGCGCGGGTATGCCCCATCAGGGACAGCGCGATAGTGGTCTTGCCTGATCCGCTTTCGCCGATCAGAGCGACAATTTCACCGGGTGCGACATCAAAGCTGACACCGCGGATGATCTCGACCTTGCGGCCGGAATCGGTAACGGCGCGGACCCTGAGATCCTGCACGGTGACAAGCGGGGCAATGGGCGGGGCATCTGTCATCAGTCACTCCTGTCGCGGATACGGGTGGGAAGGTTGTCGATGAACATGTTGACCGAGATCGTCAGTGAGGCGATGGCCACCGAGGGAAGGATCACCGCAGGCGCGCCGGAACTGAGCGCCTCGATGTTCTCGCGCACCAGAGCGCCCCAATCCGCATAGGGCGGTTGCACGCCAAGGCCAAGGAACGACAGCCCCGACAGCACCAGCACGATGAACACAAAGCGCAGCCCCAGATCAGCCAGCACAGGACCGAGGATGTTGGGGAATATCTCGCGCAGGATCAGATAGGGTGTAGCTTCACCACGCACCCGCGCGACAGTGACAAAATCCATCGTGTTGATATTCACCGACAGCGCCCGCGCAAAACGGTAGGAGCCGGGCATGTAGATCGCGGCCAGCGTGACGATCAGCACTTCGATGGACGAGCCGACAGCCGCCACCACCACCAACCCGAACAGCAGCGAAGGAATACCATTGAACGCATCCAGCAACCGCGACAGCAGCATGTCGAACCAGCCGCCGATCACGGCGGCGACCATGCCCAGCGTCACACCTATGGAGACTGCCAGCAACACCGCCGCCAAGGCGATGCCCACGGTATAGCGCGCGCCCATCAGGATGCGGGAAAACATGTCTCTGCCAAGATAATCCGTGCCCATCCAGAATTCGCCACTGACGGGGCCGAAATAATCGAAATCGACGATCTGACCGACAGGATAGGGTGCAATGGAGCGGCCAAAGATGGCCATCACGGCCCAGAACAGGATCATGGCCAATCCGATCCGGCCCACCCAGTTGAAAGAATAGCCAAGATTCGCCGGAGTCGGCAGGCGAAAGGCGCGGGCGTTGCGGGAAGAAGCACTCATGTACGCAGCCTCGGGTTGGACAGGATGGCGATCATGTCGGCCAGCGTTGTCAGGGCTAGATAGCTGGCGCAGAAGATGATGGCGCAGGACTGGATCAGCGGCAGATCACGGGTAGCAACCGCATCCAGCATCAGTTTTGCGATGCCGGGATAGTTGAACACCGTTTCCACGATGATCACCCCGCCCACCAGATAGGACAATGACAGTGCCACTGCATTGGCAATCGGCCCCAACGCATTGGGCAACGCATGCACGAGCACCATGCGGCGGCGCGATGCGCCCTTGAGCAGCGCCATTTCTACATAGGGGGTATTGATCGTCTCGATCACCGCCGCGCGGGTCATCCGGATCATTTGCGCCGAAACCACAAAGCTGAGCGAGATCACCGGCATCGCATAGGCCCGCAGGATCGCCCCCAGACTGTCGACATTGACCCCGTAGCTAAGCGCTGGAAACCAGTCCAGCCAGACCGCAAAGATCAGCACAGCCAGCGTGGCGACCATGAACTCGGGCACCGAGATGACCGAAATGGATAAGCCCGACACAACCCGGTCCAGTACCGAGCCTTTCCACATTGCCGCTGCGATCCCTAGGCTCAGCGCCACAGGCACGCAGATTACAGTGACAATCGCGGCCAGCCGCAATGTGTTGGCCAGCCGTCCGCTCAGGAGATCAGCCACCTCCATGCCGTTGACGTAAGAGACGCCGAAATCACCGCGCAGCAATCCACCCAACCACTTGAGAAACCGCACAAGGGCCGGTTCATCCAGCCCCATGGCTGTACGGACACCGGCCAATGCCTCGGGTGTGGCAGCCTGACCCAGCAGGATCTCGGCCACGTCGCCGGGTAACAGCTCGGTCGCGAAAAAGACGGCGAAGGACACGATAACAAGCGTGATCAACGCAATCCCGAGCCTTTGCCCGACAAGCAGCCATGTTGTGGGGGATCGAAGCATTCAGGGTCTCCCGTGTGCGGAAGGTCACAACGCCCGCGCATGATAAACGCGCGGGCGTAATTTGGCGAAACGGATGAACGTTTAGCTTTCCATCCAGACGTATTCCGCAAAGGCATAGCCCATCTGGCCGCCCAGCGGGTTAGTCTTCAGCCCTTTGACGCGGGAGGAGATCGCATCGACATTGGAGATGAACACCGGAATGATCGTGCCCGCCTCGTTGGACACCATTTCCTGCATTTCCCAATACATCGCCTTGCGTTTATCCTCGTTCAGTTCGCCCCGCGCCTCGACCAGCAAGCTGTCGAACTTATCGGATTTGTACTGGCTCTCGTTCCACGGCGCTTCCGAGGCATAGAGCAACGAAAACAGGATATCCGGCGTCGGACGCGGGTTGATATTGCCGAAATGCACCGGAGATTTGAGCCAGTAGTTGGACCAGTAACCGTCCGAGGGCACCCGTTGCACATCGAAGTTCATGCCGATATCGGCACCCGCCTGTTGCACCACTGTGGCCATATCCACCGAGTTGCCAGCCGCATCCGATGCGATGATCGGGATGCTTTCGCCCAACAGACCTGCTTTTTCAAACAAAGCCTTGGCCTTCTCCGGATCATAGTCGCGCGGCGCCAGTTCGGTGTTGTAGTAACGGTTGGCCGACGACACCGGCTGGTCGTTGCCGATCTCGGCCAAGCCGCGCAGCACGGATTTCTGGATCGCCTCGCGGTTAACAAGATGTTTCATCCCCTCAACAAACCCGGCCTTGTCCCCCGGCTGAAGATCAAGCCGGATATTGAGGTTTGTGTAGTTGCCGGAGGTGCTGATCACCGTGTCGATATGGCTTTGCCCTTCGACCATCCGCATGGAGCGCGGATTGACGGCGGCGGCAAGATGGATATCGCCTGACAACAGCGCGTTGACCCGCGCGGTATTGTCCGAGATGGCAAAATATTCAAAGCTGTCCAGATAGGGCCCTTCCGCCTTGAAGTAGTTCGGGTTCTTTACGCCGATCGAGCGCACGCCGGGTTCAAACGTCTCGCAAATGAACGATCCGGTGCCGTTGGCTGTCGTGAAATCGGTGGTTCCGTCAGCGATGATCATGAAATGGTGCAGCGACAGGATTGTCGGCAGGTCGGCATTGGGTTCAGCCAACACGATCTTGACTGTCAGCTCATCCTCGGCGCTGATCTCGATCATCTGTTTGGCGATCGAATTCACCTTGGACCCAACGGATTCATCCAGATGGCGATTCATCGAATAGACCACATCAGCCGCGCTCAGCGTTTTGCCGTCGTGGAAGGTAACATCGGGTTTCAGCTTGACCTGCCATGTCTTGGCATCGTCGCTCTCAACCGCTTCGGCAAGCTCCATCTGGATATCGCCGTTTTCGTCAAGGAATGTCAGCCGGTTGTAGAAGGCGCAGCAGCGCGTGTAATCGGTCGACAGCGATGCTTTGGCCGGGTCCAGCGTGTCGGCGGTCGAGGACGACCAGCCCGCCGCTTTCAGATGCCCGCCTGTGACAGGTGTTGCAGCCACCGCCTGCCCTGCCCGCAACAGCAATCCGCTGCCGGCAGTGACGGCCACGCCGGAGGCCATCAGCATCTTCAAAAGCTCGCGACGCGATGCGCCACGGCGAATTGCATTCTCGACCGCAGCAGTATCATGGCCGGTCCAGTTCGTCGGTTTGTTACTGGTCATTCTCAGTTTCCCTGTTGCTGTGAAGGCCCTTTTTTCGGTTCTTGTTGCCGTTTTGGGCCGGGTGATAAATCGGATCAGGCGTCAAAGGCGCTGTCGGCGGCCTCGGCCAGTTCCGACAGGGTCGCATAGTGGTAATCGGGTTCGGTAAAACGGGCAGGCGCAATGGTGCCGCCATATCCCGATTGCGCGCGACGCCGCTGTATCCAGATATTGGTCATACCCAGTTCGCGGGAAATGCCGATGTCATGGTGCTGGCTTTGTGCCGTGTGCAAGATGTCGGAGGTGTTACCGCCTTGCGCTGCGACATGGGCGAACACTTGGTGGAAAAAGGCCGGATCGGGCTTTTCCGTGCCGGTATCATCGGTCGTGAAGCTGGCCCAGAAGGGAAAGCCCAGTTTCGCCTCGTATTTCTCGAACGCCCAGCGACGGGCATTGGTCATCGCGATCAGCCGGTAGCGCGCACCCAGACGGGCCAGCGCCTCGGCACTGTCGGCAAAAGGCTTCGCCTCGCCCACCGCATCAATCATCGCCTGACGGTTGGCCTCTGTGTCCGGCAGATCGAAGGCTGCGGCAATCTCGCCATAGCAGCGCCCCAGATCATCGGGGAACAGGCCCGCTTCGGGCTGGTAGCGCGCGGCGCGGTAGACCTCCAAGGCCGCCTCGCCATCCAGCGCTACACCGGCCTGCGCGTCAATCGTGGTTAACCCCTCCTTGATAGCAGCCTCAAAATCGATCAGCGTGCCAACCACATCGAAACTGACATAGCTGAAGGCAGTCAAAGGTCTGACAGCGGCGGCGGTTGTCATCAGGCGTCCTTTCATCTGTGTCACGCGGGCAGCGGGATCGGGCGAAGGCTGGGCGGCCTCTTGGAGCGTTGTTTCCGTTGTCCCAGCATCACCCGCTTTTTCACGATCTTCACTCCGAAACGGGCCGGAGACGCAGCAGAATCTTTCGTTCTTCGGCAGGCAGCGGCATATCGCGCCGCTCCCAACCAAGACGGGTTAGTACCCGCGTGCGGGGTCCACCAACCCCGGTAACGGCAAGCCCGCCCGGTCCGCGCGGATCACTGCCAACGCATGGCGGACACCTTCCTTGGGATCGGTCTGGGCGGCCACATGTGGGGTGACAAGCACGCGCGGATCGGCCCATGCCCAGTGATCTGCGGGCAGCGGTTCGGGATCGGTGACGTCCAGCATCGCTGCCGTCAGCCGCCCCTGGTCCAGCGCGTCGCGCAGGGCTGCCATATCCAGTTGCGCGCCGCGCCCGGCATGGACAAGCGCCGCCCCCTCGGGCAGATGCGCGAACAGATTTGAACTCAGCAGCCCACGGGTCTGCGGCGTCAGCGGAAGCAGGCAGATCAACAAATCGGTCCGCGCCAGAAACGGCTCCAGCGCATCACCGCCGAACATTTCGATCCCCTGCACGGGCGTGCCGGACCGGCTCCAACCCGCGACGGGAAAGCCGTGTGTTGCAAGCGATCCGGCGACTAGCCGCCCGGTATGTCCCATCCCCATGATGCCGATCCGGCGGTCCCTTGCCAGCCTTGGCGGATGCGCGGCCCACTCGCCCTTTACGGATTGCGCCAGATAGCGCGGCATGTCGCGGTGCAGCATCAGCGTAGCCATCACGGTCCAGTCACGCACCATCTCCTCGATCCCCGGTGCCAACGTGCGGACCAGTTGCACGCCTACAGGCAACGCCGGCATCTGGTCCACGCCCGCGCCCACGCTGATCACAACGCGCAGATTGGGATAGCGCGCCATATCTGCGGGCGGCATCCAGCAGGCCAGATGGGTGATAGCGGCGGGGTCCTGCACCGCATCTTCGCCCACCACAATCGCCTCGTCCACAGCGGCAAAAACCCCACTCCAGACCTGCGCCCGTTCCGGCATGGCGAGCAACAGTAGCGTCATCCGCGCATTACCGCGCGAATTTCAGGGTCTTCCAGCGTCAGGTCCAGCACCTTGCGGGTGCGCGCCACGATCTGGTCAATCTGTTCGTCGGTGCAGCAAAGCGGCGGCGCATAGCCCAACACGCCCTGCGCAAAGGACCGCACGATCAGGCCCTGATCCCACGCCCGATCAAACAGCCGCGTGGCGGCCTGCAAGGCAGCGGGCAGCGGCGTCTTGTCCACCTTGTCGGTCACAAGTTCGATTGCCGCCAGCATCCCGCGCCCGCGTACATCGCCCACCAACGGGTGATCGGCCAACCCTACTAGCCCTGCCTGAAGGCGCGCACCGGCGCGCCGTCCGTTCTCCAGCAATCCGCCCTCATACAGGCGCAGCACTTCAAGCGCGACCGCCGCCGACACAGGATGCGCCGAATAAGTGAAGCCGTGGCCGACGGCTTCGGCCCCTGCCCCGTCCGCGATGGTCTGGTAGACATGATCGCGCATAAAGACCGCCCCCATCGGCACATAGCCGGACGTCAGCCCCTTGGCCACGGTCATCAGGTCCGGCACGATATCCTCCTCTGTGCAGGCGAATAGCGGCCCCGTGCGCCCGAATCCGGTGATCACCTCGTCTGCGACAAACAGGATCTCCAACTCGGTGCAGACATCGCGCATCGCCTTCATCCAGCCCGTCGGCGGCACCAGCACGCCACCTGATCCCTGGATCGGCTCGACATAGAACGCCGCCACGCGGTCTTCGCCCAGTTCCGCCACCTTGGCGCGCAAAGCCGCGACCGATGCCGCTATGATCGCCGCATCGTCCTGTCCGACCGGATTGCGATAGGCATAATGGGACGGAATTTTATGCTGCCAGTCAAACGGCAAGCCAAAACCTTCGTGAAAGCCGGGCAAGGCCGTCAGCCCGGCACCTGCGACGGCAGAGCCGTGATAGCCCTGCGCCACCGAGATGAACTGGTCCCGCTCCGGCTTGCCGCGCGCATGCCAATAGTAGCGGATGAAGCGGATCGTGCTGTCCACCGCGTCCGAGCCACCAAGGCAGAAATAGATATGATCCAGATCGCCGGGCGCACGGTCTGCCAGTTCAGCCGCCAGCCGGATCGGTGCTTCTGTGCCAAGGTCAAAATAGGCGGTCGCATATGGCAACTGGCGCATTTGCGCGGCAGCGGCTTCGACCACGGACTCATGCCCGTAGCCTGCATTGACGCACCAAAGCCCCGCAAACCCGTCGATCAACTCGCGCCCCTCGCTGTCGGTGACAACTGCGCCCTTGCCCGATTGCAACAGCCTGACGCCGCGTGCCTCATGGCCGCGAAACGATGACACCGGATGCACAAGGTGCCGCCTGTCCAGCTCCACTAAAGAATTTGTCAGCATGTCGGGTCCTTTCAGACGGGAAGGCTCAGCCCAAAGCCTGCGAGGCAAGGGCGAAAGCAGTGTAGTCACCCTGCGGGGCGGGCACGGCATTGCGGGCCATCACGGTGCCGCCGCCAACATGGGCCAACCCGAGTGCGGTGACGAAATCATCGAGTCCATGCGCTCGCGGCAGGTCAATCCGCAGAAAGCTACCCGCCGTGCGGCGCGCTGCCTCAGCGATCAGTGCTTTGGCGGTCTCAGCATCACGGGCCACGACCGGACCAACAACGCGCCCGCTCCCGAAATCGCGCAGCAGCGCAAAGCCGCGCTCCGCCAGCAGCACCTTGCCCTGCCTCGCGACGAGACGCAGCACCGTCTCCCGCTCAAGCCCTGTCGCGTTCCGGTCCATCACGGCCAGACTTGCAATATCTTCCATACCGCCGCTGGTGACGGGCAAAGCGGGTGCCGCGCTCTGAGCCAAGCCTTGATGCTGCCGGATCATCCCGCAAGCAGCAAAGGCCAGCTTTTCATAGAGCGGAATACCCTCGGCCGTCGCAACCAGACGCATCTCACGAGGGCCTGCATGGGCCATCGCCACCTCCATCAGCCGCCGTCCGAGGCCTTGCCCCCGCATCGCCTTATCCACGATGATCATGTTCAACAAAGCAACGGGGCCGAACACGGTGCAAAGCGCTGTGCCGACAACACGGTCCCCGGCAACAGCGGCCACGCCCTGCGAAACGGCGGCGTTCAGCCCCCAGTCATCCATCCGGTGCGGCCATCCCGCCTGTTGTGACAAGCGCAGAGCGCCGGGCAGATGCGCTGTCCGGAAGGCCACAATTTGAACGGCCTGCGCTGCGACATCGGTGGGTGGCGTATGTGTGAGTGTCATGATGATATATCCTGTTGTCGCCTCAGGCTAATCCGTACCCGGCGGCATGTTTTCCCAGATTGTCCGGCGCAGAAGAAGTTTTTTGTCGATGCCACCCATGCCGAAGCACGATATGCTGCGGCCCCGCCCCCGCCCGTGATCAGCCCCGTTCCAGAGTGCGGCCCAGCGCCAGCACCATGTCATAGGCCGCCTGTAGCTCGTCCACATGCAGATATTCCTCGGGCCGGTGGGCGCGGGCGATATCACCGGGGCCGCAGATGATCGCAGGAACGCCTGCGGCCTGAAACAGCCCCGCCTCGGTGCCGAAACTGACAGCGCCCAGTGCTGCGCGCCCGGCGATGCGCGTGGTCAGGGCGGCCAGAGGATGGTCGGCCTCCAGCGCCAGTGCCGGATAGCGCGACAACCATTCGACGCGCACGCCGTCCCCGGCCGCTGCAACGACTGGGGCCAGCATTTCCGACGGGTCTATGCCGGCAATGGCGCGGGCCTCTATCTCGGCCTCCGCGTGATCGGGGATGATGTTCAGCGCCTGCCCGCCACGGAGCGTGCCGATCTGAAGGCTGGACCACGGCGGCGTGAAACGCGCGTCCTGCGGTCCGTGTTCCTCCAGCGCGCGCGCCGTATCGGCGGCAGCGTGCAAGGCTGGCAGCAAGGCGTGGATCGCGTTGCGGCCAAGATCGGGGCGCGAACTGTGACCCGACATCCCTTGCGCCACCAGCCGCAGTGCCGCTTTGCCCTTGTGCGCCAGCACCGGCGTCAGGCCCGTCGGCTCACCCACGATACAGCCCACAGGCGGCGCGCACAGATCGGGCAGGGCGGCGATCAGATGCGGCACGCCCTTGCAGCCGGCCTCCTCGTCATAAGACAGCGCGAGGTGCACCGGCACGGTCAGCTCTATCGCCGCAAGATGGGGCGCCGCAGCCAAAACTGCTGCGACAAAGCCTTTCATGTCGCAGGCTCCACGCCCGATCAGGTGCCCCTCGATCTCGCGCAGTGTGAACGGATCGCCCAGCCAGTCAGGCTCGCCAGCAGGCACCACATCGACATGGCCCGACAGGATATAGCCGGGCTGTACCGGATCACCGATGGTGGCAAACAGATTGGCGCGGTCGCCCTCAGGTCCAGTCAGCAGATGGCAGGATATGCCGTGCCCCGTCAGATACGCGCTGACAAAGTACATCAGGTCCAGATTGGACCGCCCTACCACGGTCTCGAAACCGACCAGACGGGACAGCATCTCTTTGGGGGTTAAAACCTCGGCCATGTGGCGGCTCAGCTTGCGATCACGAAGATCTTGCGGAGCGTCTCGAGCGTTTTCCACTGCCCGATAAATCCGGGTTTCAGAAGGAAGTTGTCGCCCGGGCCGAACACATGCGTTGCGCCCCCCTCCTCGGTGATCTCGCAACGCCCTTCAAGGATATGGCAATATTCAAAGGTCTCGCCCTTGATGGACTTTGTTGTGCCCTCGGTGGCCTCCCAGATGCCGGAGCGGATTTTCGTCCAGCCCGTAGCACCGGCGGTGGCCCTGTCCAACTCCCATGTGCGAAAAGCAGGGTTACCTTCGATCAACCGCTCTGGTGCCGCCACGGCATGTTGCGGCGCAAAACCGGGCGTTGTGTCGATTGGAAGAAAATGGGTCATGATCATAAAGTCCTCGGATTGGGAGCACGAGAGTGCCTGTGCCGCCATCCTCGCGTGTTGTTGGCCGCAAACGGCACCGAACACCGGCCCCGTGCGGCAGCATTTGCCGCCAACCGCAGGCGCAACGCAATTTCCTGCGCCACAGCGGCAATCTGCGGCAATCCCTGTGGCGCGAAAGGCGCAAGGATGGGTCAACCGACGCCAACCCGGAGAGCGACATGCCCTTTCGTCCCAAATTCATCACTTTCGACTGCCACGGCACGATGATCCATTTCGACATGCCCGGCGCGACACGCCATCACTATGGCGCGCAAATGTCGCCCGAGAAGCTGGATACCTTCATCCGCGACTTCAGCGCCTATCGCATGGACGAAGTGCTGGGCGCGTGGAAACCCTATGCCGATCTGGTCCATAACGCGCTGGAGCGGACCTGCAAACGCCACGGCATCGCCTTTGATCCGGCCATCGCGCAGGACATCTATGCCCGCGTGCCGACATGGGGGCCGCATGTCGATGTGCCCGCCGGTCTGTCGGCTATCGGGGACAATATCCCGCTGGTGGCGCTGACCAATGCGATGAACGACCAGATCCCGCATAATATCGCCAAGCTGGGGGCCCCTATCGCGCATGTATTCACCGCCGAGGATGCACAGGCCTACAAGCCGCAGATGCGGGCCTTCGAGTACATGTTCGATATGCTCGGCTGTAATCCGGAGGATGTGCTGCATGTCTCGTCAAGCTTCCGCTATGACCTGATGACCGCGCATGATCTGGGGATCACGCAGAAAGCATGGGTCAATCGCGGCCACGAGCCTGCCAATCCCTATTATGGCTATACCGAGATCCGCGACACCTCGGGCCTTGCCGCGCTGGTCGGGTTGTGAGGGATTCGGGGCCGGATATCAGGAGGCAGGCATGAAATACGCATCCTACTGGCATGACAGTGCGGCACCGTTCTCCGGCGGCCAGCCCGGCGCTGTCGAGGGACAGTATGACGTGGCTGTCATCGGGGCCGGATTTACCGGGCTGAGTGCGGCCCGCAAGCTGGCGCGCGAGGGATTGCGCGTGGCCGTGCTGGAGGCGCAGCACGTGGGCGCGGGCGGATCGGGGCGCAACGGCGGCCATCTGAACAACGGGCTGGCGCATGGGCTGGCAGAGGCCAAGGCGCATCTGGGCACCGAACGGGCGCATGCGCTTTACCGCGCCTATGACCGCTCGATCGAGATGATCGAGGATACTATCGCCGAGGAAGGCATCGCCTGCGATTTCCGCCGCTCCGGCAAGCTGAAGCTGGCATCGAAACCGTCGCATGTGGCCGGATTGCGCGCGGGGTTCGACCTGATCCAGCGCGAAGTCGATCCCGGCGTGCAATGGCTGGACAGTTCTGATCTGGCGGCGGAAATCCAGTCCGACAGCTTTCATGGTGGGATGATCTATCCCAAGTCGGCGATGATGCATATGGGCCGCTATGTGACGGGGCTGGCCACAGCCGCCGACCGCCACGGTGCCCGCATCTGGGAAAACGCTCCGGTCACAGCGCGCACCAAGACCGCCGCAAGTTGGACCTTGCAAACCTCGCGCGGGCAATTGCAGGCCGCGCGCGTGATTGCCGCCACCGGAGCCTATAGCGGCGAGGTGCCGGGCGCGCCGCTGCGGTATTTCCGCCGGCGCATCATCTCGGTCGGCTCTTTCATCGTGGCGACACGCCCGCTGACACCCGAGGAGGTTGCCGCCACCATGCCCGGCAATCGCACCTGCGTCACCTCGTTGAACATCGGCAACTACTTCCGCCTGTCGCCGGACAACCGGCTGATCTTTGGCGGGCGCGCGCGCTTCTCGGCGGTGTCGAACCAGCAATCCGATGCCAAATCCGGCAATATCCTGCGCGAGCAGATGACCCGCATTTTCCCGCAACTCGGCGATGTCGGTATCGACTTTTGTTGGGGCGGTCTGGTCGGCATGACCAAGGACCGTTACCCCCGCGCAGGTGAGGCGGACGGCATGATCTACGGCATGGGGTATTCCGGTCATGGGGCGCAGATGTCCACCCTCGTGGGGCAAGCGCTGGCGGATATGGCGATGGGGCGCAGCGATACCAATCCGCTGGACGGAATGGCATGGCCCGCGATCCCCGCGCATACAGGGCGGCCATGGTTCCTGCCGCTGGTGGGGCTTTGGTTCGGCCTCAAGGACCGGCTGTCGTGATCCCTGCCCGCGCCACCTCAGCCCAGCGAATGGGCCGCAAGACCAAAAATCTGGGGCCCGTCAAAGGCGCGGCGCTGGCGGCCCAGATACATCTCGGTCACCGTATCAAACACGCCCATACCCGCAGCCGACAGGAAAGCCGCGAACGGCTCGCTTTGCACCGGCAGATCCAGCCGCACGAACTGCCCCTGCTGGCGCTGGATCAGGGTTGCGGCCAGCATCATCGCGGTGCCCTCGTCCTCGGCCACCAGCGGACCGATCACCATGCCGCGCCCGAACCGGCGGATCAGCGCATAGCCGCAGAGCGCGCCGTTTCTTTCGGCCACCATGCCTTGCGACAGATCCATGACCGGCCTGAGGATGGCGCCGCGCGCGGCGCCGTAAGCGTGGCTGTCAATATCCAGAACAGCCGCTTCATCCGACGCCTCCAGCGGGCGCAACGTGACACCAGCGACCGGATCGGGGAGATAGATCTGCCGCGCAACGCCCTGATGCTGCCAGATCGTTCCCTGCGGAACGAAACCAGCCCCCTTATAAAGCCGGTAACCGGACTTTGTCGCGCTCAGCCGCAGATCTCGGCCCGCGCAATCATTCATCACATGGTCCAGCAGCCAGCGCCCTGTGCCCAGGGTCTGCAACCGCGGCGCGGTCACCATCATGCCCAGCATCGCAAAATCATCGCCCGCCCGGAACGCCATGGCCGATCCCATCGCGCGCCCGATCTCGTCTATCGCAAGATAGCCCTCACCCAGCGCGATGAATGTATCAAGATCCTGCCACCTGTGAGGCCAGAACACACCCACCGTCAATTCATGCAGCAACGCGCGGTCTGCTGGTGCGATGCGGCGCGCAGTGGCGTCGAAGTTGTCCACACGCAGGCGGTCGCCGGGACAGGATGCCTGCGTCCCCGGCTGCACGGGTTCTGGTGAAGCTGTGCGTTCCTGGTCCATGTCCCGTTCACTTTCCTGCTGCTGTCTGTTCAGGCAACCGCCCCCGCCCGCACGACGCAAATCGCCGATGCCGGCATATGGCGCAATCGTCCCGCCGCACAACTCTTACGCATTCCCGACGGTTTTTTCTGCCGTATCTCAAGACAAGACCAAAGGTTATGCGCCTCTATTCCGGCCAAACGCCGTTTCTAACAGGAGCTTTCGAATATGACTGCCGATCCTTTGCTGCAACCTTATCAACTTGGCAAACTGACGCTCAGGAACCGTATTCTGATCACGGGCCATGAACCGGGTTACGCCGAGGACGGACTGCCCAAGGATCGCTACCGCGCCTATCATGTTGCCCGTGCACGCGGCGGTGTGGCGCTGACGATGACCGTCGGATCGGCTTCGGTGGCGCAGGACAGCCCGCCTTCGGGCAGTGCTGTCAGGGCCTATAGCGACGATATCGTGCCTTGGATGAAGCTGCTGGCGGACGAATGCCACGACCACGGTTGCGCTGTGATGATCCAGCTCACCCATCACGGGCGGCGCACGCGTTGGGACAGGGGGGACTGGCTGCCGACAGTCTCCTCCTGTGGCGAGCGCGAGGTATCGCATCACCATGCCGCGAAGACCGCCGAAGACTGGGACATCGCCCGCATCATCGACGATTACGCCACAGCCGCCGAACGCATGAAGTTCGCAGGGCTGGACGGGGTGGAGTTTCTGGCCACGGGGCATCTGCTTGACCAGTTCTGGTCGCCCCGTTCAAACCAGCTGGACGCGCCCTATGGCGGCGATCTGGACAACCGGATGCGGCTGACCCTCGACGTGCTACGCGCCGCGCGCGTGCGCGTCGGCGAGGATTTCCTGATGGGCATCCGCTATGCCGGAGATGAACGGATCACCGACGGGGTGGATGCATCCGAGGGGCTCGAAATATCGCAGCGACTGAAGGACAGCGGACTGGTCGATTTTCTCAATGTCACCCGCGGCCATATCGACATAGATGCCGGGCTGACCGACATGATTCCGGTGCAGGGCATGCGCAATGCACCGCATCTGCAAGCCGCCGCAGATATTCGTGCCGCCACAGGCTTTCCGGTGTTCCATGCCGCCAAGGTGCCCGATGTCGCCACGGCGCGGCACGCGGTTGCCACGGGGATGGTGGATATGATCGGCATGACCCGCGCCCATTTGGCCGATCCCGACATCCTGACCCGCATCAGCGCGGGCCAGGAAGACAGGATCAGGCCCTGTGTCGGTGCGAACTACTGCCTTGACCGGCGCGCGCAGGGAGGCGACGCCTTGTGCATTCACAACCCGTCGACAGGGCGCGAACAGGTGCTGCCGCATGCCATCGCCCCCGCAGACACACAGCGTCATGTGGTGGTCGTCGGCGCAGGCCCCGGCGGGCTTGAAGCGGCGCGCGTGGCCGCCTTGCGCGGTCACATGGTGACCGTGTTCGAGGCGGCAAGCGATCCCGGAGGCCAGATCCGCCTGACCGCCCAGTCCCCGCGACGGCGCGAGATGCTGTCGATCATCGGCTGGCGCATGGCGGAATGCGAAAGGCTGGGGGTGCGTTTTCACTTCAACAGCTATGCCGAACCCGACACCGTGTCCGGAGCCCGCCCCGATGCGGTGATCATCGCGACCGGCGGCCTGCCTCACAGCGTGCCATTGTCCGAAGGTACCGAACTGGCGGTCACGGCATGGGATATCCTGTCGGGCGATGTCTCGCCGGGCCGGGACGTGCTGATCTTTGACAATGCAGGCGATACCGCCGGGCTTCAGGCCGCCGAAACCATCGCCGCCACCGGCGCGAGGGTCGAGATCGTCTCGCCCGACCGAAGCCTCTCACACGAGGTCATGCCGATGACGTTGACGCCCTTCCTGCGCGCGCTTCAGGATCGCGAGGTGACATTCACCGTCACATGGCGGCTGACGGCGATCAGACGGCAGGGCAATGCGCTGGAGGCCGTACTGGGCAGCGACTGGAGCGGTGCGGTCAGCCTACGCGAGGTCGATCAGGTGGTGGTCAACAACGGCACCCAACCGCTCGACGATCTTTACCTCGCGCTCAAGTCATTATCCTCCAATCTGGGGGCCGTGGACCACGCAGCTCTTTTGACACTCAGACCGCAAACTGTCGCTTCCAATGCCTCAGGTCGGTTCCAACTGTTTCGGATCGGAGACGCCGTTGCCTCACGCAACACCCATGCCGCAATCCTCGAGGCCCTACGTTTGACGCGCGCTATCTGAGGAACTTGTAAACTGGGCTTGGTGACATCAACGGCCTGTTAAGCCGCCCACGCGAGAAGCTTCCGTTCTGCGAAAGCATCCGGTAGAGATCCGCAAAGGTGTTTCTGACCGATATCAGCCTTGCTGCTAGGATTTGCCCTATGAGACCGAAGGATGATTGGCTTACAATCGTTACCGTATCTTTCAACAGTGAAACTGTACTGCCCCGCATGCTCGCTTCGGTGCCTGAAGGCGTGAAGGTCGTTATCGTGGACAATGCGTCCACCAGCATCGCCGCCATCCGCCAGATCGCTGCAAATCATGATGCAGAACTTGTTGAGCTTTCCGAGAACAAGGGATTTGGCGTTGCTTGCAACATCGGAGCAGCTAGAGCCCGAACCGAGTTTCTGCTATTTCTCAACCCTGACGTCGAAATACGCCCGCATGCTTTGGAGGCACTGCGCACCGCTGCCGCACGGTATCCCGCAGCGTCAGCATTCAACCCTCGGATATTGGATGAAAGCGGCGCTACAAGCCTGAAACGCCGGAGTAACCTGCTTCCCCGCGCAGAATGGCTGCCACGCGGCAATGTCGACGCTGACTGCGAAGTGCCAGTTCTGGCGGGTTCAGCCATTTTTGTCAGAAAAGCCGACTTTGATGCCGTCGGCGGTTTTGACCCCCTTATTTTCCTTTATTATGAAGATGACGACCTTTCCTTGCGGTTGCGTCGTGAGCGTGGAACGCTTTACTTCATTGCATCTGCAGAGGTGATGCATACCGGCGGAGCCTCCTCGGCCCGGTCAGCGGAAGTCGCCCGGATCAAGGGCTATCATCTCGGGCGCTCCCGCGTTTACTGCTCGATCAAACACAACACGCCCTTCGGTAGAACAAAGGCCGCAACCAAAGCCCTTCTCAGCGCGATTTCCCCGCTGGTTTTGTTTTCAAAGCGCAAACGCGCAAAAGACTGGGCGCGGCTTGAAGCAACCTTCAAAACCTTGGTTTCGCCAGTTGGACAAAACGAGTAGAGTTAGGTTAACTTGAACTCTAACTTTGCCAGAAACGTGAGTTGAGAAAAAATTGACCGCTGTTCGACAAGGTATCACATTGCGCTAAGCGGACCGCGACCCCCACCGCAGGGGTAAGGGGTAAACGAAGCAATATCAAGGCGATGTAAGGGGGTAAGTGGCGGACTGGGGAGGATTCGAACCCCCGACCCCTTGATTCGTAGTCAAGTACTCTATCCAACTGAGCTACCAGTCCGTGGAGGCGGGGTTTAGCCTTATGGGCGGGGGTTGGCAAGGGGCCTTGGTGCTTTTTTATCCAACTCCTTGCAGACCCGAAAACGGGCGCTTAGCGCTCCTCTTTTGGCAGGGTTATCACGAAGATCGTGCCATCCGGCCCTGTGCTTTCCAGTTCGAGGCTGCCGCCGTGGCTGCGGATCAGGTCCTGCGCGATTACAAGGCCGAGGCCGGAGCCACCCTTGCGCGCGCCGCCCTGAAAGGGCTGGAACAGATATTCACGCGCCTTTGCGGGCAGGCCGGGACCAGTGTCGCTGACGCGGATTATCCATGCCGCGCCGGTATCGCGGGCGGCCACGCTGATTTCGCCGGCATCGCCGGTTTGCGCGATGGCCTGTCTCGCGTTGCGGACAAGGTTGAAGATCACACGGTAAAGCTGCTCGGAATCGGCCCGAACCGTCAGGGTGGCGGGCACATCCTCGGACAGGCTGATATCGGCCTCGCCCAGCGCCAGCCTTTCGCTGTCGAGCACATCGGACACCACATCAAGCAACAGCACATCGCGCAGACGCGGGGCGGGCTCCTCGGCCTTGCCGAAAGCGAGCGTGCTTTCACACAGATGCACCGCGCGGGTGATGGAATTGACCAGCTTCGGGGCCAGCCGTTTGACCGCCGGATCTTCGGACATCTCGATCCGGTCGACGAAAAGCTGCGCCGATGTCAGCATGTTACGCAGATCGTGGCTGATCTTGGCCACGGCACCGCCCAGTTGGGCCAGCCGCTCCTTTTGCTTGAGCGCGCCGGTCAGTTGCGTCTGCAGGCTTTGCAGCGCGTCTTCCGCCTGCCGCAATTCGGTGACGCCGGAGGTGGGCGCGATGATGCGGCGGCCATCCTGCGGAGCCTCGGCGTAATGCGTCATGGCACGGGCCACCCTTGCGATCGGCATCACCAGCAGGCGCTGCACGGCCAGAAACAGCAGAGTTGCCGTGAAAATCGAGATGACGGCGGACAGCACGAGGATACGCACGCCGAATTCCATCATCGCGTTGCGCAGCGGCGTGCTCTCCATCGTGACCTCGATGAGCTGTCCGGCCTCGCGGGTGGGGTTGCCGATGACGCGGATCACCTCGGGCGTCGGGTCCCAAAGCTGGAGCAGCGCGTCGCGGATGGATTCCGTTGCCGGCGGATCGCGCAGATCGTAGGTGCGCTCCACGGTTTGCGGCATCGGTGAGGCCAGTATCAGTTGCCGCGCATCATCGCGCCGCAACACGACGTTGAAGACTTCGGCATTGCGCAGAAGCTCGGCCTCCAGCTCGGGCGAGATCGTATCGCCCGCCAGCAATGCCAGACTGGCGATCTGCGCCCGCTCCAGTCGCAGCAGCAGATAATCCTCGCGGAAGCGTGCAACGGACGGAACGAAGATCAATACCTCGGCCAGCATCACAAAGATGATGGTCAGGATCAGGAATCGTCCCGAAAGCGAATGCAGCATCAGCGCCTCTTTACCGGGTCACGGCAGCCACTTCTGCACAAGACCCACAACACGTTTTACCATAGGGTTATCAAACAGTCGTGGCGAGAAATAGGCCCCTGCTGCCCGTTTGTTGATCTCGGAGAAAGTGGGATATGGGGCAACCATGCCCGCGATGGCCGACATTTTCAGCCCGTTGGCGATTGCCATGGACCATAGGGTGATCAGTTCCCCGGCTTGATGACCCACAATAGAGACACCGACGGGGCGGCCTTTGTGGACCATGACCTTGATCAGACCCTTGGTTTGCAAGGTCGCGATGGCGCGGTCATTGTGATGATACTCGAAGCGCGCGATTTCGAGCCTGCTGCCGAAGGAGGCACGCGCCTCGGCTTCGGTAAGGCCGACCTGCGCCAGTTCGGGGTCTGTATATGTCGCGCGCGGCAGATGGGCGGTTTTCTGCTTGGCGGGCAGCGAAAACAGCGCCTGCCGGATAATCAGCCCCGCATGATAGCCCGCAACATGGGTGAATTGCAGCCCCCCTGCGGCATCACCGATGGCGTAAACGCGCTTGTTCGTGGTGCGCAGGTGGTCATCCACCTTGAGGCCGGTCTTGGTTGTCTCGATCCCTGCGGCCGAAAGGTTGAGCTTGTCGGTATTCGCTTGCCGCCCCACGGCGATCAGCAGATGCGTGCCCTTGAACACGCGCCCGTCCTTCACCTCGACCTCGATTTCCCCCGCCTTGCCACGAACGGCAGCGGCAGGCGCATCCTGCTCGATTGCGATGCTCTCGCCGCGCAGATGGTCCAGAACCACCGATGCGAGTTCGGGATCATCCTTGCCCAGCGCCTTGGACCCTTCGATCACGGTCACCTCGCACCCCAGACGCCGATGCGCCTGCGCCATTTCCATCCCGATGGGCCCACCGCCGATGATCAGCAGATGATCGGGGCGCGTCCGCAACTCGAACAGGGTCTCGTTGGTCAGATAGGGCACGGTATCCAGCCCCGGGATCGGCGGCACGAAAGGGCGCGAGCCGGTCGCGATGACGATTCGCCGCGCGGTGATGGTATCGTCGCCCGCCTGCACCGTGTTCGGCCCTGTAAAATGCCCGAAAGCGCGGATCACCCGCACGCCAAGCCCCTCAAACCGCTCCTGACTATCGACAGGTTCGATTGTGGCAATCGCGCGGGCCACATGATCCTTGGCCGCCGCATAGTCGATCTGCGGCGCAACCGGGGTGATCCCCATCGCGGCACCTGTTGTCATCGCATGGGCCGCATGTCCCGCCGCCAGCAGCGCCTTGGAGGGGACGCAGCCGTAGTTCAGACAGTCTCCCCCCATCTTGTGCCCTTCCAGCAGGGTAACATCCGCGCCCATCTGGACCGCCCCAGCCGCAACCGACAAACCGCCGGAGCCAGCGCCGATCACCAGAATATCTGTCTTGATTTCCGCCATCAGAGAGCCTTCCCGCGCCGCAGCGCCTTAATTACCACCGGCAGCGCGGCCAGTGCACATAAACCCAACAGCGGCAGCAATATCTGTAGCTCGAAAATGATGCCCAGATTTGGCGTCTCACCGCGCTCGAAAACCTGCCCCAGCCCGGCCCCGACCGAGGTGTAGACAACACCACCGGGAATGATGCCCAGAAAGGTCGAGATCACAAAACGGTTTAGCGGCACGCCGACCAGCGCAGGCACCAGATTGGCGACGAAGAACGGCACGGCGGGCACAAGACGGATCAGGAACAGCATCGACCACTGGTTCTCGTCAATGCCGTTCTTGAGCCGTCTCACCGTACCCTCGCTCGCCTCCATCCGTGCGGCCAACCTGTCTCCTAGGCCCCAGCGGGCCGCCAGAAACAGCAGCGTGGCCCCGATAGTTGCCGCCGTTACATTGAACAACGCGCCGGGAAATGTCGCGAAAAGAAACCCGCCCGTCAGCGTCGCAAGCGTGGCGCCGGGCAGGGAAAAGGCGACGAATACGGCATAGGCCAGCATGAACAGCACCACGGTTGCCGCGTAATTCGCATCGCGGAAATCCAGCAAGGCGGCACGATTGTCGCGCAACATCTCGAAGGTCAGCACGTCACGCAACGTGAAGGCCCCCACCGCCGCCACGATCAGGATCGCAATCAGAGGCAGGCGGCGCAGCAAACCGTTCTTCTGCGCCTCCGGTTGTGGGTCGTTCTCACTCATTTCACGCATATCCTGATCCTGCACTTCATATTCGTGCCAAGATGCGCGGTGCAGTCAGGTAATGACAGGGTTTTGCCCTGCTGTTCACGCGGCCTTGATCTTAAAGGGAGAAAGCCGCGAGAAAGTGCCCGCGTTTGCGCGGTTATTGAAACATTTACGCCGGCTTTGCGGTATAAGACCCCTGCGCGCCGCGTTTTTTGTAGCAAAACCGCCCGAAAAGCGCCGCGCACGGTTTGACTTGGCCCAAACCCATGTCTATAGGACGGGCTTCGGATATCACGGCCCAGCGCGAATCTCGCGTATGCTGGCATTTGTTTTGGAGACGGAGCGATGAAACGCACCTTTCAACCATCGAACCGCGTGCGTAAGAACCGTCACGGCTTTCGCGCACGTATGGCCACGAAAAATGGCCGCAAGATCCTGAACGCGCGTCGCGCGCGTGGCCGCAAGGTGCTGAGCGCGTAAGCGCCCGTACTTTAGGATTAGGCATGACACCGCCGGAGGCTCCCGAGACTGGCAGAACCGCCAGCACCGGGGACAAGCCCCCGGCGGTTTCCGTTTGTCCGGCAACCGCCGATCCCCCCCGCATCCATGTGATGAAGGTCCGCGCCGATTTCCTGCGCTGCGCCCGCGCTGGCCGTCAGGGAACGGCAGGCCTGATGTTGCAGGCCCGCCTGCGCCGCACCGACGAACCCGTCACGGGTATCCGTGTCGGATTTACCTGCACCAAAAAGGTCGGCAATGCCGTTGCGCGCAACCGCGCCAAGCGACGCCTGCGGGAGATTGCCAGGCTGGTTCTACCGCACCATGGCCGCGACGGATGGGACTATGTCCTGATCGGTCGGCCGGAGGCGACGGCCACACGCCCCTTTGAGGATCTCAAACGCGACCTTATATCGGCACTGAAAAAACTGCATCAGAGCCGCGCATGACCCCGCTTGCCCATATCGTTGCCCTGCCCGTGCGCGCCTACCGGCTGATCTTTTCGCCGTGGGTCGGCTTCAACTGCCGCTATCTGCCGACATGTTCTGCCTATGCGCTGGAAGCGTTGGAGAAACACGGTGCGATCAAGGGAAGCTGGCTTGCCGCACGCCGGATCGGACGGTGCCATCCATGGGGCGGATCGGGCTATGACCCTGTGCCGGAGCGCAAGGGTTGCGGGCATGATCACGGGCCGAACAAGGACCAAAGGGCCGACTGAGGCCACCCGACAGGTCCGCGCCGCATCACCTGCACCCGTCACGAAACATTTTCATCATCCGGTACAGGCGGCCCTTAGCCTTGCTTCTCGAAGGTGATGATCACCTCGCCGATATCCACCCCGAACCGCCGCATATAGGCGCGGTTCAGCAGCCGGTCTTCGGTCAGCAGCCACATCCAGTCATCGAAAGTAACGCGCATGTTGCCATCGGGCACCGGCAGGTCAATCGTGTAGCGCCAGTTGAACGTATCCCCCCGCTCCTTGCCGAATGCCTCGCCGATCACACCGGGAGCGGTGCCGCGCCACGTATCCTCTCCGGTTTTCACCAGCGTCCAGACACGCTGCTCGGTGCTGTCATCCTCATAGACAAAATCCTCCACAAGTGTCAGCGTCCGGCCATCCCACGTCCCTTCGATCTCGACTTCGAAACGGCGGCGCACCGTGCCGAAAATATCCTGAAACTGGCCATATGCGACTGTCCTGCCTTCGAAGAATTCCTCAAGATTCAGATTGCGCGTGCTGAGTTTTTCATCATCGAGCGCCGGTTTCCCCGTACATCCCGCCAAAACCAATACCATCGCTGCCGCGAATATCCGCATCATCAATCTCTCCTGTCCTTTGAAAGGTGATACGGCGCGCCCGGCGAACTGGATGCACAAGGTCGCGCGGCACTGGCATTTCAACAGATCGCAGGATATTGAATGCAGGACAAACGAGGCCAAGCATGCTTGACGATTCCGACGATATCCACCCGCTGTTTCACGGTGCCCCCAAAAGCACCGAGTTCAAGAAATTGCGCAAACGCATCGTGCAGAACACGCGCGAGGCGATCGAGCAATACGGCATGATCGAACGCGACCCCGCCAATTCCGAAGCGCGCCCGCGCTGGCTGGTCTGCCTGTCGGGTGGCAAGGACAGCTACACCCTGCTGGCGGTGCTGCACGAATTGCAATGGCGCGGGCTGTTGCCGGTGGACATTCTGGCCTGCAATCTGGATCAGGGCCAGCCCGGCTTTCCGGCAACCGTGCTGCCGGAGTTTCTGGAACGCATGGGCGTGCCGCACCGCATCGAATATCAGGACACCTATTCCATCGTGATGGACAAAGTGCCCGCTGGCCGCACATATTGTTCGCTCTGCTCGCGTCTGCGGCGCGGCAATCTTTACCGGATCGCCCGCGAAGAGGGGTGTTCCGCCGTTGTGCTGGGCCATCACCGCGATGATATTCTTGAGACATTTTTCATGAACCTGTTTCACGGCGGGCGGCTGGCGACGATGCCGCCCAAACTGGTAAACGAAGAGGGCGATCTGTTCGTCCTGCGCCCGCTGGCCCATGTGTCCGAGCAGGATTGCGAGCGGTTCGCCCGCGCCATGGAGTATCCGATCATCCCTTGCGATCTATGTGGCTCGCAGGACGGCTTGCAACGCCAGCAGGTCAAACAAATTCTGGACGGTTGGGAAAAGAACAGCCCCGGCAGGCGGCAGGTCATGTTCCGCGCATTGATGAATGCCCGCCCCTCCCATCTGCTGGACCCTGCCCTGTTCGATTTCGCAGGGCTCACCCGCAGTTCGGTAAAATTCGATCAAGTCGAGACGGTGCCGCCGCAGTTGCGTTAAACCGCTGTTGAGGGAATCCGCATAACCTGCCCTGAGAACAGGACAGGAACAGTGCATGCCTCGAATTGCAAAGAATGATCCGGCGCGGCGGCTTCATCTGGCCCGGGGGGCAATGTCAGGGCCGCAAGCCCTTGCCTTTCTACCGGCCTTGACCCTCGCGGCTTTCTGGCTCGGCGGGGAGGTGTGGCTTATGATCACGGCACTGGGCTTGCCAGTCATCTATGCCGCTGCAGGCATGATGCGAACAGCGCGTGGGGCTCCCGAGACAGAGGCTCCGGATAAAGGGACAATGGCGGGCTTTGATCTGGCCGTTCAGGATGCCCTCGCCAACGCCGCAAAAGCCGGGCAATCCACCGCCTGCATCATGTTGGCGATTGATGATTTTCCCGACGTGGCAGACCGTTACGGGGCAGCCACCGCAGAGATGCTGACCCACAAGCCGACCGCTCGTCTTACTACTGCCCTGCGTGACGATGATCCTGTGCTGCGGCTGACGAATGGCCAGTTCGGGATTGTTCTCGCTCCGATGCGCCTGCTGGACCTTGAAACCGCGATCCAGATCGCAGGCAGGCTGCAACGCGCGGTGGAGGAGCCGCTTTCGCTGGATGCCACCACCATCTATCTGTCCTGCTCCGTCGGTTTCTGTCTTGGCGCCCGCAATCCCGGCCCCGACAGCACCAGCCTGCTGGAGGCCGCACGCGCCGCCCTGCACGAAGCACAGATGAACGGGCCGTCGGCTATCCGCGCCTATACTGACAGGATACGCCAACCCTACGGGCTTGCGGGCCTGCCAGCCGATCAGGCGGCCTCCGCGCTCGATTCGGATCAAATCCGGCCTTGGTTTCAGCCTCAGATATCGACCGATACAGGTTTCATCACCGGGTTCGAGGCTCTGGCGCGCTGGTCCCACCCCGAGCGTGGGCTGATCTCGCCCGCAGAGTTCCTGCCCGTGCTGGAACAGCACCACCAGATGGAGCGTCTGGGGGAGGTGATGCTCTACCACGCCCTTACCGCCTTGCAGGACTGGGATGCCGCGGGCATTCACATCCCGTCGGTCGGCGTCAATTTCTCCAAGGATGAGCTACGCAATCCCAAACTGATCGACAAGATCCGGTGGGAACTGGACAGGTTCGAACTTTCCGCATCCCGTTTGACCGTGGAAGTTCTGGAAACCGTCGTGGCCGCCGATCCCGATGACACGGTGTCCCGCAATATCAATGGTCTGGCCAAATTGGGTTGCGGCATTGATCTGGACGATTTCGGTACCGGGCACGCCTCCATCTCGTCGATCCGACGGTTTGCCGTGACACGGATAAAGATTGATCGTTCATTTGTGATGAAAGTGGACCGCGACCCCGAACAGCAACGCATGGTGAACGCGATCCTCACCATGGCGGACCGGCTTGATCTTGGAACCGTCGCCGAAGGTGTTGAAACGGTAGGAGAACATGCAATGCTGGCACAACTCGGATGTCGCCATGTGCAGGGATTTGGCATCGCGCGCCCGATGCCTTTTGCGCAGACGGCGGATTGGATAAAGGCCCATAACGCCAAATTGCAGCAAACCCCGTTGATCGGTCGCACAGCCGACTGAGCCACTCCGGACATACGCGCAACGCGCCCCGCAGCATCAGCGCCAGCCATGCCGGAACAAGGCGAATGGCCGCAGAATACCCTTTTCTGCCTATAATCCGCTTGACCTTTGGGTCTGCACTCTGTTGAACCTGCCTCACTCAGACAGGACCGGCCGGAGCGCGCGATGAACGATCAGAACAAGAACCTTCTTTTGGCAACTGCGCTGAGCTTTGCCGTTATTCTGATCTGGTTCGTGCTGTTTCCACCGCCGGAAGCGCCGGTAGTGGATCCAAACGATCCTGCGACAACATCTGCCCCGCTCGCCACAACGCCAACACAAGCAGACGCTGGCGCAACCGACACGGCAGAGGCAGCCGAACCCGCGCAGGATGCGCCGCGCATCGCGATAGAGACGGCGCGCGTGACGGGGTCCATCTCGCTTCAGGGCGGACGAATCGATCAGCTTGCGCTCAAGAATTACCGCGAAAGCCTTGAACCGGGCGCGAATATCGTGTCCCTGCTGTCCCCGATCGGCCAGCCGAACGCCTATTACGCGCTTTACGGCTGGGCACCCGGCTCCGGATTGCAGCCCGATGACGTGCCCGGGGCCAACACCCTCTGGCAGCAGGAGAGCGGAGAGACGCTCAGCCCGGGTGCGCCTGTTTCGCTGATCTGGGAGAACGGCAACGGCCAGATTTTCCGCCGGCAGATCGCCATCGATGAAGACTTCATGTTCACGGTGACCCAGAGTGTCGAGAACACAGGTACCGACACCGTCAGCATGGCGCCATACGGCATCCTTGCGCGCCACGGCGAGCCGCAGGGGCTGAAGAATTTCTTCATCCTCCACGAAGGTCTCGTGGCGATGGCCGACGGAACTCTGACCGAAACCAATTACGACGACATGCCGGATTTCGCCTTCAATGACCGCGAAGGCGCGCGCGCCGAGGTCACGCAGGTGAGCGAGAACGGCTGGACTGGTTTCACAGACCACTACTGGATGACCACCCTGATCCCTGCCCCTGGCAGCCCGTTCAAGTCGGTCGCGAAATACGACTCCAACCGCGACATCTACCAGACCGAAGCCGTTCTGCCGACGCAGACCGTCGCACCCGGCCAGATCATCACCGCTGAGACGCGGCTGTTCGCAGGGGCCAAGGAATGGGCCACCATCCGCGCCTATGAACGCGAGGGCGGTGTTGACCGCTTTATCGACTCCATCGACTGGGGCTGGTTCTTCTTTCTGACCAAGCCGATTTTCGCGGTCCTGCACTATATCAACGCATGGCTGGCCGGAATGGGTGTGACCGGATCAATGGGCTGGGCCATTATCGCGCTGACGCTTCTGATCAAAGCGGCGCTGTTTCCTCTGGCCTACAAATCCTATGTCTCGATGGCCAAGATGAAGGAACTTCAGCCCAAGATGGAGGAGCTGAAGAAATCCGCCGGAGACGACCGCCAGAAGCTCCAGAAAGACATGATGGAGCTTTACAAAAAGGAGAAGGTCAATCCGGCCTCGGGCTGTCTGCCGATCCTGTTGCAGATCCCGATCTTCTTCTCGCTCTACAAGGTGATTTTCGTCACGCTGGAACTGCGCCACGCGCCGTGGGTCGGCTGGCTGAACGATCTCAGCGCGCCGGACCCAAGCTCGATTTTCAACCTCTTCGGCCTGCTGCCGTGGGCGGCGCCCGACCCGAACTCGTTCATGGCGCTGATCTTCATCGGGGTGCTGCCGATCCTGCTGGGCGTGTCGATGTGGTTGCAGCAAAAGCTCAACCCGGCACCCACTGATGCCACGCAGGCGATGATCTTTGCCTGGATGCCATGGGTCTTCATGTTCATGCTCGGCGGCTTTGCCAGCGGGCTGGTGGTCTACTGGATCGCGAACAACACGATCACCTTCACGCAGCAATATCTGATCATGCGCAGTCAGGGCTTCAAGCCGGATGTGTTCGGCAACATCAAGGGCAGCTTCCAGCGCAAACCCAAAACCGGCGAGAAGTGATGGGCCGGCTGGCACAGATCTGGCGCTATCCCGTCAAGTCGCACGGTCGCGAGGCCGTCACGGCGGCACATCTGACAGCGCATCAGTGCCTGCCGGGTGACAGGGTCTGGGCCATCGCGCATGAGGCATCACAGGCGGGTAACAGCGCTTGGTCGTCCTGTCAGGGCTTCACGCGCGTGGCCTCCTCGCCCGCGCTTGCGGCCATCCGGTGCGCGCTGCATGCTGACGGGGAAACCATAACCCTCAGCCATCCCGCGCAAGACAGCCTGACAGTCGCACCCGATCTGCAGCCCGATACTCTGCTGGACTGGGTGCGCCCGCTGACAGCAACGGGCCGCGCGCAACCCGCCCGCGTGATCCGCGTCCCCGGGCGCGGTATGACCGACAGCGATTATCCGTCGCTCACGATCGGCAATATTGCCTCGCATCGCGCCGTCGAGGGGCGGCTGGGTCGCGCGCTTCAATTAGAACGCTGGCGCGCCAATATCTGGCTGGCCGACCTGCCCGCATGGGAGGAATTCGACTGGATCGGGCGCGATCTGCGTCTTGGCGGCGCAACATTGCGTATCGTGGAGCGCAGCGGCCGTTGTGCAGCACCTTCAGCCAATACCGATACCGGCCTGCGTGACTGTGACCTTTTGCGCTTTCTCAAAGAGCAATGGGACCATGAGGATTTTTGCGTCCATGCGGAGGTCATCGAAACGGGACCGATCGCCATTGACGACAGGGCGGAGCTTTTGTGATGCAACATCTACCTTTCCCTCTTTCCGAAGAGCCTGATCCGCAGACCGCCGAAAGGGGACGCCTGCTCTTTGCTGGGCCGATCGAGTTCCTCAAGGGCGTTGTCGCCATGACGGGTCTGCCTCCGGCAGACCGGATTGAGGTCTGTTTCGCCGGTCGCTCCAACGTCGGCAAGTCGAGCCTGATCAACGCGCTGACGGGACGCAAGGGGCTAGCGCGCGCCTCCAACACGCCGGGCCGCACGCAGGAGATCAACTTTTTCGAAGTGGGCAGCAGCCATTATCTGGTCGATCTGCCCGGCTATGGCTACGCCAACGCGCCCGTCGCTGTCGTGGCGAAATGGCAAAAACTGTTGAAGCAATATCTCTCGGGTCGCCAGACGCTGCGCCGCGCCTTCGTGCTGATCGATGCGCGCCACGGCGTCAAACCTGTGGATGACGAGATCATGTCGCTGATGGATTCCTCGGCGCTGACATTTCAGGTCGTGCTGACCAAAGTGGACAAGATCAAGGTCGCTGAACGCGATGCGGTGCTGGATCAGGTCCGCGCCGCCTTGGTGAAACATCCCGCGGCCTTCCCGGAACTCATCGTCACCTCCTCCGAGAAGGGTGAGGGCATCCCCACCCTGCGCGCCATCA
Organism: Rhodobacterales bacterium; assembly: GCA_047921295.1. GTDB lineage: Bacteria > Pseudomonadota > Alphaproteobacteria > Rhodobacterales > Rhodobacteraceae > Seohaeicola. The sequence goes on from JBLRWK010000030.1 coordinate 40,706, forward strand.
TCGCCACTCTCGTCTGAAGTTTCTTCTTGCCCCGAATATCCCGGGGGGAGTCCGCAGGACGGGGGGCAGCGCCCCCTCCTTCTTCACCGATCACACGTGTTGGCCGCCATTCACCTCAATCTCGGTGCCGGTGATGTAGGAGGCCTGATCCGAACACAAGAAAAAGATCGTCGCGGCCACCTCTTCGGGCTGGCCCAGACGGCGCATTGGCAGTTTCTCCACAATCTTGTCTGTCCCGGGTGACAGAATCGAGGTTTCCACCTCTCCCGGAGCCACCGCGTTGACGCGCACGCCGAAGGGGCCGAAATCATGCGCCATTTCGCGGGTCAAAGCGGCAAGCGCAGCCTTGGATGTGGAATAGGCGGCCCCCGCGAAAGGATGCACCCGCGCGCCTGCAATCGAGGTGATGTTCACGACAGAGCCGCGTGCGGCGGCTAGCTCCTCTTTCAAACCGCGGGCCAGCACGACCGAGGCGAAGAAGTTGACATGGAACACATGCCCCCATGTCCGCAGGTCGGTGCTGATCGTATTCAGCCGCTCGCCCGTGTTGCCCTTGGGCGAGATGCCTGCATTGTTGACCAGCGCATCCAGCCGTCCGTCGAGGCGTTCGCGGATATCGGCCAGCTTGGCGATCGTATCGTTGGGATCGGCCAGATCGATCTGCACATGGTTTTCGGCACCGCCGCCCCAGGGGCATTCTTCGGGGAAGGCGTGGCGTGAACAGGTCAGAACGCGCCAGCCCTCGGCGTTGAACCGTCGCACGGTGGCATGCCCGATGCCGCGGCTCGCGCCAGTCAGAAGCAGGGTCTTTCGTCTCTCGGCCATGGCACGGTTCCTCTTGTTGCGCCTCTGCGCCGACCCTATCACTACGCTTGGCCGATACAACGCGGCTCTTGGCAGGCGCGACCCCAGCCGATAGGACAGGGGCGCAAGAGGAACACGGGATGAAAAAAAGAGACATGAACCGCGACTGGATCGCCACCGCCCGGACCCTGTCCGAGGCCCTGCCCTACCTGCAACGCTATGCCGGGGCTATCGTTGTCATCAAGTTCGGCGGCCATGCCATGGGCGATGACGAGGCGATGGATACTTTCGCCCGTGACATCGTGCTGATGCGGCAGGTTGGCGTCAACCCGGTGATCGTGCATGGCGGTGGCCCGATGATCAACGAGATGCTGGAGAAGCTGCAGATCAAATCCGATTTCGTGCGCGGCAAGCGCGTGACAGATGAAGCCACGATGGAAGTGGTCGAGATGGTCCTGTCGGGCCGCGTCAACAAGCGGATCGTGCAGGCGATCAATGCTCAGGGCGGGCGCGCTGTGGGCCTGTCAGGCAAGGATGCCAACCTGATCTTTTGCGAGCAGACCGATCCTGATCTGGGTCTGGTCGGCACCCCCTCCGAGATTGATCCTACGATCCTGCACAACATGTTTGACGCGGGCGTCATCCCCGTCATCGCACCGCTGGGTGCGGGGCGCAACGGCGAGACGTTCAACATCAACGGCGACACGGCGGCGGGGGCGATTGCAGCCGCGTTGAAAGCGGATCGGCTGTTGCTGTTGACCGATGTGGCTGGCGTCAAGAATAAGGAGGGCGAGGTTCTGACGGCCATCACCGCCGAACAGATCCGCACGATGACAGCAGATGGTACCATCGCGGGGGGGATGATCCCCAAGACCGAGACAGCCTTGGCGGCAATTGAAGGCGGTGTGCGCGCGGTCGTGATACTTGACGGGCGCGCGCCGAATGCGACGCTGCTGGAGTTGTTCACCGAACATGGCGCAGGCTCGCTGATCCGGGCGCGCTTCGATTGACACAAACCGATGCGCCGCTTGCGGAATATGACGCGCTGCTGTCTGCGGCCCGTGCGGTGCATCTGGATATCGCCGGGGCATTCCATCCCCTTCCCGAACATGGCTGCCCGGCTGGCACCGGCACGCTGATCCTGCTCTCGCCGTGCGAGCCGCAATTCTGGCCAGCCTTTCAGGCAAGCCCCGAGTATCGGGACGGGGCACCCGAGCCGATGGACCGCTGGTCGATGCGCGTGATCGGGCAGCTTGCGCAAGAGCTTGGGGGGAAGGCGCTTTTCCCCTTCGGCGGTGCGCCCTATCAGCCGTTTCTGCGGTGGGCCGCTGCGTCCAAACGGGCATGGGATTCGCCCGTCGGTCTGTTGATCCATGATCGGGCGGGGCTGTTCATTTCCTATCGCGGTGCGCTGGCCTTGCCAGTCCGCCTTGAGCTCCACGCGCCTCCCGCAGCCAGCCCCTGCCTGACCTGTGAGGAGCGCCCTTGCCTTGACGCCTGCCCCGTCGGTGCACTGGACGATAGCGGCTATGACGTGCCCGCCTGTCGTGCCTATATCGCAGGCAGTGAAGGGCATGATTGCATCGCTCGCGGCTGTGCGGTGCGGCGGGCCTGTCCCGTCAGCGCGGCGCATGGCAGATTGCCCGCACAATCCGCCTTTCACATGAAAGCTTTTCAATGACCCGCACCCTGATTCTGATGCGCCATGCCAAATCCGACTGGGGCAGCGCCAGTCTGCCCGATCATGCCCGCCCGCTGAACGCACGAGGCGCGAGCGATGCGCCTCTCATGGGGGAATGGCTGCGCCAGCAAAGGCAGTTACCCGATGAGGTGTTGTGTTCAACGGCCACTCGCACGCAAGAAACCTTCGCAGGGCTCAGGCTCGACGCAGCAATCCGCCCGTTGCCTTCGCTTTATCATGCTGATCCCGACACTATGCTGGACGCTTTGCAAACAGCCAGCGGCGCTTGCGTCCTGATGGTGGGCCACAACCCGGGCATCGCGGCCTTTGCGGCTGATCTGGTGGCCAAAGCGCCGGATCATCCCCGCTTTGACGACTATCCCACAAGTGCCACGCTGGTGGTGACATTCGACATCCCGGACTGGGCGGCGCTGCACTACGGTACGGGCCGCGCCGTCGCCTTTGCAATCCCCGCTGATCTGAAATGAAAACGCCGCCCTGAGGGCGGCGTTTCAGCGCGTTGGCGGACGGCGCTCAATGCCCCAGAATCTGGCTCAGGAACAGCTTGGTCCGGTCAGATTGCGGGTTATTGAAGAACTCTTCCGGCTCGTTCTGCTCCACGATCTGACCCTGATCCATAAAGATCACACGGTTCGCGACTTGGCGTGCAAAGCCCATCTCATGGGTGACACAGATCATCGTCATACCGTCCTCGGCAAGGCTCACCATCGTATCCAGCACTTCCTTGATCATCTCGGGGTCCAGCGCCGATGTCGGCTCGTCGAACAGCATGATGCGCGGGCGCATGCAGAGCGAGCGGGCAATCGCCACACGCTGCTGCTGACCGCCTGACAACTGGCCGGGATATTTGTCGGCCTGTTCGGGAATCTTGACCTTGTTAAGGAAATGCATCGCAATTTCCTCGGCCTCGCGCTTGGGGATCTTGCGGACCCAGATCGGCGCGAGGGTGCAGTTCTCAAGGATCGTCAGATGCGGGAACAGATTGAAATGCTGGAACACCATCCCGACCTCGGACCGGATACGGTCGATATTCTTGAGGTCAGATGACAGCACCGTCCCGTCCACCGTGATCTTGCCTTTCTGGTGTTCCTCCAGCGCGTTGATGCAGCGGATCAGGGTGGATTTTCCCGATCCGGATGGGCCTGCAATCACGATCCGTTCGCCACGATAGACGGTCAGATCAATATCGCGCAGCACGTGGAAGCTGCCGAACCATTTGTTCATACTCTCGATCGAGATCGCGACCTCGTCAGACACTTTGGTTTCGATGCGGGGAATCGGGGCTGCGCTTAGTCCTGTATCGGCCATTGCACTCTCCTTAACGATGATCGGTCCGGAGGCGTTGCTCCAGATACATTGAATAACGGGACATGAAGAAGCAGAAGACGAAGAACAGCAGGCCCACGAAGATATAAAGCTCCCAGTAGATGCCGTTCCATTCCCCCGTCGCGCGGATCGCATTCGTCAGGCCCAACGGGTCGCGCAGACCAATGAAGACGACCAGCGTGGTATCCTTGAACAGCCCGATAAAGGTGTTCACGATGCCGGGAATCGAGATCTTGAGCGCCTGCGGCAGCACGATCAGCCGCATCGACTTCCAGTAATCCAGTCCAAGCGAGTTCGCCGCCTCATACTGTCCTGCGGGCAAGGCCGCCAGACCGCCACGCACCACTTCGGCCAGATAGGCCGAGGCAAACAGCGTGACCATGATGATCACCCGCAACAACAGATCGAAAGTGGTGCCCGGTGGCAGGAAGTAGTTCAGCAGCAGCGAGGCGGTGAACAGCCAGACGATCAGCGGCACGCCGCGGATCACCTCGATAAACGCAACGCAGACCCATTTTATCAGCGGCATCGAGGATTGACGCCCCAGCGCCAGCGCGATTCCCAAGGGCAGCGACAGGACAATTCCCGATGTGCCGATGATGATAGCCAGCATGAAGCCGCCGAACCTGTCCGAGGGGATATAGGTCAGCCCCCATGGCACCGCGATGGTCATGTCCCGCACAAGATGCGGCAGGATCGGGAACAGCCCGTTCACGCCAAGGAAAGACAGAGGGTTCATGAAGTAGAGCAGGAAGGCGAGGATACCGGCCAAAGTTCCGCCGAGCATCCCGAATTTCGCTCCGACCAACCGCCCGATCAGGACACTGGCGACAAGCCCCACGGCCACGAAAACCGGCAGCCAGACCGACCCGCCCCAAAGCAGGAAAAAGGCGATGAAGGGATAGGCCAGAGTGAACAGCAACATAACGCGGGGCAGATTCGAGTAGAGAACCGGCGCGACGGCGACTGTCAGCAAAGCCACGGCCACAAGCGGGCGCCAGTAGCCGAACAGGAAGATGAGCAGGTTACTGGTGTCGTTTTTCATGGCCGAGACGAATTCCACCCGCTGGGTCGCGTTCATGCCACCGCCGAAAACCGCCTCAACCCCGCCTGCCGCCTCAAGCGCGTCCGCGTGGAACAATGTCGCAAGCAGACGGTCATCGGTGGGGTAGAACCCGAACAGGATCTGCAACCACCGCTCGTTGATGACGGCCCAGCAGGCTGCTGTTTCCAGTCCGCGCGCATCACGGATCGCGCGGCATTCGTTAAGGGAACTGGCATTCCAGATACCGTTCCATGTCCACGGCAGGATCGCCGACAAAACCCACCAAATGGTGAAGAGGGCCAGAAGCGTCAGCAGCGTATTGAGCCACGACGAGATAAGGTTCTCCCTGATCCACCGCATTGCACCGGTTTCACCGGGCGGCGGCGGCGTTTCAGCCAGCATCTCGCGGCGGACATAGGCGATGGAAGGGGCGCTTTGCGTGCTCATATCATCGCTCCTTCAACTTGACGCTGGCGTTGTAGAGATTCATCAGACTCGCGATAATCAGGCTGGTGATCAGATAGAATATCCCCAGCAGCAGCATCCCTTCGAGCTCCCGCCCGGTCTGGTTGATCGTGATCCCGCCAAGCGTCGAGCGCACATCCATATAGCCCACGGCAATCGCCAACGAGGAGTTCTTGGTCAGGTTCAGATATTGCGAGATCAGCGGCGGAATGATGACCCGCAACGCCTGCGGCAGGATGATCAGGCTCATCGTGCGGTTGGGCTGCATGCCAAGCGCAAAGGCCGCCTCTGTCTGGCCGCGCGAGACGGCGAGAATGCCGGAGCGCACAATCTCTGCAATGAAGGCAGAGGTGTAAAGCGCCAGCGCTAACCATAGCGCGATGAACGAGTTGCGGATCTGCAAACCGCCCGCGAAGTTGAAACCGCCTAGTTCCGGCAGGTCCAGCGTGATCGGCCGGCCCAATGCGAAGAACGCCAGCGTCACCGGCACCACAAACAGGGCCAGAGACAGCCGGAACACCGGCAGTTGCTGGCCCGTATCCTGCTGACGTTTGCGGGCGATATAGCGCAACACGAAGATGCCGATGATCGAGAGCACGAGAACCGCGACCACGAGACCGGAGCCCTCGGCCCAGACCGGACGCGGGATATAGACGCCCCTGTTGGAGATAGCGACGCTGTCCCACAGGATCATCGAGGCGCTGCCGCCTTCGCGGAATTCGCGGGGCTGTGGTGTGGCTTCGGTCAGCACGGCGAAGACGATCAGGATCCAGATCAGCAGCGGCGTGTTGCGCATGCATTCGACATAGACGGTCATCAGCCGCGCAATAAGCCAGTTCTTGGACAGGCGCAGCACGCCCGCCAGAACCCCGAGGATCGTGGCAAGGATACACCCCAGAAACGCCACAAGAAGGGTGTTCAATATCCCGACATAGGCCGCGCGGGCATGGGTGTCCTGCGAGGTAAACGGAATCAATTGCTGGTTGATGTCATATCCGGCGGTGCTCCAGAGAAAACTGAAGCGGATGTCTTTGCCCAAGGCAGCAAGGTTCGTCACCGTGTTGTCGACGAGTTGCACCAGCAGCAACATGATAATGATTGCCGCGACAACCTGAATGGTCATCGAGCGGTATCGCGCGTCATACAGAAGCTGGCTCACTCGGAAGGTTTCGCGCGGCGGGTCTGTCGCTTCGGCCATGCAAACTCCTGAAAACAAAAGGACAAACTGAGGTCAGGCGAAAGCCTGACCCGTGAAGGGTCACTATTTGATTGCTAGCGATACGAAAAAGGGCCCGAGCTATGCCCGGACCCCGTTTTCGTCAGTTGATCAACGGAACGGCGGTGCGTAAAGCAGGCCGCCTTCGGTCCACTGGGCGTTCAGACCGCGGGCCAGACCGACCGGCGTGCCTTCACCGATGTTGCGCTCGAACACTTCACCGTAGTTGCCTACAGCGGAGATCGCGCGCACGGCCCAATCGGCATCCAGCCCCATCATCGCGCCCAGTTCACCTTCGGTGCCCAGAAGACGGTTGATTTCGGGGTTTGCCGTCGGACCCGCAGCAAGCTCGGCCACGTTGGCGGACGTGACGCCATACTCTTCAGCTGCGATCAGCGCGTTCAAGGTCCAGAAGACGATATCGCCCCACTCGCTGTCACCGTGACGCACGGCGGGTCCAAGCGGCTCTTTCGAGACGACCTCGGGAAGGATCACATGCTCGCCCGCGTTCTCGAACGTCGCGCGTGTGGCCGCCAGACCGGAGACGTCTGTGGTGTAGACGTCGCAAGCGCCAGCCAGATACTGCTGCTGGCCTTCGGCATTGGTTGCCACTGGAACGGGCTCGTAGCTGATGTTGTTGACGCGGAAGAAGTCGGCAAGGTTCAGTTCGGTAGTGGTGCCGGTCTGGATGCAGACAGTGGTGCCGTCCAGTTCCTTGGCGGATGTCACACCGATGTCGTTACGGACCATGAAGCCCTGACCATCATAGTAGTTGACGCCCTTGAAATCCAGTTTCAGGTCAGTGTCGCGCGAGAAGGTCCATGTCGAGTTCCGAACCAGAACATCGACTTCGCCAGCGGCAAGCGCCGTAAAGCGTGTCTGGCTGGTCAACGGGACAAACTCGACAGCCTGCGCATCACCCAGAACCGCCGCAGCAATTGCACGGCAGAGCGAAACGTCGAAGCCTTGCCAGACACCGTTCGAATCCGGTGCTGCAAAACCTGCAAGACCTTCGTTGGAACCGCACTTGAGGCTGCCCCGCGCTTTGACATCGTCAAGCGTCGCAGCCGCTGACGCGCCCGCAGCCAAGCCAGCAATCGTCAGCGCACCCAAGAATACTTTTTTGTTCATTTTTACCTCTTCCTGATTAACCGCTCATTGTCAGAGCGTTTTCTCCGCTCCTGACGGACCGGATCGTGTGTTGCAGGGGAAGTTACCCCCTCATGCGGTTGGAGTTTGGGCGGATTCATCGCAATCCGTCAAGACAATCATCACGGAATGGAAAGCCGCATTGATGATTTTTAAAGCATCAGCCGCTTCTACGGGCGTTTATCCAAGGGCCTCGAAAGATCATAAAAGCTTTTCGCATGCACGAATGCCAAACGTTTCGTCTCGGCCATCGCGGCGGCCTCGTCATCGTCACCCCAAAGCTCGGTCTGCCAATCCTCGTCGACCCGCGACAATCGCCAGATTTCATCAACCGGACGGTGGTCAAGCATCGCCGCGAATCCCAGAACCAGCGATCCCGACAAACTGACCAGATCGTGGAACCCTGTCAGCGCAAATGCATCCAGCGCATGCACTTGCGCGGACAGTCGCGCCAGTGCCTCGGGGTTTTGCGGCACATGGATAACGCCGGTGGCCGTGTCAAGCCGCGCGCCCAGTCGCGTCTCGGCCCAATCCAGCAGCGGGTCCCAGTGCAGGGCTTGCCTCTCGATCAACTCCGACGGCGCGGGTGCGCGGTAGCACAGCAGGTCACTGTCGCCATAGTCGGCGAGCATCTGCGCCACTGCGGTATGCTGCGGCGCGACCTTGTCGATCGCGGAATTGGCCGAGCGCGTATGCGGCATGCTCAGCGGATCGATAATGCCTTCCTGTGCGTCCCATTCCGCCGCTATCGCCTGCGCCAGCCGCTCGGTTGGCACGATCAGGGCAGACTTGAGCGGTGTCCTGACAGGCCGCGCATCCAGATGCACGGTGAACCCGCCATCGACCGCCGCAACAGTGGCCTCTTTCCAGAACCGTTTTGCCTTCCAGTCCGTCATGCAGCCTGCCTCCACAACAGATCCAGCCGTGCAGGAAGATCCAGAAAGCTGTCGACAATACTCCCCGCCGCCGTCAGTGCCTCGGGCCTGTGATAGCCCCAACTGACGCCGATCGACCGGATGCCCGCCGCACGGGCCATCTCCATATCATAGCTGGTATCGCCCACCATGACGGCATCCGCCGCATCGACGCCTGTCTCGCGCAAAGCTGTCAGCAGCATCGAGGGATGCGGCTTGGAGGGATGGAAATCGGCTACCTGCCGGGTGACGAAAAGCCCGTCCAACCCGTGGCTGGCGATCAGCGCATCCAGCCCGCGCTTCGATTTGCCTGTCGCAACGCCCAGCAGCATATCATCCTGCCGCGAGAGCAGATCAAGCACATCGCGCGCGCCGGGATAAAGCGGCGAGGTTTGCCGCGTGTCGGTATTGATGCGCGTTGTCATATAGGCGTGTTTGTAGCCTGCCACCAATTCGGCCCGCAGCGGCGCGGGCAGATCAGGCACCAGTTGTGCCATCGCCTCGGTCAGGGACAGCCCGACGATAGACAGCACCGCCGCGCGGGGCGGCACATCCAGCCCCTGCGCCGCAAAAGCCAGCGCCATCGCGCCCAGAATATCGGACTGACTGTCCACCAGTGTGCCGTCCACATCGAAGATCACAAGCCGCAGACGCATGGTCAGCGCAACGATTCAAAGGGATCTTCGGCAGCCAGATCCTCGGTCCAGCCGAACGTGTCCCAGCTATGGGCCATGTGATCGGGTAGCGGCGCTGTGATCGTGATGACCTTGCGGGTATGCGGATGTTCAAACCGCAGCATTCTTGCATGCAGGTGCAGCTTTTTCGAGATGATCCCGCCAAGCTGCGACCCCCAGCCATCGCCCATGTTTTCCTGACCGGACCCGCCGTATTTGCCGTCTCCGACGATGGGATGCCCGATCTCGGCCATATGGGCGCGCAGTTGATGCGTGCGCCCTGTGAGCGGCTCCATCGCCACCCATGAGGCGCGGCCACCGACACGGTAGAGCGTGGCATAAAGCGTATGCGCGCGCTTGGCGCCGGGGGTTTTGTCTATATCGCGGGGATGCACGGCATGCATCTTCTCGCCCTCTCCCTTGGCACCATGCCCCGGTGCCTTGACCAGACCGAACTTGATCTCGCCCAGATAGGGCGTCGGCACACCGGCGACGATGGCCCAGTAGATCTTGCGCGTCTCGCGGTGACGGAATGCCTCGGTCAAAGCCGCGGCGGTCTTGCGGTCACGCGCCAGCACCAGAACGCCAGTGGTGTCCTTGTCCAGACGGTGCACCAGACGCGGCTTTTCCTCGTAGCCGAAGCGCAAAGCCTCGGACAGACCGTCGACATGCTTGACCGTCTTGCTGCCACCCTGCGAGGGCAATCCGGCAGGTTTGGAAATCGCTATGATATGGTCGTCTTTATAGATCACCGCATCCTGCATCATCTTGATGTCGGCCGGATTCATCCGCGTCTCCGCCATCACCGTCATCTGTTCGGGATCCGGCAGCGGCGGAATCCGCACTTCCTGCCCCGCCAGCAGACGGGTGGCCGCCTTGACGCGCCCGCCATCGACACGCAACTCGCCCTTGCGACACATCTTCTCGACCATGCCTTGGGTGAGATGCGGAAAAATACGGCGCAGCCACCGATCAAGCCGCTGGTCGCTATCCGCCTCGGAGACCGGAATGGTTTGAACGCGGCTCATTGCAAAACCTCTCTTGCCAGCACCATGGCCACAGCCAGCGCACTGAGCGATAATATAACGGATGCGCCGACATAGAAGCCGGCCAACATCGTTTCGCCCCGCTCGTACATCGCCAGCGCATCCAGCGAAAAGGCCGAGAAGGTCGTGAACCCGCCCAGAATACCGCTCAACAGGAAAGGCGCGAAACGGGTCGCATCTTTATGCGCCAGATACACGACAAGCAAGCCCATCACGAAAGACCCTATGACGTTGACAGCCAGCGTTCCCCAAGGGAAACCTGCCCCCAGAAACCGGATCGCGCCGACGGAGGTCAGGTAACGGGCCACGGCCCCGATTGCGCCGCCTGCGGCGACCTGAAGAACGGTAGTCAACATGCTGCACCTGTGGCGAGAGGGGCGGGGATTGTCAAGTTTTCCTCTGCCATTTGCCTGTCAGCAGGCTCTTACACCTTGAGGCTAAACCTCCGGGCCGCGCCGCGCCCGCAGCTTGACGAAATAATCCAGCCTGCGTTTCAACTCCCGCTCGAAGCCGCGTTCGACCGGCTGGTAGAGCACGGGGCGCTTCACGCCTTCGGGAAAGTAGTTCTGGCCGGAAAACCCGTCTTCGGCATCGTGGTCATAAGCGTAGCCCTCGCCATAGCCCTGCTCTTTCATCAGGCCGGTGGGCGCATTCAGGATATGCTTGGGCGGTGGCTCCGATCCGGTCTTTCTAGCCAGTGCCATCGCCCCCTTGAAGGCCGCATAGCCCGCATTGGATTTCGGCGCGAGGGCGAGATAGGTCACCGCCTGCCCCAAAGCCAACTCGCCCTCAGGGCTGCCCAACCGCTCGTAGGTTTCCCATGCCTGCAAGCAAACGGCCTGCGCCTGCGGATCGGCAAGGCCGATATCCTCGACCGCCATGCGCGTCAGGCGGCGGGCCAGATAGCGCGGGTCCTCGCCACCTGTGAGCATCCGCGCGAACCAGTAAAGCGCCGCGTCAGGATCAGAGCCACGCACCGATTTGTGCAGCGCCGAGATCAGGTTGTAATGCTCGTCGCCCGATTTGTCGTATTTCGCGGCACGGCGCATCAGGCGCGTAGCCAGCGCATCGGTGTCGAGCTTGGTATCGACCTTCCACGCGGCCACCTGTTCGATCAGGTTCAACAATGCCCGCCCGTCTCCATCGGCCATCTCCAACAGCGCCTCGCGGGCGGGGCCGGTCAAAGGCAGGGCGCGGGTCATTTCCTGCTCGGCGCGCTGCGCCAGACGCTCCAGATCGGCCGGATCAAGGCGCTTGAGCACCAGCACCTGCGCGCGGCTGAGAAGAGCCGCGTTAAGCTCGAAGCTGGGGTTTTCGGTCGTGGCGCCGACCAGAAGGATCGTGCCATCCTCCATATGCGGCAAAAACCCGTCCTGCTGCGCCTTGTTGAAGCGGTGGATCTCGTCCACGAACAGCAGCGTCCCCTGCCCGTTCGCGCGGCGCATCTTGGCCGCCTCGAACACTTTGCGCAGTTCCGGCACGCCGGTGAAGATCGCGCTGATCTGGATGAAATGCAGATCCGTCTCGTCCGCCAGAAGCCGCGCGATGGTGGTTTTGCCCACACCGGGCGGCCCCCACAGCACCAGCGAGGACAGCGAACCTGACGCCAGCATCACGCCCAAGGGCGCGTCAGGCCCCAGCACCTGCTCCTGCCCGATCACCTCGTCCAGCTTTTGCGGGCGCAAGCGGTCTGCAAGGGGGCGTGGCGCATTGCCCTTGGCGCCCTCCGGCACGTCGGTGTCGAACAGATCGGCCATCCGCTCAGAGCCTGCCGCGCAGGGACAAGCGCTGCGTGCCGCGCAAAACGTCCACAGCCATACCGCGCTGTTGCAACGCGAGATCCAGCGCTTCCGGCACCTGCGCGCTTTGCGTCGTCTCCATCCCGTTGATCGCAAGGATCACATCACCGGGCCGCAGCCCCAGACGCGCGCCGTAAGGGCCGGGGGCCGCGACGATAACACCACGGGTGGCAAGCGGCAGGTTAAACTCCGCCAGCACCGCCGGATTGACGTTGATCACCGTCAGGCCCGGCAAAGGGCTGCGCTCGTCCATGATACGCTGGTCACGGTCGGGCGTATCGGGCGCGGCAGTCATGGCAACGGTCACCGCCTCGCGCGTGCCATCGCGCAGACGCGTCACCTCGGCCTCGGCACCCAGCCCCGCGACCGACATGCGAAACACCATCTCGGCGGGCGTATTCACCGGCTGGTCGTCCACCGCGACGATCACATCGCCGCGCGTGAATCCTGCGGCGGCAAAGGGGCTGTCCTCGTGCAGTTCGGAAATGACGATCCCGCCGGGACGCTCCAGCCCCAAAGCGGCGGCCAGATCAGCATCGACGGGTTGCCCGCTCATGCCTGCCCACGGGCGCACGAACACCTCTTCCCCCGCGCGCGCCTGTTCGACGAACCGTGCCACGAGATTGGCCGGGATCGCAAAACCGATCCCGTGCGAGCCACCGGAGCGGGTCAGGATCGCGGTATTCACACCGATCAGATCGCCATTCACATCAATCAGCGCACCGCCGGAATTGCCGGGGTTGATGGCCGCATCGGTCTGGATGAAATACCCGCGTCCGGTACCGGAGGCCGTGCCCGACCGCGCCAGACCGGAGACGATACCGCTGCTGACGGTCTGCCCCAAGCCGAAAGGGTTGCCGATCGCCAGCACCAGTTCACCGACCTCGACACTATCGCTGTCCCGCAGCGAGAGCGTGGGCAGATCGCTGGCATTGTCCAGCCGCAGGATCGCCAGATCGCTTTCCTCGTCCGCCAGAATGACCGAGGCGCTGTATTCGCGCAGATCGGTCATCACCACGCGGATATCCGTCGCCTCGCCCACCACATGATAGTTGGACACAACTATCCCGTCAGAAGACAGGATCACACCTGATCCGAGGCTGTTCTGGACCTGCGGGCGCACGGTGCCGAAATCGCGGAACAGGCCCTGAAAAAACGGATCGCCCGCGAACGGGGTGGAGCGCACGGCGACGACACGCTTGGCGTAGATATTCACCACGGCAGGGGCGGCTTGCCGGACCAGCGGGGCGAAACCAAGCTGGATCTCGGCCTGAGAGGTGGGCACACGGGTTTGCGCCTCGGCGGGGGTGGTGAGCGCGGCGGCGAGGGTCACGAACAAAATGGTCAGGGCTGGGCGGAGCATCTTTTTCTCCCGGTTGTCGTCGTCCTGATATGATCAGCGCAGGCGGCACTTGCAAGCGGCAGCGCCAAACGCAAAACCCCCGCCCTTTGGGGGCGGGGGTTTGTAACCTTGGCCAAGGGCCGCGAGATCAATCCTCGGCGGCTTCTTCGGCTGCAGCGCGGGCCTTGTCGCCTGCGCCTTTGGCATTGGGGTCGCGGTCCACGAATTCGATGATCGCCATCGGAGCCATGTCGCCATAACGGAAGCCGGCTTTCATGATGCGGACGTATCCACCCTGACGGTCCTTGTAGCGCGGGCCGAGAATCTCGAACAGTTTTGCCACATAGGCATCCTGCTTGAGTTGGGCACCGGCCTGGCGGCGGGCATGAAGATCGCCGCGCTTGCCCAGCGTGATCAGTTTTTCAACGATCGGGCGCAGTTCTTTCGCCTTGGGCAGGGTGGTCTTGATCTGCTCGTGTTCGATGAGCGAGCCGGCCATGTTTGCCCAGAGAGCCTTGCGGTGCTCATGGGTCCGGTTCAGGCGGCGGTAGCCTCTTGCGTGACGCATTGTCGTTCTCCTTTAAGCTTTACGAAGCTTGTTTGCTTTGTCCGGTGGCCGATGCGGGTCAGCCACTCTCCTTGGGGCATCATGCCCATGTCGTCCCCGCCAGTGCGGGCATTTGAGGGGCAGGTTTCCCTGCCCCGCAGTCTCAGAACGCGTCTTCGAACTTTTTGGCCAGATCTTCGATATTGTCTGGCGGCCAGTCCTCGACATCCATGCCGAGATGCAAGCCCATGCCCGAGAGCACTTCCTTGATCTCGTTCAGCGACTTGCGGCCAAAGTTCGGCGTGCGCAGCATCTCTGCCTCGGTCTTCTGGATCAGATCGCCAATGTACACAATATTGTCGTTCTTCAGGCAGTTGGCCGAACGCACCGACAGTTCCAGCTCGTCCA
>JBLRWK010000031.1:0-54180 GCA_047921295.1 Rhodobacterales bacterium
TCGCGGTATTCATCCGCTATCTGGCCGAGCCCTTGCTGCGCCATATCGCGCGCTCACCCGAACTGCTGGTGATCTTCGCGGTCGGCTGGGCGGCAGGGCTGGCCGCTCTGGGCGACTTCGTCGGTTTCGGCAAGGAACTGGGCGGGCTGCTGGCGGGGGTCTCGCTGGCCTCGACACAGTACCGCGAGGCGATCGGCTCGCGGCTGGCATCCTTGCGCGACTTCTTGCTGTTGTTCTTCTTCATCGATCTGGGCGCGGGCCTGGACCTCACCACGCTGGGCGCACAGATATGGCCTGCGCTGATCCTGTCGCTGTTCGTGCTCATCGGAAACCCGCTGATCGTTCTGGCGATCATGGGCTACATGGGCTACCGCAAGCGCACCGGCTTTCTGGCAGGGCTGACTGTGGCGCAGATCTCGGAATTCTCGCTGATTTTCATGGCGATGGGTGTCACCATCGGCCATGTCGGCGAGGATGCGATGGGGCTTGTGACCCTTGTCGGTCTGGTGACGATTGCACTGTCGGTCTACATGATCACCTTCTCGCACCAGCTTTACGCGCGGCTGGAGCCCGTGCTGGGCTGGGCCGAACGGCGCGAGCCTTTCCGCGAGACGCAGGAAGAGGGCAAGGAAAGCAGCGATTACGACTTTATCATTTTCGGGTTGGGCCGCTATGGCTGCCGCATCGGCAGCAATCTGCGGAGAAAAGGCTACAAGGTGCTTGGCGTCGATTTCGATCCCGAGGCGCTGTCCCATTGGCGCGGCATGGGCATGGACGCGCATTTCGGTGATGCCACCGATCCTGAATTCACCGCGCATCTGCCGCTGGCAAATGTGAAGGCGGTGCTGGGCGCGGTCCCACGGCAACGGATGGCGCTGACGCAGAGCGAACCGCAGATGGCGATGGTGCACGGGTTGCGGGCAGCCAACTATCAGGGGCGTAT
This sequence comes from Rhodobacterales bacterium, assembly GCA_047921295.1. Lineage (GTDB taxonomy): Bacteria > Pseudomonadota > Alphaproteobacteria > Rhodobacterales > Rhodobacteraceae > Seohaeicola. The sequence continues at coordinate 944 of JBLRWK010000031.1, forward strand.
CGTTGTCTCGGTCAATAATGACGCAGAGGCGGCGGCGCTGACCCGCGAGGGGGCGACAGATATTCTCAATCCGTTCGAGGATGCCGCCAGCTATGCGATCACCCTGCTGGAACAGGAGCAGCCTGTCATGTCGGCAGCGGCGCATCCTGCTTGAACTGGTCCATCACGATCTGGCTTTGCACCCGCGCCACCGCCGGATGCGGTAACAAAACCTCGTGGATCAGCCGGTTCAGCGCGGGCAGGTCGTCGCAATAGACGCGCAGCAGGTAATCGGCATCACCTGTCAGCGTCCATGCGGAGATGATGGCTTGCTGCGTCTCCACCAGCCGCGCGAAGCTGCGCGATTGCTCCGGCCCGTGGGTGGCCATCTGCACCTGCACGAAGGCCTGCACGCGCAGCCCCAGCTTGAGCGGGTCCAGCCGCGCGGCATAGGTGGTGATATAACCCTCGGCCTCCAGCCGTTGCCGCCGCCGCCCGGCCTGACTGGGCGAGAGGTTCAGCACCTCCCCCAACTCCTGCGCGGTCAGATGGGCGTTCTTTTGCAGCGCCGCCAGCAGGCGTTTGTCTGTCTCATCAAGCATATGCGTATTTCCCGCACCTAATGTCCCGTTATCGTGAAACCTTAGCGTATCTCAGCGCTGGAGCACCCCAGAATGCGCAGATTTCTGGTCGTTCCCCTGTTATCCTTGCAGGGACGCAACAGGAATAACCGACAGGAGACAGCGCCATGGGTCCTTTCCCGCATGATGCACCGAAATCCAAGATCACGTCCGAGAACCCCGCAGGCACGGACGGGTTCGAATTCGTGGAATTCGCCCATCCGCAGCCCGAAGAGTTGCGCGAGCTGTTCTCCAAGATGGGCTACGCCCTGACGGGGCGTCACAAATCCAAGGATATCGAACTGTGGCAGCAGGGAGATATCACCTATATCCTCAATGCCGAGCCTGGTTCGATGGCGATGCGCTTTGTCGAAGACCACGGCCCCTGCGCGCCCGCGATGGGCTGGCGCGTGGCCGATGCTGCCAAAGCGCTGGCGCATGCCGTGGCGCAGGGCGCGGAGGAATACACAGGTGCTGACAAGACGATGGATGTGCCCGCGATTGTGGGGATCGGCGGGTCGCTGATCTATTTCATCGACCAGTATCACGACACCAGCCCCTATAACGCGGAATTCGACTGGCTGGCGCAGTCCAAGCCCGAAGGTGTGGGGTTCTTCTACCTCGATCACCTCACCCACAATGTCTACAAGGGCAATATGGACAAGTGGTTCGGGTTCTATAACAAGATCTTCAATTTCCGCGAAATCCGGTTTTTCGACATCGAGGGCAAGTTCACCGGCCTGTTCAGCCGCGCGCTCACGTCGCCCTGCGGGCGTATTCGCATCCCGATCAACGAGGACCGTGGCGAGACTGGGCAGATCGTGGCCTATCTCAAGAAGTACAACGGCGAGGGCATCCAGCATATCGCCGTTGGTACCGACAAGCTTTATGACGCGACCGACGAGATTTTCGAGCGCGGCGTCCGCTTCATGCCCGCCCCGCCTGCCGCTTACTATGAACTGAGCAAGACCCGCGTGCAGGACCACGAGGAGCCGCTGGACCGGATGCAAAAGCACGGCATCCTGATCGACGGCGAAGGCGTGGTGGATGGCGGCGAGACGAAGATCCTGCTGCAGATATTCTCGAAAACCGTGATCGGGCCGATCTTTTTCGAGTTCATACAGCGCAAGGGTGACGACGGCTTTGGCGAGGGGAATTTCAAAGCGCTGTTCGAGTCGATCGAGCAGGAGCAGATCAATTCCGGCGAGATCGCTGCGGAGTAAACGTCGCTCATTGTCTTGAAGGTTTCAAAACAAAAGCCCCCGGGCAGGCCGGGGGCTTTTTGTTGTGAGTAGCAATCTGTGTTTTGATGCGGGACGGGCCATTTGCGGTCGGTCACCAAGCCGCGCATCGTCGGGCCGCGGGGCGGCGATGCCACTTTCCGGTGTGGCAGTTTATGCCTGCCAAATCCGCCTGACCTTTAGGCCTGTGCCTGCATCTGCCAAATCGCCGTGCCGGGGGGCGGCCCGGCGATGCGCGGCGGCGCTTCGCGCCTTGTTCCGCGCGGGAACAGACATGAGGGGGCGAAAAGTCCCGCAAACCGGACACAGTCACCCGGCGCGTTGCCGGACCATCATCCCCGTGGCAAGCTCAGCACGATAGAGCGGTTGCCTTTGACGTAGCTCAGCTCGCTTTCGCCGATGGCGCGGACCTGGCCGCCGTCCAGACGATCGCCGACCTGCACCTTCTGGTAGCGACCGTTCGACAGACGCACCAGCGCGCGGCGGTTGGAGGGTTGGCCGTAGACGCCGATCAGGTTGACCTGCCGCAGGTTGATCGCGCCGCGTACCGTGGCCTGCTGGGCCACCGAGGCGGAGGAGGGGATTTGCGGCGCGGCATTGCGCTGCGGGGCCAGCGTGGCGGCGGCGACCTGCTGTTGCTGCGGTTGTTGTTGCTGCTGTTGTTGCTGCTGCTGCGGGGGCTGTTGTGCTTCGCGTCTGGTCTGCACCAACGAGGCAAAATTGCTTGGGCGGGCCAGCGGTTTGAGCGATGCGGCGATGGCCTGCGCGGTGCCGCCGTCAAGCGCGTCCGCTTCGTCGGCCTCTTCCACGTCGGCTTCCACCTCGGTCGTATCTGCCTCGCGCAGGGCCAGTGCCACGGCGGCAAGGGTTTCTGGCCGTGCGCGCGGGCGTAGCAGCGCCAGTTCGTTCAGGCTCATCCCGCCAAGCTGGGCGCGTTCGTTGCTTTCGGCCAGCGTATCGGGGCGCAGTTGCGGGCGCGTCAGGGACAGGGGCGCGGCAGGCTCCGCATCGGGCTGCGGCGTTCTGTCGAACCGCGTGGGCATGCCTTCGGGCGTGACGGGCGGGCGGCCTGCAAAGACCACCGCGCCATCCGGCGTTTGCGCGCCTTCCGGCGTGGCACGGACAAAGCCGCGCTCGTCCATGTCAAAGCTGGTGCCGGGGGCCGCCGGGCTGGATTGCGCGGCGGGCCGCGTGTCCACCGGTGTGTCCCGTGCGATAGGCAGGGCGACGGCGTCGAAATTCTGCAAGCTGGTGTCGATCGAGGCGATGTAGAGCTCGTCGAGCGTTTCGGCGGGCGGCGTGTCGGGTTGCGCGGGTGCGACGAGCCAGATGCCTGTCGCCGCGTAGGATGCCAGAGCGGTGGCGGCGTCAGGCACCCCGGTTTCGGGCAGGGCGACAGGTTCCTCGAACAATTCCGGTGCGGCCTGCGGCTCTTCGGCCAGATCGGCATCTGGCGCGGACAGGGTCAGGTCTTCCTCGGGGATAACGCCCAGTATGTCGCTGTGGTCCAGACGCGCGATGTCCAGTACGGCGGGCGGCGGAACAGGTGTTAGAACATCCTCTTCCTGCGTGAGCAGCGCGGTTGTGTCTTCAGGCGGAAGCACCACCAGTTCCGTCTCGTCCGTGGCATCGGCGCTGTCAAAGAAGCCGCGGGACGTTGTGTCACGGCTGATGGAGGACCATGCCGCAATACCTGCCAGCAGGATCACAACGGACGCGGCCAGCGCCGGAACAAGCAGGCGCGACCGCCGCGTGTCTGTGAGCCGTTCTGCCTGCGGGCGGCGCGCGCCGAAGACGGTGAGCCGCTCCTTCTCGCTGGGCGAGACGCCGGGCGAAACCGTCGCAATATCCGCCTCTGCTGCGGGTGCATCGTCGGCACTGGCAGGCTGGCCCTTCAGCCGCGCTGTCAAAGCAGCAAGCCCGCTGGCCGATTTCCCCGACGTGCCGGAGGGCAGGGCGGGCGGCGCAGGCGGTGCGGAGCGGAAGGCCGTGGGCGTCAGGACAGGGGCTTTTTCAGAGGGTGCGGGTGTGGGTGCGGGTGCGGCGGGCGCCTGCTCAGGTGATGAGGGGGCGGCACTGACGGGTGGTAGTGTGTCTCGCGCCGCTGCTGCTTTGGCCGCGTCCTTTGTGCCGGGCGCTTTTTCGGCGGTTGGTGCGGGAATGCCGCCAGCCGTGACGGCATCAACATTCTTGGCCGGTGTAGTGTCTGGCGCATCGCCGGATGTTACGGGTTTTTGCGCCGAAACCGAAGCGGGAACAGGATCGGCTGCGCTGTCCGCGCCGTCGGCCTCGTGTACGCTCGGCGCGCGGCGGCTGGCAAAAGCTGGGGGCGAGATGGAGGCGGCCTCGGGGCTTGCGTCATCCGCGTCGGCGTCATCCTCTGCTTCTGCGGCCGGAGCGCTGCTTTGAACGGGCAAAATACCCAAGGGCGGGCGGCCCGATCCCGGCACGGACTGAGCGGCTGCCTCGACTGCGGCTGCGGTGGTTTCGTCCGCTGTCGGCTCTGCTGCTTTTGCTGCGCTCTCGATGGGTGCTGCGGTGTCGTCATTTGCCTTGGTGGCTGTGTCCGGTGTGGCAGGCTTTTCGGGCGCGGCGGGCGTTTCCGCGTCAGGCCGGGCCAAGGGGGCAGCGGCTGCAAGAGCCGCATTGTCCACCGGGGCCGGTGCTTTGACGCTGCCCAGCACGCGGATGGCGTGGGTGTCGCGCATCAGCCGGTCTGCGGGATTGATCAGATGGGCGGCGGCGGCTGTCAGGCCGAAGAACGGCTCGCCGGGGAAACTATCCGCCTCCGGAATTGCCACAAAACTCACCGGCGCGAAGCCATGTTCCTCGGCAAAAGCTTCCGCCTCGTCCAGCGTCTCGCAGGCGACAGCGGCGATATGCAGATCAGACCCCACAACCACCCAGTCATAGCGCAGATCGGCCACCACATAGGGCGTGGCCCCGTCCAGCATCGCGGCGACATGCGCGGCGATATCGGTGCCCCGCGCGGGGGCCGGCAGGTTGAGATAGCGGATCTGTTCGTTGGGGATGACAAGCTTGCTGCGCAATCCCGCGCTGTCCAACTGGATCGCGGTCCGCCGCAAGACGGCAAGCGCGCCCGACAGATCATCCGAAGACAACGGCACGTCGCCGACCATATGCCAGCCAGCCGCCGCACGATGCAACAACCCGATGCCGTCGAAAGAGAGAGTGAGTGCAAAATTAGGCTTCATCTTACTTTCACTATCATTTCAGGCGCTTCGGGGGGAGTCCGCGGTGATCACAAATAGGTTTTACAGCAGCTTCTTGCCGAGGGGAAGGAAAACACCTTCAGGCAGAACCGATGCCTCTTTCAAGCTCTGCGGTGGTAGTGCAGGCTGAGCGGGCCGGACGCGTTTCGCAGCGGGTCCAAAGCATGCCGGAAGAGCGAAAGGAAATTTCATGCGCATTCTGTTTCAACCAATGATCCTGTCTGCCGGAGCGGTTGCAGCCCTCGTTCTGGCCCCGCTGGTGGCCGTGGATGCCACGCGGGCGATCGCCCCGCTGTCGCTGCCATCCGCCGCGCAAGCGCAGACCGAGGCCCCGGCGGAGCAGACGCGCCAGATCACCGTGACCGGCACCGGGAAGGTCGATCTGTCGCCCGATATGGCGACCGTGCGGATCGGGGTGACCCAGCAGGACGAGGCGGCAGCCGAAGCCCTACAGCAGACATCCGACGCGCTGGCCGCCATGCTGGAGCGGCTGGCCGAACTGGGGGTTGCGGAACGCGATGTGCAGACCTCCGGCCTGACGCTCAACCCGATCTGGCGCGACCGCCCCGACCGTCCCGAACCGCAGGGTCAGCCGGAGCCGTGGGGGTTCGAGGCCAGCAATATGGTCACCGTGCGCCTGCGTGATCTGGACCAGCTTGGCACGGTGCTGGATGCGCTGGTGTCGGACGGGGCGAACCGGCTGGACGGTGTAAGCTTCGGTCTGCAGGAACCCGAGGCGGCGCAGGACGAGGCGCGCCGACTGGCGGTGGCCGAGGCGCGGCGCAAGGCAACACTCTACACCGAGGCGGCAGGGGTCACGCTGGGGCAGGTGGTCAGCATTGCAGAAACCGGTGCGATGCACCCGCGGCCACAGATGATGGAAATGGCCTCGATGCGTGCGGATTCGGTGCCGGTGGCGGCAGGCGAGGTAACGATAGAGGCGGCTGTCCAGTTGGTTTTCGAACTGGAATAGACAGGGGCGAGAGAAGGGGGGGCGCTGCCCCCGTCCTGCGGACTCCCCCGGGATATTTCGGGCAAGAAGAAGGGGGCGCGGTGATCTGCGCCCCCTTTTTGTCTGGTTTAGCGCCTCTGTCAGGCGATGTGCCTCAGGCGGAGGCTTTTGCCAGCGCCTGATCCAGATCGGCGATCAGGTCGTCGGCATTCTCGATCCCGATGGAGATCCGCACGACATTTGGGCCAGCACCCGCCGCGATCTGCTGCGCCTCGGAAAGTTGCCGGTGCGTGGTCGAGGCCGAGTGGATCACGAGGCTGCGGGTATCGCCAAGGTTGGCGACATGGCTGAACAAATCCAGACTGTCGACAAATTTGACGCAAGCGTCATAGCCGCCTTTCAGCGCAACGGTAAACAACCCTCCTGCGCCTTTGGGGCAGATGCTCGCCACGCGGTGGTTATAGGGCGAGGAGGGCAGGCCCGCATAGGTCACCGCCTCGACCGCCGGATGCGTTTCCAGCCAGCCCGCCACGGTCATGGCATTCTGAACATGGCGTTCCATCCGCAGGCTGAGGGTCTCGATTCCCATCAGCGTGTAATGCGCGGCTTGCGGATTCATCGTCATGCCCAGATCGCGCAGACCGATGGCGATGCCGTGAAAGGTGAAGGCCAGCGGGCCGAAGGTCTCGTGGAATTTCAGGCCGTGATAGGCGGGTTCGGGTGCCGACAGCGCGGGGAACTTGTCCGTGGCCGACCAGTCGAACTTGCCGGAATCCACAATCGCGCCGCCGGTGACGGTGCCGTTGCCTGTCAGGTATTTCGTGGTGGAATGGATCACCAGCGTCGCGCCGTGCTCGATCGGGCGGCACAGATAAGGCGTGGCCGAGGTGTTATCCACGATCAGCGGCAGGCCCGCCGCATCCGAGATCGCGCTGATCGCGTCCAGATCGGTGATATAGCCGCCCGGATTGGCGATGGATTCGCAGAACACTGCGCGGGTATCATCGTCAATCGCCGCTTTGACCGCGTCCAGATCGTCGAAATCGACGAATTTCGCGGACCAGCCGAAGCGCTTGATTGTCTGGCTGAACTGGGTGACCGTGCCGCCGTAAAGCCGCGTCGAGGCCACGACATTGCGCCCCGGTGCCATGATCGCGAACAAGGCCATGATTTGTGCGGCATGACCGGACGAGCAGCAGACAGCGCCCACGCCACCCTCGAGCGTGGCAATACGTTCCTGTAGCACCGCCACAGTGGGGTTGGTCAGGCGCGAGTAGATATAGCCCACCTCTTGCAGATTGAAGAGGGCGGCGGCGTGATCGGCATCGCGGAACACATAAGCCGTGGTCTGGTAAATCGGCGTCTGCCGCGCGCCGGTGGCGGGATCCGGCCGCGCGCCGGCATGAACTTGCAGCGTGTCGAATCCGTAGCTGGGTGCATCTGTCATTGAAGTCTCCTCCCGTTTATACTGGTTTGACCAAATCAGTAGGCCATCCCGCATCGCTTCACAACGGGGCAGCGCGGGCCAACAGGCGGGCACAGACCCGGAAAGGACACAGAATGCGCTCTGTATTTCATCTTGCGATCCATGTTCACGATCTTGACGCGGCGCGCGAATTTTATTCCGGCATGATGGGGGCCACCGAGGGGCGCAGCACCGATACTTGGGTGGATTTCGACTTTTTCGGCCACCAGTTGAGCCTGCATCTGGGCACGCCCTTCCTGACATCGAACACGGGGCGCGTGGGCGATCATATGGTGCCGATGCCGCATTTCGGCATCGTGCTGGGGCTGGCGGACTGGAAGGTACTGGCGGAGCGGCTGGAAAAGGCGGGCGTCGACTTCGTGATCCCGCCTTCGGTGCGTTTCGAGGGCGAGCCGGGCGAGCAATGGACGATGTTCTTCCGCGATCTGTCCGGCAACCCGATCGAGGTGAAAGGCTTTGCTGATACAACGGGAATTTTTGCGGCCTGACGGTAGGTTGCGCGGCGATCCTCAGGCTTCAGCATAGTGTAGCTGTATGTTGACATGCTGCCTGCTTCAGCATATGGTGTATGTATGTTGAAGCAGGAGATATTGATGGATATGATTATTGAACTGGACCCCAAGAGCGCCAGCAAACCCAAGGCAGCCCGCGTTGCGAAAGTGAAAAAACCTGTCAAAGCGGTTGCACGGCGCCAGAAGCGGGCGGAGCGTTTGAGCAACGCGAACAAGGTGACATTCAGTCTGGACCCCGAAGTGCGCGGGCTGGTGGCGGCAGAGGCCAAGAAGGCCGGTCTGGAAGAAGGCCACTACCTGCAGCGCGCCATCGAGGCGCATCTGCTGGAGACCGCCGATACCGGCGAGGCGCTGGCCGAGCGTCTGCATGCCAAGCGCGCCGTGATCGAAAGAACGGTAGCTCTGGCCAAGCAGCTTGACGCGGATGGCGGCTTTGACGAGCATTTCATCCTGACCGTGATGCGCACCGCGATCCGCGACGATGAATTCGCGGGCCTCTATGCCACAGCGGTGGGTGCTACCGCAGATGACGCGACCGGGCCTGATGCGGCGAAAATGCCTCTGAACCAGCAGCTTGGCCGCATGATCAAGCGCGCCGTCGGTGCCAGAAGCAAGAAGAACGAGACCGGCCGTATCGCACGGGCGCAAGTGTCGGGTGAGGCGATCACGACCTATACGTTGCTTGAAAAGCCCGTCTGAAAGCCCGTCTGAAAGCACTGACAGAACTGACCGCGACAGATCGCGCCGCTAATCGCGGCGCGATTTTCTTATCGCGGCCCTGTCGTGATCTTGCGCCACAGCGCCAACATCAGCCATTCATCTCCGGCATGAAAGCTGACATTTTCCCGCCATGACACTCAGAATCGCCACAGAACACGATGCGTCCAGCCTTGCCGCGATCTCGATCGAGGTTTGGATCGGCACATATCTCAAGCATGGTGTAAGCGGTTTTTTCGCCGATTATGCTTTGGCGGCGTTCACAGCAGACAAGATGAAAGCCGTCATGTCCGACCCTGCACAATACGTCCTCGTCTCGGAAAATACCCAAGGGATCGACGGGTTCATCCGCGTCTCCTTCGGCAGCACGGCTCCGGTGGAGGGTTGCTCCGATACCGAGATTTCCACCTTCTACGTGCAGCCGCGCCATCATGGCAAAGGGATCGGCAAGCGCTTGCTCGATGCCGCGCTGGCGCATTGCCGCCAGCAAGGGGTGACGTCTGTCTGGCTGTCCACCAATGCAGAGAATACGCCCGCCATCGGGTTCTATCTCGGGCAAGGGTTCGACCCTGTCGGGCAAACCCATTTCCGCATCGGGGATGAGGGGTATCTCAACAACGTCTATGCCCGTCGTCTTGATGCATCGTAAGCGCGCGGCGCGGCCTCAGCGTATCCAGAACCCGGCTTTCTTGATCTGGTTGCGGATCATCTGCTCGCGCCGGGGCAGGGCATCGCGGTCGAACATGGCACGCAGCTTCTGGCCGCGCCCCTGATAGATCAGGCGCTTTGCAGGCTCGTAGGTTTTCAGGATGCGCTTCATCCTGTTCGGAGCCGCGATCTCCTCCAGCTGCGCGACCACCGTATCGCTTTCGCGCGCATAGAGCAGCGGCAGCAGGCGATAGTGACAGCTTACCGCGCCATCCAGCAACCCCTCCGGCAGGGTGTTGCGCGCACCGCCCAGAGAATGGATCACCAGCGGCAGGACCACCTGATCCAGCCATGGGTCGAGCGACTGGCAGGCCAGTTCCGGCGGCGGCGTGTCGCGGATCGCAAGGGCCATATCAAGAAAGCGTTGCCCGAAGACATGCGGACAGCGGTAGAAAAAGAAGCCCGCGTTGAAATAAAGATATTTCCGCCAGTATTCATCGGGTTGGGAGAGATCGAGCGAACTCTCGAAATCCAACCCGAACTTGTCGTAGAGCGAGGACCAGATCGCGCTGTATCCCGGACCGTAGAGGTCGATCTGCGGCCATGTCCCCTCCCGCCGCAGGGAGGCCGTCGGGCGATCAAAATCGAACGGCACCTTGCCAAGATCGCCGGTGATGAGCGTATCTGTATCGAAAAAGACGAACGGCTCTCCCTCCGGCAGGGCTGAAAGGGCCTCGATCTTGTTGCCGTAAGGATAGGCCGCACCGAAATGCCGGCTCTCGAAGGGCAGGATTTCGGCACCCAGTTCCGCCAGCATGGCCAGCGTCTCGGCGTCGCGGATTGCCGGATCTTCGGGCCATAATGGGCCGGGTTGCGGCATGGCCACAAAGAGCTTGCCAGCAAAGTCGGGGCAATTCCGGCGCAGGCTGGCGGCGAACAGCAGCGCCTCGTATTGCAACCGCCCGCGTTGCGCCACGACGAGGACGTTGAAGGGTTTAGTCTGTCCGCCGCGCTTTACCATAACCGAGCCTGCCATACACAACTTTGCGCGGGACTATAGGCAGGTTATGCGTGGGACAGAAGGGGCGATAGCATTTGCAAGGCACGGGAAATGACATGGCATGCTTGCGGGGCCTTTTCAGGATCACCGTCCGGACATGCACATAACCGCGCAGGCTGTGGCTTGCTCTTGTATCCGTGGTCCCGAGGGGACACTTAAGGGCTGTGTCCGTCGCGTCAAACGTGACATTCAACGCCCGACACGGCAGAACCGCCACGAAGTTCTTTGTCGACCCTGCATTTTCAAGCTGGTAGGTGGGACGGCAAGACAGGATCGACACAGACAGTGACCTCAGATTGATGACACAGAAAAAGCCATTGAGCGAACGGTGGTTGGAGCGTCTTCCGGCTGACAGCCTGCTGTTGCGCCTGCTGCTGGAAAGCTTTCAGGAACACCGCTTCAAATACATGCTGGCCTCGGCCGCCATGGTGCTTGTGGCGGCCTCGACCGCGCTGTCTGCGTGGATGATGGGCGAGATCATCGACACATTGTCTACCCCCGAGGATCGTCGCCGCGTGTTCATGGTGGCGCTTGGCGTGGCGGGGATCTTCGCCTTCAAGGGGATCGCGTTCTATATTCAGGCCGTTCTGATGGCGCGGGCCGGAAACCGGATCGTCGCGCAAAAGCAGATGCAGCTTTACAGCAGGCTGTTGCAGCAGGGTGTGGCGTTTTTCAACACCAACGAATCCTCGGAACTGTTGCTGAAGATCACCCAGAGCGCGCAGGCGGCGCGGCGGGCAATCGACACGATCGTCACTGGCTTCATCCGCGACCTGCTGACATTGATCGGGCTGGTGGCTGTGATGTTCTACCAGCAGCCTTTTTTGTCGCTGATCAGTCTGCTTGTGGGGCCTGCGGCTCTGTATGGTTTGCAGAAGATCCTCAAAACCGTGCGCGCCGTGATGGCGCAGGAAATGGCCGGACTCGGCGAGATCATCCGCGTCGTACAGGAAACCTCGACCGGTGCGCGCGTGGTCAAGGCCTTCGGGCTGGAGCCACGCATGGCCGGACGTATGGATGCGGCGGTGCGTCAGGTCGAGAACCGCGCCAACAAGATGGTGCAACTCGAGGCGGCCACGATGCCGCTGCTCGACATCATCACCGGCATCGCCATCGCCTCCATCGTGATGCTGAGCGCGATCAACATCTTCGGGCAGCCTCCCGGTACGCCGGGGCAGTTGATGTCTTTCGTCACAGCATTTCTGATGGCCTATGAGCCTGCCAAACGCCTGTCTCGGATGCGGGTCATCATCGAAAGCTCCATGGTCGGGATCAAGATGATGTACAGCCTGCTGGACGCGCCGCAGACCCTGATCGAGGCACCGGATGCGGTGCCTTTGCCGGACGGCCCCGGTGCGGTGCAACTGGAGAACGTGCATTTCGCCTATAGCGGCAATGCCTCGGTGTTGCACGGTGTGACGACTGCCTTCGCGGCTGGCAAGACCACGGCGCTGGTTGGCCCGTCCGGTGGCGGTAAATCTACCCTGCTGAACCTGTTGCTGCGGCTATACGATCCGACAGAGGGTCGTGTGCTGATCGACGGGCAGGATATCAGCAAAGCACGGTTCAGTTCGCTGCGCGAGAAAATCGCATTTGTCGGCCAGGATACATTCCTGTTTTCTGCCTCCGTGATGGAAAACCTGCGCCTTGCAAGACCCGACGCGCCGGACGAGGAGGTGATCGAGGCCGCCAAGATCGCCCATGCACATGAGTTCATCGAGAAGCTGCCCAAGGGCTATGACACCCAAATCGGCGAGAACGGATCGTTCCTGTCCGGCGGCCAGCGCCAGCGCCTCTCCATCGCCCGCGCCGTGCTGCGGCGCGCGCCTATCCTGCTGCTGGACGAGGCCACAAGCGCGCTCGACAGCCACTCGGAGGTTCTGGTGCGCGACGCCTTGGCGCGGATCACCGAAGGCGTCACCACCATCGTGATCGCGCACCGTCTGTCCACCGTCATGAATGCCGATTGCATCTGCTATTTGGAAGCGGGCGAGATCAGGGAACAGGGTTCAATCGAAGAGTTGCTTGCGCTGAACGGCCAGTTCAAGGCGCTGCATGACGTGCAATTCGGCGGCAACCAGTCAGAAGAAGGCGCGCGGCGCACCCACGGGTGACGGCTGGGCTTGCTTCGGTAGCGACTGGGGGCGGCCGGGGCGGCCACGGCTGACGCAAGCTGAGGCGTAACCGCCAATATTGCTTACAGATTTCGCCGCATCAGTGCCGATGTTTCAAGGAGAGTTTAATGGTGGGCGACCCAGGAATCGAACCTGGCGTGCGTCTCCGCGAGGGAGTTACAGTCCCCTGCCACACCTTGCGGCCTGTCGCCCACTGCGATGGCAAGCCACCGCGTGAGGGGCTGATTAATGCCCCGTCAAGGGGAGGTCAACAGGAAAAACCTTGCAGGTTCGCGCCCTGCAGCGCATGAACGGGCGCGACAGCACACCAGCCAGCCGGACGAGGGCCAGACATCATGAAAAAGCCCAAATGGGTCGTGGAAAAAGAGCAGGCCCGCAAAGCCGATGCCAGTGAAACCCTGTGGCTTTTCGGGCTGCATGCGGTGCGTGACGCGCTGATGAACCCGGCGCGCGTCAAGTTGCGGCTGGTGGTGACCAAGAACGCGCATGACAAGCTGGCCGAGGCGATTGCCACCAGCGGGGTCGAGCCCGAACTGGTGGACCCGCGCCGGTTCTCGGTGCCGATCGATCCGCAATCGGTGCATCAGGGCGCGGCGCTCGAGGTCAAGCCGCTCGACTGGGGGCGCGTCGCCGATATCTGCGTGGGCGTGCCCGGACGGGTGCCACGGGTGATTCTGCTGGACCGGGTGACCGACCCCCATAACGTCGGCGCGATCCTGCGCTCGGCCGAGGTGTTCGGCGCCTGCGCGGTGATCGGCACGCGGCACCATTCGGCACCGGAGACTGGCGCTCTGGCGAAAACCGCCAGTGGCGCGCTGGAGCGGCAGCCCTATCTTCGGGTGCGCAATCTGGCCGAGACGATGGAGGAGCTGCGCGCGATGGGCTATATCCTGCTGGGGCTGGACGGCACCGGCACCCAGACCATCGAAGAGGCGCTGGTCGGGCGGCGTGACCGGCCTGTGGCGTTGGTGCTGGGGGCAGAGGGGCCGGGCCTGCGCGAGAAGACGCAAGCCACCTGTGACCAACTGGTGCGGATTGCCTATGCCGATACATTCGGCTCGCTCAACGTGTCGAACGCGGCGGCTGTGGGGCTTTATGCCTCGATGGAGCGTTAGGCGGACACCGCGCAACCCGTGACATGCGATTGTCGCTGGTTTGAACCGGACGGGCAGCAGAAAACCTGTGCTCGCGTGTTTATCACATGTTTATTACCTGATCTTCATAAACTCTTTACGCATCCCATTTGATTATCAGAGGCGCGCTATCGGAACATACGCGTCCTCTTCACTGTCCCTCGTTCCGTGACTGGCGCCCAAGGTTTCCTTGGGCGCTTTTTTGTCTGAGGTGTCGCTGCGGGGCTTCTTTGTGCGGAGGCGGACGGTTATGCTGGCGGGTATGGGCGAGACATATTCCGATGCATTCCTGAAAGACATCCTCAAGCGCACCCGCCGCGTGGCTGTGGTGGGCGTGTCGATGAATCCCGTGCGACCCAGCTACTATGTGGCGCGCTACCTGTCGCTCAAAGGGTTTACGGTGATTCCGGTCAATCCCGGCCATGCGGGGGAGCGGCTGTTCGGGCAGACCGTTCTGGCGCAACTGTCCGATATCGAAGGCGGCGTCGATATGATCGACATTTTCCGCCGCTCCGAGCACGTCCTCCCGATTGTGGAGGAGGCGCTGGCGTTGTTTCCCGACCTGCAGACCGTCTGGATGCAGATCGGTGTCGAGAATGCCGATGCGGCGGCGCTGGCGCGAGCGCGCGGCGTGGATGTGGTGATGAACCGCTGCCCCAAGATCGAATACCAGCGGCTGTTCGGCGAGTTGCGCATGGGTGGCTTTGCGACCGGGGTGATTTCCAGCAAGCTCTGATCCCGGCGGCGCGGGCGGTGTTTGAGTATTTTTGGCAAGATGAAACGCGGGCCTGCGTCAGGGTGTTCGCGCGGCCTTTTCGACGATTCCGGAGGTGCCTTGGCGGCGGTCCAGTTCGGCCATGACATCTGACAGCGCCACGCCGCGCGATTGCAGCATCACCAGCAGGTGGAACAGGACATCGGCGGCCTCGGAAGTGAGCGCCGCGTTGTCGCCCTTCACGGCTTCGATAATCGCCTCGATGGCTTCCTCGCCGAACTTCTCGGCGCATTTCTCGGGGCCTTTGGCCAGCAGTTTCGCGGTCCAGCTTGTCTCGGGATCGGCACCGGCGCGGGCGGCGATCAGGGTGGCGAGGTCATCAAAGGTCATGCGTTCAGCCTCATGGGGATTCCGGCAGCAGCCATATGGTCCTTGGCCTGACGGATCGTGAAGTCGCCGAAATGGAAGATCGAGGCAGCGAGCACGGCCGAAGCCCCGCCCAGCGTGACGCCTTCGACCAGATGATCCAGCGTGCCGACGCCGCCGGAGGCGATCACGGGGATATCCACCGCATCCGCAATGGCGCGGGTGAGGGGCAGGTTGAAGCCTGCCCGCGTGCCGTCGCGGTCCATCGAGGTGAGCAAAATCTCGCCCGCGCCTTTGGTCGCTACAAGGCGCGCAAAGTCCACCGCGTCGATGCCTGTAGGCTGGCGGCCACCGTGGGTGAATATTTCCCATTTGCCGGGCGAGACGGTTTTCGCGTCAATCGCCACCACGATGCACTGGCTGCCGAACTGGTCGGCGGCGCGGGCCACCACATCCGGATCGGCGACGGCGGCGGAGTTGAAACTGACCTTGTCGGCCCCCGCCAGCAGCAGCGCGCGCACATCGGCAGGCGTGCGGACCCCGCCGCCCACGGTCAGCGGGATATAGCATTGCTCGGCGGTGCGGCGGACCACGTCGAACATGGTGCCGCGATTCTCGTGGGTGGCGTGGATATCGAGAAAGCACAGCTCGTCCGCGCCCGCCGCATCATAGGCGCGGGCCGCGTCCACCGGATCGCCCGCATCGCGCAGGTCGACGAAATTGACGCCTTTGACCACACGGCCATCGGCGACATCGAGACAGGGTATGATCCGGGCTTTGAGCATGGGGTGCTGTTCTTTGCTGTGTCACGGCATTGTTTATGGGCAATGCAGCGGATTTGCCAGAGGCTCGGGGCGTTGTGGCGTTTCACCCAAGGAGATTCCGATGAGATATTTGATTGCAGCCGTCGCGCTGGGCGCATCTGTCATCCCCGCTCTGGCGGGAGAGGACGATCTGGTGACGACCCGCTCGCCGCATGACGTGGCCACCACGATGGACAGGCTGGAGGCGGCGGTGACCGGCGCAGGGGCCACGGTGGTGGCGCGTGTCGATCATGCGGGCGCGGCGCAGGGGGCAGATATGGAACTGGCACCGAACGAGGTGCTGATTTTCGGCAATCCGGCCATCGGAACGCCCGCGATGCAGGACAATGCCTTGGCCGGACTGTTCCTGCCACTGCGGGTGCTGGCCTATCAGGATGCCGAGGGGCAGACTTGGCTGGCCTATCAGGACCCCGCGGAGATAGTGGGGGAGCTGGACGGTATATCCGAGGATGCCAGCTATATCGAGGCGATGACGGGTGCCTTGCGGAACCTGACCACACAGGCTGCGGCCGAGTGAAAGCGCGGGTGCGGCGCGGGCTCAACCTTTGAGGGCGGCCAAAGCCTCGCCCAGATCCAGCGCCCCGTCATAAAGCGCGCGGCCGGAGATGGCCCCGTTCAGCGCCGCCCCACAATCGCGCAGGGCGATCAGGTCGGCCAGCGAGGAAACCCCACCGCTCGCGATGACGGGGATGCTGACGGCATGGGCGAGGGCGACGGTGGCGTCAATATTCGGCCCCTGCATTGCGCCGTCGCGGTTGATATCGGTGTAGATGATGGCGGCGACGCCTGCATCCTCGAAGCTGCGGGCGAGGTCTGTGACCATCACATCGGTCTCGGTCGCCCAGCCCTTGGTGGCGACGAGGCCCTCTCGTGCGTCGATGCCCACGGCGACTTGTCCCGGAAAGGTGCGGGCGGCCTCGCGCACCAGCGCCGGGTTCTCCACCGCCACGGTGCCGAGAATGACGCGCGCCAGCCCCTTCGACAGCCAGCGCTCGATCGTGGCCATGTCGCGGATGCCGCCACCCAGTTGCGCGGGCACTTTCGTCTGCGCCAGAATCGCCTCGACCGGGGCGGCATTCACGGGCTCCCCCGCGAATGCGCCGTTGAGGTCCACCAGATGCAGCCATTCGCAGCCTGCGGACACAAACTCCATCGCCTGTGCGGCGGGGTCGTCGTTGAAGACGGTGGCCTGTGCCATCTCGCCTTTGTAGAGCCGCACGGCCTTGCCGTCTTTCAGGTCGATGGCGGGGTAAAGGATCATTGGCACACCTGCTGTTTCGGGATTGACGGCGTTTGACCACGCGTCGCGGGAAAATGCAACGCAGGGCGGGGCGTTGGCCTAACGTTATGCTTGATCGGTGCGGACAGGCGCGGCAGGCTTTGCGCAGATGTCAGGGAGGATGATGGCATGCGCAAGGTGATGGTTATGGCCGCAGGGCTGTGTATGGCGGCGGGGGTGGCGCTGGCCGATCCGGTGCTGGGGGTTGGCAGACCGAGGTGGATGACGGAGCCTATGCCCATGTCACGATGGCCCCTTGCGGGACAGCGATCTGCGGCACGCTGAGCCGGAGTTTCAACGCGACGGGCGAATACAAGGCGGCGACTTTGGGGCGGCAACTGGTCTGGGATATGCAGCCCAACGGCAAGGGCGGCTATGCCAACGGAAAGATATGGCAGCCCTCGACCGACAAGACCTATCGCTCCAAGATGGCGCTGGACGGAAACCGTCTGAATGTGTCGGGCTGTGTCGGTCCGATCTGCAAAACGCAGACATGGGCGCGCGTCAACTAGCGCGCTGGACGCTGGCAGGCCGGATCAGGGCTGCCAGCGCAGGAAATTGCCGATCAGGCGCAGGCCTGTTGTCTGGCTTTTCTCGGGGTGGAACTGCATCCCGAGGATATTGTCCCGCCCTACGATGGCGGTGATCGGGCCTGCGTAATCCACATGCGCCAGCAGATGCGACGGGTCTGCGACCTGCATGTGGTAGCTGTGCACGAAATAGGCGTGATCGCCGGTGGTAATCCCGTCAAAGACAGGGTGGGGCGTGTCCATCACCAGATCGTTCCAACCCATATGCGGCACTTTCAGCGCGGGATCGGCGGGATCAATCCGCACCACCTCGCCGGAGATCCAGTCAAATCCCGGAGTGGGGCTGTATTCCAGCCCGCGCGTTGCCAGCATCTGCATACCGATGCAGATGCCCAGAAACGGGCGCGCATGGGTCATCACGGCTTCTTCCATCGCCTCGAACAGCCCGCGATGGTCGAAGAGTTCCTTGCGGCAGGCGGGGAAAGCCCCGTCACCCGGCAGCACGATGCGGTCGGCGCGGCGCACTACCTCGGGGTCTGACGTCACGGTGACGCGGCCTGCATCCACCTCCACAGCCATCCGCTGAAAGGCTTTCTCGGCGGAATGCAGGTTGCCGCTTTCATAATCGACGATAACGGTATGCATCGGGTTTACAGGCTTCCCTTGGTGGAGGGGATGGCATCGGTGCGGCGGGGATCGGACTCAACCGCCTCGCGCAGGGCGCGGGCGACGGCCTTGAAGGCGGCCTCGGCGATATGGTGGCTGTTGAACCCGTGCAGCTTGTCGACATGCAGGGTAATGCCGCCATGCGTGGCGAAGGCTTGGAAGAACTCGCGCACCAGTTCGGTATCGAATCTGCCGATCTGGGCGGTGGGCATGTCAACGTTCCAGACAAGGAAGGGACGTCCCGACAGATCGAGTGCGGCCCGCACCTGTGCGTCATCCATCGGCAGGTGGCATGATCCGTAACGCCGGATGCCGCGTTTGTCGCCAAGCGCCTGCGTCAGGGCCTGCCCCAGCGCGATGCCCACATCCTCAACCGTGTGATGGTCGTCGATATGCAGATCGCCCGTGGCGCGGATGGTCATGTCGATCAGCGCATGGCGCGACAACTGGTCCAGCATATGGTCAAAGAACCCCACGCCGGTCTGGTTGTCATAGGCCCCTGTGCCGTCCAGATCGATCTGGACGGTGATATCGGTCTCGGCCGTTTTGCGCGTGATCGTGGCTGTCCGCATGGGAAACGCTCCGGGTTGTGATGCGGCGCTTATAGGCGGATGGGTCTGGCGGGGAAAGGGGCATGAACGCCATTGCCGTGCCGTTGTGGCTGTGCAAGCCTTGGGCGGAAGTCAGAGCGAGGCATCCCATGAGCACCTGCGTTTTCATCCAGCTGCGCTGCACCCCCGGCAAGACCTATCAGGTCGCCGAGGAGATCGCCCTGCGCGAGCTGCATTCCGAGCTGCATTCCACCAGTGGCGAATATGACCTGCTGATGAAGGTCTATATTCCGGAGAGCGCGGATGTGGGCAAATATATCAACGACACGCTGCTGGATATTCCGGGGATCGAACGCTCGCTGACCACGCTGACGTTCAAGGCGTTTTGAGAGAGACGAACTTTCTTTGCCCGGAATCGCCGCGCAGCGGCCCGGGCAGCGCCCGACCGCCCCCTCGGGCGGGCGCTTTGCGACGGTTCGCCAGGTATGATGGTCGATGCAGGATGCACGATAAATTGTCAGTCACGCATGTTGCAGCGCCCACCCGGCGGTCGGGCGCATCCCGGCCCGCTCCAGCATTGTGATCAGATATCCGAAAACAAAAAAGCCGGCCACGAGGACCGGCTGTTTTGATATTGGAGCGGGCGAGGCGATTCGAACGCCCGACCCTAACCTTGGCAAGGTTATGCTCTACCCCTGAGCTACGCCCGCTTCCTTGGGTAAGGCGTGATCTATAAATTCGGCGCGGTGGCTGCAAGAGAAAAAGTGCGGCTTGGCAGAAAAACTTTACCGCACCCTACCTGCACCCTGCGCGCAGCCTTCAGAACAAGGCGTGGGCGATATTGGCGGAACCGCCGAAAAACAGCACCAGAAAGGTCAGCAGCGCCCCGCCACCGCGCAGCGGCGGCTTGTGGGGCTGCGCGGCCATCCCCAGCGCATGCATCACCCGCGACAGCACCAAGCCGCCGCCCAGCAGATGCAGTGCCAGCGCAGGCGCGCCCTGCATCTCGGCCAGCAGAATCAGGACCAGCGCGAGGGGCACATATTCCGCGAAATTCGCATGCACCCGCATCGCGTTCATCATGACAGGATCGCCCTTGTCGCCCGCAAACACCTTTTGCTGCATCCGCACCCGCACAACCCAGCCGCTGATGACCAGATAGACCAGCGCCAGAATCCCAGCGTAAAGCGATGTGATCGCGGGAATCATGCCTCGAACTCCACCAGAAGATCCTTGGCGTCGATGGCGGCCCCCGGCGTGACATGCACCGCCTTGATCACCGCATCATGATCGGCATGGATGCCGGTCTCCATCTTCATCGCCTCGATGGTCAGCAAAAGATCACCTGCCTTGACCTTCGCGCCCACACTTGCCGCCACGCTCGCCACCACACCGGGCATCGGCGCGCCGATATGGGCGGTATTGCCGGATTCAGCCTTGGGGCGCTGGGCAGTCTGGGATTTGACCAGACGGTTGGGCACGCGGATCACACGGGGCTGGCCGTTCAGCTCGAAGAACACCTTTACCTCGCCGTCATCGGTGGTCTCGCCCACGGTTTGCAGGCGAATCTCCAGCGTCTTGCCGGGGTCGATCTCGGCGGTGATCTCCTCTCCCGGTTCCATCCCGTAGAGATAGGTGCGGGTGGGCAGGGCGCGCACAGGGCCATAAAGGCGGTGGCGGCCCATGTAATCCAGAAACACCTTCGGATACATCAGGTAACCGTTGAGATCCTCGTTATCGACCTTTTTGCCTTCAAGCTGCTTCTCGACATCGGCGCGGGTTGCCTCCAGATCGACAGGGGGCAGATGTGCGCCGGGGCGCGCGGTGTTGGGTGTCTCGCCCTTGAGGACCTTGGCCACCATCGCGGGCGGAAACCCTCCCGGCGGCTGGCCCAGATTGCCGCGCATCATGTCGATCACCGAATCGGGAAAGGCCACATCGACGGCGGGGTCTTCGACCTGCGCGCGGGTCAGGCCCTGACTGACCATCATCAGCGCCATGTCGCCCACCACCTTGGAAGAGGGCGTCACTTTCACAATATCGCCGAACATCTTGTTCACATCGGCATAGGTACGCGCCACCTCGGGCCATTTGTCCTCCAGCCCCAGGGATCGCGCCTGCGCCTTGAGGTTGGTGAACTGCCCGCCCGGCATCTCGTGCAGATAGACCTCCGAGGCGGGAGCCTGCAGGCCGGACTCAAAAGCCACATATTGTGCGCGGACCTGATCCCAATAGTCGGAAATCTCGCGCACACGCTCCATGTTCAGGCCGGTATCGCGCGGCGTGTGGCGCAACGCCTCGATGATCGAGCCAAGGCAGGGCTGCGAGGTGGCGCCCGAAAAGGCATCCATCGCCGCGTCCACCGCATCGACGCCCGCATCGGCGGCTGCGATGATCGTTGCCGCCGATATGCCGCTGGTGTCATGGGTGTGGAAATGCACCGGAATCGTCAACTCGTCCTTGAGCGCCTTGATCAGAATCCGCGCCGCCGCAGGCTTCAGCAGCCCCGCCATATCCTTGAGGCCCAGCACATGCGCGCCGGCCGCCTCAAGCTCCTTCGCCATGGCAACATAATATTTGAGGCTGTATTTGGCGCGGTCGGGATCAAGGATATCGCCTGTATAGCAGATCGCTGCCTCGCAGATACGCTCCTCGGCCAGTACCGCATCCATCGCGACGCGCATGTTCTCGGTCCAGTTGAGGCTGTCGAACACGCGGAAGATATCGACGCCGGTCTCCGCCGCCTGCCGCACGAATTCCTGCACCACATTGTCAGGATAATTGGTATAGCCCACGCCGTTTGACGCGCGCAGCAGCATTTGCGTTAGCAGGTTCGGCATGGCGGCGCGCAGATCGCGCAGGCGCTGCCACGGGCATTCCTGCAGGAAGCGGTAAGCTACATCGAAGGTGGCCCCGCCCCAGCATTCGACGCTGAAAAGCTCCGGCAGGTTGGCGGCATAGGCGGGGGCCACGCGGATCATGTCGATGGAGCGCATGCGCGTTGCCAGCAAAGACTGGTGCCCGTCGCGCATCGTCGTGTCGGTCAGCAGCAGGCGTTGCTGCGCCAGCATCCAATCGGCCACGGCCTTTGGCCCCTGCCGCTCCAGCAGCGTCTTTGTGCCCTCGCGCAGCCCACCGGCCTCGGATTTCGGGGGGCGCGGCTGGCGCGCCTCGGCGGGCGGTTTCGGGCGGCCTGCGGTTTCGGGATGCCCGTTGACGGTGATATCCGCGATGTAGGTCAGGATTTTCGTGGCACGGTCGCGGCGCTTGTGGAACTGGAACAGGCCCGGCGTCTCGTCGATGAATTTGGTGTGGTACTCGTTGTTCAGAAAGGTCGGGTGCTTCAGCAGGTTCTCGACAAAGGCGATATTGGTGCTGACGCCGCGGATGCGGAATTCGCGCAGGGCGCGGTCCATCCGTGCAATCGCGGCTTCGGGCGTTTGCGCCCATGCGGTGACCTTTTCCAGCAGGCTGTCATAGAACCGCGTGATCACCGCACCGGAATAGGCGGTGCCGCCGTCCAGACGGATGCCCATGCCCGTGGCCCCGCGATAGGCGGTGATGCGGCCATAATCGGGGATGAAGTTGTTCTGCGGGTCTTCCGTGGTGATGCGGGTTTGCAGCGCATGGCCGTGCAGGCGGATATCGCCCTGTGCGGCCATCCCTGTGGCCTCGGCCAGTGTCTTGCCCTCGGCAATCTTGATCTGCGCCTGCACGATGTCGATGCCGGTGACGGCCTCGGTCACGGTATGTTCGACCTGCACGCGGGGGTTCACCTCGATGAAGTAGAATTTCTCGTCCGCCATATCCATCAGGAATTCGACGGTGCCGGCACATTCGTAATTCACATGCGCGCAGATGCGGCGGCCCAACTCGCACAGCTCCTCGCGCTGTTCCTGCGTGAGGTAGGGGGCAGGGGCGCGCTCCACCACCTTCTGGTTGCGCCGCTGGACGGAACAATCCCGCTCCCACAGGTGATAGATCTCGCCGTGGCTGTCGCCAAGGATCTGCACCTCGACGTGACGCGCCTTGAGGATCATCTTTTCCAGATAGCCCTCGCCATTGCCGAAGGCGGCTTCGGCCTCTCGGCGTCCTTCCATGACCTTCTCTGCCAGTTCTTTTTCATTGGCGACGGGGCGCATCCCGCGCCCGCCGCCGCCCCAACTGGCCTTGAGCATCAGCGGATAGCCCACCTCGGCGGCCTGCGCGCGGATCTTGTCCATATCGTCGCCCAGAACATCGGTCGCAGGGATGACCGGCACACCGGCTTCGATGGCAACCCGCCGCGCGCTGGCCTTGTCACCGAGCGCGCGCATCGTGTCGGCCTTGGGGCCGATGAACGTGATCCCGTTGGCAACGCAGGCATCCACGAAATCGGGGTTTTCGGACAATAGCCCGTAACCGGGATGGATCGCATCAGCACCTGACAGCTTGGCGACGCGGATGATCTCGTCAATGCTGAGATAGGCGGCGACGGGGCCAAGCCCCTCGCCGATCCGGTAGGCTTCATCCGCCTTGAAACGGTGCAGGCTGAGTTTGTCCTCTTCGGCGAAGACGGCGACGGTGCGTTTGCCCAGTTCGTTGGCGGCGCGCATGACGCGGATGGCAATCTCGCCGCGGTTGGCGATCAGGATCTTCTTGAACTCGGCCATGGCCTGCTCCTTGTCATAGCGTGTCAACGGGGTGGCCGGAACGGCGGCCCGCTTCGTGATTGTTATGCCTAGCGTCCCGCCGCAGTGCAGCGCAAGGGCGGGGTGGGTCTGGGGCCAAGTGATAGCGCAAACGGCTTGCGGTCATGCGATCAGGCGCGTCCGCACATCGCGCAGGGTCTTGGTGCCCATCTGCCCCATATTCGAGGCAATATCGCGTTTGAGCATGTCGATAAGGTGCGCGGGTCCGGCCTCGCCCAAAGCGCCCAATGCGTAATGCCATGCGCGGCCCATCATCACGAAATCCGCGCCGAGGGCGATGGCGCGCAGGATGTCTAGGCCCCCTTCGATGCCGCTGTCGAAGATCAGGGGCAGCGTGGTCGCGGCACGGATCGGGGGCAGCATCGAGATGGTCGAGGGCGCGCCGTCGAACTGCCGCCCCGCATGGTTGCTAACCCAGATCGCATCCGCGCCCGCCGCTTCCAGCGCGGGCACATCGCGGGCATCCAGCACGCCCTTGACGATCAGCGGGCCGTCCCACGCATCACGCAACGCCTTGAGATAGCTCATATCCGGCGAGGTTCGCAGCATATAACCCGCATGTTCGGTCGAACTGAGGCCGGTCATCTGGCCGGCATAGCCGTCGATCAGCCGCATCCGTGGCATGCCCAGCCGCGCTGTGCCGATCGCCCATGACGGGCAGCGCGCCACCTGCGCCAGCAGGCGCGGTGTCAGACGCGGCGGCGAGGTCAGGCCGGAGCGTGTCTGCCGTTCGCGGCGGCTGGCGACGGGCACATCCACGGTCAGCACCAAGGCCGTAAAGCCAGCATCGCGGGCACGTTTGAGCATATCGGCGCGGATCTCCGGATCACGCGGCGGATAGATCTGGAACCAGCCGTTGCCGTCCAGATGCGGGCCGACCTCCTCGGGCGTGCGGCTGGCGACGGTGGACAGGCCATAGGGCAGGCCCGCTTTTGTCGCAGAACGCGCCAGAATCCGCTCGGCATCCGGCCAGAACAGGCCCGACATGCCCACGGGGCTGACGCCGAAGGGCAGGGCGTGCCGCTTGCCGAACAGGGAGACGGACATATCCGGCTCGAATTCGCCATGCAGGATCGAGGGCATCATCTGCACCGCATCCATCTCGGTGCGGTTGCGGCGCAGCACGGATTCGCTGCCCGTCGCACTGTCGAGATATTCAAACACGAACCACGGCATCCGGCGGCGGGCGCCTGCCTTGAGGTCACAAAGGGCGGGGTAGCGTTGAAACAGATCCATGGCGCGCATTTGCGGGGCTGGTCCGCGATTTGTCCATATCCCGCTACGGCAAAAAATGGCCCGCAGAAAATATCGCAGGAACAGATCAAGAACTTCTCTTTCACATAGGCGCGTGGGGCGCTAGGATCAGGGGTATGAGCCAGTCTGACAATATGCCCGCACCTTCGCCCTCATCCCTTTCGGCGCGCGCCATGGCGGCGCGACCTGTCGCCCCCTATCTCGAAGGCTTGAACCCTGCGCAACGCGATGCGGTGGAGGCGCTGGACGGCCCCGTGCTGATGCTGGCGGGGGCTGGCACCGGCAAGACCAAGGCGCTGACGGCGCGGATCGTGCATCTGATGACGATGGGCAAGGCCCGTCCTGACCAGATTCTGGCGGTGACCTTTACCAACAAGGCCGCGCGGGAAATGAAAAACCGTGTGGCCAACATGCTGGGCCAGCAGGTTGAGGGGTTGCCGTGGCTGGGCACGTTCCATTCGGTCTGCGTCAAGCTGTTGCGCCGCCATGCCGAACTGGTGGAGCTGAAATCGAACTTCACGATTCTGGATACCGATGACCAGATCCGCCTGCTGAAACAGTTGATTGCAGCGACGAATATCGACGACAAAAGATGGCCCGCGCGGATGCTGGCGGGGATCATCGACGGCTGGAAGAACCGCGCATGGACGCCGGACAAGGTGCCCGCGTCCGAGGCGGGCGGATACAACAACCGCGGGATGGAGCTTTATGCGGCCTACCAGACCCGTCTGCGCGAATTGAACGCCGTCGATTTCGGCGACCTGCTGCTGCATATGGTCCATATCTTCCAGACCCATGATGATGTGCTGGAGCAATACCGAACGCGTTTCCGCTATATTCTGGTAGACGAGTATCAGGATACCAACGTCGCGCAGTATCTCTGGCTGCGCTTGCTGGCAGGCGGGCATCGCAACATTTGTTGCGTCGGAGACGATGATCAGTCAATTTATGGTTGGCGCGGGGCCGAAGTGGGCAACATTCTGCGGTTTGAGACCGATTTTCCGGGGGCAAAGGTTGTCCGGCTGGAACAGAATTACCGCTCCACCCCGCATATCCTTGCCGCGGCCTCCGGTGTGATTGCCGAAAACCGCGGGCGTCTGGGCAAAGAGTTGTGGACCGAGGCCGAGGATGGCGAGAAAGTCCGCCTGATCGGTCACTGGGACGGCGAGGAGGAGGCGCGCTGGATCGGCGAGGAGGTTGAGGCGTTGCAACGGGGCACGCGGGGCTTGCGGCAATTCTCGCTCGACGAGATGGCGATTCTGGTGCGCGCCAGCCACCAGATGCGCGCTTTTGAGGATCGGTTCCTGACCATCGGCCTGCCATACCGCGTGATCGGTGGCCCGCGATTCTACGAGCGGTTGGAGATCCGCGATGCGATGGCCTATTTCCGCGTGGTGACCAGCCCCGCCGATGATCTGGCCTTCGAGCGTATTGTGAACACGCCGAAACGTGGCTTGGGCGACAAGGCGCAGCAGACCATCCAACGCATCGCGCGCGATCATGGCGTGCCGCTGGTGCAGGGCGCGCAGATCGCTGTGGCGGAGAAGGAAATCACCGGCAAAGGGGCTGCCGCGCTGGGCCAGTTCGTCACGGATATCGCCCGCTGGGGCCGGATGGTGGGTGACGAGACCGTCAGCCATGTCGAACTGGCCGAGCAGATTCTGGACGAAAGCGGCTATACCGCCATGTGGCAGGCCGACAAGACACCCGAGGGGCCGGGGCGGCTGGAAAACCTCAAGGAACTGGTCAAGGCGCTGGAGCAGTTCGAGAATCTGCAAGGGTTTCTGGAACATGTCAGCCTGATCATGGACAACGAATCCTCGGAAGACGGGGCCAAGGTCAGCATCATGACGCTGCATGCGGCCAAGGGGCTGGAATTCCCCGCTGTCTTCCTGCCGGGCTGGGAGGATGGGCTGTTCCCGTCGCAACGCTCGATGGATGAAAGCGGCACCAAGGGGTTGGAGGAGGAGCGCAGGCTGGCCTATGTCGGCATCACGCGGGCCGAGGAAATCTGCACCATCTCCTTCGCGGGCAACCGCCGCGTGTTCGGGCAATGGCAATCGGCGCTGCCCTCGCGGTTCATCGACGAGATGCCGGGCGATCATGTCGATGTGCTCACACCGCCGGGGCTTTACGGTGGTGGCTTCGGGGCCGCAGGCATGGGCGGTTTCGGCCGCGATGACCGCGAGGTCGAATCCGGTATCGAGGCGCGTGTGGCGCAGGCCAATGTCTACAACTCCCCCGGCTGGCGGCGTTTGCAGAACCGCTCGGCCCAACGCCCCGTCAGCCAGCCCGCCGAGGCACGCAATACGGTGATCGACATGCAGGCGGTCAGTGCCCATGCGATGGGCGAGCGCGTGTTCCACCAGAAATTCGGCTATGGCGAGATCGTCGGGATTGAGGGCGACAAACTGGAGATCGCCTTCGAGAAGGCAGGCACTAAAAAGGTGGTTGCGCGCTTTATTTCCGGGGCGGAAGACATTCCGTTCTGAGAGTGTTGGCAGGCTAATTTGGAAAAGACCGGGTGTGCCGTCGGCGTGCCCGGTTTATTTATGCTCTGGACGTGCGGTCGCCGGCACGCGGGGTGGCGATCAAAGGTTGGCGAGAGGCAGTTTATCCCCGCCTCAACATCCTGCATTCGTTGCTGCCACACCTTAACCAAAATCGCCGCCCCGGGGGGCGTGTCGGCGATCGCGCGGCGGCCTGCGGCCTTGATTCCGCGCGGGGAATGTGAAGCGACCGGCTGCGAATATACTGGCTTCTGAAACCCCCAATAAAGAACGGCGGTACCCAGGGAGGAGGAGAGGGTACCGCCGTCTTTTGTAACGCGTCCCTCAGGGAGGAGGAGGAGGGCCCGCGTGTGGTCCAAGATGTGTCAGCGCCCAGGGAGGAGGAGAGGGGCGACACTCTTGTATGCGAATAACCTCAGGGAGGAGGAGAGAGGCCTTCGCAATTCTTTGTCAGACACGGCGACACCCAGGGAGGAGGAGAGGGTGCCGCCGCTCTTGACAACGAAAGACCTCAGGGAGGAGGAGGAAGTCTTTCGTATTCTTTTCAAGGCGCGGCGGCATTCAGGGAGGAGGAGAGAATGCCGCCGCTCTTTTACAGATGATCCAGGGAGGAGGAGAGGATCACCTGATCTCGAATTTACTTTGTCTGCCCGTAGGCATATTCATAGGCGACCGAGCGGATCTGCGACCGGTTCAGGCCCATATCGGCCAGAACGCTTGTCGGCAGGATTGCCAGATCGTTGACTGTATCGCGGAACACCCGGTACCGGGCGTAACGCTCCGACAGGTCGGCTGCGAATGCCTGCAGTTTGCCTGTAATCCCGACTTGTGCAGCGCGGGGTTGGGCAAGGCGGGCATCAGATGCATAAGCCATGTTCGTTCACTTTCGGTTTGGTTCCGGGCGGGATCGTTTCCGCTCTGTTGTCCCTAAGATAACCCGATGCTGCGCGTGCACAATACCTTTTGGACGCAATGCTGCTATGCAGCAAATGCATATGAAAGACTGACCTAAATTTTGGGCGATTGGCCTGTTTTAGCGGCGTTCCGAGATTAAGATCGGTGGAGGGCTTGCGCGCGGGGCGAAACCTGCCACCTATTGCAGCGCATCTGACGGAGGAATTGGCATGAGCGTGACACGAGAAACCATCGAACAGGCGCTGCGCCAGCTTGCCTTGCCGGACGGGGGCGATCTGGTGAGTCGCGATATGGTGCGTGCGCTGACCATTTCGGACGGATCCGTGCGATTCGTGATCGAGGCGCCAAGCCCCGCCATTGCGCGCCAGATGGAGCCGTTGCGCGTGGCCGCCGAGCAGATCGTGGGGCGCGTGCCGGGCGTCTCGTCGGTCAGCGCGGCGCTGACAGCGCATGGCCCGGCGGAAAAGCCGCCCGCGCCCAGCCTCAAGATCGGCGGGCATCCGACACCGCAGGCAGGCCCTACGAAACCCTCGGGCGTGGACCGCATTCTTGCCATCGGCTCCGGCAAGGGCGGTGTGGGCAAATCCACCGTGTCATCCAACCTTGCGGTGGCGCTGGCGCGGCAGGGGCGGCGCGTGGGGCTTTTGGATGCCGATATCTACGGCCCCAGCCAGCCGCGTATGATGGGCGTCAACAAGCGGCCCGCCAGCCCCGATGGCAAGACGATCATTCCGCTGCAGGCGCATGGCGTCACGATGATGTCGATCGGCCTGATGATGGACCCTGCCAAGGCGGTGGTCTGGCGCGGCCCGATGTTGATGGGGGCGCTGCAACAAATGCTGGGGCAGGTGGAATGGGGCGAGTTGGACGTGCTGCTGGTCGATCTTCCGCCGGGCACCGGCGATGTGCAGCTGACCCTGTGCCAGAAAACGCAGCTCACGGGCGCGATTGTTGTCTCGACCCCGCAGGATGTGGCGCTGCTCGATGCGCGCAAGGCGACTGATATGTTCAATACGCTGAAAACGCCGGTGCTGGGGCTGATCGAGAATATGTCGGTCTTCTGTTGCCCCAATTGCGGGCATGAGACCGCGATTTTCGGCCATGGCGGTGTGCGGGCGGAAGCCGAGAAGATGGGCGTGCCGCTGCTCGCGGAGCTGCCGATCGATCTGGACACACGGCTGGGAGGCGATGCGGGCACGCCGATTGCAAGCGGCGATTCTGCGGCCGGGCAGGCCTATGCGGCACTGGCGCGCCGTCTGGTCGAGGGCGGCATGGCCTGAACTGTCGGGCTTTGGAGTATTTCCGGCAAGATGAACGGGGCGCGTGGGGGGTAAGCCTCACGCGCCCTTTTTATACATTATATAATGATCACGGTTTGCGGCGCGGCACGGCGTTGGGGCCACGCGGGGCGCTGGCGCGGGGTTTGCCGGTTTTGCCTGCGGGCAGGGGCTTGCCGCCAGGTCCCAGACGGGCCGATGTGTTGGAGGCGGCGTTGCGCACGGGCGCATTCCCCGCAGGCTTGTCGCCCGACTTCTCCCACGGTTTGCCAGCCGGTTTGCCAAACGGCTTTCCGGCGGGCTTGGCCCCCGGCTTGCCATAGGGTTTGTCGCCGGGCTTGCCTGACGGTTTGCCGTAAGGCTTGTCGCCCGCCTTGCTTGCGGGCTTGCCATAGGGTTTCGCGCCGGGTTTGCCGGCCGGTTTGGCGAAAGGTTTGTCGCCGCGCGGCTTGGGCGTGTCGAGGCCGCGATGCACTTCGGGGTCCATCTCGCGCGGTGCGGCGCTGCGGGGCTTGGCCGCGTGGGATTTCATTCCCTCGGATTTCGGCTTGCCTGCGGGGCCGCCATGCGACTTGAAGCCTTCGGATTTGTATCCGGCGGGTTTGGGTGCTGCGGGTTTGCTTTCGGGTTTGGCCGGCGCATCGGCGGGCGGCATCCGGTCCGGCACATCGGCCCATGCCGCGTTTTCGGCAGGCGGCGGGCCACGGCGCACGGGCGCTGCGCGCTCAGGACGGTCGCCGCCGTGGCGCGGTTTGCGCTCGGCATTGTCACGCGCTGGCGGTGCGCTGCGGGGCATGGACCCCAGATCGGGGGCATTATCCATCACCGTGACCTTGGCCCCGCCATCAAGAACGGCGTCCGGGCCGAGTGCCTTGAGAAAGCCGGGCAAAGCCGAGGCCAGCAGTTCGACGTAGGATTCGTCGGCCTGCACACGGATCGCGCCGATATCGTCGCGGGTGATGTCACCGGCCTTGCACAGGGTCGGCAGCAGCCAGCGCGCCTCGGCCCGCTCGTTGGCACCGACCGACAGGCGCAGCCATTTTGACGGGCCGAAGGTCTTGCGCGCCGTTTCGCGTTTGCGATCGGGGCGTTCGGGGCGCAGATCGGGATCGGGCAACTCTTCCGGTGCGGAATGTTTGCTGTAGTAAAGCCGCAGATAGGCCCCGGCGATCTGAGTTGCATTATATGTAGAGGTCAGACGGGCGACGAATTCCTCCTCGCCCTCGTTCAGCGGCTCAAGCCAGACCGGATCGTTGATCAGGCGGTCCTCGTCCTTGGCGCGCACTTCATCGGCGGAGGGTGGTGCTGCCCATTCGGCGGTGATCTTGGCGAATTTCAGCAGGCGTTCGGCCTTGGCGCGGGTCTTGGGCGTGACGACCAGCGCCGAGACACCCTTGCGCCCGGCGCGGCCTGTCCGGCCTGAACGGTGCATCAGGGTTTCCGAATTGGTCGGCAGTTCGGCATGGATCACCAGTTCCAGATTGGGCAGGTCGATGCCACGTGCGGCGACATCGGTGGCGACGCAGACACGCGCACGCCCATCGCGCATGGCTTGCAGCGCGTGGGTGCGTTCGGCCTGAGACAACTCGCCCGACAAGGCCACGACCGAGAAGCCGCGGTTGGCGAAACGTGCGACCAGACGCGCCACGGTGGCGCGGGTGTTGCAGAAGACGATGGCGTTCTGCGCTTCGTAAAAGCGCAGCAGGTTAATGATCGCGCCTTCGGTGCCGTCATAGGCGGCGGTCAGCGCGCGATATTCGATATCGGCATGCTGCGCGGCCCCCGTGGTGGTGGCGACGCGCACGGCATTGTCCTTGAGGTAGGTCTTGGACAGCTCCGCAATGCCGCGCGGCACGGTGGCCGAGAACATCAGCGTCCGGCGCGTCTCGGGCGCTTCCGACAGGATATACTCCAGATCGTCCTTGAAGCCGAGGTCCAGCATCTCGTCGGCCTCGTCCAGCACCACGGCGCGGATCTGCTTCATATTAAGAGAGCCGCGCATGATATGGTCGCGCAGACGGCCCGGTGTGGCGACAACGATATGCGCGCCGCGATCCAGCGCACGGCGCTCGTCGCGCATGTCCATGCCACCGACGCAGGAGGCCATCACGACGCCTGCATCCTGATAGAGCCACTGGAACTCGCGTTTCACCTGCAGCGCCAGCTCGCGCGTGGGCGCAATGATCAGGGCCAGCGGGGCCGCCGCAGGGGGCAGCATCTCGCTTTCGCCCAGCAGGGTCGGCGCGATGGCAAGGCCGAAGCCTACCGTCTTGCCGGAGCCGGTCTGGGCGGAGACCAGCAGATCGGCCTCGATCAGGTCGGGGCGCATCATTTCGTGCTGCACGGGGGTCAGCGTCTCATAACCGCGCCGCTCCAGCGCATCAGCCAGAGGTTTCATCGTCGGGTGGGGCAGGGTCATGGGATCACTCAAGTCTTGGGACACGGGGAACGAAGGGGCGGAATGCTCCCGAGGTCCGGGGCCTGCGCCCCTGTGCCTGTGGTTTTGGAAGGATTGGTCAAGCGCGGGGCCATACCGTCTTCGGTATCTATTGTATAGCCTAATCGTCCCTGCGGGAACAGCAACAAAACCGACTGTGTCCTGCGGGGGCCAGCCTGTCAGGGGCGCGGGGCGGGCGATGGTGCTTTCAGGGGAAGGCCTGCGGTCCATGGGATTTGATGGGACGGCCTTTGGTGCGGGCCTCTCCCTTCAGCGGCCTCACGGTGTCACCGCGAATCACGGCGGCGCGATTTCGCGTGATTCTGGCGTGAATCGGCGGTATTTCTGCCCAAGCGGGGGCCAGAATTGTGGCGTCGGCGCATCACAGAGAGGTTTCGACAGGGCGCTGGTAAAATTAATTGGGAAATCATGGGCCAAAAATCGCGGAGTGCGTTCTGTCTATATCTAGTGTTCGTTGTTAAGCTCAGCGCCATAAGATGTGTCAGTTCGCGGAAAATCACGGTTTTTCGAACTTCAAGCAGCCTCATATGCCCCTGTTCGACCCGCTCTGGTCGCGAGATTTCAGTTGTTTCCCACGAATTCCCACGTTATCCATAAATCACACGATGAGGACGGGACATAACAAGGGGCACCCAAGACCCCGAACCAAAATCCCAAGTCAGGTAGCATACAGGCACCCCGCTTTCATCGACAACGAGATCCGGCGCGCGAGCGAGCAGACATCCCCCCAGGTGGCGCGCGCAGTCGGACACCCCCGCTAGTCGGGACGAGGGCGGCGGATTGAGCATTGGCAGCAGCTCAATCCGCCGTTTTCCGTTCTAAAACATGGTTTTAGGCGGATCAGATTTTCGGGGGGACAGGTTGGAAGGATCACGGGACAGTGGTTCGCAGGTTCAGAGGCGAGAGTCACCATAAGGTGGACGGTAAGGGGCGGGTGTCGATTCCGGCCCTGTTTCGCCGTGTGCTGGAAGCTGGCGATCCGAACTGGACCGACGGTCTCCATCCCGAACTTGTGATCGTCTATGCCGACCACCGCCGCAAATTCCTTGAATGCTACACGATGGAGGCGATTGCCGAAGTCGATGCCAAGATCGCAGCCCTGCCGCGCGGCTCCATGGAGCGCAAGATGCTGGAGCGCATGTTCCACGGCCAGTCCTATCCCACCACAGTCGACGAGACGGGCCGCATCGTGCTGCCCGCCAAGCTGCGCGCCAAGATCGAACTCGAAGACGAGGCGTTCTTCATTGCTGCCGGTGATACATTCCAGATATGGAAGCCCGAAACCTACGAGACCGAGGAACTTTCCCGGACCGAGGCCTGGCTTGACGAGTTGCCCGAGGATTTCGATCCGCTCATCTATCTGGACAATGCGAAAGGGGACTAAGCCATGGCTGCTGCTGCCGCGACCCCTGATGCCGCTCCCCATATTCCGGTTCTTCTGCGTCCGCTGCTAAAAGCGGTGGCCCCTGTCACAGGCATCTGGCTGGATGGCACGTTCGGGGCGGGCGGCTATACGCGCGGGCTGCTGGAGGCGGGGGCCGACAAGGTCATCGCCGTGGACCGCGATCCGCTGGCCTTCGAGATGGCGCAGGGCTGGGCCAGTGATTACGGCGACCGCATCGAGATGGTCGAGGGCGTGTTTTCCAAGATGGACCAGTATGCACAGGATCTGGACGGGGTTGTTCTGGATCTGGGTGTCTCCTCCATGCAGCTTGATCTGGCCGAGCGCGGCTTTTCCTTCATGCGCGACGGGCCGCTCGATATGCGGATGAGCCAGTCCGGCCCCTCTGCCGCCGATATCGTGAACGGTGCCGACGAGGGCGTGATTGCCGATATCCTGTTCCACTACGGCGAGGAGCGCGCCAGCCGCCGGATTGCCCGCGCCATCGTCAAGGCGCGCACGGAGGCACCGTTGACCACGACATTGCAACTGGCCGGGCTGATCGAGAAATGCCTGCCGCGCAGCAAGCCGGGGCAGTCGCATCCCGCCACGCGCAGCTTTCAGGCGCTGCGGATCGCCGTGAACGACGAATACCGCGAACTTGCCGAAGGCATGGCCGCCGCCGAGCGGGCGCTGAAACCGGGCGGCAAGCTGGCGGTGGTGACCTTCCATTCCATCGAGGACCGCATGGTCAAACGCTTCCTGCAGGCGCGCTCCGGCACGGCGGGACGCGCCAACCGCTATGCGCCGCTGGAAGAAGAGACCGACGCGCAGTTCCGCCAGACCACGCGCAAGGCGGTCGGGGCCGACGATCTGGAGATCGACGAAAACCCGCGCGCCCGCAGCGCCAAGCTGCGTGTGGCCATCCGCACCGATGCGCCCGCAGGTGACACAGATATGGCTGCCCTCGGCATGCCGCAGATCAAGGGAGAGTTCTGATATGCGTTCCGTCCTGTTCGTGCTGACGGCCTGTGCCGTTATCGGGCTGGCCTTCTGGGCCTACCGCGAGAATTTCCGCACCCAGCAGGCACTGAACACAACCGAACAGTTGCAGCGCGACATCGGCGCATCCCGCGCGCGTCTGGCTGTGCTCCGGGCGGAATGGGCCTATCTGAACCGCCCCGCGCGGCTGCGCGATCTGGCCGATCTCAACTTTGACAGCCTTGGCCTGATGCCGATGGCCCCCGAACAGTTCGGCCGGATCGATCAGGTCGCCTTCCCGCTGGAAGAAGAGGGCTTGCTGCCCATCACCGATGTGATCGAAGTCTCGAACATGGGAGAACAGCCATGATCCGCACCCCGCTGCGCCCGCTGGCCCGTGTTCTGGAAGCCCGCGCCAAGGGCGAGAACCCTGATGCGATCGAGCGCGAGAACCTGCGCCTGCGCCACGAAGAGATGCGCGACCGCGCCCGCCTGCGGGCCGAAGGGCGCCTGCTGGTGCTGGGTGTCCTGTTCATCTGTGCGTTCACGATGGTGGGTGCGCGCATGGCGCTGCTGGCCGCGACCGAGCCCACAGAGCCGCGCGCCAGTGCGGCGGGGGCCGATATTCTGGCCCTGCGCGCCGATATCGTGGACCGTCATGGCCGCGTTCTGGCCACCAATCTCGAGACATTCTCGCTCTACGCCCAGCCGCCGCAGATGATCGACCCCGAACATGCCGCGACCGAGCTGGCGCGCATCTTCCCCGATCTGGACCGCGACCGTCTGGTGCGCGATTTTACCGGCAGCCGCAAATTCCTGTGGATCAAGCGCCGCCTGAGCCCTGAACAGAAACAGGCCGTGCATGATATCGGTGATCCGGGGCTGTTGTTCGGCCCGCGTGACATGCGGCTTTATCCTAACGGCACACTGGCCGCGCATGTGCTGGGTGGGGCCGGATTCGGCCGCGAGGGCGTGCATGCCGCCGAGGTGATCGGCGTGGCCGGTGTTGAGCGGCAGTTCGACGAGCAATTGCGCGATCCGTCCCGCGCCAGCGAACCGCTGGAACTGTCGCTGGACCTGACCATTCAGGCAGCCACCGAGGAGGTGCTGCTGGGCGGGATGCGGATGCTCAACGCCAAAGGGGCCGCTGCCGTTTTGATGGATGTGCACACAGGTGAGGTGATCTCGATCGCGTCGCTGCCGGATTTCGACCCCAACGACCGCCCCGCGCCGCCGACGCAAGGCCGCCCCGATGACAGCCCGCTGTTCAACAGGGTTGTGCAGGGCGTCTACGAGCTTGGCTCGACCTTCAAGATATTCACCGTGGCGCAGGCGCTGGAACTGGGCATGGTCAACCCCGAGACGATCGTGAACACCCAGTCACCGATGACATGGGGCCGCCACAGGATCTCGGATTTCCGCAACTATGGCCCCGAACTCAGCGTGTCCAAGGTGATCGAGAAATCCTCGAACGTGGGCACCGCGCGGCTTGCCATCGACATCGGGGCCGAGCGGCAGCGGGAGTTTCTGGGGCAGTTGGGGCTGCTGGAGGTCACCGGATTCGAGATGGTGGAATCACGCGGAGGCAGGCCGCTTCTGCCGCCGCGCTGGTCCGAACTGTCAACGATGACAATCTCTTACGGTCACGGCATGTCCGCCACACCGCTGCATCTGGCGGCGGCCTATGCCACGATCGTCAATGGTGGCACAAAGGTCTCGCCAACGCTGCTCAAGCAAACGGGGCCGCAATACGGACCGCGCGTGATCTCCGAGAAAACATCCGCGCAACTGCGCCGGATGCTGCGCCTGACGGTCAGTCAGGGCACGGCCAGCTTTGGCGAGGTCAAGGGCTATGCCGTGGGCGGCAAGACCGGCAGCGCCGACAAGCCGCGCATCGACGGGCGCGGCTACGAGAAGGAAAAGGTTCTGGCCACCTTTGCCGCGACCTTCCCCGCGCATGATCCCAAATATGTGCTGATCGTCACGCTGGACGAGGCGGTGGAAACCTCCGGCTCGGAACCGCGCCGCACGGCAGGCTGGACCGCTGTTCCCGTGGCCGCCGAGGTGATCCGTCGCGTCGCGCCGCTGCTGGGGCTGCGTCCCGAAGTTGAACCTGCGGAATTGACGGGTATAACGCTGACATCGAATTGATGGCACAACGCAGGGGACTCCGGTGGCGCAGGCAAAAACTTTGGCAGAGCTTGGCCTGACCGCCAAATCGGGACGTACCCCGCAGGTCACGGGCCTTGCCGTGGACAGCCGTGAGGTGAAGGACGGCTATCTTTTCGCGGCCCTTCCCGGCACGAAAATACATGGCGGCGAATTTATTCAATATGCCCTGCGGATGGGGGCTGCCGCGATCCTGACGGATGCGGAAGGCGCACGGATTGCCGCAGCCGAGTTGGCCGCCTCGCAGGCCGCACTGGTCGTGGCCGAAGACCCGCGTCAGGCGTTGGCCTATGCGGCGGCTTTGTGGTTCGGCGCGCAGCCTGCCACGATGGTGGCGGTCACCGGCACCAATGGCAAAACCTCCGTCGCCACCTTCACCCGCCAGATCTGGGAGGCGCTGGAGCTTCCCGCCGTCAACCTTGGCACGACCGGAGTCGAAGGTGCCTACGAGGTGCCGTTGCACCACACAACGCCGGAGCCGATCACCCTGCACCGCGTGCTGGCCGCCGCCGCCGCAACAGGCGTGACCCATGCCGCGATGGAGGCTTCCAGCCACGGGTTGGCGCAAAAGCGGCTGGACGGTGTACAGCTTGCGGCAGCGGGGTTTACCAATCTCACGCAGGACCATCTGGATTATCACGCTAATTTCGCGGAATATTTCAACGCCAAGGCAGGGTTGTTCACACGCGTGCTGGGTGTGGACGGCACGGCGGTCATCAATGTCGATGATGCGCGCGGCATGGAAATGGCCAATATCGCCCGCACGCGCGGGCAGGAAGTCATCAGCGTCGGTCGCCGCGAAGGGGCCGATCTGCAACTGCTCTCGCAGCGATACGACGCGACGGGGCAGACGATCCTGTGCCGTTTCCGTGGTAAAAGCTACAGCGCCGATCTGGCGCTTCTGGGCGGGTTTCAGGCCGAGAACGTGGCGCTGGCCGCAGGGCTGGTCATTGCCTGCGGGGCCGAGCCCGACCGCGTGTTCGAAACGCTGCCGGAACTGGTGACCGTGCGGGGCCGGATGCAACTGGCCGCGACGCGGGGTAACGGGGCGGCGGTTTTTGTCGATTACGCCCATACGCCAGATGCCGTGGCTACTGCGTTGAAAGCGATGCGCCCGCATGTGATGGGGCGGTTGGTCGCCATCGTCGGCGCGGGCGGCGACCGTGACACGACCAAGCGGCCGCTGATGGGGCAGGCGGCTGCAGAGTATGCCGACGAGGTGATCGTGACCGATGACAACCCCCGCTCGGAAGACCCCGCCGCGATTCGTGCCGCTGTTCTGGCGGGCATTCCCGCGCAGGCTCGCGTCCATGTCCGCGAGGTGGGCGACCGTGCCGAGGCGATCCTGCGCGGCGTCGATGCGCTTGGCCCCGGTGATGCGCTGCTGATCGCGGGCAAGGGGCACGAGACGGGGCAGACCGTGGGCGACATGGTGCTGCCGTTCGATGATGCCGAACAGGCCAGCGTCGCCGTGGCGGCACTGGACGGGAGGCTGGCATGACCCTGTGGACCGCCGCTGACGCCGCCGCCGCAACGGGCGGGCAGAACACTTGCGACTGGTCCGCCAGCGGCGTGTCGATTGATACGCGCACAATCCAGCCGGGCGATTTGTTTGTCGCGCTCAAGGATGTGCGGGATGGGCATGATTTCGTGGCGCAAGCCTTGGCGAAAGGGGCCGCTGCCGCGCTGGTCACGCATTGCCCCGAGGGCGTGGCCGATGATGCGCCGCTGCTGGTCGTGCCGGATGTGCTGCGCGGACTTGAGGCGCTGGGCATTGCCGCGCGGGCGCGGACAAATGCGCGCGTGGTCGCGGTGACGGGATCGGTCGGCAAGACCTCGACCAAGGAAATGTTGCGCTGCGTCCTGCAAGGGCAGGGCCGCACCCATGCCGCCGAAGCCAGCTACAACAACCACTGGGGCGTGCCGCTGACCTTGGCGCGGATGCCTGCTGATATCGAGTTCGCGGTGCTCGAGATCGGGATGAGCCATCCGGGCGAGATCGCGCCGCTGGCGCAGATGGCCCGTCCGCACGTGGCGATGATCACGACCATTGCCGCCGCGCATCTTGAGGCGTTCGAAAATCTTGACGGAATCGCGCATGAGAAAGCATCGATCCTGATCGGGCTGGAGCCGGACGGCGTTGCAGTGCTGAACGGCGATCTTGCAACCTCGCCGATCCTGCTGGACTGGGCCAAGCGCCATGCCGCACGCACGATCACCTTTGGCGAGCACCCCTATGTGCATCACCGCGTGACGGAAGTGACCCTGCGGGACCAGACAACGGTGGTGCAGGGACGCGCATGGCGGCGTCCGGTGCTCTTCAAGGTCCACGCGCCGGGGCGGCATTTCGCGATCAATGCGATGGGGGTGATGGCGGTGGTCCATGCCTTGCGTCTCAATCCGGTGCTGGCGACGCATGATCTGGCAAACTGGCACCCGCCCGCAGGACGCGGCAAGCGCGAGCGTTTCCTGCTCGATCCGCTCAGCGACGATCTGTATTTCGACCTGATCGACGATGCGTTCAACGCCAATCCCACCTCGATGCATGCCGCGCTGGAAGTGCTGGCCGCTGCCGATCCGCGTGACGGTCTGGGCCGTGTCGATCAGGGTCGCCGCATCGCGGTGCTGGGCGACATGCTGGAACTGGGGCCGGACGAGATCGACGCGCACAGGCAACTGGCGACGCTGCCATATATCGCGCAACTGACGCTGGTGCATTGCGTCGGTCCCCGCATGCGGCACCTGTGGGAGGCTTTGCCGGAGGCGAAACGCGGAGAGTATTGCGACAGCGCCGCCGATCTTGCGGCGCGTGCGAACAGGCTGGTTGACGCGGGCGATATCCTGCTGGTGAAGGGCTCCAAGGGCAGCAAGGTAAGTCTGGTGGTTGACGCGCTGCGCAAACTGGGCCATCCCGCGCCGCAATCAGACAAAGGGACAGAGTAATGCTGTATTGGCTCACCGCGCTTTCCGATGGCGGGGATATCTTCAATCTGTTCCGCTATATCACCTTCCGGGCGGGGGGCGCTTTTCTCACGGCTCTGGTCTTCGGCTTCATCTTCGGCCGGCCCCTGATCAATGTGTTGCGCCGCCGACAGGGCAAGGGCCAGCCGATCCGCGACGATGGCCCTGCGGGGCATTTCGTCAAGGCGGGCACCCCGACGATGGGGGGCTTGCTGATCGTGGGGGCGCTGCTGACCTCCACTTTGCTCTGGGCGCGGCTGGACAATCCTTTCATCTGGATCGTGCTGTTCGTCACGATGTCCTTTGCCTGTATCGGCTTTGCCGACGATTACGCCAAAGTCTCCAAGCAGAACACGCGGGGCGTTCCGGGCAAGCTGCGGTTCGGGCTGGGGCTTCTGGTTGCGGCAATCGCCGCCTATTGGGCCGCGCAATACCACCCCGAGGCGCTGACCAACAAACTGGCCTTTC
Source organism: Rhodobacterales bacterium (assembly GCA_047921295.1). GTDB lineage: Bacteria > Pseudomonadota > Alphaproteobacteria > Rhodobacterales > Rhodobacteraceae > Seohaeicola. The sequence continues at coordinate 40,656 of JBLRWK010000031.1, forward strand.
CGGTGTTCAAAGAGGCGCTGCTCAATCTGGGCTACCTGTTCGTGCCATTCGCGATGATCGTGATCGTCGGTTCCGCCAATGCGGTGAACCTGACCGACGGTCTGGACGGGCTGGCGATCATGCCGGTGATGATCGCCTCGGGCACGCTGGGCGTGATCGCCTATGCGGTGGGGCGCGTCGATTTCACTGAATATCTGGATGTGCATTACGTGCCGGGCACGGGCGAGATACTGGTGTTTGTCGCCGGTCTGATCGGCGGCGGCTTGGGCTTTTTGTGGTACAACGCGCCCCCGGCTGCGGTGTTCATGGGCGACACTGGATCGTTGGCGCTGGGCGGCGCTTTGGGCGCGATTGCGGTGTCCACCAAGCACGAGATCGTTCTGGCCATCGTTGGCGGCCTGTTCGTGGTCGAGGCGCTGAGCGTGATCATTCAGGTGCTTTATTTCAAACGCACCGGAAAGCGGGTTTTCCTGATGGCCCCGATCCATCACCACTACGAGAAAAAGGGCTGGGCGGAATCGACCATCGTGATCCGCTTCTGGATCATCTCGCTTATTCTGGCGATGATCGGGCTGGCGACGCTGAAAGTGCGTTGACCTGCCCCAACCCGTTCAGGCTTTAAAAGGGGGGGGCGCAAACTTGGTTGGTCGGCTATGCAGACTTTTGTGCCGTTCAAGGCTGTCTCCGCCCGGAACAGCCGCATAGCGGCCCGGGCATCGCAGGGCCGCCCCCCGGCCATGCGATTTTGCTGCTGCAAGTGCCACGGCGAAAGGGCGGATGTAGCTTTGCGATAAACTGCCAGATTGATCCGTCGGATCGCACGACCGCGGCCCTGTGATTCCCTCCGTCGCGTTGATACGTGACGCGCTGAACACGGCGCAAAGCGCCGCCGGGTATCGCCGGGAAGCCCCAGGCACAAATTGCCATATCGCAAGGGGGCATCGCCGCACTGCGGCCCAGCGTTGCGCGACCTATTGACGGTCCGCTCAGAGTTCTAGCGCTTATCGCAGCCAGCCAGTTAATCAGTCAGTCAACCAGCGATGCGTCGAACGTCACCGTCGTATCCGTGCCGTCCGCGCCACGCATGAAGGCGATCTGGCCGTTCTGGATACTTCCGCCCGAGAACTCAATCAGGCGCTGGTCCATGCCTTCGGCAGGGGGCTGCACCTGATAGGGGCCGATCGTCAGCGCCTCGCGCCAGCGGTCGGCCAGCGCATCCGTATCTTCTGCCGTGGTGAAGGTGAACACGCGGATCGCCGAGCCGATGCTCCGGTCGGTCACGATCTCCATATCTTCCGGCATATCGATTTCTTCCGGAATCCAGCTCATATCGCTTTCTCCGGCGTGAAGGGGGGCCATGCTCAGAAAGAGCGCGGCGGCGGAGAGGCGGGCGATGTGTTTCAGATTTTCCATACCCTAAGAGATAGGGTGGCTTCATGTGGATGCCAATAGCATTTGCCCTTCGGATAGCGCCAAGCGGTCTTTCGCCTGCCCTTGCGGTCCCGAGGGCTGCATCGCATTGTCTGGCGCGACTGATCAGGGGGACGACAGATGATTCCGGTGCGGGGCTTTGAAGGGCAAACGCTGGCTGTGCTGGGGCTGGGCCGTTCCGGTCTGGCCACGGCGCGCAGCCTGGAGGCGGGCGGCGCCATGCCCGTCTGCTGGGACGACAATGCCGAAGCGCGCGACAAGGCGCAGGCCGAGGGTTTCGAGATACGCGATCTCACGCGGTCCGGCGCGTTCGACGATATCGCAAGCCTCATCGTCAGCCCCGGCATCCCGCATCTCTATCCCGCACCCAACCGCGTGATCCGCGCCGCGATGCAGGCGGGGGTGCCAGTGGACAATGATATCGGGCTGTTCTTCCGCTCGCTGGCCTTGGAGGAATGGAGCGATTACGACACCGCCCCGCGCGTCATCGCCGTGACCGGATCGAACGGCAAATCCACCACATCGGCGCTGATCCATCACATTCTGGAGCATGCCGACCGTGAGGCGCAGCTTGCGGGCAATATCGGGCGCGGCGTGCTGGATATCGACCCTCCGGGCGATGGTGGCGTGGTGGTGCTGGAACTCAGCAGCTACCAGACCGATCTCGCCCGCGCTTTGACGCCGGATGTGGCGGTCTTTACCAATCTCAGCCCCGACCATCTGGACCGTCACGGCGGCATGGGCGGCTATTTCGCGGCCAAGCGCCGCTTGTTCGCCGAAGGTGGCCCGGACCGCGCGATCATCGGCGTGGACGAGGACGAGGGGCTGTATCTGGCCAACCAGATGGCGGAAGGGCGCAGCGATGACCGCGTCATCCGCATCTCGGTGGCGCAGAAACTGACCGGGCCGGGCTGGCACGTCTTTGCCCGCAAGGGCTTTCTGGCGGAATGGCGCAAGGGCAAGCAGGTCACGGCGATTGATCTGCGCCCGATGACGGGCCTGCCGGGATCGCATAACCACCAGAATGCCTGTGCCGCCTATGCCGCCTGCCGCACGCTGGGCCTTGCCCCGCGCGTGATCGAGGCGGCGCTGGCCAGCTATCCGGGCCTGCCGCATCGCAGCCAGACCATCGCCGAGGCGGGCGGTGTGCGCTACGTCAACGATTCCAAGGCCACCAATGTGGACAGCGCCGCCAAGGCGCTGGCGGCCTTCGACAAGGTCCGCTGGATCTGCGGCGGGCTGGAGAAGGAGGGCGGGCTTGACGGTTTGCGCGCCTCACTGGGATCGGTGGTCAAAGCCTATGTGATCGGACGCGAGGCGGCGGGTTTCGCACTGCAACTGGGCGAGGTGGAAGCGGAAGTCTGCACCACGATGGAGATCGCCGTCGCCCGCGCCATGGCTGAGGCCGAGGCGGGCGATGTGGTCCTGCTGGCCCCGGCCGCCGCCAGTTTCGATCAATACGACAATTTCGAGAAGCGCGGCGAGGATTTCGCAGCACATGTCATGGCGGGACTGAAGGGTTAGAGTCTGTGCCTCTTCGCGCGGAATCAAGGCCGCAAGGCCGCCGCGCGATCGCCGTCACGCCCCATCGGGGCGGCGATTTTGCAAGCGTAGTGCCACGAACCAAGGCTCAAGGACGTCGCTACGATAAAGTGCTCCCAACGCAGATTGCATCGCCACCCCGCGTGACAGCGACCGCGCGTCTATTGTCGTGACGTTGCGCCACCCTTTCGGATGCCGCACGGCTCACATTGTCCGCGCCGCCCCCCGCGCGGAATCAAGGCCGTAAGGCCGCCGCGCGATCGCCGTCACGCCCCCGGGGGCGGCGATTTTTCTACCCTTGTGGCATCAGCCGAGGTTGGAGGGCTGGGCGGGGATAAAGTGCCCCACACGCAGGTTGCATCGCCACCCCGCGTGACAGCGACCGCGCGGCTCATCCCCTCGACGCGATATCGCGGCCTGCGGCCACGCCGCTCGACCATGCCCATTGGAAGTTGTAGCCGCCCAGCCAGCCGGTCACATCCACGGCCTCGCCAATAAAATAGAGCCCCGGCACGGTCTTGGACATCATGGATTGCGAGGACAGCCCGTCCGTGTCGATGCCGCCAAGCGTTACCTCGGCGGTGCGGTAGCCTTCTGATCCTGTCGGGGTCAGCTCCCATCCGGTCAGCCGGTCGGCCAGCCCCTTGAGCTTGCTGTCGCTCTGATCGGCCAGATTGCCCGCCAGCCCCCAGTCCGCCGTCAGATGGTCCGCCAGACGCGTGGGCAGCATCTGCGCCAGAACCGTCCCCAGTTGCCGCCGCCCGCTCGCCTGCCGCTGTTCGCGCAGCACCGCATAGGGATCGGCCTCCGGCATCAGGTTGACGCTGATCCGGTCGCCCTCGGCCCAGTAGCTGGAGATTTGCAGGATCGCGGGGCCGGACAAGCCGCGATGGGTGAACAGCATCGCCTCGGCGAAACTTGTGCTATGGCACCCTGCATGGACGGGCAGGGCCACGCCTGCCAGTGGCGCGAAGCGCTCCGGCTGGAACGTCAGCGGCACAAGGGCAGGGCGCGTCTCGGTCAGCGCGTGGCCGAACTGGCGCGCGATATCATAGGCGAGACCGGTGGCCCCCATCTTGGGGATGGACTTGCCGCCCGTCGCTACAATCAGATTGGCCGCCTGCACCACAATCTGCCGCCCCTCCCGCTCCAGCGTCACGGCAAAGCCCGCGCCGTTCTGCGTGACCGCCTCAACCTTGGTCTGCAGCCACAGATCGGCGCCAACGGCCTTCATCTCGGCCAGAAGCATCGCAACGATCTCCTTGGCGGAACCGTCGCAGAACAACTGCCCCAGCGTCTTTTCATGCCACGCGATGCCATGCCGCGCGACAAGGTCGAGAAAATCCCACTGGGTGTAGCGTTTCAGCGCGGATTTACAGAAATGCGGGTTGCGGCTGATGAAGTTGGCCGCACTCGCGTGCATGTTCGTAAAGTTGCACCGCCCGCCGCCGGAGATGCGGATTTTCTCGCCGGGCGCGCGGGCGTGATCCACGACCAGCACGCGGCCTCCCGTATGGGCGGCGGCCATCAGCCCTGCGGCTCCGGCACCAAGGATCAGCGTGTCAACCTGCATGGACGGCGAGGTGGCGTGATTTGCACCGCAAGGCAAGGGGATTACGCGGGGATAAGGCTTTCATTGCGGTAATTTTCGCGCTACACTTTGCCTCAGACCCCGAAAAGGGGCGTTCTTCGAGGCAGTGTACGGCGGTTATCCCATGACAGAGATGGTCTATGGCTCAGTTCCGGTCCGGAACGCGGAGCCCGTTCTTCCCAAATGGTGGCGTACCATCGACAGTTGGTCGATGTCATGCATCCTGATCCTGTTCGGGGTCGGGTTGTTGCTGGGCTTTGCCGCCTCGCCGCCGCTGGCCTCGAAAACAGGCCTTCCACCTTTCTATTATGTCGAGCGTCAGGCCATGTTCGGCGGTCTGGCTCTGATCGCGATGTTCCTGACCTCGATGATGAGCCCCCTTCTGGTGCGCCGTCTTGCGGTGGTTGGCTTTGTCGGGGCCTTTATCGCACTGGTCGGTCTGCCGTTTTTCGGCACCGATTTCGGCAAGGGTGCGATGCGCTGGTACTCGCTGGGCTTTGCCTCTGTGCAGCCGTCGGAATTCCTCAAGCCCGGTTTCATCGTCGTGGCGGCATGGATGCTGGCGGCAGGGCAGGAGATCAACGGCCCGCCGGGGCGGCTGTGGTCGCTGATCCTTGCGGTGATCATCGTGCTTTTGCTGGCCGTGCAGCCCGATTTCGGACAGGCCGCACTGGTGCTGTTCGGCTGGGGCGTGATGTATTTCGTGGCAGGCGCGCCGATGGTGCTCCTCGTGGCGATTGCCGGACTGGTCGTGCTGGGCGGCTCGTTCGCCTATAACAATTCCGAGCATTTCGCGCGCCGCATCGACGGCTTTCTGACGCCGGACGTCGATCCGCGCACCCAGCTTGGCTATGCCACCAATGCCATTCAGGAGGGCGGCTTTTTCGGCGTCGGCGTCGGCGGCGGCGAGGTGAAGTGGTCGCTTCCCGATGCCCATACCGACTTCATCATCGCGGTCGCGGCCGAGGAATACGGGCTGGTGCTGGTGCTCTGCATCATCGCGCTTTATGCCATCGTCGTGGTGCGCTCGCTGATGCGGCTGATGCGCGAGCGTGATCCGTTCATCCGGCTGGCCGGCACCGGCATGGCATGCATGTTCGGCGTGCAGGCGCTGATCAACATGGGCGTGGCCGTGCGGCTGCTGCCTGCCAAGGGCATGACCCTGCCATTCGTCAGCTATGGCGGCTCCTCGCTGATCGCGGGGGGCATCGCTATCGGGATGTTGCTGGCCTTTACCCGGACCAGGCCGCAGGGCGAGATCGGAGATATCCTGAGGGGGCGGGTCAGATGAATATCGACGCGCCGCTGCTGGTCATTGCTGCAGGGGGAACGGGCGGGCATATGTTTCCCGCGCAAGCGCTGGCCGAGGTGATGCTGCGGCGCGGCTGGCGCGTGAAGCTGAGCACCGATGCGCGCGGTGCGCGCTATACAGGTGGCTTTCCCCATTCGGTCGAGATCGAGCAGATCGCCAGCGCCACTTTCGCGCGCGGCGGTGTGCTGGCGAAAGCCATGGTGCCGTTCCGTATTCTTGGCGGCGTGCTGGGTGCGCTGTGGCGGATGCGGGGCGATCGGCCTGCCGCGGTGGTGGGCTTTGGCGGCTATCCGGCGATTCCGGCGATGGCGGCGGCGACCCTGCTGCGCCTGCCACGGATGATCCACGAACAAAACGGCGTACTGGGCCGCGTCAACAAGCTGTTCGCGCCGCGCGTGGACAGCGTGGCCTGCGGCACATGGCCCACCGACCTGCCCGAGGGCGTGGCGGGGGTGGATGTCGGCAATCCGGTGCGTGCTGCCGTGCTGGACCGTGCGGGTGCGGGCTATATCGCGCCGGGTGATTATCCGATGTCTATCCTCGTGATGGGCGGCTCGCAGGGGGCGCGCATCCTGTCCGATGTGGTGCCCGAAGCGGTGGCGCTGCTCCCCGATGCGGTGCGGCGCAACATCCGTGTCAGCCATCAGGCCCGCGCCGAGGACGCAGAACGCGTCACCGCCTTTTACGCCGAACACGGTATCGACGCCGATGTGCAGCCCTTCTTCCGCGATGTGCCGCGCCGGATGAGCGAGGCCCAGCTTGTCATCAGCCGGGCCGGGGCCTCCTCGGTCGCCGATCTCAGCGTGATTGGCCGCCCGTCGATCCTGATCCCCTTTGCGGCGGCCACCGCCGATCACCAAAGCGCCAATGCGCGCGCGCTGCTCGATGCGGGGGCGGCGATCCTGATCCCCGAACGCAGGCTGGACGCGCAATCGCTGGCCGAACAGATCATGCTGGTGCTGGACAATCCGCAAGGGGCCGAGAATATGGCCCGCGCGGCCCTGTCGGTGGGACGACCCGACGCGGCGCAAACGCTGGCGGATATGGTCGAGGCGCTGGCTGACAGCGGACGCGCCAGACCACGCAAGACCCTGAAAGGCAAAAGATGAACGCGGCCACCAAACTCCCCGGCGATGTCGGCCCGATCCATTTCGTCGGCATCGGCGGTATCGGCATGTCCGGCATTGCCGAAGTCTTGTTGAACCACGGCTATACTGTGCAGGGGTCCGACCAGAAAACCACCAAGATCACCGACCGTCTGGCAGGGCTGGGGGCGACCGTTTTCGAGGGACAGGCCGCCGAGAACCTGACCGGCGCGCAGGTCGTCGTGATCTCCAGCGCGATCAAGCCGGGCAATCCCGAGCTTGACGAGGCGCGCCGTCTGGGCCTGCCCGTCGTGCGCCGCGCCGAGATGCTGGCGGAACTGATGCGGCTGAAATCCAACATCGCCGTGGCGGGCACCCATGGCAAGACCACGACCACGACGATGGTGGCCGAGGTGCTGGTCGCGGGCGGGGTGGACCCTACGGTGGTGAATGGCGGGATCATCCACGCCTACGGCTCCAACGCACGGATGGGGCAGGGCGAATGGATGGTGGTGGAGGCCGACGAGAGCGACGGCACCTTCAACCGCCTGCCCGCCACAATCGCCATCGTCACCAATATCGACCCCGAACATATGGAGCATTGGGGCGATTTCGAGCAGCTCAAACAGGGCTTTGTCGATTTCGTCTCGAATATCCCCTTCTACGGCGTGGCAGTCTGCTGCACCGATCACCCCGAAGTCCGCAGCCTTGTGGGCAAGATCACCGACCGGCGCGTCATCACCTACGGGTTCAACGCGCAGGCCGATGTGCGCGCGCTGAACCTGCGCTACGAGGGCGGGGTGGCGCATTTCGACATCGCATTGCAGACCGAGGATATCGTGATTGCGGATTGCTCGCTGCCGATGCCGGGCGATCATAACGTCTCCAACGCTTTGGCGGCGGTGGCGGTGGCGCGGCATCTGGGCATGAAAGCCGAGGAAATCCGCGGCGCGCTGGCGGCCTTTGGCGGCGTCAACCGGCGCTTTACCAAGGTCGGCGAGGTGGGTGGCGTCACCATCATCGACGATTACGGCCATCACCCTGTCGAGATCGCCGCCGTGCTGAAAGCGGCGCGGCAGGCCACGACGGGGCGCGTTATCGCCGTGCACCAGCCGCATCGCTATTCACGCCTTGCCAGCCTGTTCGAGGATTTCTGCGGCTGTTTCAACGAGGCCGATGTGGTCGCCATCTCGGAAGTTTATGCGGCGGGCGAGGCGCCGCTGGAGGGTGCCAGCCGCGACGATCTGGTGGCAGGGCTGATCCGGCACGGCCATCGCCACGCCCGCGCGGTGACCGACGAGGACGATCTGCTGCGACTGGTGCGCGAGCAGACTGGGCCGGGTGATATGGTGGTCTGTCTGGGTGCGGGGACGATCAGCACATGGGCGAACAACCTGCCCGCACGGCTGCAAGGCTGATCCGGTGCGCGCCCTCCGCATAGGTTATGCGGCGCGGTGCGGGAGGCTCTTGGATATTTGGAGCAAGAAGAAGCAGGGGGCGCGGGGCGCGTGAGCACATCCTTGATCCTTGCCAGTCTCTGGGCGGTTGCGGCGAATGTTCTGGCGATGCTGCCCTCGCGCGACAACCACTGGCGGCGGGCCTATGTGCTGATCTTTCTGGGTATTCCCCTTTTAGGCTATGTGACCTATGAAAACGGCCCCGTCATCGGGCTTTTGGTGATGCTGGCGGGGATGAGCATGTTGCGCTGGCCGGTGCTGTATCTGGGCCGCTGGATGCGCCGGAAACTGGAGAAATGAGATGCCGCAACCGGACCGGATCGAGGGGCTGCGCGGGACGCTGACAGCCGACAAGCCACTGGCAGAGCTGACATGGCTGCGTGTGGGCGGCCCGGCGGACTGGATTTATCAACCTGCGGATGCGGATGATCTGGCGGCGTTTCTGGCGGCGCTGGATGCGGATGTGCCCGTGTTCCCGATGGGTGTCGGCAGCAACCTGATCGTGCGCGACGGCGGCTTGCGCGCGGTCGTGATCCGGCTGGGACGCGGGTTCAACGCGATCACGGTTGACGGCGACCGCGTGACCGCAGGGGCGGCCGCACTTGACGCGCATGTGGCGCGGCGCGCGGCTGAGGCGGGGCTGGACCTGACCTTCCTGCGCACCATTCCGGGCAGTATCGGCGGCGCGGTGCGGATGAATGCGGGCTGTTACGGCAGTTACGTGGCCGATGTGCTGGTGAGCGTGGAGGCGGTGACCCGCGAGGGCCGCCTTGTCACGTTGGCGCGCGATGCGCTGGAATTCGCCTATCGCCACAGCAGCCTGCCCGAGGGCTGGGTGCTGGTCTCGGCCACGTTTCAGGCAGCCTCCGGCGACCCTGACAAACTGGCCGCGCAGATGGAGGCGCAGCTTGCCAAGCGAAACGCCACCCAGCCCACCAAGGACCGCAGCGCAGGCAGCACATTTCGCAACCCAGCAGGCTTTTCCAGCACCGGACGCGCCGATGACGTGCATGATTTGAAGGCGTGGAAACTGATCCAAGATGCAGGGCTGCGCGGCGCAAGGCTGGGCGGCGCGCAGATGAGCGAGATGCATGCCAATTTTATGATCAACGCAGGCGGTGCTACTGCGTCCGATCTGGAAAACCTTGGCGAGAACGTGCGAAAAAAGGTTTACGATTCAACCGGGATCACGCTAGAGTGGGAAATCATGAGGGTCGGAGAAACGGCCCCGGATCGCGGTTAACAGGCACTATCAAACATGAGGGTCATTCAAGGCCCGGGAACTGAGGCACGAATTGGGAATGTCGGGCAGGACAACCCCCAAAGTTGCGGTATTGATGGGTGGCCCCTCGGCTGAACGGGAGGTGTCACTGTCGTCAGGTCAGGAATGCGCCGCAGCATTGAGGGATGAGGGATTTGAGGTAATCACGCTGGACGCGGGGCCGGACCTGCCAGCACGTCTGACCGAAATCGCGCCCGATGTGGTTTTCAACGCCCTGCATGGCCGCTGGGGCGAGGATGGCTGCGTGCAGGGCCTGCTGGAATGGCTGCGTCTGCCCTATACGCATTCGGGCGTTCTGGCCTCGGCCCTTGCGATGGACAAACAACGCACCAAGGATATCTACCGCGCCGAGGGCCTGCCCGTGGTGCCCAGCGTGCTGGCGAAACAGTCCGAGATTGCTGCCGCCCATGTGATGCCGCCGCCCTATGTGGTCAAACCCTATGACGAGGGCTCCTCTGTCGGGGTGGTGATCGTGCGCGAGGGCATGGATGCGCCGCGTCTGCCGGATGGTCTGCCCGATGTCGTGATGGTCGAGGCCTATGCGCCGGGGCGCGAGCTGACCGCCACCGTGATGGGAGAGCGCGCGCTTGGCGTGACCGAGATCATCACCGATGGCTGGTATGACTATGACGCCAAATACAAGCCCGGCGGCTCGCGGCATGTCTGCCCCGCCGATCTGCCCGCCGAGATTACCGCCGCCTGTCTGGATTACGCCCTGCGCGCGCATCATGCGCTGGGATGCCGTGGCGTGACGCGCACCGATTTCCGCTGGGACGATGCGCGCGGGCTGGATGGTCTGGTGTTGCTGGAGACCAATACCCAGCCGGGCATGACGCCGACATCGCTGTCGCCCGAACATGCCGGACTGATCGGCCTCAGCTTCGGGCAGTTCTGCGCCTGGATGGTGGAGGATGCCTCATGCAACAGGTAGGCACACGCCTCGATCCGGCCCCGTCGCGCTGGTCTTACCGGATGCAGCGGCTGATGCTGACGCCGCTTTATCGCAATCTGCTGCGGATCGGCCTGCCGTTCGCCATCGTTTTTGGAAGCGCCACCGCCTATCTGGCCGATGACACGCGGCGCGAGGCTCTGGTCTCGACCGTGACCGGCCTGCAGGAGCAGTTCCAGACACGGCCCGAATTCATGGTCAACCTGATGGCGATTGATGGTGCAAGCAGCACGGTGGCCGCCGATATCCGCGAGACGGTGCAGCTTGCCTTTCCGGTGAGCAGCTTCGATCTGGACCTCGAAACAATCCTACTCACCATCCGCGAGATGCCCGCCGTCGCCGAGGCGCGGGTGCGGGTCCGCTCGGGCGGGATTTTGCAGGTCGATGTGACCGAGCGCATTCCGGCTGTGCTGTGGCGCAGCACCGCAGGGCTTGAGGTGCTGGACGCAGACGGTTTCATCACCGGCCCTGCCACCACCCGCGAGGATTTCGCGACCCTGCCGCTGATCGCGGGCGAGGGGGCTGACAAACATGTGGGCGAGGCGCTGGATATTGTCCGCGCCGCTGGTCCGCTGGGGGCGCGGATGCGCGGACTGGTGCGGATGGGCGAGCGGCGCTGGGATGTGGTGCTTGACCGCGAGCAGCGCATTCTGCTGCCCGAAGAGGCACCTGTGCAGGCGCTGGAGCGGGTGATCGCGCTGGGGCAAGTGCATGAGATGCTGGAGCGTGACCTGTCCACCGTGGACATGCGCCTTGCCGCGCGGCCGACGATCCGGATGAACCAGACCGCTGTCGAACAGTGGCACGAATTACAAAAAACAAACGCGGGGATAGCAGGACGATGATCGAGCTTTATGACAGCCAGCGCGCCATGCGCAACATGCGCCGTGCCGCCATGCAACGGGGTGTTGTGGCCATTCTGGATGTCGGCAGTTCCAAGATCGCCTGTCTGGTGCTGCGCTTTGACGGGGCTGACCGTGGCCCGGAGACCGACGGCGTGGGGCCGATGGCGGGGCAGGCGGGGTTCCGCGTGATCGGGGCCGCGACCACACGCTCGCGCGGGGTACGCTTTGGCGAGATCGACGCGATGCAGGAGACCGAGCGCGCGATCCGCACGGCGGTGCAGGCGGCGCAGAAAATGGCGAATATCCGTGTCGATCACGTGATCGCCTGTTTTGCCGGTGCCGATCCGCGCAGTTACGGGCTGGCGGGCGCGATCGATCTGGAAGGCCATGTGGTGACCGAGCAGGATGTGAGCCGCGTGCTCAGCGCCTGCGATCTGCCCGATTACGGTGACGGGCGCGAGGTGCTGCATGCCCAGCCGGTAAACTTCGCGCTGGATCACCGCTCGGGCCTCAGCGATCCGCGCGGCCAGATGGGCATGCGGCTGGCCACGGACATGCATATGCTGACGGTGGATGGTGCCGCGATCCAGAACCTCGCGCATTGCGTCAAACGCTGCGATCTGGAACTGGCGGGCGTGGCCTCGTCTTCCTATGTGTCGGGCATTTCGGCGCTGGTCGAGGACGAGCAGGAACTGGGGGCTGCCTGTATCGACATGGGCGGCGGCGCGACCGGCATTTCGATCTTCATGAAAAAGCACATGATCTTCGCCGATTCCGTGCGAATGGGCGGCGATCACGTGACCGGCGACATCTCGATGGGCCTTGGCGTGTCGACCGCGACAGCCGAGCGGATCAAAACCTTTTATGGCGGAGTTGTGGCAACCGGTATGGACGACCGCGAGATGATCGAGATCGGCGCGGATACCGGAGACTGGGAACATGACCGCCGCACAGTGTCCCGCGCCGAGCTGATCGGCATCATGCGCCCGCGTGTAGAAGAGATACTTGAAGAGGTGCGCGCACGTCTGGATGCGGCGGGATTCGACCATCTGCCAAGCCAGCAGATCGTGCTGACCGGCGGGGCAAGCCAGATTCCCGGCCTCGACGGTCTGGCCAGCCGCATCTTAGGTCATCAGGTCAGATTGGGCCGCCCGCTGCGTGTCCACGGTTTGCCACAATCCGTCACGGGACCGAGTTTTGCCAGCGCCGTGGGGCTGTGCCTGTTCGCAGCGCATCCGCAGGACGAGTGGTGGGATTTCGAGATTCCCGTGGATCGCTACCCCGCAAGGTCGCTTAAAAGGGCTGTCAAATGGTTCAAGGACAACTGGTAACCGCTATATCTGGGGTCATCGGCGAAATCCCGCGTGACAGCGGCTCGAATTTGCCATATTTAGTGGTGAATTCGCGTTTTATTGGTGACGATCCCAGCGGTACGGGTTAACATCGAACTGGAATAGGCACAAAAACGCTCGTGAACGCGGGCTAAAACTCAGGCGGACAGATCATGACATTGAACCTTTCGATGCCCGGACAGGAAGAACTCAAGCCACGTATCACCGTCTTTGGTGTAGGTGGCGCAGGCGGCAACGCGGTCAATAACATGATCGAGAAAAAGCTGACCGGGGTCGAATTTGTCGTGGCCAATACCGACGCGCAGGCGCTGCAGCAAAGCAACGCCCCGAACCGGATCCAGCTTGGTGTCAAAGTCACCGAAGGTCTGGGCGCAGGCGCACGCGCCTCTGTCGGTGCCGCCGCCGCCGAGGAAAGCATCGAACAGATCGTCGATCATCTTGCCGGCGCGCATATGTGCTTCATCACCGCCGGAATGGGTGGGGGCACCGGCACCGGGGCCGCGCCGATCATCGCGCAGGCCGCGCGTGAACTGGGTGTGCTGACCGTCGGTGTCGTGACCAAGCCGTTCCAGTTCGAGGGCGCGAAACGGATGCGTCAGGCGGAAGAAGGCGTTGAGGCGCTGCAAAAGATGGTCGATACGCTGATCATCATTCCGAACCAGAACCTGTTCCGTCTGGC
>JBLRWK010000032.1:0-51651 GCA_047921295.1 Rhodobacterales bacterium
GCGGCAAGCGGCTGGTCAACTGGGACCCGCATTTCGAGACAGCGATTTCCGATCTCGAGGTCGAGAATATCGAGACCGACGGCCATATGTGGCACTTCAAATACCCGCTGGCGGGCGGCGAGACCTACACTTACGTCGAGAAGGACGAGGACGGGAATATCCTGTTCGAGGAGGTGCGCGATTACATCTCCATCGCCACCACGCGGCCTGAAACCATGCTGGGCGACGGCGCGGTTGCGGTTCATCCATCGGATGAGCGTTACGCGCCAATTGTCGGCAAACTCTGCGAAATTCCGGTGGGGCCAAAAGAGCATCGCCGTCTGATCCCGATCATCACCGATGAATACCCCGATGCCAGCTTCGGCTCGGGTGCCGTCAAAATCACCGGCGCGCATGACTTCAACGACTACCAAGTGGCCAAGCGCGGCAACATTCCGATGTACCGCCTGATGGACACGCGCGGCGCGTTGCGGGCCGACGGCGCGCCCTATGCCGAAGCCGCCGCACGGGCGCAGGACATCGCGAATGGCGCGGAGTTCTCGGAGGCCGAGGTGGACACGCTCAACCTCGTCCCCGACCACCTGCGCGGGCTGGACCGTTTCGAGGCGCGCAATCGTGTGGTCGAGGAGATCACGGCGGAAGGTCTCGCCGTGATGACCGAGGCGACCGATCCCCGCCTGGGCAAGGCCGCCGTCAAAGCGCCGCTGGAGCCGTCCGAAGGTGGCGAGATGCGGACCGATCCTGCGGAACTGGTGCCGCTGGTCGAGGCGAAGAAGATCATGCAGCCCTTCGGCGACCGCTCCGGCGTGGTGATCGAGCCGATGCTGACGGATCAATGGTTCGTCGACGCTGCCAAGGTTGTCGGCCCCGCGCTGGACGCCGTGCGGACAGGTCGCACCAAGATCATCCCCGAGAGCGGCGAGAAGGTCTATTACCACTGGCTGGAGAATATCGAGCCATGGTGCATCTCGCGCCAGTTGTGGTGGGGGCACCAGATTCCGGTGTGGTATGGGCCGGTAATAAAAGAGATGCCAAGTAGCGCCGCAGGCTACGACTTTGAAGAAGGTGAAATGTACTTTTGCGCTAAAAATGAAACTGAGGCCACCGAACTTGCTCGCGCATATTACGGCTCAGATTGCGATATTCAATTTCTTAGTCGCAGCGATGCAGGCTCGCAAGTACTTGATCATTCGCTCAATGTGGCAACAACCCAAGGCAAGACTGAGGTGACAGTCAACAGAGTTTGCCTTGTCCGCGACCCTGACGTGCTGGACACATGGTTCTCCTCCGGTCTCTGGCCCATCGGCACGCTGGGCTGGCCCGAGCAAACACCTGAACTGGCGCGATATTTCCCGACGGATGTGCTGATTACCGGACAGGATATCCTGTTTTTCTGGGTCGCGCGGATGATGATGATGCAACTGGCCGTGGTCGACGAGGTGCCGTTCCACACCGTCTACCTGCACCAGCTTGTGCGCGACGAGAAAGGGCAGAAAATGTCCAAGACGCGCGGCAATGTCATTGATCCCTTGCAGATCGTCGATGAATTCGGCGCGGATGCCTTGCGCTTTACCATGGTGCAGATGGCGGCCCTTGGCGGTGTGCTGAAACTCTCGACCGAGCGGATCAAGGGTTACCGCAACTTCGGCACCAAGATCTGGAACGCGTGCCGCTTTGCCGAAATGAACGGCGTCTGGGAAGGCCACGCCACACAGGACACGCCCCCTGCCGCCTCTGCCACCGTCAACCGCTGGATCATCGGAGAGACCGCCCGCGTGCGCGCCGAGGTGGACGCCGCCCTTGACGCCTACCGCTTCAACGATGCGGCCAACGCGCTTTACAGCTTTGTCTGGGGCAAGGTCTGCGACTGGTACGTCGAGTTTTCCAAACCGCTACTGCTGGACGGCGATGACGCCACAAAGGCCGAGACGCAAAAGGTCATGGCATGGGTGCTGGATCAATGCCTGATCATGCTGCATCCGATCATGCCCTTCATCACCGAGGAGTTGTGGGCGCAGACCGGCACCCGCGCCAAGATGCTGATCCATGCCGACTGGCCCACCGACAGCGCCGCCGATCTGGCCGATAGCGCGGCGGACCGCGAGATGAACTGGGTCATCGGGCTGATCGACTCCGTCCGCTCCGCCCGCGCGCAGATGCGTGTGCCGGCAGGTCTGAAGGTGCCGATGGTGCTGAGCGAGCTGGATCAGGCCGGACGCGATGCCTGGGCGCGCAACGAGGCGCTGATCCGCAAACTGGCGCGGATCGACAGCCTGACCGAGGTCGACAGCTTCCCCAAAGGGACCATCACACTTCCCGTCGAGGGCGGCATTTTCGGCCTGCCGCTGGCCGATATCATCGATGTCGCCGAGGAAAAGGCGCGGCTGGACAAGACGCTCCAGAAGCTGGCCAAGGAAATCGGCGGGCTGCGCGGGCGGCTGAACAATCCCAACTTCGCCAGTTCCGCCCCCGAAGAGGTGGTGGCCGAGGCGCGCGAGAACCTGTCCCTGCGCGAGGAGGAAGAGGCCACGCTCAAGGCCGCACTGGCGCGGCTGGCCGAACTGGACTGACCTAACAGAAGGGGGGCTGTCTGCCCCCCACCGGCCCTGCGGGCCGCCCCCCGAGGATATTGCGCGCAAGAAGAAGCGGAACGTGCTGTTTCTTCTTGCCTCAAATATCCAAAGCGCTATGGCAGCGGCGCAAAGCCTCAGCCGAATTTAGGCGCGCGCTTTTGCAGGTTTGCGGCAATCACTTCCATCTGATGTGGTTTTCCGATCAGATCCACCTGTTCGCGGCTCTCGTGGTAGAGGACGGTTTTCGCATCCTCGGCCTCGGAAATCGCGATCAGGCGTTTGGCCGCGCGCATGGCGCTGGGGCTTTTCCCGGCGATGGCGGTGGCCATGTCGCGCGCCGCTGTCAGCGGATCATCGGCCAGTTCCGTGACCAGCCCCCAGCCCAGAGCCTGTGTCGCATCAATCGGTTCTGCCGTATAGGTCATGCGCCGGATCACGTCCGAGCGGGTCAGTTGCGGCAGCAGGACCATGCCGCCCATATCGGGAACTAGGCCCCATTTCATCTCCATGATCGCGACCTTGGTGTCAGGGGCTGCGATGCGGATATCCGCGCCCAGCGCAAGCTGGAAACCCGCCCCGAAGGCCACACCGTGCAATGCGGCGATCACCGGCACCGGCACCGCGCGCCAGACCATCGCCACCTGCTGCATCAGATTGGCATCGCCATGCGTGCGCGGCATGATCCGCGCCTCGGGGTCTTGGGCGGCAAAGGCCGCGAAACTGGCCACATCCAGCCCCGCGCAGAAGGCGCGCCCCTCGCCCGACAGGACCACGGCGCGGATATCGGGATTGTCAATCAGGCTGGTGCCTGCCGCGACCACGGCCTCGGCCATAGCGGGGTCGACCGCGTTCATCTTGTCGCCCCGCGTCAGGGTGACATGGGCGACATGATCTTT
Organism: Rhodobacterales bacterium; assembly: GCA_047921295.1. GTDB lineage: Bacteria > Pseudomonadota > Alphaproteobacteria > Rhodobacterales > Rhodobacteraceae > Seohaeicola. The sequence goes on from JBLRWK010000032.1 coordinate 3,470, forward strand.
GATCTCGACGGATACGCGGCTCATTCGGGGTTCCTCCTCATGGTTTGGGCCAGTCTTGCCGCAAAAGGCGCAGCGATCCAGTGCGACGTTGGGGCAAAAACCGGGACCGCTTCGCGCCCCCTTGCCGAAAGCCGCGCGCATCGGTTATCTGGCGCCATGACCGGACCCAGATTGACACCGCTTGCCGCCAGCCTTCCCGCCACCGTGCCCTTTGTCGGGCCAGAGGCGCAGGAGCGCGACATGGGCCGCCCCTTTGCCGCAAGGCTGGGCGCGAACGAGAGCGTGTTCGGCCCCTCGCCCCGCGCGATTGCCGCGATGCAGGCCGCCGCCGCCGAGATCTGGATGTATGGCGACCCCGAAGCGCATGATCTGCGCGCCGCCTTGGCCGCGCATCACGGCTGCGCCCCCGCCAATATCATGATCGGCGAGGGGATTGACGGGCTGCTGGGCTATCTGGTGCGCCTGCTGGTGGCTCAGGGCGATGCTGTTGTCACCTCTGACGGGGCTTATCCGACCTTCAACTACCATGTCGCGGGCTTTGGCGGCGTGTTGCACAAGGTGCCCTATAAAGGCGATCACGAAGATCCCGCCGCGTTGATGGCCAAAGCCGCCGAGGTGGATGCCAAGCTGGTCTATCTGGCCAATCCCGACAATCCGATGGGCAGCCATCATGCCGGCACGGCGATTGTGCAGGCGCTGGACAGCCTGCCCGAAGGCGCGTTGCTGGTGTTGGACGAGGCTTATATCGATCTGGCCCCCGAAGGCACTGCCGCCCCGGTCCCGTTCGATGATCCGCGCGTGATCCGCATGCGGACCTTCTCCAAGGGTTACGGCATGGCGGGTGCGCGGGTGGGCTATGCCATCGGCGCGGCCCCGATGATCAATGCGTTCAACAAGGTCCGCAACCATTTCGGCATGAACCGCGCGGCTTTGGCGGGCGCTCTGGCGGCGTTGCAGGATCAGGACTGGATGGCGAAGGTGCGCGACGAGGTGGCGAAGTCGCGTGACAGGATCGCGGCGATCGCGCGGGAGAACGGCCTGACGCCGCTGCCGTCCGCTACCAATTTCGTCACCGTCGATTGTGTCGGCGATGGTGCGCTGGCAAAACGCGTTCTCGACGGGCTGGTCGCGCGCGGCGTGTTCGTGCGGATGCCCTTTGTCGCGCCACAGAACCGTTGCATCCGGATCAGTTGCGGCACACCTGCCGATCTGGAGCTGTTGGCCGCAGCCCTGCCCGCAGCTTTGGCCGAAGCGCGGGGCTGACCCAGCGCTCGCGTTTTTCGCCTCTAGCCTTCTGCCATGACCGCCGCTGCTGCATCCAGCGCGCCCCGCCCATGCGGAATATCCAGCGCCATGAAGCCCGCCTGCATCGCGCCCAGCGCGCCCATGATCATATGCGCGTTCACATGGCCCATATGGCCGATGCGGAAGAACCCGTGCCATTCGGGATCACCCGGCTCTGCCATGCCCAGACCGATTCCCAGCGTGACACCCGCCTGATGTTCCGTCCATTTGCGCAGATCAGTGCCATAGGGCGCGCCGATCCGCAGCGATGTCACCGCGCGACTGCGATGCGCTGGATCGGCGATGTTCAACTCAAGCGGGCCACCCTGCCCCCAAACGTCACAAGCTGCCCAGATGGCGCGGGCCAGTGTGTCGTGGCGCGCCCAGATCGCCTCGATCCCCTCGGCATGGATCAGGTCGAGCGCCGCACGCAGGCCGTAAAGGTGATGCGTGGGCGCGGTGCCGCCCGAATACTGGAAGAAATACTCGGGGTTGGCACGAGGCACCCAATCCCAGTAACGGCTGACCCGCTCCATCCGGCTGCGGGCCTCGGCGGCGCGGGGGCCGAAAAAGACAAAGCCCAGACCGGGCGGCACCATCAGCCCCTTCTGACTGGCAGCCACCATCACATCGACGCCCCATGCGTCCATCTCGAAACGGTCGCAACCCAGCGAGGCAATGCAATCTGCCATCAGCAGCGCGGGATGGCCTGCCGCGTCCAGCGCCGCCCGCAGCCCCGCGATATCGTTGAGCACAGAGCTTGATGTATCAACATGGCTGGCCAGCACGGCCTTGATCCGGTGCTCTTTGTCGGCGCGCAACTCCGCCTCGATCCGGTCAAGATCGAAGCGGCTGCGCTTGCCGAAATCGATCACCTGCACATCGCAGCCCAGACCCGTAGCCATATCGGCCCAGCCGATGCCGAACCGCCCTGTCGCGGGCACCAGCACGCGGTCTCCGGCAGCGACCACGTTGGACAGCGCCGCCTCCCATGCTGCATGGCCGTTGCCGATGTAGAAGGTCGCGGCATGCTCGGTGCGCGCCACGCGCCGCAGGTCGGGGATAAGGCTGTCGGTGAGCGCGACCAGATCACCCTCGTAGATATTCGGCGCGGAACGGTGCATCGCGCGCAGCACCTCTTCGGGCATGACAGAGGGGCCGGGAATGGCCAGATAGGGGCGACCGTGGGCAAGACTCATGTAAGTTCTCCGGCTGGGTGACCGCGCGACACTAACCCCTTGCCCGGCGGCGTCAATTGCCCGCTGCTTGTGGTGAAAAACTTGCCAGCCGCAGGGCGAGCGACTACATCAACGGCAAAGAGACTGACCGTAGGACCAAGATGAACCCGCTTTCGCGATTGATGCAAAGGGACCGCCCCGCGCCGCTGCCCTCTGCGGTTGATCTGTCCGATCCGGCGCAGCGGCGGCGCGCGTTCTGGTCCTATCAGCTGATGGACCATGCCATCCTGCGGCATTTGTGGAGCAATTTCGACAAGGTGGCACCCGGCGTCTATCGGTCCAACCAGCCTAGCCACTGGCGGTTGAAACGCTACCGGCGCATGGGGATCAGCACGATCCTGTACCTGCGCGCCTCCTCCGAGAAATGGGCCTATCATTTCGAGCGGGAAAGCCTTGCGGCGCTGGATATGACGATGATCAACGTGCCGCTGCATTCGCGCAGCGCGCCGACGCGCGCCGCCTTGCAAAGCTTGATCGCGACCTTTCGCAGCATCCCGAAACCCTTTCTGATGCATTGCAAATCCGGGGCCGACCGCGCCGGGCTGGCCAGTGCCGTCTATCTGATGGTGATCGAGGGCAAGGATGTGACCGCCGCGCGGCGGATGCTGTCACTCCGCTATATCCATCTGAAGTTCACCAAAACCGGCGTGCTGGACCTGATGCTGGACACATACGAGGCGCGGCATGCCGCCACATCCATCAGCTTCGAGGACTGGATCGACCGCGAATATGATGCGGATGCGTTGCAGGCGGCCTTTGACGCCGGACGCAAAGCCTGACGGCAGGCCGGTTGCACCCTGCCCACGCAAGCCATATCCTTTGCCGTGACACGGGGCCTTGCACCCCAAACTGCGGGAGCAGATTTCATGACACGACACGTTTACCGGCTGACGGGCAGTGATGCGCGCCATTTCCTTCAGGGTCTGATCACCAATGATCTGGACCGCATCGCGGGCGGGCTTGTCTATACCGCGATGCTGACGCCGCAGGGCAAGTATATCGCGGATTTCTTCCTGCTGGCCGAGGGCGATGCGATCCTGCTGGACGTGGCGGCAGAGATCGGACCCGCGCTGGTGCAGCGCTTGTCGATGTACAAGCTGCGCGCCGATGTGCAGATCGAGAAAACAGAACTGTTTGTGTCGCGTGGCACCGGCCCTGCCCCCGAGGGGGCCTTGCCCGACCCGCGCCACCCCGATCTGGGCTGGCGGCTTTATGGCGCGGCGCAGGGCGATGACGGCACCGATTGGGACGCGATCCGCGTGGCGCATTGCATCCCCGAAACCGGAATCGAGCTGACGCCCGATACATTCATTCTGGAGGCGGGTTTCGAGCGGCTGCACGGCGTGGATTTCCGCAAGGGCTGCTATGTCGGCCAAGAGGTGACCGCGCGGATGAAGCACAAGACCGAGCTGCGCAAAGGGCTGGTGCGGGTTGCTGTTGCAGGCGAAGCCCCCCTTGGCACCGAGGTGATGGCGGGCGAGAAACCGGCGGGCACGCTCTACACCCAGTCGGGCGGTCACGGGATTGCCTATCTGCGGCTGGACCGTGCCACGGGGCCGATGCAGGCAGGCGCGGCAGAGGTGACGCTGGCGGAAGGCTGACGGCCTGCCACAGCGCGCCTGTCACAGCACAGCCGAGGCATCCGCGCTGCGCCCTGTGCGAACCTTGAAGCCTTACCGCGCCAGACCCATATTCTGCACAAGTTCTCGGACCGCGATTTCAGCGACAATCAGAATACGGAGACGCAATGGGCTACGTCAAAACGGCGGTTCTTCTGGCGGCGATGACCGCCTTGTTCATGGGGTTCGGGCTTATACTCGGCGGGCCGGAAGGGGCCGCTATCGCCTTTGTGGTCGCGGCGGGGATGAATGTCTTTGCGTTCTGGAACTCCGACAAGGCCGTGCTGCGGATGCATGGCGCGCGCGAGGTGAACGAGCGGACCGCGCCCGATCTTGTCCGCATGGTGCGTGATCTGGCCACGCGGGCCGATATGCCGATGCCGAAGGTCTATATCATCGAGACGGACCAACCCAATGCATTCGCGACGGGCCGCAACCCCGAAAACGCGGCTGTCGCTGCGACGACCGGTCTATTGCGGAACCTCACCGCCGAGGAAGTGGCGGGCGTTATGGCGCATGAGCTGGCCCACATCCAGAACCGCGACACGCTGTTGATGACGATCACCGCGACCTTTGCCGGTGCGCTGTCGATGCTGGCGAACTTTGCGCTGTTCTTTGGCGGCGGCCGTGACCGGCCGGGCGGCATGATCGGAACGATCGCGCTGATGATCCTTGCCCCGATGGCGGCGGCACTGGTGCAGATGGCGATCTCGCGCTCGCGCGAATACGAGGCGGACCGTGTGGGCGCGGAAATCAGTGGCCAGCCGCGTGCTCTGGCCTCTGCGCTGCGCAAGATCGAGACGATGGCCCAGCGGATCGACAATCACGTGGCAGAGCGCAACCCCGCCACGGCGCATATGTTCATCATCAACCCGCTGCATGCCCATGCGCATGACAAGCTGTTCTCGACCCATCCCAACACCGCCAACCGGATCGCCGCGTTGGAGGCGATGGACGTGGGCCGTGGACCAGCCGTCAGGAGCGCAAGGGCAGCCCCTTCCTCGGTCCCCTCCTCGGGACGCGGCGCACAACGGACTGGCTCGAAGCAAACTGGCCCAAAACAGGGTGGCCCGTGGCAATAGCGCGCCGTTTCGCTGCCGAGCTTTGCAACGATTGCATGACGTGGCGTCAGAACTAAATCTGCTCGCACAAAAAAACCGCCTCTTTTCGAGGCGGTTTTTTGGATAATTGAAGGTGTCGAGGCTCAGGCCCGCTCGACATATTCCATGAGTTCGGTGTTCACGATCACGTCCTCGTCCTGCCCCACGAAAGGCGGCACAAGGATGCGGATACCGTTATCGAGGATCGCGGGCTTGAAGCTGTTGGCCGCTGTCTGGCCCTTCACGACAGGCTCTGTCTCCACGACTTTGCAGGTCACTTTCTGCGGCAGAGTGGCGTTCAGCGCCTCCTGATCGTAATATTCGATATGCACCATCATCCCGTCCTGCAGGAAGGGGCGACGCTCTCCCAGAATGTCGACGGGCAGTTCGATTTGCTCGTAAGTCTCTGAATCCATGAAGACAAGCATGCCATCCTGCTCATAGAGAAACTGTTGGTCCTTCTGGTCCAGACGCACACGCTCGACCTTGTCGGCGCTGCGGAAACGCTCGTTCAGCTTGGAGCCGTTGCGCAGGTTGCGCATCTCGACCTGCGCGAAGGCACCACCCTTTCCAGGCTTCACATGATCGACTTTCACAGCAGCCCAAAGACCGCCGTTGTGCTCCAGCACATTGCCGGGGCGAATTTCGTTACCGTTGATCTTGGGCATGTCTGAACCTAACCGAAAGGTTGATGGAAATCTGCGCGCACCTATATAGATGGCTTAACCGCGTGGCAAGCGGACGTAGAGGCCGAGCGAAACTGACCAGTCATGCATTTCATGCATAACAGCCATGTTTTAACAGCCTATCCGAATCGGATACGATCCGCCATAAGGAGCGTCACGCCAAAAACGCAAGAGCAATAACAAAGGACGAATCATGAAGGATTTCGTTGACGGCACAGCCTTCAATAACGAGCAGGGCAACCGGGCACGTAAGCTGTTTGCAGCCGTGGTCCTTGCTGCGCTGGATGATGCCATCGCTGACGACAAGAAGTACGGCAATGGCCCCGAGCAGATCGCCCGCTGGGCGCGGTCGCGCGACGGCCGCGAGGTTCTGTCCTGCGCCGGCATCGACCCGAACGAGCGCGTGGTCTCCGGCCTGATGGAATTCGTGTCCAAAGGTGTCCGCACCTCGGTCGCCCTGTCGCGGGAAGAAAGCGAGCGTCGCAACGCGGCGCAGCAGGCCGAAGCGGCCTGACGAACGGATCATATCTGTTCGATAGCAAAAAACGCGCCCCTGTCAGGGCGCGTTTTTTATTTGGCGGGTCTTGAATTGGACCGGCGTTACCGGCCCTACCTCATCGTAACTGTAACACCTGCGCGGCTGGTGTTATTCCAACTCGTGGCTTGTCAGCGCGCGGTGAATCTCGCGGCGGACCAACTTGCGGACGTTGCGCGTGATCCGCTCGCCCAAGGCACCCTGCAATTCCTGTCGCACGATCTCTGTCACGAGTTCGCGCAGCATCTCCTCGTCCAGAATCGTCTCGTCATCGGCAAAAAGGCTCTCGGCAGTCTCCGTGTCGGAGAACGCCTCATCCGCATCTGCCTGAGCAATACTTTCCTGAACCGTATCTTCCTGAGCGCTCCTGCCATGCTCACCGTCGCGGACCGAGGAGAAGACAAAGCCGCCCGACACCCCGCCCGATGAACCGGCAGCGTCACCCAGCGGGGTTGCAGCAGCTTGCGGGGTCTCTTCTGCGTCCAAGCCCGGATCCTGCGGCCAGATATCCGCCTCCCCTGCATCCTCTACAGATACCGTATCGTCCAGCAACAGGGTATCCGTGGCTGGCTCGTGACGATCCTCCTGCGCCTGATAGTCGCCCTGAAGGTCTTGGTGATAATCTTCGTGGTGGTTGTCGTGATGGTCCTCCCAGGGCATCGCATCGACGCTCTGCGCTGCATCCTCGGACGCCTCTTCAACCGCCTCCTGCTGCGCCTCGTCACGCGGAGCGGACGGGTCTGACGCGGCCTCGTGCGCCGCGTTGTCGGACATATCGGTATCATTGGACGACGCGGCATCCGCGTGATCGGGTTGATCCGCCGCCGCCGAAGCGCCCGAATCCTGCGCGGCATTATCCGCAGCCATATCATCCGCAGAATCATCCTGATCCTGTGGCGCAATCTCTGAATCCGTGACCCGCAAAGCCGGTGTCAAAACCAGTTTGCCGGGGGCGTCGCGCGTCGGGGCGATCTCGTCAGCCAATGGGCTGCTGCGTTCGCCCGCCCGATCAGACGCTATGTCTGTCAGGGGACGCACGCGGGCATCTTCGGATACCAGCCGCCGGATAGAGGACAGAACATCCTCGATTTCCACATTGGTCACAGGATCGCTCATGTCGGAATACCACTCTTGCCTCGGTACAACTGTAACCTTTGGCCTCCGTTCACACAACAGATAGAGAGTATTTTACTCTCTTCCCAAAGACTTCAGCACCTGATCGAGCTGACGGCCCTGCCGGCTCATCGAGGTCGGCGCGTTCTGCACCTGCCCGTAATAGGCCGTCGGATCGTAGATCTGCACCTGAAGCCGCAGGTTCTGCGCGGTCATCTGCCCCATCGCGGCCAGCAGCGCATAGGCGGCGACATACTGGTCTGAAGCGGCGGAGATGCGGGCGGCCTGCGCGTCGAGCAGTTCCTGCTCGGCGTTGAGCACATCCAGCGTGGTGCGCGCGCCCAGCGTCGCCTCTTCGCGCACACCTTCAAAGGCAGTGCGGGCGGCGCGGATCTGGCGGTCGCTCGCCTCGATCGCGGCGCGGGCCACATCGACGCGCGCATAGGCAGTGCTGACGTTCCGTGCGATGCGCTGTGTCGCGTCGATCAGGGCAGAGCGCGCAGCAGAGCCTCCGTTGATCGCCTGCCGCTCCAGCGCGGAATTGCGCCCGCCCTGATAGATCGGGCCGGACACACCGACACCGACGCTGGCGCCGCGATTGTAATCGCTGCTACCCAGATCCTCGGTGATGCTGTAGCGCGTCTGCAGATCGACCCGCGGCACAGCCGCCGATTTCGCAATCCGCACCTGTAGATCGGCGGCCGCAACCTCGTGCTGGGCACGCAGGATCTCGGGATGGCTCCGCATCGCCACAGCTTGCGCCGCAGCAACCGACGCGGGGCGCGCGGGTGGCGGGGGCGGCGCGCTGAGCGATGTCGCATCGCGGCCCACGGCAAAGCGGTAGAAGGCACGCGCCTCGGCCAGATCGCCTTCGGCCTGCGCCAGCAGCGCATTGGCCCCCGCCAGACGCGCCTCGGCCAATGCCACATCGGTGCGGGTCACCTCCCCCACCTCGAAACGGTCCTGCGCGGCCCGCAATTCCTGCGTGATCACCCGCACGTTGTTGCGCCGCAGCGCGACGATCTCGTTATTGGAGCGCACAGCTGTAAAGGCCTGCACCGCCTGCAACAGGATGTTCTGCTCGACACCGACGAGGGTTTGACGCGTCGCCAGCACGGATTCCTTGGCGATTTCCACACCCATCCGCGTGCGCCCGCCATCAAAGAGCAACAGATTGGCCGTCAGGCTCAGCGATGCGCTGGTGCTGTCCGTGCTGACAGCCCCTGCGCCCGGCAGGGCAGAGGGCGACTGGCTGTCGCTATAGGTAATGTTGGAGGCCCAGTTGATGATCGGGCGCAGCGCCGACAGGGCCACCGCCACATCATCATCGGCAATCCGCAAAAGGGCGCGGTTCTGTTCCAGCAACCCGCTGTTGTTGTAAGCGCCTGCCAGCGCATCGGCCAGCGTATCGGCGACCGCCGTGACCGGCGCGCCCAGCACCAGCATGCCCGCGACCAGTGCCGCCACGAAACGGCGCCCCTGCGCAGGGCGGCTTTTCCTGATGACACGCATTGCGGTGTCTTTTTGTTTTGCTCTGCTCATTGCCTCGTCCAGTCCTGCATCTGTTCCCATGCGGCTCAGGCGTATCCGGTCCTGCCGCTCAGAGGTTGAAAACAACTTCCTTCTCGAAACCTTCCAGCACCGGCGCGCTGGCATTGAACGCAAAGCGCCAGCTGATCGCCTCGCCATGCTTGTAACCGATCCGCACCACACCCAGCGCATTTTCCATGAACAGACAGGCGATCCGCCCCTCGTCCTTGAGTTGCGCCAGCAATCCTTCGGGCACATGCGCCACCGCGCCTTGGATCAGGATCGCATCATAGGGTCCGTGTTGCGCAGCTCCTGCGGCCAGCGGGCCCTGATGCAGGATAACATTATCCGCGCCCTCGCGCGAGAGGATGGATTGCGCTTCCGCCGCCAGCCCCTCATCGCTTTCGACCGCAACAACAGCCTCGGCCAGACGGGCGACAATGGCGGAGGAATAGCCCAGCCCGCAGCCCAGATCGAGCACCAGCTCATTGCGCTGCACATCAAGCGCGTCCAGCATCTTGGCCAGCGTGCGCGGCTCGAGCATCACACGCCCGCCGCCGATGTCGAGGTTTTCCCCGATATAGGCCGCCTCGCGACGGGAGCCGGGCACGAACTCTTCGCGCGGCACCGACAGCATGGCCTCGATGATCGGAAACTTCGTGACGTCCGAAGGTCTGATCTGCGTATCCACCATGGTCGTGCGGCGCGTGGCAAAATCTATCATGAGCTAAACTCTTCTGTTCAGTCTTTTGATTGTCTTTTGTCACATCACTGGCCTCTCGGCAACGAGAATGCGCCCTGCCCCCGCCATTCGCCCGCGCAGTGTTGCACAGGTCTTGCAGCCTCCCGCGTAATCCGCTAATTCGCTCCCATCTCGGCGGCGGGTTGGCGGAGAGGTTACGCAGCGGATTGCAAATCCGTGTAGACCGGTTCGATTCCGGTACCCGCCTCCACAACATCTTGTTGTTTTTTCTCTATATTTTTCAAAAACCACAAGATTTAGCCAGCCAAAATCTGTACACGACGTGTACACACTATTGTCGTGCAACGCAGCGGTGATTCTGCTATCATCTCGCTAATTCAACGACTTAGTGATCTTAGTCATATGAGCTACGGCGTAAACTCAATTCAAGTCCACAAAAAGCTGCGGCTGGATAAGCGCAAAGGCAGTACAAACTGGTACGCCAGAATTACGCTTCCAAATGGCAAGCGTGACGTAAAAAGCACAGGAACAGACGAAGTTGAGGCCGCCAAAGAAATCGCGCTCAAGCTTTACTATGAGACGCAGGCACGTCTGACCAATAACCTTCCAGCCAGCACCAGAAAGTTCAAGCATGTGGCGGATTTTGCCGCCAAGCGGATGCAGGATGAACTTGACGCAGGAACAGGTAAGGTCGCTTACAAAGACTATCTGTCAGCGCTGAAACGCTACCTGATCCCATACTTTGAGAAAACAGACGTTGTTAAAATCGACCTTGCTGCGCTTAAGGCATTCGATGACTGGCGCATTAAGGAAATGGGCAAAAAGCCCGCTCAAAGCACCATCAACAACCACAATGCCGCCCTAAACAGAGTACTGGACGAGGCTGAGCTGCATGGCTGGATCACCAAAACCATGCGCCCCACCCTGCTCAACAAGGGTTTGAAAACTGAAAGCAGAGGCAGCTTCACGCTCGATGAATACAAAGTCATTTATACCGCACTGCGAGATTACCACACCAAAACAACCGTCAAAAAGGCTGCTGCGACACGCGAGACTCTGCGTAATTATTTTCTGTTCCTTGCAAATACCGGTATTCGACATGGTACAGAAGCGCTCAACCTTCGCTGGAAGAATATTCAGTGGCACACAAAGGGCGACGAAAAATATCTTGTCGTTAACGTTGATGGGAAGACCAAAAAGCGTCCTGCCATAGCAAGGGATCGGACAGAAAACTTGTTGCTCCGCCAAAGCCAGCTGAACCCGAAAATTACAGTCAAAGACTTTGATGATCTAATTCAGCTGAAAAGTGACGAATTTGTTTTCACCACACGGCTTGGTCAGCGCGCAACAATCCACAACCTGAACGCCCACTTCAATCAGTTGCTAGATGAGCTAAAGCTCAAAACTGGAGCAGACGGGAAAGCTCGAACTCTCTACAGCTTGCGTCATTTTTATGCGACGCAGGATTTGGAACGTGGCATGTCAACCCATGCTCTCAGCAAGCAAATGGGCAACAGCTCTGATACGCTGGACAAGTACTACAGCAAGTATAGCCCTTTAATAAATGCCGAACTACACAGCGGCCGGAATGTTCAAAAGAAAACAATCACGCCAAAACCGCCATCCAGCACTGCCCAGTTCGCATTTGACATGTTGAGTGCAGGAAAGCTTACGCAAGAACAGCTACTGGCGGCGGTTGGAGTTTCGCGTGAAGGTTACACAGTGACCGAAGAAGTGGCCATGCTAGCGCTGCAGGCAAAGAATGCAGACCAGATCGATGGCGACACGCTATTAAAAATTCTCAACGGGTAAGAGTAAGGCGCTGCATTGGTACAGCGCCTTACATCAAACTTTGATGCAATTTAGTCTTTCTTCCGAACAGCGATTTCGTTTACCGCTTTGTCAAATTCACCAGCGGCACATGCGGCGTAGAAAGCTTCAAGCACTGCTGTTACGTCCTTCAACTCTTTGACAAAAACGGCATTGCCTTTCTCTCCTAATCGAAGCGGACGTGACCCATATTTGCACTGCACAAACCAGCCACCGTCTTGCTCAAAGAACCAAGCTCGCACAAGCTTCGATCCCTCAACACGCACACGCTCACCAGCTTCATTCTTACCCCACCGCTTTGCGGCGACGGTGTATTCTTCACCAGCAAGTGCGGCAGTCAAAACTTTACCCTGCTCTTCGATCGCCCGCAGCAGTTTGTCACGTCTAGCAATGACAGGGTCTTTCTCAACACTGCGGTTCACATTCTTAAGGTTCAGTTTAGCCAGATAGCTCATGTCATCAGCTCCTTCTTTGTAGGTTATGCTCTGACTTTACGGCCAGAACGTACGCAGAACGACCGAAATGATTAAACTATCTAGTTATCTAACTTCACCCTGCAATTACGAAAGCAAATGCAGCTTTGGATGCTGGTTGACGTGGGAGTGGCACTTCGCTGCCAAGCCAACGAGCTGCTCACCCAAATTCTTGTGAATGCCATCAGCCAATAATCGTTGGCCGGAATACTGCAATTTGCTAGCGCACACAGCGACGCTACTGACGCTTGGCGCAAGACCATTGAAGCGAATATTTCGCAGATAACACTCACTGCGCCCCAACCAATCTTTGCTGAACTCACGTTCACTACGCACAACACCTAAATCTTTCAGTTTCTGGAAGATTTCATTTAAAATCATTTTCTGCCTCATTTTTCTCAAAGTTGATAAATAACTATAGATGCAACGCAGCTACCCACTGTGCTCGTATTTATCTGTTTCATAGTGCCCTACTAACGGCATCGAGCAAGCTAGCGAAGGCTCAGCGTGCGGATTTTGCCAGCACAGAACGCTTTGACAGAGGCATTCAACAAGCAAAGCTGCGATTGGCTTGTAAAATATTACGCAGTGGAACGGGAAGAGAGGTTTCGTTTTTTACGGAATACCCCGTACTTGAACACTATTGGCGGCAATGTGCTGGTAGTGTTTTGCGCTAGGAACAACTCAACGCACATAAAGGTGACAGCCTAACCCCATCTCCCAGTTAACCGCTGGTTGTGCGACATTGCTGACAGGAAGAACTCACAGAAAGTCCGAAGTCAAAGAGAGGTGTGCAGCCTCTCTATGACTTCTAAATCTACAGAAAGCCCCCCAATAAATAATATAAAAAAACAACGCCGAAACTGTTGATAACCAGAGCGAATGCGATGGTTTTAAACAGTGAAGTGATTGTGGATCTGCGAAGCAGAGACGCAAATAGTCGTTCAAAATAATAGCAGCTACACAAATGGACAGCTTTGACTTTAGACTCAGCTCCCAGTCTCCTTGCATTTAAACTATTCAGCGAGTCGATAGGACGCCAGCCAGTGACGCTTAGGCAGCTGCATTAGAGGCTGCGCACAAAGCTTCCAAAGAAATTTGAACAGCCCTCAAATGTTATAGAATATGCAATCTATAACATTTTGGCCCAATTCTCTTTATTTTCAAACTGCTAGGATTTTAGCTGTTTTCGGTCGCCCAGCAAAATGTGTGAATTTATAATCATTTGCAACACAACAACACATTAAGGGGACTGACAGATGAAACAAGCAAAGCTTTTGACCAGCGCGGAATTAAAACGCCTGAACGCAGTGATTGACAGCCTGCGCTATCCAACACGCAACCACACTGCCGTAGCGCTGAGCTTTTACGCTGGGCTTCGTGCATGTGAGATTGCAGCGCTGCGGATTTGCGACGCATTTGACAGCACTGGAACCGTCAAAGCAACGATCCAACTTGCAGCTGCGCAGACCAAAGGAAAAGACAGCTGCACCGTACTGGTTAACAAGCGGCTCGCTTCACAACTGCAGCGCTACGCTGCTCAATACCCCAAACAGCTGACGAAGCCCAACGCTGCGCTCGTGTTTAGCGGCAAAGGCGGCAGCTTCACAGCACAGACCATCGTCAATCTGTTTCAACGCTTGTACAAATTTGCAGGGATAGATGGTGCCAGCTCACACAGTGGGCGACGTCAGTTTGTAACGGAGCTGGCTGATAAAGGCGTCAATGCGCGTGTGGTACAAGCTTTGGCTCGCCACAAGAACCTGAACACCACAATGCGCTACATTGATTTGAACGAGAACAAACTGCGGGCAGCTGTGGAGTTGATTAACTACTAACTACCGTCATTTGAAACTGTGCCGCGTCGCATGCACATTGAGTGAAGCCAGTAGCTTTGGGTCTGCAAGATGCCGGCCCCACCTCCAAACACAGTATTCGGCTGTACAATCAACAACACCTTTTTCTTTTAAGGTTATAAAATTTCCTTTGCCAACCTTATCCACCGGCTTGAGCTGCTCGACCATCCCTTTCAAATATCCATTATTTTCTATCAACTGTTTTGTTTTTTTATCCATTTTTCCGTTAGCTAGTGTTGCATAGTAAATGCGCTCAGCCACACAGTCTTCGATGTAAGGATCATGCTCTGCGGCAAAAGGGCCTAAGGCCATAGCTTGGACAGACTTAATCGTCGCATAGCGTGCCACCTGCTGGTAAGCTTCACTATCATCTTGATCTTTTGAAAATGTTATAAATTCGTCAATCTCTTTTGATGTAAGGCAGGAATCAAGTTCCTCCATCTCTTTGGGATGATTAGAGCGCACATCTTGTCTCGTTGGCAGAGCGTGACGGTAAGGCATGGCCTGCGATGGTTTATGAGGCATGACAATGAATTCCCTTTTTACATGACGAAACCTTGCTAATCATCTAGAGAGAAAGCAACAGAATTTTTGTCATCGTCGCTATGCCTGTCACGCCAAAGATCAAACTCGAAAAAGCATGTTTTCGATCAACGAAATTCCTCCTCTTTATTGAATATTCGCAAGGCTAAGGGCGATGTTTGATTGGCGAAACTGGCCCTTTGGCGTTCAGCTCACGTTCCTTGCTACGCAGCTTGCTTGCGTTCTTCTCAAAGTCAGATTTTTGCTCCGGTGACTTCTTTGGGTTAGGTGCAGCTGCACCGACTATTTCATTGACCTTCATTAATACATCCAGTGTTGCAGAAAATGGTAGGGTGAAACGATAAGTAGCTCTTGCTCAGATTCCGCGCTTGCACAATTCATCCCTTAAAATCCAACCTCTACAGATATTTATCTCACTTGACCGCCATCTGTTTCTGACTGATCTTACATCAAACTTTGATGTAAGGGATTTCGATGACCATAGACTTGGATACCAGACTTTCGCAACTTAAGCAGGATGCACAGGCCCAAACGCTGGCCTATCGCACAGGTCGGAATCAACTCCATCAGGCAATTGTAGAAACTTATCTGTGGTGGCATGAGGCAAGTGCGGAAAGTGGCTATCTACCCAAAGCTTACAAGTCCGCTGGCATCGTTAGCCGCAAGCGCAGCAGCAGCAACAGCCCAAACTTCTACCCGCTGGTGCGGCTTGTTTGGAATATAGACATCAGCAAGCAGGCTGGAACCGTCAGCAATTGGGCGAAGTCACTACTGGCGTTGCACGAGGAGTACACCGACAAGGAAGACCTGTACAAAGCTGACGCCCGCTCTGATCTCATCAACTTTGTGAAGGACAGTGGCGGACTAGGCGGCTTACGAGGTGAGAAGGAACTCACTGAGCAAGAGCTTGAAGCTGAAGAACGCAGCGGCTTGCCAGATGAAAAGCGAGGGAGGCCAAAGCAAACAGCCCCTGCCCCTGCATCCGTTCTTTCTCAAAAGCAAGAAGCCGCCAAGCAAGCTCCTGCCCTTGCAACCATTCCAACCTTCACCAGCGCAGTTACAAACAGCGATCAGCTTGTAGTGATGCTGGGTCGCAGAAACGCCGCTGGCCAAATTGAAGTAATCGGCAGTGATTATAGTAACGAGCTGGTGGAAAATGCGCTGTTCGCATGTAGCAAACCAGATCGCACCAAAGTCACTGCCAGCCTTCGGTTGATTGCAGAAGCTTTGGAGCCGCACGCACTACCTGCGCGCTTGGAAAAGTACAGGAGCAAGTTTTTTGATAACAGCACCGTTGAAAGGACTGTCACACTCAAAAAGCTAGATGAAGACGGAAAGCCGTTGACTGAAACCCAATTGGTTAAACGCGCTACGAAACTCCGTTACCGCCCCAACAGTAACGACTTTCTCATAAGCAAAGCAATCAGTGAAGCCAGCCTTGTCACCTACGTGAAACCGTACAATCAGTTTGGTTGTGACACGGAGGTGATATTGCGAGGTGAAGATCGCAGTTGGATTGAACGTGAACTGCTGAACCAGCAGAAACTGACCCTTTATACTGCGGAACCAGATTTCGGTTTGACAGACTCAGCCAGCAAAACCGTAGAGCGGTTTGAGTTGACGATTGACGACGCTGCAGCTGAGCATAAGCGCAATCTTTATTTCTACGCAGCCAGCTCTGTGCCAACCGAAACTAATGCTCAGCCGTGTATTGATGATACGCAAGCTTTGACTTGGGATTGGGAACTGACAACGACTGCGCAATGGTTGGCAGAGTTTGATGCAGTTTGCGCAACGCCGTATATTGAAAAAATACGGGGCTTCTTCAACCGTCCCAAGTATTCTAGCCTTCATCTTCAGAGCACCAAAGACGCTTTAAAGCTGAGCTACTGGTGGGATAGCAAGCTCAAGTCTTATGCAGAAACACATTCACTGACGTTCGGAAACAGCGTCACAGGTTCAGGCTCGTTTGAAGATGCGGAGTTCACCGCCAAAGCAAAAGACCTGGCACTTGTTTTTGCCGTTCTTCCAACTCTGCCAATCACCAACAACACAGTGATGATCTCTGCAAACAAGACGCTTATGCGTGTTGCTTACAGCACGGAACTGGCGAACTATGAAACCTTCATTCCAGCCGCAGATGCGGAGGGCACTTATGACGTAAGCGCCTTCACACAATATGGCGCCTGAAATGGCAGGAGAAAACCTCACTGCTCGCAACAAAAACTACGCAGTTTACCTGCCCAGCCTTCAAACAGGGTATGCTCAGTTCCCCTTTCGCTGCGCAGACACTGTGAGAGAAGGACAACTACCCAAAGGCTTGAAGCTTGAGGACTTGGACTTCCTTAATCCTGCAAGCGGCCTTTGGCATAGCAAGTATGCTCTTTATAGCGCAGGGCACTTTTCTCAGGCGCAAATACGCGTGCCTGACATGGTCAGCCAGCGCAGTAAGCCAGACACGATTGTTGTTGGTGACAGCGGCGGCTATCAAATTGGTACAGGGAAATTGAAGGCGGTTAGCAGCTGGAAAGCCCATGCCAAAGACCCTTCTAAAATATACGCAATGTGGCAACGGGATACGGAAATAAAAGACCGTATCTTACGGTGGCTCGACCGATACTGCGACTATGCGATGACATTGGATATGCCTCTTTGGGTTCTCTACAATCCCAAAGCTGCCACGTCCCCCTTCGCCAAACTAAGCGCACAACAGCTCACAGACCTTAGCTACGAAAACCTCAAGTACTTTGCTGATAACAGAGGCAAAGCCACAGGCTCAAAAGCGAAGTATCTAAATGTTTTGCAAGACGTTGGTGGAGATACAGGGGAGCGTTGGTATCAACGCGTCAAAGACTTTGAATTTGAAGGTTGGGCATTTGGCGGAGACACTAAGAACGGCATAGAGCCTTTACTTAAATGGGTTCGCCGCTTGCTGGATGATGGAAAGATCAACAGCAAAACCGAGTGGCTCCATGTGCTGATGATGTCTCCCCCCGTCAACTCTGTGCTTCTCACTGCTTTGCAGCGACGATTGCAGGATATATTGGGCAACAATATCCAAGTTAGCTACGACAGCAGCAGTCCGTTTCAGAACGCTGGCATCACTCAACGGATCGCCATTTTACCTAAACTTACTGACGACATTAAGACATGGAAAATTCAGAACATCCCTTTTCCACAGCATCCGAAGTACAAAAGCAAAACTGCTATCCGATATTTGGACGAAATAGAGTCACCCATAACCAAGCTCGTAAGTATAAACGACTTCCACGCCAAAAATGGACCAATGGAAACTAAGTTCTTAGACACGCTAGCGCAGCAACTTCTTACTAATCACAATCTTTATGTTTATACGCGCTCAGCTATGGATGCTTGCGATTTACATTTTGACGACAGCATTAGCGACAAAAGCAAAATTCCTACGCTGACACAAAAACTGATAGCTATGATAAAGCAAACTCTTATATAATTATCACAACTAACATTTTTATCAATGAGCCACTTGCACTACTCATTGCCTTAAATCAAATTTACTCCGCGTAAGGAACTGCAAGACCGGTTTTTACATTATACTTACAGTAATAGCTCATCTTTTTATAGGCTCCAAACCCATTTTGGAATTCAATCGCATTGCCAACGATCGTCAAAACATAGGGCTCGCCCGCGTTCGATGTACGGAACTGGGGAAACTTCAACTCAGTCCACTTATCCGTCCATCTAAAAGAATATTTGGCTAGCGCCTCTATTTTTGGTTTGCATGCCGCAGAAGCATCTATGCGATAATTTTCCAAAAGCCATTCAGGCTTAAACTTATTATTTTCAATCGCCTGCCGTTTTTCCCGCTCGGCCTCAACTAAATTACGCTGCTTGAGTTTTTCTTGAACATCAACTCGGGCCTTCTTATCTTGCTCCGTTTCAGTCCATATAACTTTTTTTACAATCACTGTAGGCGTAGCCCAGTTCGCCTCTCTAATCTCCGCAAGTATTTGAATGCAACGCCCCTCATTATCCTCACTAAATTTTTTATTTAACTCTTTACTCCAAATTGCTTTAGACTTCTCCAAACCACCGTTGCACTCAACAACGGCGTCTAAATACACACCATCGCTTGAATAACGGTTAACCGTTGCATACCAGAGGACAGTCTTACCAAAGCAATCGCTCCGGTAGGTGGTGCCGCCTTTATCACACTCAATGAAATCATTTAGTGATACCTGATTTACTACCGATATTGCCTCATCGTGCGTTGGACCATACTTTAGAAGTTCACGCGCCTGTTCCAAACTTAAAAATTCTGAAAGCAAAAACTGTTGCTTTGTTTGGAACCCTAAAGCAACATAAGATATCGCCTCAGATAGAGTAGTAAAGCCTGACTGCAAAAACTGTTCTTTTGTTTTAAACCCAGCTGCTCTATACTCCATAGACTCTGCTAAGCTTACAAATCCAGTTTTAACAAGCTGCGCTTTTGTTTCATAACCAGCGGCCCTATAGCTAGCAGCCTCAGGCAAGTCATCAAAACCTGTTTGTTCAAACTGTTCTCTTGTCCTAAACCCAACAGTTTGAAAAGCTATAGCTTCCGTTAAGGACGTAAACCCTGCTTCTTCAATCTGTACTTTGGTTTCAAAGCCAGCAGCTTGATGGTTCTTAAACTCCATAATACTTGTGAAGCCAGCAGTTCTAGCTGCTTCATTTTCCATCTTTCTACCCAACACAAAACCAAGCAACAAAATTCCTATTACCGCAACACTAGAGACTATGAGCGCCCACTTTAAAATTTTCTTCACAAAATATCCCCTTAATCCCTTCAAAAACAGCGTAGTCCTTTCCTCATTATTAATTTCGCACCGAAATCACTCCAAATCGACCAACCATATCTTGAAAGACCACATCGCCCTTACTGTCGTATATTTTCAGGCCCATTACATAAATGTCGCTACTATTTTGCGCAACTAATGAAAAGTCTTCTGTCAAGCGGATGGTCAGCCCGCTGCCTTGATCAATACCCAGTCGATCTACATTGTAAATTGTATGAACACTTGCTTGGCCGTTTCTTACCATTTTTATTTCCGTGCCATCCAAGCAGATCATCATATTAACATGGCCACCGTTAAAACCACATGTGAAGACAGCTCTAAATGGCGTACTTGGAGCAACGGGTGCTGCTCTAGTGACGACAGAAGGCCGAACTGGTTTGACAGGTTCTTCAGGCACCACGCTCGCTTCATCGCCACGCTCTTCGGAAGAGCCAACCCAAGTTGTTACATTCCGTAACATGAAATCATCAAGATCGCCTTGCTCAACAAAATCTGCACAGAGCTGCACCGATAAATTTTCGTTATTTGCAGATCCAGCAAATCTAAGCTCTGCTTGTTCACCCCAATAGTTCGGACGAACTCCGCTTATTATTGTCTGTGGAGCAAGCTCCATACGACGCCCATCCCCTAAAACTATATGAGCTCCCTCCAATCCATATGGCTCGTAAGTCAACTTGTAGCTGCTTGATTGTGAAGCTGCTGGGAATTCTATATTTATGCATGAACCGCTTAATGGGGCCCAGCTATCTATATTTTCGTCTCCAATATGAATAGGTCCAATAAGTGAAAAACTCCGAGCCCACTCCAACTCCTTAGACTGCTGCCCAAAAATTGGAGTGCCGATCAAGCAAACCAATGCAACTACTATGGCTCTTCCTTGCATCTTAAAACCTTTTATTTCATCCATACAGGTATTAGCAGTGCCCTAAAGAAAAACGTAGAGGGCTTGGCTTCGCTCATAAGCTTAGCTTATCGCCTTCTCTGTTCAATGAGGCGGACACACGCGCAACTACTTTTGGTTGCGAATGTGCTATTTGTCACACAAGCCCTTCCACAAGGTCTTCATAATTTTTTACGATTTCTGATCACTGGATAAAATTCAATTAGTCAACGGATTTCTCAAGTTGCTAAATTTACCTGAGGCGGGAGAGCGACTAGCTATTTGCGATGCAAGCGCCTTAACGCAGCAAGCACCAAGCTTAGTGCTCTATGACAGCGGGCCGCCCTCTGAGGGCGCTGTGTGAAGCTCGTTGACGCCTCTACACTTACATCAATAATTGACGCATGAGTTTGCCCAACTTTGGAAATGCGTCGCTACACGGAAAGAAGCTCGGTCACCTATCGCAGGACAAAAAAGCTGCCCTGCTCGCTGTCAGCAATTTTTCGCTTGTCAGGTTAGCTGAAGCAGGCTAGCTTTTTCTATCATTAGTAGTGGAGAATAAATGAATAAAAAATTTGGCGTTTCTAGCTCTTCCGGCTGTAAGTTTGCTGGCGGCATGTGGAGGAAGCTCAACGAGTTCAAGCGGCAGCATTACGACCCCTCCGCCAACTGTTACCTATACAACTTTAAGAGCATTCAGTGACGGTGCAGGCGTTGGACGAGGCGTAGCTTCTGATGGTACTGAAACGGTGTTCATTGCACCAGATATTGCTGAAGTTGTTGCGATTGCGAACCAAAATGACCCAGTGTCTGATATACAATTCAGTGATTTTGCTGTTGTGGACACGCGACCAACGGCAGTTATAAGGCAGGGAACTATTACAATTGAGGGTCAGGTAGCTAACGTAACAATTATTGCGGACAATGGGGGCGAAGCTGGTCTCATTTATTTGGACATACCCGGTTACGGAGATGCAGTTTTTGCGGCTGGTTCCGCTTTTGGAACAGCACCGAATGGCTCCTTCACCTACAATGGAGTGCATGTAGTAGCTGACCGGTTTTTTGGTGGCTCGGAAGACGGAACCTTCTCGTTAACGGCTGACTTCAATAATCAAACCTTCAGCTACAACGGTAGCACCTTAAGTTCATCACTGTCGGGCAGCGGTACAATCGATACTGTAAATGGGCGGTTTTCAAGCAATACACTAAGCTCAAACGTTGGTAGCGACACAGGCACCGCATCAATGTATGGCCAACTGCACGGAAATTCTGCGCAATCTGTTAGCGGTGTCTTCCATACAAATGAGAGTGATCCATTCTACGCTGGTGCTTTTGTAGGTAGCAGGCCCTAATACAACGTGATCGATATTAAAAAAACAGTAGTAGCGCTCGGAGTAGCGCTACTGACACCGACCGTGTCATATGCCTTTTGTGACAATTCTTCGGCAAACAGCCGTTTGCAAGTTTATTGTTTGTCTAATGTTTTATCGATGACAGCTACTAATATTGGTGCTGCTCAAATATTAGATTATCGCTTGAAGCAAGAAGGTTATGCTAGAGGTATTGGTTTGCCTGGCATCGTAGATCAGGCAAGTTTTGTTCCCTTTGTTTCGCCGATCATTGAATATAGTTCAGACATCAATGGTGGAAATCCAAACAGGCCGTTAGTGCTGGGATCATTGACCTTTTTTGGTGATGAGAAGTTTTTTCGGAAAACTGGGATGGTTGCTGGTTTTGGGCTTGGAGGATCGGGCCGTTATATATATGGAGAAGGACGTTATTTAGATTACACTATTGGCGGCAGCTACACTCATTCACCTGAACATGATATTGGTATTGGTAGAAGCTTTGCAAATGTTTGTAGCAAAAATGATATAGGCGGCAATTTTTACTTAGACGGGTGCATCACAACAAGTCGTCTCAATAGAGATTTGGCAGATGAGGCAACAAGCAGCGCTTCGTTGACCGTCGCTAAGTTGTTCTCCGACGGCGAGAACCGCTTTCATCAAGCAAGTTTTGGACTTCGACACCTGCTTAACGAAGAATATAAACAAAAACAAATAATAGTAAAATTAGATACCTTAAACAGCACGAACCTATACACTAGCTTCAGTGCGTCTTTCGGAGAGCCCGTCGAAAACAAGCTTGCCATGCGCCACAGTTTCAGTGGAACCGTTGGTACTACCTTACTTAAAAAACCTATAAGCGCGTCACTGTCATATGCGTATTCTGATGGGGGAAGACTGTTGGGATTTTCGCGTGAAGAGAAAACTAAAACTATTAGTATTACTTACGCAGTTCACCCTCGCGTCAATGTGTCTGTAGGCTATATCGATACCAGCGGCGACATAGATTATTTTAACAAAAGTGAAGCTATTTTTAGCATACAGTTTTCTCCTATACGGTTTTAAGTATTAGGCAGCCTCGTTGACGCAACAGCACCTACACCAACAAACGACGTATAAATCAGCCACCGTCTATCAAGCTGCAAATGCGCCCGCGTAGCCCCCCTAGCAAGCGCTTTGCGCACATGGACGTAGGATCGCTCGCTGCGAGCGCTGCACGAAGCTCGTTGACGCCTCTACGCTTACATCAATATTTGACGTATGCGTCTGCTCTACTTTGGATGAGCGGCGAGCTACAGTAGACGTGTGCGCTCTCATTTCTGACACTATCAAAAAACGACAGCGGTTACGTACACATTTTTGTGCACATAGTCTTTTTTTGCAGAGATATTCCTAAATTTTTAAGGGTTTATCTTACCTCTACAGCGCTTGCAAATCCGTGTAGACCGGTTCGATTCCGGTACCCGCCTCCATATCCTTCAGTTACAGTGACTTAGCATTTTCCCTGTCAGGTGGGCCACAACGTGGGACACATGATCTATGAAGCTGTCTGCCTATCTAAGTCTGTCACGCCACGGTATATTTTACTTCCGCTGGCCTTTGCCACGCACTGATACAGCAGACCGACCTTGCATCAGAGTATCACTGCGGACACGCTGCCCGGTTCGGGCTGGTACTTTGGCACGCTACCTCGCAGCATGCGGCGAGATAACAAGGGACAACAACGAGTTGGCACGGCTAAGGCAAGACAAGCTGAGGGAACTAGTGAGGGATTACTTTCACGCCCAGCTATGCCAGTACCTCGAATGGATTAACCGACGTGGCCTATCAGACATGGCACGAGAGGATGCACGTTGTGAAATGTACGACCATGAACACGACCTCAGCAGCAACTGGCTTACTGAGAGATATTTGCCGATAGCCCGCTTCAAGCGCAAAATGGACGTATCGGACGAAGATTGGTTCGACAGCCTACCCAACGCCCTTACGGAACTGCGCAAGGGGCGCAGAGACATGCTGAGAGCCGTTGTAGAGGCCGCTGACAGCCAAGAACATTATTCATACGCCATTGCCACCCACGACGCGGGGACGCCTCCGGTCCCTCCCCTGCCCGCCTCATCGCCACTGGGATCAACCGTAGACGATTTCATAGCAGAACATGCCAGACAGTGGGCTGCGAAGACGACCAATCAGAACCGGGCTTACCTGAACATTCTTGTGGAGTGGTTCGGCCCTGACAGGCTGTTGAGCACGATCACCAAGCAGGACGCTAGCGAGGTAAAGAAGGTATTGCAGGCGTTGCCTTCCAACCGGAACACCAAGCCCGCCTTGAAGGACTTGCCGCTAGCAGACGTCATTAAGCTAACTGGCTATCCGACAATCTCCCCCAAGACCATCAACAGCCACATACAGATGTTCAGCAGTTTCTTCGACTGGGCCGAACGCCACGGGCACACGTCCAACAAGCTGTTCAACGGTATGAAAGTGGCGAAGGCCAAGAACGCAGCGACCGAACGCAAGCCGTTCTCACCACACCTCACCCGCCTTATCTTCACCGAGTTGACGGAGAACCCCTCCCGCATTGTCCGCAAGGAGAGCCACAAGTGGGGCGCGTTGTTGGGCATGTTCACCGGCGCGCGCTTGAACGAGATTTGCCAGCTAGAGATAGCAGACATCAAGCAGGAAGACGGGGTATGGTTCCTGAACATCACTGACGAAGGCGACAACAACAAGACAGTAAAGGCTAAGGCCAGCCGCAGGAAGGTGCCAGTTCATTCTGAGTTGATACGGCTGGGGTTGCTGGAGTTCGTGGACAGCCGCAGGCATGCACAACGCCTCTTCCCCGATTTCAGCTACAGCACCAATGGCGGCTACGGGCGCAATCTGGGCCGCTGGTACAATGATACCTTCTTGCCGAAGTTGGGGATCAAGGAACCCGCGCTAGTCTTTCACAGCTTGCGGCACACTATGGTCACAAGACTTGCTCAGGCTGGTGTGGCTGAACCCATCTACCAGTGCCTGGTAGGGCACGCGCGTGATGGCGTGACGCAAGAGGTGTACATGCGTGAAGGCTTCACACTTCGGCAGTTAAGCGAAGCGATAGAGAAATTTGCGGTTTGACGGCTCCGCATACAGGCTCATAGAAAACGCATCCGACGCAGGTTCAACCAGCCGAACTATCTGCTTTCAGTGGAGCCTAGTGGGGCACTAAGGCCTTGGGGTATTGCAGGCTGGTAAAAAAGCTGTCGCGCCACGCCTCTCCTCCGCGTTCCGACAGACCTACAAAAGGTTGAACTTGACTTGTGCGCTCTCGCTATCCGATCTTGAGGAACAGGTAAGGGGGACATTGAATGGACATTTTTTGGTGGGCGATAGGGGCCGCGGTAGTTTGCTTCGTGCTGGTTAAGGTATTGCCAAAAGGCCAGCCTGCCGGGGGCGCATCCGCAACTATTACCACTCGTGAGCGCGACCCGACTTCCGAGTGGGTTGACTTAGACCTGATGCCAGCCTCTCCACCACAGGGAGTGAAGTGGACAAAGTTTGCTGGAGCGCAGGAGGTCGCAGGGACACAACATTGCAGGAATGCCAATCTTGAGTTCATCGACGCATTGACTAAAGGGGACAACCTAGATCGACCGTATGGCCTAGTTCTTACAAGAGACCCGGACAACCCTGTCGACACAAATGCCATAAAAGTCTGGGGTTGGTGCAACGACATAGATCGTGATCGATGGTTGATCGGCTATGTTGATGCGGTCACAGCCGGGGCGATTGGGCAGCACCCGTCAGAAATGCCTTTGGCCGCGTCACTCAAACGGATCAGGTCAGGAAGAAACATGCTTTTTGTGAAATATGACCTTCTGGTTCCATCGAAAGCAGAACGGCGCAAGAACGGCTGGCTTTCTCCCGACGAGCAGAGCAGGAGCGAGTAATGGCAACAGCTATGAAGATGAAACTAATCGCGATGTGCGCATTGACAGTAATCGGAGTTAAACCGGATGAAGGCCTCGCACAGCAACTCTACTCCGAGATGCCCATCGAGCGCAGGGTTAACGCCAACATCGAGTGCGCGGCAACAATAATGGCCTTGGGTGATGATCAGGCGCTTGCGGTGACGATCTCGGGCTACTTCATGAACCGGGCCGTTGAAACAATGACTTCTCGCGGCGGGTGGGAAAATCGTGAGAGCGCTGAAATGTCCGTCATCTCTCGTACCATGTTCATGATCGAAGATATTCACCTTGGCCTTGGATTTGACAACTCGCCTAGTGTTCTCTTGAACAAGCAGGAAGCATGCGTTGTAAGCGCGCTCCATTACTGACATATTTTTCTGACAGATTTTTACGTGGGGGTATCTATAGGAAATCGCGCGCGCGCCTTCCCCCATGCCCCGGCCTGTCTTGGGGGCTGTGATGTCAACCGCAGTTCGGATCAACCTTGAAAGCATACCGGGATAGCGCGTGTCTCACTGGGCTTGCCCCACAGAGGCGTCTCACTGAGCACGTCAATGCGTCTCATTAACATTGCGCTTGACTATTTGAGACACTTTGTGCTTAATGTCTTAAGACTTGTATGAGACATAAAGGGGCAGATCATGCAGCTAGTTGGCTACGCACGTACATCCACACTCGATCAAACAGCAGGTATCGAAGCGCAAGAGCGCGACCTGCTCGCATTAGGCTGCACCAAGTTATTCCGTGAGCAGGTATCGTCAGTTGACGTACCAGAACGGAAGCAGCTTGCCGAGGCACTAGCCTACCTGCGAGAAGGTGACGTGCTGGTTGTCACTAAGCTGGACCGCCTAGCCCGATCAGTGCGGCATCTGCTAGACGTGCTCAAGACTATCACTGACAAGGGCGCAAGTTTGCGCATCATCGGACTAGGCATCGACACAGCCACTCCGACAGGCAGGCTCATGCTTAACTTGCTAGGGAGCGTTGCGGAGTTCGAGCGAGACATCATGCTAGAGCGACAGCGCGAAGGCATCGCCAAGGCTAAGGCAGCAGGCAAGTACAAAGGCAGGAAGCCTACAGCACAGGCCAAAGCAGCCGAGGTCATGGAGTTGCACAAGGCAGGCGTAGGGGCATCAGAGATTGCCCGTCAAGTTGGTATAGGTCGTGCATCGGTCTACAGGATATTGCCATCCGGCTGATGTGATGCCTGCAACATCTGACATCTTCCATCTACTCCATGCGCGGGCTGTGGGCGGTTCCTTTTGCCTTGGGCAACGCTGGCCTACCGAATGCAGAGACAGCCTCTCAGCGGGGCTATTTGGGGGCGTGCTGAGCCACAGAAGGCAAGCCGTGAGCGGGTCTCTATCTATTCCCTTTGGAAGGCCTACCGGACAGGGTAATCCGGCCGGATACTGGCATACACCGGATATATCTAGTATCCCGAATGTATTATCCTCCAAACATCAGCTTACCGGAATGTATACGCTAGGCTTAATCCTCCGTCCTAAGATATACAGATTGCTATATCTGTTTCATCCGCCGTGACGAGCGGTATCCCGAAGGGCAGTCTCCGGTTACTATCCCGGTATAGTTATACCTTCATAGATACAGTTCCCTGTATATAAGACTATATAGCATCCCTGTAATACATAGTCCTATAGAAGTACCTATGCCTGTATATAAGCCTTTTATATGTTAGTATATAATACTGTATCTATAAGAGTTGCCAGAGCGGCTACCTAGAGTATATACACATATTATACAATTATATAACCTATTAATTCATACAGTGTATACAGGACTAGGGAACTTACAAGTTTAAAGTAGAATATAACAGAACTTAGGCTGAGTATATAATAGCATATAAAGCAGTACAGAATGCAGTATGTATAGCACTATGTGATGCTTGCCTTTCATTGCATACAACACTGGCATATCATCTAGCATATATAATCGTAGCACCTATAGCTTCACCGACAAGATAACAGCCTACATAAGCACAGTATTAAACATGATACTTCTGTATCTGTTGCTTTTTGCCACTAAGTGACGCTGAGTAGATTAAGCGGTAATACCAGAATATGCGCAACACTATCCAATGCAGTTATAGCTAAATGCCAGCGCAGTTATAACAGTTTAAACATATGAGTTGCTATGTAAGTTTACGGCTCAGTTAGTATAGTTAATTCCCCTCATTTTGTTTAATTGGTATCCGGCGCATTTTTTGCATTGCTATTCTGATTGGATATTAATAGTAATTACCTATTGGCGTCTCGCGGGCGGTTGACACAACTGCGAAGCTAAAGGGGCGGTTGACACTACCCTCCGTCTACTGGGGCACGGCTTTCGGGTCTATTGCCTCAGTAGACGGCTTTTGCAGAGGCGGTATCTATGCCGGATGATTTCAGTGCCTTGCCGTATATTACGCGCAGGGCATCAGGCGGATACCAGTTTCATCGCAAGCAACACCGCACCGTATTCCCCCAAGACCCGCGACAGTTCCACAGGCACTACGCAGAGGCTCTTACAGCGTCTGGTCTCAGCAGGTTCCGAGTTCGAGTATTGCTGCAATCTGCACCCGGTTGCCTTAGCCACGCAATTCAGCAGTGGCGACAGACAAGGCGGTGGCACAGGTTAGAAGACAGCACAGCTGACGCGCTATGCAGCACAGGCGGTTGGTTGCACACTGAGCATCTAACAGCACACGACATAGACACGCTGATAGGACATGGCAGCAGCTACAGCAGGTCACGCAGATACGCAGTGTTGAGGAGCGTTCTGTTGAGCACCGGACACACTAGCGTACCTGCACCACATGCGCCGATCATACGACAACCAACACCGCAAGCGAGCACAACGTGGACCGTGCAGCACTTGCAGAAGTTCCGCGACAACTTTCCCGACAGTTCAGAAGAAGGCACTACGCTTAGTGTCATGCTGTATTTCATGCCAACAAGGCAGAGCCTTCCGCACATCGGCTGGCATGACTTAGCGGGTATAGCGGCGGCAGGCTCAGCATATCACAGCCATCTAGTGCACAAGTTCAGGCATACGTCACCGACAGCAAAAGCATTCATCCAGCACACTATGCCAAGGGGCATGCAGGGACACAGAAGCGGACTGGTACCCCCCATTCGGGCATGGATGCAGTCTGCATGTTTGAAACTAGGCTTGCCACACCTAACCGCTAGCAGCTTGTCACAGTTGAACGCTCAGACAGTCGCCACCTTCATAGTACCTGACAGGCTAGACCAGTTGAGGGCACAGCCATAAACGACGGACCACGTATAGCACTTGCAAGCAGGCAACTTTTGCATCATCAAGTGAGACACGAAGTGAGACACACAAGCTAAACGCTCACTTGACAGCTTAGGCTTATCAATGGCTTAGGGAAATGGTAGCGGGTCCGGTACCCGCCTCCAAGGATGTGCTGTGCCAGAGCGCGGTAAGCCGCTCCCCCTCCTGACAGCCGCATGCTAACCCGTCTGGCCCTATCACGCCTGTCGAAACGGGCAATGTCGCGGACCACAGGCGCGGTGCTTCGTCGCGTGGCGAAACTGTATTGCGTCCTATGTAGTTGTCTACGGTGGGATGCAACCGTCAGCGTCGACAAGAGGCCGGGCACCGCCCCGGCCACGGCGTGACGCGCTTGAACGATCCCAACAAAGAGTCCGGCACAGCGTCCGGAGCCTTATCGGATGAAAAGTTGAAGGAATACGACCATGAAACATACACGTCGCCAACATCTCGTTTTCTTGGGCGGTGCGCTCGCCGCTCCGATCGTCATGTCCGGTGCAGCCCACGCCGAAGATGGCATGCATGAAGTCGAAATGCTCAATTTCGACCCCGATGACCGGCAGGAACGTATGCTGTTCAAGCCGGGCGTGCTGCGGGTGGAGCCGGGTGACACGGTGAAATTCGTCGCAACAGACCGCGGACACAATGCGCAATCCATCGCCGGCATGACACCCGAAGGTGCCGATGATTTCAGAGGCAGGATCAATGAAGAGATCGAGGTCACATTCGATGTCGAGGGAACCTACGGCTATGTGTGCCTGCCACACCAGTCCATGGGCATGATCGGTTTTGTGCTTGTCGGTGACTTCACATCGAACCTTGAGGACGTGCGCGAGGCAGCAGGCTCGCTGCGCGGTCGCGACACGCAACGGCGGGCCGAGGAATACCTGGCAGAGATCGACGCGATCGCTGAAGAAGAAGGTCTGGTCTGACAGCAGGCCAGAGGACTGCCACAGGGCCGGGGCGATAAGACGCTCCGGCCTTTGCAGTTGGAGACGCGGGCGTCAAGCAACGGCCAGCGTTTTCCAGTCGACAGGATGAACGTAGACGATGCTGTCACCGACACTGACCATCACCTCGCCGTCCTGAATATTGATCTGGAGCTTCATCGTGCGGCCTGCCAGTTTGGCCAGTTCAGCCGTGTCGCCCTCGGCAAAGGTCGTCACTTGCAGATTTTCGAACCGCGTGGTGCTGCTTTTGATCTTGTCCCACCATATCTCGGCTGTGCGGCCACCGTAGGGATAGACGATCACCCTGTTGGCCTTGCTGCAGGATTGCCGCACCACCTTTTCGCTGGGAAGGCCCAGGGCGACCCACAGCTCCGTCACGCCGCTCAGGCTTTTCTGCCAGATGTCCGGCTCGTCATCCGTGGAAAGGCCTTTTGTCAGTTCCAAATGCTCATGGGCATTCAGCGCGAAGGCGAGAATACGCACCATCAGGCGTTCATCCGTCTCTGACGGATGTTTGGCGACGGTCAGCTTATGGGTCTCGTAATAGTGGCGATCCATGTCGGAGACCGAAAGCTCGACTTTATAAATGGTGGCTTTCTGCGCCATGCTCTGTCCTGACCGTAAAAGGTTCAGGATGCCTAGTGTGTCCGGGGAGCATGTGAAAGCAGATAAGGATATTCCCACGACGGCGTGATGGGCCGATGCCGGTCACAGCTTGCACTTGCGTGCAACCAAACGGACATGCACCGCCGCAAGACAAAGCGCCCTCGGACACCCTCCTCAGCGGTTCAAAAGCTCTCGGTGGTAGCGCCGCAGCAGAAGCAAACCCAGAACCATCGGGATCAATATCCACGCACCGACATAGCTGAGCGAGATATAGGTCGGCCGGTACAGAGGATAAAACCCGTCGCGCATCAGGCCGGTCAGATGCAGCAGCGGATTGTACCACAGTGCATCCTTGGCCATGGCAGGCATGTCCTCATAGAGGAAAATAACCCCGCTGATGATGAACAACGGGCGCGTCAGGATCGACCAAAGCTGGTTCCACACCGGAAAGCGCATGAAGAGATAACAGTTCAGGCACCCCACCCCCAGCCCAAGCCCGGCTGCAAACGTCACCGCCAGCAGGATCGGGGGCCAGTTCGGAACCACGTCCAGTTGTTCATAAATGATGATCCCGGAAAGGATCAGGATGGTGACGACCACGACAACCATCGCATTCAAGGCAAAACGCCCCGCAATAGCGTCGACCCATGTTACACGGGGGTAGCGCAGCAAGGGCTTTGAGAAGGTGAGGGCGTGGCCCACCTGACTCCCAAGCACGGTGAAAATCTGAAGGATCATGAAGCCGGTTGCCTTGAACAGCAAAAACGATGTGCCCAGCGAGGGAGCGCGCGCGAGGATTGAGAATGCCCACCCAAGAATGATGATCATGCCGAGCGGCTCCAGCACCGCCCAGATGTACCCCCCCGGTGTCCGTCCATAGCGTGTCGACATCTCGCGCAGCATCAGCGCCGCGATCACGCGAAGGCTGCTTACATGTTGCGGTGCGCTTGCCGATCCTGTGGCCCGTGGCTTTTGCGCTTGCGTGGAGATCATGACACTGGCTTTCACTGATTACACAACGTGCCACCATACAGACTTGGGCTGGAACGGTTTAGTTGATAGAGCCATGATCAACGCATTATTTTACCAGTAGTCAAGCAAGGGTATCAGTATGAACGAAACGAGTGCGCCCAAACCGGAGGCCAGCAAAACGGTAGCAGCCTTGCAGCCGGTTGCCGGTCCGACCCGCATCCGGCGGCGTCACCGTGGGCTGATGCTGAGTATCGTTTTCGTCATTCTGCTGCCGCTTGCGCTCACCATTCTCTACCTCACACTGTTTGCAGAAGATCAATACGCCTCAAGTACAGGCTTCACGATCCGTCAGGAAGAAACAGGCTCGGCGAGCGATCTGATGGGCGGTATCGCGCAGGTTTTCGGCACTGGTGCACCGGGGAATGCCGATCTGCTGTTCGAGTTCGTGCAAAGTCAGGACATTGTCGAGCGCATCGACGCGCGCTTCGATCTTGTCACGCATTACGCAGCGAACTGGCCCAGCGATCCGCTCTTTGCCCTATGGCCTTGGGCGACGATCGAGGATCTGGTCTGGTTCTGGGGCAGAATGGTGAAAGTCACCTATAATCAGGCCTCCGGTCTGATGCTGGTAGAGGTGCGCGCAGGCGATCCGCAAAGCGCGCAGCTCATTTCGCAGATGATCGTCGAGGAAAGCGAACAGATGATCAACCGGCTGAACGAAACAGCCCGGCGCGATACAACCCGCAATGCCGAAGGCGACCTGAACGCCGCTGTCGAGCGCCTGAGAACCGCGCGCGAGGATATGGCCGAGTTCCGCGTGCGCACGCAGATTGTCGATCCCCAGGCAGACATCCAAGGCCGCCTCGGTGTGCTGAACAACCTGCAGCAACAACTGGCGGAGGCATTGATCAGCAACGACCTTTTGCTGCTGACCTCGGATGAGAACGACCCCCGCGTGAGACAGACCCAGCGCCGGATCGATGTGGTCCGCGACCGGATAAAGCAGGAGCGCCGCAATTTTGCCGAGCAGGATGTGACCGTAGACGAGACCGAGTATCCACGGCTCATCGCGCAATATGAAAGCCTGCTCGTCGATCAGGGTTTTGCGGAATCCACGTATCAGGCCGCCCTCACGGCACTGGATGCGGCGCGCTCGAATGCGTCGCGGCAAAGCCTCTATCTGGCCAGCTTCATCAAGCCCACGCTGGCGCAACGCGCGGCATACCCGCAGCGCTACCTGATCACCGGGCTGGCGCTTTTCTTTCTGACGCTGCTCTGGTCGGTGATGGCACTGATCTATTACAGCCTGCGCGACAGGGGGTAGACGTGCGCTACCGCGAAAACGCAGCCGGAAAGCACGGCAGATGATCGCCTTTCAGGATATATCCAAAGGGTTCTGGATCAAGGGCGAGTACCGCCCCGTGATCCGCAACCTGAACCTCACCCTACCCAGCGGCAAATCACTGGCGCTGCTGGGGCGCAACGGGGCGGGCAAATCGACGCTGCTCAGCATCGTGGCAGGCACCCTGCGGCCCGACACAGGGCGCGTGGTCAGCGACGGCTCCATCTCCTTCACGGTCGGGTATTCGGGCAGTTTCCATGGCGATATGACAGGCGCGCAAAACACGCGGTTCGTCGCGCGCGTCTACGGGGTCGACAGTGACGAACTGACCGCCTTCGTGCAGGATTTCGCGGAAATCGGGCAGCATTTCAACATGCCGGTCCGGACCTATTCGTCAGGCATGCGGGCGCGGCTGGCGTTCGGGATCTCGATGGGGATCAAGTTCGATACCTATCTGATCGACGAGGCGACAGCGACCGGCGACCAACGGTTTCGCGAGAAGAGCAAGGAAGTCTTCAATATCCGCATGGCCGAGTCGAGCGCGATCATGGTCAGCCACTCGATGGCCGACATCCGCAACTTCTGCGATGCGGGTCTGGTGCTGCATGACGGCGGCATCGAGGTGTTCGACGATGTCGAAGAGGCCATCGCGCGGCATCAGGCCCTGATGAAGATGAAGTGACAGACCCGCAGGTCACCCGCTGACATCATAGCCGCATTTATGGGCAAAACGGGTGCAGCGGCGCTACTCCGCTTCGCGCTCCACGTCCCTTTGGCTGGCATTTCTTGACCGATTCCCGATCGAAGCCTATACCGTCACCATCGGCAATCACGCCGAGGTTAAATGACAAAGGACCATAAACATGGCACCAACTCCAGAACGTAAAGAATTGCGCGAATTGAATGTGCGGCTGAAGTTCAAGACGGAAGAGATGAACCGCTTGAAGGAAGAGATCAAGATCCTGCGCGAACAGCGCGCAACCTTGAAAGCCAGCCTGAAAAGTGAAGTTGAAACAGAGACCACTGACGGATGAATTCCGAACGGCGCCCCTGAGGCGCCGTTTTTCAACCCATCGCGCGCAAGCCTATCATGAACCGCCGCTAAGGCCGAAAGGCGTCACCTGACTGGCCGTCAGGCTCCCCGCATCCGTTTGCCTCCTCCAACTTCATTCCGCTCCGGAACCTTCTCGCCTGTGGCGCGTTGCCA
Source organism: Rhodobacterales bacterium (assembly GCA_047921295.1). Lineage (GTDB taxonomy): Bacteria > Pseudomonadota > Alphaproteobacteria > Rhodobacterales > Rhodobacteraceae > Seohaeicola. Next base: position 37,347 of record JBLRWK010000032.1, read on the forward strand.
CACAGAGCCGCCAAGAGCACTCAAATCATTGTGAAAAACGGAGTTGAAAAATGGACGACGCAGGCATCGGCTGGATTGCAGCCATCATCGTGGGCGGGATTGCCGGGTGGATCGCTTCATCCGTGATGAAATCGGACACCGGCATTTTCCTGAACGTCATTCTGGGCATCATCGGCGCGGCTATTGCCAGCTTCCTGTTCGGTCTGCTCGGCGTATCGTTCGGTGGCTGGATCGGCTATCTGGTGGCGGGCATCGTGGGTGCCTGTATCCTGATCTGGGGCGCAAGGGCCGTCAAACGCTGATCCACCGGAATATCCGAGAGTAAACCGGGCCGTCATCAAGACGCGCCCGGTTTTTTTCTGCCCGCGCATGCCGTGTCAATATTTTAACCCTCGCGCGATCCAGCCCGCATGTGACCTCCCGCGCGACATTTGGGTTAATCGGTCGGGGTGGGCATCTGCGGCTGCGGCGCGACGATCGGATCACCCGAAGGATCATCGGTTGGTGTTACCCCGGTTTCGGGCGTCGCGCCCGTCGTCGCCGGCGCGTCGCCGGATCCCTCGACCTGATCGCCCGTGCGGCCGTCGATCTGGACGGGCGCGCCCTCGGGTCCATCGGATCTGCTGAATTCAGCGTTCAGCCACCAAACAATCAGACCGACAACGAAAATGCCCAAAACGGAAAAACCGATCAGTGGGCCTTTGTGGCGTCGCTTCTGGCGCTCCATGTTGTTTTCTGAATGGCTCATAAATGTACCTCCTTGCGTCTGTAAAAACGCGAAACTCAATGTATTCAGGGGCAAAACGCGGCGCCGAGGCTTTTAGTTCCGGTGCTTTGCGCGAATTGCGCAGGGTCAATGACGCGTGACACATGCTGCGACCGCCTGTCACGCCTGCTGTACAGACAGGAACCTATCCACAGGTTGCGCGTTTGTCAGGACGAGCAATAAAATCACACAACTGCAAAGGAGACAGATATGGATTCCGGATTACTCATAGGATTTCTGATTTTCTTCACGCTGGGCGCGGTGATCGTTTTCGCGCTTCGCAGCAAGAAGAAAACCGAAGACCGGCTGCACGACCCCGCAGCGCATCGGGATGAAAATAAATCCACATTGGCCAAAGACGCGCCCGATCACCACTGACCGCGCAGACCGTCAGACCCGGCTAACTATAAGCCGTCAGCCTTCGGAAACGCGGCCTCGCTGGGCGCGCATGCCACAACATGCAAGTGAATGATTGACAACCGCTGCTGTGCGCGTCTCCTTGGCGGAGTGGCCGTGCCGGACAGGATACACTTTGGTCACGAAGTTGCGCTAGAGTGTTCCGGATTGGTTTTACGTCAACGAAGGGTCCAGGTGGTTTGGGCATACAGATCATCAAACAGTTGCCGCTCAGACTGCAGGTCGCCCATAAAAGCGACGTCCGCACACAATTTGCGGCCCTGTGTTACCGCATCGTCAAGGACAAGCCGCAGATCCTTCTAGTCACCAGCCGCGGATCCGGGCGCTGGATCGTGCCCAAGGGCTGGCCGATGGACGGGGTGACACCCGCACGCGCAGCGATGACGGAAGCGTGGGAGGAAGCGGGGATCGAGGGGGAAAGCCTCGATTTCTGCCTCGGGATGTTCTCCTATCTCAAATATATCGGCACTGGCACCCGGCTGCCCTGCGCGGTGATGGTATATCCCGTGCGCGTCCGTAGCCTTTCTGCTGATTTCCCCGAGGCGGGCACAAGGCAACGCAAATGGTTTTCCCGCAAAAAAGCCTCCCGTGCCGTGGCAGAGCCCGAGCTGGCGCAAATCATCAAGAACTTTGATCCGCGACTGCTGCGCCGCTGACTTGATTTGACCGGACCGCTGGTTAAGTTGTAAGCTTGAAAAAAGAAAACAAGCCGCGATCCTGCCATGCGTCCCGCTTCGGGCACCAGACAGGCCGCGCGCAGCAGACCGGGCAACATGATCCAGTTCACCCTCAAATGTAGCAACAATCACCGGTTCGAGAGCTGGTTCCAGTCGTCTGAGGCCTATAACAAGCTGGAGCGCGCGGGCATGATGACCTGCGCGATCTGCGGCGACGCAACTGTGACCAAAGCCGTCATGGCCCCGCGTGTGGCGCAGCAGCGCAGCGTCGCGCAAGCCGCGTCACAAACAGAGGCGATGCCCGCCCCAAACAAAGAGGGTGATACGGCAGCGGCGCAAGCGCTGGCCGCTCTGAAGGCGCATGTCGAATCAACCTCCGATTACGTCGGCACCAATTTCGTCCGCGAGGCACGCGCCATGCATGAAGGCTCCGCCCCCACACGCGCCATCTACGGCGAGGCGAAGCCCGAAGAGGCTCGCCGCCTGCTGGCGGACGGTGTACCGATCGCGGCGCTGCCCTTCGTGCCCAAACGCAACACCAACTGACACAGCTCATAAGGCGGATTCCCATGCATATCGTGATCACAGGTGCCAGCCGCGGCATCGGCCAAGCGCTGGCCGCGCATTACTCCACCGCCGGGCATCAGGTCACGGCCACCTCCCGCAAGGGCGACAACGGGCTGTGGCCGCTGGATGTGACAGACAAGGACGCTCACGAGCGCCTTGCCAAGGAACTGAACGACAAACCGGTGGATCTGCTGATCTGCAACGCGGGCATCTATGCCGACAAGGGCCAGAGCCTTGATACCGGCTATGCCGTCCCGCTCTGGGAAGAGGGGTTTGCCACCAATGTCACCGGCGTCTTTCTCTCGGTACAGGCGCTCCTGCCGCATCTGGCGCGCGCATCCGCGGCCAAGATCGCGATCATCTCCTCCCAGATGGGCAGCGACACCCGCGCCCCCGGCGGTAGCTATATCTACCGCGCCTCCAAGGCGGCGGCGCTCAATCTGGGCCGCAACCTTGCCAGCGATCTCAAACCGCGCGGCATTGCCGTGGGCATCTACCATCCCGGCTGGGTGCAGACGGGAATGGGGGGCGCCGGTGCCGACCTGACGACCGAGCAATCCGCTCAGGGGCTGGCAGCCCGTTTCGACGGCCTGTCCCTGTCCACGTCAGGATGTTTCGAGACCTGGGACGGTCGCGCCCACCCCTTCTGATCCGCATGCCCCGCGCGGATGTCGCGCACGCCCTGTTTCTTCTTGCCCTAAATATCCATGCGCCTTGCGCGCCACGCAGGGCCACGCCGCATTGGCCTTGCGCGTGATAGATATTGCGCGCGCCACGGCAACGGATTACACGCGGGCGCAGCCTGCGACCAAGGACCAGTCATGCCCGTTCTCGTAATGAAATTCGGCGGCACTTCTGTCGCCAACCCAGACCGGATCAAACGCGCCGCCAAACGGGTGGGCGTCGAGGTCGCCAAGGGCTATGACGTGATCGTCATCGTCTCGGCCATGTCCGGCAAAACCAATGAGCTGGTAGGCTGGGTGCAGGAAATCTCGCCCTTCTACGATGCGCGCGAATATGATGCGGTTGTGTCCTCGGGCGAGAATGTTACCGCCGGACTGATGGCGCTGACCCTGCAGGAGATGGATATCCCCGCGCGGAGTTGGCAGGGCTGGCAGGTGCCCCTGATCACCAATTCCGCCCATTCCGCTGCCCGGATCGAGGATATACCGCCCGCCAATATCACCGCCAAATTCGCCGAAGGTATGAACGTCGCCGTCGTGGCAGGCTTTCAGGGGATCTCGCCCGAGGGCCGGATCACCACGCTGGGGCGCGGCGGTTCGGATACAACGGCTGTGGCATTCGCCGCCGCCTTCGGGGCCGAGCGCTGCGATATCTATACGGATGTGGACGGTGTCTATACCACCGATCCGCGCGTTAGCCCCAAGGCACGCAAACTGGACAAGATCGCCTTCGAGGAGATGCTGGAACTCGCCAGCCTCGGTGCGAAAGTGCTGCAAACCCGCTCGGTCGAACTGGCGATGCGTTACAATGTGAAACTGCGCGTGCTCAGTTCGTTCGAGGAACCCACAGACACGGCAGGCACATTGGTCTGCGACGAGGAGCTTATCATGGAATCCAAAGCCGTCTCCGGTATCGCCTTCTCGCGCGACGAGGCCAAGATGACCCTCGTGACCATCGAGGACCGCCCCGGCATCGCCGCCGCCATTTTCGGGCCTTTGGCCGATGCGGGCGTCAACGTCGACATGATCGTGCAGAACGTGTCCGAAACCAACTATCAGGGCCATGCGGGTGGCGTGACCGATATGACCTTTTCCTGCCCCATCGACCAGATGAAGCGGGCCGAGAAGGCGCTGAACGAGGCGCGCGAGGCCGGTTTGATCAAGTTCGACCGGCTCGAGACGGATACGGCTGTGGCCAAGGTCTCGGTCGTGGGCATAGGGATGCGCAGCCATGCCGGTGTGGCCGCGCGGATGTTCAAGACGCTCTCGGACGAGGGGATCAACATCAAGATCATTGCAACCTCCGAGATAAAAATTTCCGTGCTGATCGACAGAAAATACATGGAACTTGCCGTGCAAGCGCTGCATGATGCTTTCGAGTTGGAAAAACCGGCCTGAAGTCAGGTCTGGGGTGAGGTTTCACCGCATCCGGGCTGTTATTAGGCAGGCCGGAGCAGGCCAGATGATGACGGCGATGGGAACAAGGCAGGCCAGATGCCCGAGCAGACCGAATCCGAGAGCCGCAAGCTGCTGCGCCGATTGCGCGACGCGATGGCCGAGGACAGCGCCGGACAGGCCCGTCTGGACAAAATCACCTATCTGACCGCCGATTCCATGGGCACCGAAGTGTGCTCGATCTATCTGTTCCGCGATCCCGAAACGCTGGAGCTTTGCGCGACCGAGGGTCTCAACCCCGAAGCTGTGCACCAGACACGCATGAAGCTGGGCGAAGGTCTGGTGGGGCGTGTTGCCCGCTCCGGCAAGATCATCAACACCGCCAATGCCCCGCAAGAAAGGGGTTTCCGCTTCATGCCCGAGACGGGCGAGGAGATCTATTCCTCTTTCCTCGGTGTGCCGATCCAGCGTCTGGGCGAGAAACTGGGCGTTCTGGTGGTGCAGTCCAAACAGGCGCGCGAATTCTCTGGTGACGAGTTATATGCGCTCGAAGTTGTGGCGATGGTTCTGGCCGAGATGACCGAACTGGGCGCATTCCTCGGCGAGGGGGCGGCCCTGTCGGCGCGGCACCAGCAATCCGTGCTGATCCGTGGCACCACGGCGCAGGAAGGCGCGGCAGAGGGCCATGTCTGGCTGCACGAGCCGCGCGTGGTGATCACCAATCCGATCTCCGACGATCCGCAAAAAGAACTGGAACGCCTGACCGAGGCGGTGGACAAGCTGCGTGTCAGCGTTGACCAGATGCTGGCCGATACGGGCGACAAGGATCAGATGGAGGTGCTCGAAGCCTACCGGATGTTCGCCAATTCCAAAGGCTGGATGCGCCGGATGGAGGCGGATATCGCCCGTGGTTTGACCGCCGAAGCCGCTGTGGAGAAAGAACAATCCACTGCGCGCAACCGCATGGAACAGGTCACCGATGCCTATCTGCGCGAGCGTTTGCATGATCTGGACGACCTGTCCAACCGCCTGCTGCGTATCCTGACCGGACAGGGCAAGGAAACAGGCGCGGAAATGCCCTCCGATCCGATCCTTGTCGCGCGCAATATCGGCCCTGCCGAATTGCTGGATTATGGCCGCAGCCTGCGCGGTATCGTGCTGGAGGAAGGCTCTGTCGGCTCACATGCGGCCATCGTGGCGCGCGCGCTGGCGATCCCGCTGGTGATCCGCGCGGGCCGCATCACGACAGAGGCGCTGAACGGCAACCTGATCATGGTGGACGGCGATCAGGGCGTGGTGCATCTGCGCCCCGAAGACACCGTGGCCTCGGCGTTCCGCGACAAGATCGCGATGCAGGCGCAGGCACAGGAGCGCTATACCTCGATCCGTGACAAGCCTGCCGAGACGATGTGCGGGCGTGTCATCAGCCTGCACATGAATGCAGGCCTGATGGCCGATCTGCCCAGCCTTGCTGGGTCGGGCGCGGAGGGGGTAGGCCTGTTCCGCACCGAATTGCAATTCCTTGTCCGCAACAAGATGCCCAAAAGGTCCGAGCTTTCCGCGCTCTATGCCCGCGTGCTGGATGCGGCACAGGGCAAGCGCGTGGTGTTCCGCACCCTTGATATCGGCTCGGACAAGGTGCTGCCCTATATGAAGCCCAATGACGAGCCAAACCCCGCGTTGGGCTGGCGTGCCATCCGTGTGGGCCTCGACAAGCCCGGCGTGATGCGGATGCAGTTGCAGGCGCTGATCCGTGCCGCACATGGCCGCCCGATGACGATCATGTTCCCCTTCGTGGCGCAATACAGCGAATATCTGGCCGCCAAGGCCGAGATGGACAAGGCAATGGCGCGCGAGCGTATTCTGGGCCATCCGGTGCCCGCCACACTGGAAGTGGGAGCGATGCTGGAGACGCCCAGCCTTGCCTTTGCACCGGATGCGTTTTTCGAGGAAGTCCAGTTTCTGTCCATCGGCGGTAATGATCTCAAGCAGTTCTTCTTTGCCGCCGACCGCGAGAACGAGCGGGTGCGGCGCCGCTATGACACGCTCAACGTCAGTTTTCTGACGTTTCTGGAGAATATCGTGGAGCGTTGCCGCGCCAGTTCCACCCCGCTCAGCTTTTGCGGCGAGGATGCGGGCCGTCCGGTCGAAGCGGTCTGTCTGGCGGCCATCGGGATGGAGACCCTGTCAATGCGTCCCGCCTCCATCGGGCCGGTCAAATCCATCCTGCGGCGCACCAATCTGGACGCGTTGCGCGATGTGATCCACGCGGCGCGCGACCGTGGCGACGAAAGCGTGCGCCCCGCTGTGATGGATTTTCTCGCCAGTCAGGGTTGAGTGTCTGTGACCTTTGCAGGCAAACCTGCGCCGCACGTATGCGGCACAGGTTGCACATCTCAGCAAGTCAGATTGCGAAACGCAGGATCGCAGCCAGCGATGCGTTCGCGGGCAGGTCTTCCTTGCGGACCGCCAGAACGGTGCCGCCCGCTGCCATCACGCGCCCTGCGATCTCGTCAACCACACCATAGGTCGTGGCGCTTTCGCCCTCGGCAAAGGTGACCGCGCCGTCCGTGTCATTCACCGTGCCGGCGATCACTTCGTCCATGTCGACCAACAGCGTATCGACGGCACCATAGGTCGCCGCACGTGCCGCATGCGCGATATCCGCCGTGGCACGGCCCTCGTTCTCGCGCGCCGAGAAGGTTTCGAGTGCTGCTTTCACACGCGCCTCGTGCTGCGCGCGGATCATCGGCTGGGCGTGATCCTTGATTTCGGCCTCGCTCATCTTCGAGGGGCTTTCCTCGATCGCGGCCTCAATCAGGTTGGGGTAGCTGTTGACCGAACGGTACATCGACAGCAGCGGGTCTGCGGCGGCCAGAATAAGCGGCTCCGTCCGCCCCGACAGATAGGGGCGCAGCGCGGCATCGACCTTGCGGGCATATTGGCGCAAATGGATATTCTGGCCCTCGCCGCCGTGGATCCGGCCCGAAGCAGAGCGCGAGTTGATCGAGGCCGTACCCGCGACGCTATGGGCATCCTTGGGCATGTTCGGCACCTTGATCTCGACCGCACGCTCTCCGGCGACCACCTGAAACACCCGCACGCGGTCCTCTTCCAGCGCCAGCACGAAGCCCGATTGCGGAACGGTCACGCTGCGGAGCAACGGCTTCAGGTGGAAACGGTCCGACACTTGCAGCGTTTCGGTAATTTGGGCGGCAAAGCGGTGCGTGATCAGCCGTGTCGGCGTGACAAAGATGGCAAGGGCATGGGCCTGCGTCTGCCAGAAATCCTCGTCGTCCAGCAAGTCATGCACCTGCTCGTTGATCGGCCAAATGCTGCGCTTGGCCGTATCTGCCGCTTGCAACTGGCTCTCCGCCTCTTTCAGCATCTGGCCCAGCCGCGTGCGTGCGGCTCCGATATGCTGGGATTCAGGGGTCGTCGTCAGATAGATCGAGACACTGACCGGATCACGCGCCTCCGATAGGGCTTTGATTTCGGTCAGGGTGGGCAAATCGAGATGCAGCATGAATTCCTCTTTCACAATAGGCTTGCAGATTTCTCGGCCCGAAGGGCTGAGGGCACCGCTGATGACCCTTTCACGTAATTGCCTTGTCCGACGCATTCAAGGAATTGACAACAGGTTCATGCAAGGTTGCGCCCTCAGCTGGTGAACACAGGCGAAAACCTGCGCCTAAGGCCCCGCCTCCGTCAAATATGCCGCCCGGTATCCGGTCAGATCTTGCGCCCTGCCCCGTCCCAATAGGGTGCGCGCAGACGCGGCTTGAAGATCTTGCCGCTATCCTCCCGTGGCAGGGCGGTGTGGAAGTCGACCACGCGGGGATATTTGAAACGGGCCAGCTTGCCGTCCAGAAAGGCCAGAACCTCGGCGCTGTCCGGTGTCCAGTCTGGCATCGGCTCTATAGCGGCCACGATCTTTTCGCCGAACTCGGCATCCGGCGCGCCGAACACCGCCGCATCGCGGATGAAAGGCGCGCGCATCAGAACCGCTTCGATCTCGGCGGGAAAGATATTCGCGCCACCCGAGATGATCATGTCTTTCTTGCGATCCGTGATGAACAGATAGCCCTCCGCGTCCAGCCAGCCCAGATCGCCGACAGAGATATGCCCGTGCTTTTCCGCCGCCTCCCGCGCGGCCTTGTCGTTGGAATATTCGAAGCTGCCGAAGACATCCACTTTCGCATGGATCTCCCCCACCTCGCCGGGGGGCAGCGGGTTGCCGTCGGGATCAAGGATCATCACGGTGCCGCCCATCTGCATCCGCCCCGCCGTGCCGGGCCGTTCCAGCGCCTCCTCGGAGGAGACCAGCGTCATAAAGCCGATCTCTGTCGCGCCGTAACTCTCCCAGAAGACCGGACCCCACCAGTCGATCATCGCGACTTTGAGGTCATGCGGCCAAGGCGAGCCGGTGGAGACGACGAACTCCACCGATGACAGATCATAGCGCGCCTTGACCGCCTCGGGCAGTTTGAGAAGGCGGCTCATCATCGTGGGGACCATATAGATATGAGTAATCCGGTCCTGCGCGATGCGGGCAAGAAACGCCTCCGGCTCGAACTTCGGGGCCAGATGGACCGAGACACCCTCGGTCGCCAAGGCCGCGCTGCTCAGGGTGGATGGCGCGGAATGATAGATCGGGGCGGCGGTGAAGAACCGTGATCCAGGGCGCAGGCGCAGGATCTCTTCCCCGACCTGCCGCAGCACAGGCTCGAAATCGCGGCGCGGACCGGGTGACGCGCGGCGCACGCCCTTGGGCCGCCCTGTGGAGCCGGAGGTATAGCGCATCAGGGGTCGCGTCATGGATTTCTCAGGCAAAGGTGCTGCGGCCTCCACCAAGGCGGACCATTCCGGCGCATCCGCGCCCTGCTGTGCGGCCCGCGCGCTGATGCCATAAGCGGCGCACAGCGCCTGCCCCGGCGTGACACCGATCACCTGCCGTCCGGCCAGCGCGGGTTGCAGCGCGTCGATCAGATCGCGGTGGATAATCACCGTGTGCGCGCCGCTGTCATCGCAGATCGCCGCCACCTCCTCTACCGCGCCGTGCCAGTTCAGCGCCACGATCACCACACCCGCACGGGCTGCGGCGCGCATCACCTCCAACTGGGCAAGATCGTTGCGCATGATCACCGCCACGGGCACATCCTCGGCAATCCCCAGCGCGCGGAAGGCTGCGGCCCCTTTCGCCGCGCGCTCCTCCAACACCGCACGGCTGACGCGTGTATCCTCGTCTCCGACCCAAGCCTCGGCCATCGCTGCTGCTCCCTCTCCTGCTCCGCTGGCCAGTCTTGGGCAATCGGGCGGGATGTTCCAGCCCTGATCGGCATCAGCCTGTAGGGCGGGCGCCATCCGCCTCGTCTATCCGCCTTGTGTGCTCGCATGACTTCGGGCATGAGAAACACGCAACCCCCAAGGCGAGGGCATCGGGATGGATTACGGAAAACAAGGCGCAGACAAAACGGCCAAAAACATGCCGCGCCACAAGGAACACAACGAAAAGGGTACCGACAAGAACCCTTACGGCAAAGCCGCCCCCAAGGCAGAGCTGCTGGCACGCATGAAAGCGGCGGCAGAAGCGAAGAAAAAGGGCTGATCGCGGTCAGAACCGGACGGGGCTGCGGTAATCCGCCAAAGCTGACAGCACGCTCATCGCAGCCAGCGCCGAAGTGCGCGGCGCGCCGGGCAAGGTCTGGCCCGTGATCTCGAAACGCATCTGGCCGAAATCGCCCGTGGCGGAGATCTCGTGGATATTGCCCTCCGCCTGCGGATCGGCGATCAGCCGCACCTCGGTCCGGTCGAACCCGACGCCTGCCAGCGCCACCGCCGCCGCGACGTTGGCGTTTTTGGGATAGAGCAGGGCCGCCTGCCGCGCGGAGCCCTCGAAATGCGTGACAGGCCCGCTGAGCGGCACACCGGCGTCCAGAACCGCATCCGCAGGCGATCCGGCCCATGCCTGCGGCGGTTTACGTCCGGTATAGGTGACTTTATCGAGCCGCCCCATCCTTGCGGCGCGCAACGCATCCAGCCCGCCGATGGCCCCGCTGCACAGGATCAGCCGCGTCTGGCCCGTGCGGGCCGCATCGGTCAGCGCCTCCGCCAGTTCCGCATCGGCCAGCGCGCCCAGCGATACTGTCACCAACGGCACGCCAGCCCGCAAGATCGCCGCGCCATGTGCCGCCAGCCCCTGATGGCCCGCGCAATCCAGCATGATATCGGGCAGATCGCCCGCGATCCGGTCGGTCAGGGTGACATCCCAACCCAACGCATTGCGCGCCGCATCCTCGCGTCCCGAGCGGACCACCGCCAGCGCCAGCCTTGCACTGATACCCGAGGCGCCCTGCGCCACATGCCGCGCGATGGCCCCCTGCCCAATCACCCCGATCCGCAGCATCGCGCCCTAACCCTCTGGCGGGGTGGCATAATCCTCATCCGAAACCTGATCAAGCCATGTCACGGCGGACCCGTCCAGCGCCTCCTGCATGGCCAGATGCGTCATCGCATTGGCAGGGGCCGCACCGTGCCAATGCTTCTCGCCGGGCGCAAACCAGACCGTGTCACCGGGACGGATATGGCGCACAGGCCCGCCCCAGCTTTGCGCGAGGCCAAGGCCTGATAGAACCAGCAAGGTCTGGCCCAGCGGATGGGTGTGCCACGCCGTGCGCGCGCCCGGCTCGAAGGTCACGCGGACCGCGCGCAGACGGGCTGGCTCCGGCGCGGTGACAACGGGTTCCATCCGCACATGGCCGGTGAAATAGGCCTCCTCGCCCCGCCCTGACGGGCGTGCTCCATTCGGGGTGATCTCCATCCGCGCTCCTCCTGCTCTGTGCCTGCTACCTTCCCGCAGGCAGGCGCAGAGAACAAGCGCGGATGTACGCGATCAGGTTTAGCGGCCCTTGCGCGGGGTCCGTGCGGCTTTCGGCGCGCGAGTCAGCCGCAGGCGCAGGCGGTCGATCAGTTCGGCCTGCGGCACATCCCCCTCGATCGCCAGTTTCCGCAGTCCAAAATGGACATGCGCGATTTCCTGATAATAGCTGGTATAGGCGTAATTCGTAGCCGCCCCCGCCACCGCGCCCAGCACCGGCACGGTCTGCGCGGCCAGTTTCTGGCCCATAACCGTAGCCAGACGCGGCGCGACGCGGGCGATGAGCCCCTGCACTGTCGGCCCCGTCATCGCAAGGCGGGTCGAGATAAAGGCCAGATCGGCCCCGTCATCCCGCGACAGCGGCCCTGCGGCGGAAAACACCTGCACGCAGTCGAACTGCACATTCTGCGCCGCCGGGTCGAAATCATATTCCGCCGCCACCCCCTGAATGGACCGCAGCAGCACCGTTGTGGTGATCGGCAATTCCGCCAGCGCCGAGGGCAAGCCGCCAAAACCGCCGGCCGCCCCCATTGCCGTGGTCAGCGCCGTGTTCATCCAGCCCGGCTGGTCCCCGACAAAGCCGCGCGAGCTTTGCGCAGCGCGCATCGCCCAGTGCAATGCCGCCTCGGTGCCCTCGCCCAGACGGTCGCGCACCGGCGCGGGCAGCCTGTCGATCAGCGACTCGGCCCGCGCCCCGATCAGGTTGAGCACCTGAATGCCCATGCCGCCCGCCTGTGCATAGCGCTGCGCAAGACGGTCAAGCTCCACATCGACATCAACGGTGATCAGGGAATTCGTGCTCATCGGGTCATCCTTGCTGCATGCCTTCTTGCATAGATTGGATGGCGCGCGCGCGCATTCAAGCGGCAAGAGCCGCTTTCACTCGTGCCAGTGGGTCACGCGGCCTGTGACACCGGCCCATGCCCCATCGGTCAACTCCTGCCCCAGCACGCGGTCGGGGTTGGTGGGCGGCGGCATCTCGACCCCGTCCAGCTTCCAGAACCCGAAGCGGTTGTAATAGGGCGCGTCGCCCACCAGCAACACACGGTCCCATCCGGCGTCCCGCGCACGCTCCAGACTGCCCTGTATCAGCAGCGCGCCCAGCCCCTCGCCCTGCCGCGTCGGATGCACCGCCACCGGCCCCAGCAGAAGCGCTGCCTGCCCGCCCACGCGGACCGGCCAATAGCGGATAGCACCTGCCAGAATACCGTCACGGTCCCGCGCCACAAGCGACAGACCGGTCACGGGGGGGATGTTGTCGCGCAGCCGGTAGGACGACAAAGCCTCGCGCCCCGGTGCAAAGCACAGGTCATAAAGCGCCTCGACCTCCCACCAATCGGCGGCATTTTCCTCCGATAGTTGGAACACTTGGGGTCAGTCCTCGCGCGTCATGTCCAGTTTCCGGTGGAAACGCCCCTAGCATGGCGCTAGGTCAGGCACAAACCCATCTGCGCCCAAACCGCGCAGGAAGGAATAAAGCGTGCCCGAAGACGGACGCCCCGGATCAGAAACGAGGGACTTGATGTTCTACCAGCCCAAAGACGGCCACGGCCTGCCGCATAACCCGTTCAACGCCATTGTGACGCCGCGCCCCATCGGCTGGATCTCGTCGCGCGGCAAGGACGGGGTGGACAATCTCGCGCCCTATTCCTTTTTCAACGCCACTGCCTATACCCCGCCGCAGGTGATGTTCGCCTCGACCGGCACCAAGGCCGACCGCGACGGCACCAAGGATTCGGTTGCCAATATCATCGAGACGGGGGTGTTCTGCGTCAATATCGTGGAATTCGCGATGCGCGATGCGATGAACGCCTCGTCCAAGACGCTGGCCGCGAAAGATTCGGAATTCGACCACGCAAAGCTGGAGCGCGCGGAATGCGAGACGATTGCCTGCGCCCGTGTCGCCGCCGCACCCGCCGCACTGGAATGCCGCCTGACGCAGATCGTCCAGTTGGAGGGCGAGGGCAACAGCATGGTGCTGGGCGAGGTCACCGGCGTGCATATGCGCGACGACTGCCTTGTGGACGGGGTGTTCGACGTGACCACCTTCCGCCCGCTCACTAGGCTGGGCTACCGCGATTATGCGGTGATTACAGAGCTGTTCGCGCTGACGCGGCCTGATGATTGAGGGAGCGGAGGGTGGGGTTTGCAATACAAGAAGTTGCGTCTTTGCTGATCGGTGATCGCCTTGCTAGTGACCCAGTTTGAACTTAAACACGCACTGTATTTTCAGCCGTATAGCTCCTCCCATGCATCAACTTGTTCAAACAAAGTATGGAGCATCATTTCAAAGTCGTCAGGCCAGTCGGAGAATGCCTTTGTCTTGATACCCTCAAGCGTCTCTGACGGCATGCCTGCATGCTCGTACTCAAAAAACTTCGGAGCTGCTTCCATCTGGCTATTGAATACATGAAGCTGCATTTCAAAGTCGTCAGGCCATTCACCAAGCGCTTTACTTATGCAGCTTTTGATTATGGGGTTCTCCTGATCAAGGTTGATCAGAAAGTACAACATCTGTTCCGCGGCGTCGGTCTGTTGGTTGATCACATACCGTTGCATTGCAAAGTCGTCCGGCCATTCGGCGACAGCTTTCCCTTTTATGATGTTCAAAGTTTCTGAAGAAATTTTCAATTCAACCCCCTAACTAAACAACGTATTCAGTATGGTCAGTTTTCTGCTCTGGTTTGCAAGACAGATTGTTGGTAAAGAGGATTCAACTCCCATTCCGTTCCGCATAGTTTCCAACATTTCCGCGACCTCAAACGCAAATGTTTCTGTCAGAGGTTGCCTCCAACCACCACTCCCCGCTTGCAGCCCCCTCCCGCTTGGCTAACGTGTGCCACGACGCAGGCAGTACGAGGGCACAGCATCCATGCAGACGCGGATCGGGATCATCGGAGGCTCGGGCCTTTATCAGTTGGAC
>JBLRWK010000033.1:0-49981 GCA_047921295.1 Rhodobacterales bacterium
ATGCCAGCTTCTTGCTCTTTGATCATTCCGATGATCTGCGCTTCGGTGAAACGGCCTTTCCTCATGTCGTCTGCTCCTTCAAAGACTGGGCAGACTCTACATCAGATTGAGGGAACTTCCGGGGGGCAGGTCAGGCGCGGTATCTGGAACAACTCGGTCATCTGGAAGCCGTTGAAGGGATGACCTCCGCTCTGCTGGAACTGGACCCGCAGTTTCAGGGGTATGATGACCAGCAGATCGACGCCCTGCTGGGCCTGACCACCAGTCTGCATCCGCAGATCAACCGCATTGCAAACGACGTTATGATCACGGACTGGAACAAGGCGGCGGCGCGGCTGGATACCTATCGCAGTACGCAACAACTGGTGATTTTCGCTGTCGTTGCGGCCTTTTGCGCGGCACTTGCGATCTCGGCGCTGTTGTTGCGCAAACAGCGCCAGTTGCACCTTTCCGAGGTCCAGAATCTGCGCGCCGCAAAATTGTTGGAGCAAGAGAGGGATGTATCTCTCATGTACCGCGATTTTGCTGCGATCGTGTCACATCAGTTGCGGACACCGCTGAGCTTGATCGACAGCGCAATGCACCGGCTTGTCCGCAAGGGTGATGCCGTCACAGCGGCTGATGTCATTGAGCGGCGCGACATCGTCACCGATGCGATTGGCCGCCTGACGCGGTTAAGCGACACAGTACTTCTGCTGGCACGGCTCGACAACGAACAGCTTCAGGCTGATTTCGTCGCACTGGACATCAGTCAGGTCGTGCAATCGGTGGTGACCGAGGCGCAAAGCCGTCATCCTGCACGAAAGCTGTGCCTGTCATGTGCCGAAGGCCCCATGATGGCCCACGGCGATCCGCATCTGATCGGGCATATGGTCGATAATCTGCTGTCGAATGCTCTCAAGTTCAGCGAGTTTGATCGGCCCGTGGAGGTCCGTGTATTCAGACAGGGCAAAGAGTTTGCCTGTGCGGTGACGGATCGGGGTGCCGGAATTGACACCTGTGACCAGCCGCATCTGTTTGAGCGCTATTTCCGAGGCCGCACACGCAAGGAAGGGGCGGGGCTCGGGTTGGGCTTGGCGCAGGCATTGGCGCAGTTGCTGGGCGGGCGGATCAGTTTCGAAACATGACCAAGCAAAGGGTCTGTGTTCACCTTCTGGCTTCCTGTCGAATAGCGGATATGGAGCTTGGACATGGAAACCTCTCCTCTGATCCTGTGTTGTGAAGACGAACCGCAACTCTTGCGGGATATATCGGATGAGTTGCAGGCAGCAGGTTACCGCGTTGCAGAAGCGCGCGACGGCGCCGAGCTCTTTGGTTTTCTGGATACAAGCACACCGGATCTGATGCTTTGTGACATCATGATGCCGGGTCTGGACGGTTACGGTGTTCTGGCGCGCCTGCGCCGAGAGTATTCGCATCTGGCGCATGTGCCATTGGTCTTTTTGTCGGCGTTGTCCATGACGGATGCCATCATTAGGGGCAAACGCACAGGGGCGGATGACTATCTGACCAAGCCTATCAATTACAACCTGCTGCTGTCCACGATAGAGGCCCGTCTGCGTCAGACCGTGCAAGCGCGTGCAGGTATCACACATGCAGCGAGGATCGGTCAGCATTTGCTCGATACCCTGACTGTCGGCGTGATGATCTTTACCCCCGGCGGCAAGCTGACCAGAACCAATCCAATCGCAGATCGGATGATCGGGCAGAATGACGCGCCTATCCGGAACCTGCTGGCAGAACCGGTGCGCACGATGGGGGCATACGCGCTGGCTGGCACGGAAGAGGGCAGGGCGCTGATGCTGGATGACACCCTGTCCTTTATTGCGCAGCTGCATGCCTGCCCGCGCAATCCTGTCATCGGCACACCGGCGATGGTAATGGCCTTTTTGACAACGCCCAAGGCACAAGAACCATTGTCACCGACGGCGCTGGCATCGCTGTTCAATCTGACGCCGACTGAAGCGCGCGTTGCGCGTCTGCTGGCCTCGGGCCTGCGACCCGAAGAGGTTGCGCGTGAACTGGGGGTGGCGGCAACCACAATCGCTTTTCATTTGCGTAACGTCTTCGCCAAGACCGGCACGCATAGGCAGGCTGATCTTGTAGCCTTGCTGCTGTCATTGCCTTTGCGCCATCCTGTCTGATCCCCTCTGTTCAGACGGGGCGACGGGTCTGCTTCGCATCTAGGATGAAAGCGGCAGGGCTGGCTTTGGCCGTGCCGCGATTACAAGACAGGACATCACCATGACACTTCGTTTCTTTCCAAACCTTGCCATCATTGTATTGGCTGCAACATCATTGAACCTTGGCGCCTTCGACGTGCAGGCACAAACACTTTTGAAGAACGCACAATCCGACCGGCTGCCGATTCAGGGTGTCCGCGGCGAGGAATCGTCCAAGGGCACACACAAAGTTCAACGCAGTGGAAAGACTCTTTTCCCCGGCGATCATTTTTCGAAAGCTTTTCCGGGCGATCATTTCACTCCGCAACAGGAGCGCATGCTCGTCAACCAGGGTATCTCGTCACTTGCAGATTTCATGGCGGCAGATGCGGCGACCATCGGGCGGGTTGTGAGCATGCCTGAACGGTCTGTCATCAGATGGCAGCAGGACATCAAGAACCGCATGCGGTGAGGTTGATACGTTACTGGCGCGCCCCTCCGATCCGGGGCTCTTGAACGAAAGACATACATGATGTGGGATTTCTCATTTCGACGCGGGCTGGGCTTGATGGTGCAAACCCTGCCATTCCTCCTGTTGCGTATGGCCGTCTACTTCGGTGCAGCACTGGCCTATGTGCTGGTCACGGGGACCGGAGCAGGCATCGGCTACGGAATCGGGGCGCTGGGCGATGAGGGATTCCGCGCGTCGGCCACCTTCTTCGGCGGGCTGACGGGGTTCGGTATAGTGCTCATCGTCATGTACTGGCTGCGTGAATATATCCTCTACATGGTCAAGGCCGGGCATATCGCGGTCATGGTCGAGTTGATTGACAACCGCCCGATGCCGGACGGGCGCAGCCAGATCGGACATGCACAGGCGATGGTGCGCGAACGTTTTGGCGAGGCCAGCGTGCTGTTTGCGATCGACCAGTTGGTCAAGGGCGTCCTGCGCGCGATTACCGGCCTGATCCGTGGTGTATTTACCCTGTTGCCCATTCCAGGCATCCGCCAACTTGTCACCATTCTGCGGGCCTTCTTGCGTGTGGCTGTGGGCTTCATTGACGAAGTGATCCTTGCCTATGGCATGCGGACGCGTGCAATCGACCCTTGGGCCTCGGCTCGCACAGCCTTGGTTCTTTATGCTCAGAACTATCGCCCGATGCTCAAGAATGCGGCCTGGATCGCACTCTTTGTCTACGGGCTGATGGCGATATTGTTTTTCGTCATGCTTGCCCCCGCGGCGCTGCTCAGCAATCTCTATCCCGGCGGCATGTCGGCTATGGGGATCGTGATCGCCTTCATACTGGCATGGTCCGTCAAGCAGGCATTGCTGGAGCCTTTGGCTGTGGCCTGTCTCTTGCAGGCCTATTTCCGCACCATCGAGGGGCAGGACCCGAACCCCGAATGGGACGCGAAGCTGGAAGGCATGTCAGGCAAGTTCAAAACGCTCAAATCGCGCGTCGCGCCTGATCGAGCGGAGGCAGCAGGATGATCCGGCGCGCTCTTTTTGGTCTTTGAGGGCCTGACGGCATGTCATCGCGGCCCCGATCCCATCTCTTGCTGAGATGTAGGAAGGTCGACCCGCGCACAGCGGCGGCACCGAAACGGTCATGCGATTTTCGTCAGGCCCCCTCTGTTTGAAGGGGGAAGCGCATGATTGGCGCAGTTAGACTTTTCGCAGCGATCTCCGGACAAAAGGAAGACAGGATGTTCAGAAACAAGATTGCAACGATTATGGTCAGCCTTTGGGCGGCCTTCTCTGTCTCGGGTTTCGTCACCCCTGTCGCGGCACAATCCGTTATCGAAGACGCTGCCCCGCATCCGATGGTCCCTCTGCCGGCGGATGGGGGGATAACGCATGACGTTTTCACAGATTTCGCGGTTCTGGAATTTCCCGCCTCACCCGGTGACAGGGGCAACGCTTTCGAGCAGACGGTGGCTGCCGAAGGGGAGTATCGCCAGATGGAATATACCGTCGAAGGGCTGGAGTTGTCCTTACTCCGGCTTTACCGCGGCTATCTTCAGCATTTCGAGAGCAACGATTTCGAGATCATATTCTCGGGCATCGGTGAAGAGTTGAGCATACGCGACGGCTTTACTTTCATTTCCTATGAGAGCGGTTTTCTCTCACGCACACCCAGCACGTCGCAAGATAGCAATGCCTATATTCGGCGAACTCGACAGCGACCGGATGCTGATTCATATCGACCAAGGCAAACGCTAGAGCGACCTTGAAGTGTAGCGCATAGCGACATCGTATTAGTTCCGACGCTTTACACGCAACGAATGCGCTGTTTTCCGGCCTCTTGCCTGCACCTCAATCGAAGCGGTTGGCGGGAAGCTTCAGATAATGTTTGCCATCATCCTCCGCCGGCGGCAGCCGTCCTCCCCGCAGGTTCACCTGCAGCGCGGCCAGTATGCGATCAGGCAGCGGCAGGGTTGCATCCCGCTCTTGCCGACGCTTGATGTATGCGTCCCGGTCCGTGCCGTCCTTGACGTGCTTGTTGTCTGACCTGTGCGCGGCGACCGTTGCTTCCCACATCGGCTCGTCCCGGTCGGGGCCACCGTAATCGTGGCCGACGAACAGCCGTGTGTTTTCTGGCAGTGTCAGGATCTTCTGGATCGAATCCCAGAGCTCGGACGTTTTGCCGCCCGGGAAATCGGAGCGCGACGTGCCCACGTCGGGCTGCATCAACGTATCATGCACGAAAGCCGCGTCACCGCAGACATAGGTGATCGACCCTAGGGTGTGCCCCGGAGAGAGCATGACGTTCACGTCCAATTCGCCAATTCTGAAAGTCTCGCCTTCCTCGAAAAGGCGTTCAAAATCACGCTCCGGGTTGAAGGCTTCCGGCAGATTGTAGAGTTCCGCCCAGATCGTCGCGATCTTCGGCACCAGCGCGCCGATGGCGTTGGGTGCCCCGGTGCGCTCCGTCAGTTGCGCCGAGGCCATCATGTGGTCGGCGTGGGGATGGGTATCCAGTACCCATGCGACCTCCAGCCCGTTCTCCCGCACGATATCGAGCACCTGATCCATGCTTCCGGTCGAGAAACGGTAGTTCTTCGGATCGAAATTCCATACCACGTCGATCAGCGCGGCTTTCTTCGTCGCAGGGTCGGCACAGATATACTGGATCGAACCGGTATCAGGCTCGTAGATTCCCCAGACATCGGGGCTGCCAACCCCGGTGGAGGGCGAATGACGAACCACGCGGGTCTTCAACGGATCACTCATTGATAAATTCCTTTCAGCGAGATGAGGTTGTCGGGGACGTGGCCGGTTGCCACATGCCTACGAGCTTGAGGGGGACGAAGCCAAGGGTACCCGTGGCGGAGCGACAGCGCGGGTATCAAAGCTGTTTCCATCACTTACCTCCGAGATATTCTCCGGTGCATAAGCTCTAAAAGCTCCCTGACGCCCAATATATGTAGCCCCCGATAACATTCAAAACAGAGAATGTCATGGTCGGCGAAGTCCTGCTTCTGTTTCGACCATCGCGGGGCGTGGTCGCATCGGGTAGCAGGTCGGAGGCCTCCGCCGGATCATGCGCGCCCGGTCGGTCAGGACCGGGCGGTTCGTGTTTTCTTTGTCAGATTACAGCGTCTTGGTGGTGAAATACCAATCCACAGTGTCGAGGCCCTCGGCCATCCTTGCGTCGGCGTCTTGCGTGGTCTGCGGGGTGGGCACGATCACGGGCTGGCCCGGCTTCCAGTTTTCCGGAGTGGAGACTTTATGCTCCACCGACGTTTGTAGCGCGGTGATCAGGCGGACAAACTCGTCCACGGAGCGGCCATTCGTCATAGGGTAATACACCATCGCGCACAGCTTGCCCTCGGGGTCGATCACGAAAGTTGCCCGTACGGCTTGGGTATCGGATGCGCCGGGTTGGATCATGCCATAGGCCTGCGCCACCTTCATATCCAGATCCGCGATGATCGGGAATGTGATATCCACGCCAAAGCTTTGCTTGATCGAGCGGACCCATGCGATATGCGCGTAATGGCTGTCAATCGACAGGCCGAGCAGTTCGGTGTTCAGCGCGGCGAAATCAGCGGCGCGGGCGGCAAAGGCGGTGAATTCCGTTGTGCAGACCGGCGTGAAATCCGCGGGGTGCGAGAACAGGATCAACCATTTGCCTTTGTAATCGGACAGTGATTTCATGCCATGCGTGGTCAGCGCATGGAAATCGGGGGCCGGCTCGTTCATCCGCGGCAGGCCAGCGGGAATTTGGGTTGCATCAGTCATGGCAATCTCCTTGCGTGTATTTCCGATGACCAATCTATATCGCGGGCCTTTATATTCAGGAAATCGATTGTATATGTGATAGTAATAGATTTCCTCTATTTACAGGCTTTGCATGACCACTCTGCGCCAGCTCCGTTTTCTCGTTACCTTGTCGGATACGCTCAACTTTTCCCGAGCGGCAGAGAAGTGCCATGTGACCCAGCCCACACTGTCCAGCGGGCTGAAAGAGCTGGAGGATCAACTGGGCGTCACACTGGCAGAGCGGTCCAAACGCACGGTCATGATGACGCCGCTGGGCACCGAGATCGTGCGGCGCGCCCGTGTGGTTCTGAACGATGTGGCCGATATCGAGGCGCTTGCCCATGCACATGCGGGCACAGTGCGGGGCGATCTGCGCCTTGGGGCGATACCGACGGTCGGCCCGTTTCTGGTGCCGCGCGCCTTGCCGCTTTTGCGGCGGGCATGGCCGGACCAGCGATTGTTCCTGCGCGAGGAACTGACGGAGTCGCTCGTGGCTGGTCTGGCCGAGGGCAGGCTGGATCTTATCCTTGTCGCCCTGCCGCATCCGATTGGCGCGTTCGAAACCGAACTGCTGTTCGAGGATGGCTACGAGCTTGCAACGCCTGTCGGTCACCCCCTGTCCGGCAGGGCAGATGTCAGCGGCGCTGCGCTTGCCGATGCATCTTTGTTGCTGCTGGAAAAGGGGCATTGCCTGCAACGCCATGCCTTGGAGGCCTATGCCGAATTGGGCACGCCCCCCGGTGATGCCTTTGCCGCGACCAGCCTGCCGACCCTGATCTCGATGGTGGAGGAGGGGCTTGGCATCACCCTCTTGCCGCAACTCGCGGTGGATGCTGGCATTGCACGCGGACACGCCATCGCGCTCACCCCATTGCCCGATGCTTGCCCGCGCCGCGTGGTTCTGGCATGGCGCGCCACCTCGCCACATACACAACGCTTCCGCGAGATTGCTGCCCTGCTGCGCCAAGCAAGGCAAAGCCTGAGGCAGTTAGGCGGTTGATCCAACTGGCTTGCGGGCAACGACATAGGGGTTTTGCCAGTAGTCACCGAAAATCTGCACATCCTCGATGGCAAATCCGGCGTCGAGAACAGCCTGCTTGAACGCGTGTTCCTGCAAGGGCCTCGCCACCGGGAAAAGACCGATCATCCGCAAAACGGGAAACAGCGCACGCACCCGCCATGGCAGATCGGCAAAGCACCACGACTTGCAGATCAACTGACCGTCGGGTGCAAGATTGGCGTGGATCTGGGCCAACATATCCGGCAGGTCATCCACCAGATGCAGCACATTGAAGGCACAGATCGCATCGAAGGGACCACCACCCAAAGCCTGCGCGGCATCGGCGACCTCGAAGCGCACCGCCCCGGCGCCGGGTTTGGCGCGGGCGATCCGGATCATTTCGCTGGAAAAGTCCGTTGCCCGCCACTGCGCGACATGGGGCGCAAGCCGGATTGCCGCGCCACCCGTGCCACAGCCGATTTCCAGCACATGGTCTGTCGGTGTCAGCCGCGCTGCGACATCGGCCAGCATCGCCTCATAGGCCGCCACATTCTTGAGCGGGCGCGCGGCATAGCGCGCGGCAATCCGGTTCCAGAACCGCTGGTTTCTCGTCCCGCTCATATCCGCGCATCCATCCAAAGTGCCGCCTGAGGAGTTATGATGATCATGCTGCGCCTGTCTCTGTCGTCGTCTCCGCTTCGGTCAGCCCCAGCCGTGCCAGAAGATCGCTTCGGTTTGCGGCGATCTGGGCGACGGTCAGATCATCCAGCACAGCCATGAAGGCGCGCGTCGCCTCTTGCAGTTTGACCGAAAGCTGGCAGATGCCGCGCAGCTTGCAGGTGTTGCGCGCCTCGCTGAAGCATTCCACCAGATCAATCGGCCCTTCCGTCAGGCGCACCACATCGCCAACGATCATTTCTGTCGCAGGGCGCGCCAGACGCAGCCCGCCCTTGGGGCCGCGCACCGTTTCCAGATACCCCGCCTGCGCAAGCTGGTGAACGATCTTGGTCAGATGCGCGCGGTTGATCCGGTGTGCCTGCGCCACCTCGTCGATCCGCACCAGATGCGGCGCGCGGATTGCGGCCATCTGCAAGGTCCTCAGGGCGTAATTCGTGTAACTCGTGAGCTTCAATGCATCCTCCGGACAGGGTGTGACAACACGTCCTATATTGAAACTTGAATATGATCCTGCGGACGCGTATTCATTCATTACGAATATATCATTAAAGAGGCAAGCCCATGTTTGGCTTTGATGCAATCGAACTGGCCCGGATCCAGTTCGCTTTTACCGTCTCGTTCCACATTATCTTTCCGGCATTCTCGATCGGGTTGGCCAGCTATCTGGCCGTGCTCAACGGGCTGCACCTGTGGACAGGACGCGAGATCTACCTGAAACTGTTCAACTACTGGAAAACGATCTTTGCCGTGGCTTTCGGCATGGGTGTCGTGTCGGGCATCGTGATGTCCTACCAGTTCGGCACCAACTGGTCGGTGTTTTCCGACAAGGCGGGGCCGGTGATCGGCCCGCTCATGGGCTACGAGGTGCTGTCGGCCTTCTTTCTCGAAGCCGGATTTCTGGGCGTCATGCTGTTCGGACGCGAGAAGGTGGGCGCAAGGGCGCATTTCTTTTCGACCCTGATGGTTGCGATCGGCACGCTCGGCTCGGCGTTCTGGATCTTGTCGGTCAACAGCTGGATGCAGACTCCGCAGGGCCATGCGATGAACGATGTCGGCCAGTTCGTGCCCGTCGATTGGTGGTTGATCGTGTTCAACCCGTCGTTCCCCTACCGTCTGGTGCATATGGTACTGGCGGCCTATCTGACGACCGCGCTGGTGGTCGGGGCAGTGGGGGCGCTGCATCTGCTGCGCGACCGCGCTGACAAAGGCGCAAGGGTGATGTTTTCCATGGCGATGGGTATGCTGATCGTCGTGGCACCCTTGCAGATCGTTGCGGGCGATTTCCACGGGCTCAACACGCTCGAATATCAACCGGCCAAAGTCGCCGCGATGGAAGGTCATTTCGACGGCCACCCGGAAGGCGGGGCGCCGCTGATCCTGTTCGGCATCCCCAACGCGGCGAACGAAACCGTCGATTACGCGGTGCAGATACCCTATCTGTCGTCTCTGATCCTGACGCATGACCTGACATCGCCCTTGCCAGGGCTCCAGGATTTCCCCGCAGATGAACGCCCCCCCGTGGGCATCGTATTCTGGTCGTTCCGCATCATGGTGGCGCTGGGATTTGCGATGCTGGGGCTGGGAATATGGGCGCTGGTGACACGTATCCGCGGCACGATGTATGACCGCAAATGGCTGCACCGCGCCGCCATCGCCATGGGGCCTGCGGGGTTTGTGGCGGTGCTGGCAGGCTGGATCACCACCGAAGTGGGCCGCCAGCCGTGGACGGTCTACGGGCTGCTCTCCACCAATGACAGCGTTGCTCCGGTCGAGGCCGCGGCGGTCGCATCGTCGCTGGTCGCGTTCATCGTGGTCTATTTCATGCTGTTCGGCGCGGGCACCTACTACATCCTGCGCTTGATGAACAAGCGGCTGGAAGATCGCATCCCTCTCAAATCCATCGGTCCGATCCGGACAGCGGGGACAACCCCCGCTCCGGCGGTCGATGACGATTTCTTCCCTGCGGAGTAACAGCCATGATATTCGATCTTGCATTCATCTGGGCCGGGCTGATCGCCTTTGCCGTACTGGCCTATGTTATCCTTGACGGGTTCGATCTCGGCGTGGGAATCCTGTTTCCGTTCATGCGCGACGAGGCGGACAAGGATCTTGCCATGAACACCGTCGCGCCTGTCTGGGACGGCAACGAAACATGGTTGGTGCTGGGCGGCGGTGGCCTGTTCGCTGTCTTTCCGCTGGCCTATGCCGTTGTCATGCCCGCGCTATATGTGCCGATCATCGTCATGCTGCTGGCGCTGGTGTTTCGCGGTGTGGCGTTCGAGTTCCGTTGGCGCACGACACGGGGCAAGTATCTATGGGATGTGTCCTTTACCTTTGGCAGCTTCATGGCGGCCTTGGCACAGGGTATTGCCCTTGGCGCATTGGTGCAGGGCATAACCGTCGAAGGCCGTGCCTACGCGGGTGGCAATTGGGATTGGCTGACACCTTTCTCGGTCCTGACGGGTGTGGCACTTGTCGCGGCTTACGCGCTGATGGGAGCGACCTGGCTGGTCATGAAGACCGAAGGCCCCGTGCGCACAGTGGCAAAGCGGATGGCCATGTGGACCGGCGGCGCGACACTTGCTTTGGTCGGGTTGGTCAGCCTGATTACACCTTTCCTGAACCCGCTTTATCTTGACCGCTGGTTCGGATTTCCGAATGTCCTTTTTTCGGTGCTGGTACCTGCTGCAATCCTTGTCGCGGCTTTTGTCTTCGTCAAAGGGCTGCGCGACCAGCGCGACACGTGGCCGTTTCTTGCAACGATCGCTCTGTTCGTCCTGTCGTTCATCGGGCTGGGGATCAGCTTTTACCCCTATATGGTGCCGCCGTCGCTGACGATCTGGGATGTCGCTGCCCCTGACGAAAGCCTGTGGTTCCTGCTGGCCGGAGCGCTGGTGCTGGTGCCGATGATCCTTGCCTATACCGGCTATGCCTATTGGGTGTTCCGCGGCAAGGTCGATCCGGCAGGGGGGTATCACTGATGCCGCCCGCCTTGCGCAAATCGCTGTGGTTCGTGGGATTGTGGCTTGGCGGGGTCGCCACCTTGACTGTCGTCGCGCTGATCATCCGGTCGATCATCTTCTGACAACCAATCCAACCAAAGGAAGACGTAGATAAGAAGTCACTGACTGTCTCCGCACCGCGATTGCCTGCCCGATTGCCGAGGACAATACCGATCAATTTGGTTCAAGACTGAGGCTATGACCGGTTCGGGGCAGTTATAAAAAACACCTCGCCTCCTCCGTCACGGGCCAAAAAACTCAAATCGCCGCAAAAGTGTTCAATGGCCGCTTTCACGATCGCCAACCCTAAGCCGCTGCCGCTGTGGGTTTGGCGAAGCGACAATGGCATTTTCAAGGAGGTTGCGAAGCGCGAGGCTGAGCAGGACATCATCGCAGTTGAAGAACACGTGCGTTGCGCATTGCACCTCAACCGATACGCCATGCAATGATGCGAGGCCTGCAAGGTCTTGGACAACACGGGGCACAGTGGCGTTGACGTCGATCATTATGCTGTCAGTGACGTCGGTACTGTCCATCTGCGCCACGGTCAGAAGTTGGCGCACCAGCCTGTCTGTCTGCAAAACACCTTGCTGGATGCGGTCCAAGGCGCGCCGCCGCGTGGCATTATCCTGTGCGATCAACGCGGTTTGAGCATGGGTGTTAATTACGGCCAATGGCGTCTTCAATTCATGGGCGGCAAAAGCGGTGGAGGCTTGCTCGCCCGCCCGCGCTGCTGTGACCCTGTCGAACAAACCATTCAGCGACTGCGCGACGGGACGGATTTCATCTGGTAAGCCGACAATGGGCATTGGCGCAAGATCACTGGCCTTGCGCCGCGTCAGGTTTCTGGCCAACCGTTCAAGTGGCAATAAACCGCTCCGGAGGCTCAGTCAGATGAGGGCAGCCAGAAACGGGAGGATCATGACCGCTGGAACGACCAGTCCTGTGGTCACGTCGCGCACCGTCTAGGGAGCACAATTCGTTTTGCCAACAGCCAGCATGACACAGATCAACGCGGCTTTCCCAAACCCGTTACAGATTGCAGGCCTAGTGGGAGATCTGCGGTATGGACGTTACATTTCTTCTTTCGTTTGTTGATGAAACGGTGCTTTCGGCAATTTTCGGCATCATCACTGGCGCCGTGTTTGGCGTCGCGGCGCAGCGGTCCTCTTTTTGTCTGCGCGCGGCCTCTGTTGAATTCGCACGGGGCAAACTGGGCGATAAGGTTGCGGTCTGGCTGCTGACATTCTCGACCGCGTTGATCTGGGTTCAAGGGGCCTCACTGGGCGGTTTGTTCCGCGTGGAGGAAGCACGGATGATGGCTGTCACCGGATCATGGTCCGGAGCGGTCATCGGTGGGTTGCTCTTCGGCGTGGGGATGGTTCTGGCACGTGGGTGTTCCGGGCGGCTTCTGGTGCTTGCGGCAACAGGCAATCTGCGGTCGCTTGTGGCGGGGCTGATATTTGCCATTGCCGCGCAGATGACACTGAACGGTTGGCTTGCCCCGCTGCGGCAATGGCTTGCCGCCCTTTGGACAACGAAAGGCGGACACAATCTGAATTTGATCAGCGCATTTTCGATGCCGAAGGAAACCGGGATCGTGATAGGCCTTGCTCTCGCCGCTTTGGCTCTGGGCCTTTCGATGCGTAACAAGATCGGCTGGAAAAGATTGGTCTTTGCATCGGGTGTAGGATTTTCCGTGGCCTTGGGGTGGGTGCTGACCTTTTCTTTGGCGCAAGTCGCCTTTGACCCCGTCACCGTTACATCGACCACGTTCTCGGGCCCCTCGGCAAATACGCTCATGTTTTTTCTGATTGCGAACCCGGAAATCAATTTTGATATCGGGTTGGTGCCGGGGGTCTTTATCGGGGCCTTTCTGTCGTCAATCCAGAACCGGGAATTCCGTTTTCAGGGTTTCGACGGAGAAAGCCAGATGCGCCGATCCCTGACAGGTGCTGTCTTGATGGGATTTGGTGCCATGCTCGCGGGAGGCTGCGCGATCGGTGCAGGGGTGACGGGCGGCTCGATCTTTGTCGGAACGGCATGGCTTGCGCTGCTATGCATGTGGATCGGCGCGGCGATCACGGATGCGCTTGTAGATCAGCCCGGCATAAGACGCGCTGCCGCATGAGCGTTTCTGAATGTGGCGCGTGTCGCTCTCAATTACGTCGTGAATTCAAGTGTCGCGGGGCTATTCGAACTCCATTTCGGCAAAAACCACACCTGCGTTGCGTGTCGCGAGTTCCTCAAACGTGTCAAGGTGCTTCCATGCCGATTGATCTACATAATAGGCACCGGCCAGATCACCGCCATCTTCCAGATGCGCGCCGATTTTTTCCCGCAGGTCTACGAGATAGTCACGGGTATAGCGCGTCACCTGCGACAGGTTTGTCGGGTGACCATGGCCGGGGATCACATAGGTCGGATTGAGTGGCGCAAAGCCTGTTTCCCATGTCTCGATCCAGCATTTGGTGCAGGTTCCTTCAAAAATCGGCGGCATGCGTTCCTGAAAAGCGATATCGCCAGCGATCATCATTGACCACTCCGGAATCCAGACCTGTGTGTCGCCGGGCGAGTGGGCGGGGCCCAGATGCAGAACCTCCACAACGACACCGCCCATCTCTATCACCACACGATCAGAGAACGTCTCGGTCGGCATTGCAACAACGGTGCCATCGGCATTCTCGCGGGCGTAGAGTTGCAAGCTTGCCAGTGATTGTGTCGCACTGTTTTTGAACTCCTCGGCCGCGTCCTCATGGGCCAAAACCGGAATGCCTTGGGCAACCCAATAGCCATTGCCAAGCATCGCATGGCCCTGACCGTTTTCGACGATCACGCGTTTCACAGGCTGGTCGGTGACGGCCTTGATCTCGGTATGCAGCGCCTCGGCAAGTTTCCATGAGGCCCCGGAGTTTATAACGATCACGCCATCTGGTGTGACGATAAAGGACAGGTTGTTGTTGTGGCCCGCGTTCTCATAGGTGGGCGGTGCGGTCGCCCCGATGGAGGACCAGACATAGGGTATCACTTCCACCGGTTTGTTATAGAGCACGGATTGGGGATACTTGTCCGGGATGTTTTCCGAGGAAAGGGCGGGGACAGCCAGCAGGCTTATCAGAAAAGCGTATCTCATGCTGCGACGAACCTGTAGGTATCGCCGACGCGTTCGGCCCGACCAATGCCGCCTTCGGGAAGATGAAACCCGATCAGCGTGGTCTGTTCGGATGCCAGTTGGTCCAGAAGCCGCACTCGGGTAGCCGCTGCCATGTCCGGCTGCTGATCGGCACCAGACGCCCATTCAGGCTGTTCGAACGCAACATGATGATTGCCGATGGCATCACCCAGCACCATCACGCTTTCGGTGCCGGAGCGGACCTCATACGCCAAGTGGCCGGGTGTATGCCCGGGCGTCAGGCGTGCGGCGATACCGGAAAGCACCTCTTCGCCGTCCGCCACAGTGCGTATGTTATCGGCAACGGTCTCCAGCCTTCGTTGGGCCCCAACGACAAAGGCGGTGCGCGCTTCACCGATGCTGTCGATGGTGTCTGGATCGGTCCAGTAATCCAGTTCGGCCTGACCGATCAGAATTTCGGCTTGCGGGAACATTGGATCGTCAAAGTCGTCCAGAAGCCCCCAAAGATGGTCGGGGTGTGCATGGGTCAGCAGAATATGGGTGATCTCGTCCGTGCCGACGCCAAGCGCGTCAAGGGCCGCGGGCAGCTTTCCGGCAGTGGGCATGAAGTCATGGCCCGCCCCGGTATCAAACAGCACGGTGTTCGTGCCATCGCGCAACAAGGTGACATTGCACGGCGGGGTGAGCTGATCGGTGGGCAGGCCGTATCTGCCGATGATCTCCTTCATCTCGTCCTGGGGCATACCGCCAAGGATAAAGTCGCCGGGCAAGGTCAGGGTGCCATCGGACAGGATGTCGAACTGTAGTGACCCCAACGATAGCGAGCTTGCGGCCCATACTGGGCGCGGCAACAAGGGGGCGGCGGCAAGTGCGCCGACAGCCGTCAGGAAGTGGCGACGAGTAATCATTGGTCATATCCATGCAAAAGGGGCGGGTGCCCGGAAGCACCCGCCGTCAGGAAGGATCTCAGGTGCCGAACATGTCCGACGTAATACCGGCATACCAGCCGATGCTTTCTTCATACGTGGCCTTGCGAAGGGCTTTGTCTTCGCCCGTCTGGCTGATGAAGTTTGACACGCTGGCGATTTTCTCGGGCGTCGGTTCATAGGACGCGCCCACTTTCACCCCGTCTTCCGGTGCGATCAACGACCAGCAGGTATTGGAGTATTTTGCGGGGAAGACCCGACTGCCCAGCAACTCCCCGCGGATCGCATTTGCGGCGACCTTTGCTTGCGAATTTGCCGAATAACCGGATTTCGGCATGTCGCCTTGGGCTGATGCATCGCCGAGGACCCAGACATTCTCATCTATCGTGGACTTCATTGTGTCGGACTGCACCGGAGCCCAGCCGCTTTCGGCCGTTACTCCTGCAATCGCTGCAATTTTGCCTGCGATCTGGCCGGGTATCACGTTGCAGCAATCGACTTTGGTGACAATTCCATCGATCACGACTTCCATTGAGGCTGGGCGTAGCTCGACGTTGTCGCCGCCAAAATCCGGACCGATCCATTGAACCATCCCATCGTAGTGGTAGGCCCAGCCTTCTTCGAACAATGCCCGCTTCGAGAAGTTCTCCTTGGGGTCGGCGATAATGATTTTGGCGGTGGGGTTATTGGCTTTCAGAAGATGCGCCACCATGCTGATCCGCTCGTAGGGACCGGGAGGGCAGCGATACGGGTTCGGCGGTGCGATCATCGCGAAGACACCTCCTGCAGGCATAGCCTCGACCTGCGCTTTCAGAAGTTGGGTCTGCGGACCTGCTTTGTAAGCATGCGGCATAATCTCTGCATCGGCTTCCGACCAGCCGGCAACAGAGCCTTCTTTGAAGTCGATGCCCGGTGATAGCACCAGTTTGTCATAGGGCAGCACCGTACCATCGGCGAGGGTAACGGTCCTTCCATCCCGGTCCACGCCAGTGGCTGTGCCGATCACGACGTTTACCCCCGACTGGGCAAGTGTCTCATATCCGTGCTGAAGGCTTTCATAGCTCACAAAGCCGCCAACATAGAGGTTCGAGAAGAAGCACGTGGTATAGACCGGATTCATCTCGACCAGCGTGACGTCGATAGCCCCCTCGCTGTCTTTCACCAGATACCGCGCGGCCGTGGCGCCACCCGCGCCGCCGCCGATGACCACAACCTTTGGCTTATTTTGTCCGAGAACAGCGGGTGCCGAAAGGGCCGCCGTTCCTGCTGCGACGAACCCCATGAAAAGACGTCTGTTCAATGTCATTTTGCCTTCCTCCCTGATTGGCAAATTTGACCACAGGTACTCGCCTGCGGCCCGGTCGTTCACTCCAGCCCCGAAAAATACGCTGCGAGTGCCGCAATCTCCTCGTCAGTCAGGCGCGCAGCCATCATTTGCATCACGGGATGGGGGCGCAGCTTGATCTTGTAGGCCTGCATGGCAGCAATGAAATCTTCGGTGGGCCAGTTGTAGATAGCCGGAATGCCCTGATCGGACCCGTCACGCTGATGGCAGGTAGAGCATTCAGACGAGAGATAGGCGCCATATTCGACGTCTCCCTCGATGTCGAAAACTGACGGGTCCACACCCGGAAGCGACACGCGGGCGGTTGGCTCTGCTTCCGGGATGTTTTGTGGTTTGTCAGACCAATCGCGCATAAAAGCCAACAAGTCAGCGCGCGCCACAGGATCTGACAAGCCGGAATAATTCATCCGCGTGCCTGACACCAGCCGTTTGGGGTAGTCGATATAGGCGTCGAGCGTTGTCAGATTCCAGGTCAGACCATCGGCACCCATGCGTGTGATCGATTTGGAGTATTTGAAATTCTCCAGATCCGCCGCGCGCCGTCCAAAAATCCTGTTCAGGTGCGGGCCAACCCGGTTCCTGGCGCCTTCGCCAATCTGATGACAGGCTTTGCACTCACGATCGAACAGTCTTGCGCCACGTTCGGCGTCACCAATGGCATCAGCCATCGCCGGGGTTGTCCCGACGATGACTATTGTCAATGCAAGGATACTATACCGCACGACGTCATTCCTGGAATGTAGAAAGATAGGCAATCACCGCCGTGATGTCGTCTTCTTTCCTCAACCCGTTGAACGACATCCGGTTGCGAGGCATGAAGCCGCGAGGGTCGGCCAGAAAGGCCGCAAGTGTCTCCTCGTCCCAGATCATTCCAGCAGCGCCTGCATCAACCAGAACCGCCGAGTAGCGGAATGGATCAGCAGCCCCGACGGCCGCACCAACAATCCCGTTCAAAGCCGGGCCGGTGCCGTGTCTCGCGCCTTCGCCGACCTTGTGGCAGGCCGCGCATTGACGAAAGACTTTCTGGCCCGCCTCGACAAGCGCCGGATCAGCGACGGTCCCGGTTTCGGGCGTCTCCTCCACGGCGGCTTGCTGCAGATCAGTCCCGGTTGGCGTGGCAATGTCGCTCCGCAAGTCGGGCAGGGTTCCCGCAGGCTTGCCGTCGGCGTCCATTGGTGTCACGCCGAGGTCGACCGCACGCTTTGTCACCTCAGGCTTGCCTTCGACACAGTCCTTCATGCAGGGTTCCGCGGAAAACAACACATACTCCGTCTCGGGCCTGTCATCAGGGCGGAAGCCATCGACGTTCGGCATCGTGATTTCGGTGAAGTTCTCGTTCGACAGGATGAAATCATCCTCGACCATCCCGTTGGAATACAAAAGAAAGGCCGTGATTGCATAGGTTTCATCAACGGTCAGCGTTTGCGCGCCACCAAAGGGCATGGAGCGATGAACATAATCGAACACGGTTGACAGATAGGGCCAGTAGCTGCCGACGGTCTTCACCGGGCGGGTGTCGGTCAAGGTTCCGATCCCACCGGCCAGAACCGGCCAACTGTCCAGGCCTTCAGCGAAATCGCCATGGCAGGATGCGCAAGACTGGGCGTAGACCTCTTCGCCTGTTTCCGCATCACCAGACCCGACCGGCAACCCGGTGCCATCGGGCAGAACTGCAACGTCCCATGCCGCGATTTCCTCGGGTAGCGCGGTGCGACCAAGGCCAAGGGTTTGCGCCACCACTGGCATCGCCACGAAGCTGACGAGTGCCGTTCCGATTAAAAGATTACGCGATCTCGACATTCTCGACCTCCCCGTCCGGCTTAACCCACCAGGTTTGAATGCCGTTGTTGTGGTATACACTGTTGCTCCCGCGGATATCGCGCAGCGCGTTTTTGGTGGGCTGGACATAACCCGTCTCGTCGATGGCGCGGGACATCAGAAACAACTCGTTGCCGTCCCAGTCGATATCGAGGTGAAAGCGCGTCAACGCCTTGCTCAATGCCTGACCTGAGATCCGGGCCGTCTGCCAGTTGCGCCCGCCATCAGTTGACACGTCCACGCGCGTGACGCGCCCGTTGCCAGACCATGCAAGCCCGGAGATCACCAAAGGGCCTTTGCCGTGCCTGACCGGAACCTGCGGGCTGGGCGAGGTAATGACGGATTTTGCATCCATCACCCAAGTCCATTTCCGCGCCGTGCCATCCGGCATCAGATCAGTGTATTTGCTGGTCTCTTCGCGGCTTTCCACAGCGGCATGGTAGACGCCAATGCGTCGCACCCATTTGACCCACATGTTGCCTTCCCAACCGGGAACGACCAGACGCACCGGATAGCCGTGTTCTTTGCGTAGCGCCTCGCCATTGGCGAAAAACGCCACCATCACATCGTCCAGCGCCTTTTCCATCGGGATTGAGCGACCGTTAGAGGATGCGTCGGCACCTTCGACATAGATCCACTTACCTTCGGTCTGAACCCCGGCCTCCGCCAGAAGGTCGCGCAGCATCACACCGGTATATTCCATGTTGTGGATCATGCCTTGGGTGAACTGCACACCTTCCAACTGTGCGCCGCCCCATTCCATTCCGCCATTGGCCGCGCATTCGCAGAATGCGGTGGTGACATGGCGGGGAAAGCGCGTCAGGTCCTCGTAGGTAAAGACCAGCGGACGGTCCACCAACCCGTTGATCATCAGCCGGTAATCCTGCTTGGTCAGGTCGATCGCGCCGGAATGGTGACGCTCGAAGGCACAGCCTTGCGGGGTGATCGTGCCTTCCAGCGCGTGGATCGGTGTGAAGTTGATCGACGACACCGGGCTTTCCGTCAGCCAGCTCACATCGCGGCGTACCACGTGCTTCTCGTGTTCGGTCGGCATGCCATACGGAAAGGCATCCACGGGATCGCCAAAGCCGGAGGCCCAGTCCTGCACCTCTGTGATCAACGGATCGGGCGTCGCTGCACGGGCGGGGCCAGCGGCTGCCAAACTGGCGCCTGCCACGGCGGCAGAGCCGCGCAGGAATGCACGCCGCGATGTTCTTTGGTTGGGTTCGTCGTTCATTGGCGAACTCTCCTTCTGTGAAATCAGATTCCGGTCACTTTGACCGAGTTGGATGCCTCAACCGTGACGGTGCCCAATTTGCGAATGTGGTTTTCGACCACATCCCAAATTTGCGGCCCCTCGGTGCCTTCATTGACCGAAGCCCAGCCGCCAACGGTGTAGGACCGCGACGCTTCGATCGCCTCGCCGGTGTCCGTCAACATCATATTGGTTATCCGGCTTCCCATGGGCTTGCCGATGTCGATGCTGAAGCCCATCCCGCCGATGCGGACCATGTCCCCGCCTTGCTGATAGTAGGGATCGGGATTGAAAATATTGTCAGCCACATCTTCAAGGATCGTATGCAGTAGTTCTCCGGTCATCTCGGTGCGGTAGCATGCGCCGTATGTCATCGAGGTCAGCGAATGGATGTCTTCGCGCGTGATATCGTCACCCGGCAGCAGGCTGGTGCCCCAGCGCACACCGGGCGACATCGCAATCTGTGTGTCCCGTTCGGACCGGATGGCATCGCAAATCAGATCGTCCCAAGTCCCCTGAAAATTACCACGGCGATAAAGAAGCGAGTCAGTCTTGCCGATCACCTCTTCCAACTCGGCCTTGTATGGCGCGCGCTCAGAATCAATCAGTGCAGCCATTTCGGTGTCCGGCGTGATCACGTCGGAAAAAATTGGAATCAATTTATGCCTGAATCCCATCATCCGGCCGTCGCGCACGTCCAGATCAACGCGGCTGACGAATTTTCCGTGGCTGCCAGACGCGATCAGGATCGTCTCGCCGACAAGGATCGGTTCGGGGATAGCATCATGGGTGTGACCTGTCAGGATGACATCGATCCCACGCACGCGGGCAGCCATCTGGCGGTCTACGTCGAACCCGTTATGCGACAACACGACCACGACACCCGCACCTTGCGCGCGCACCTCGTCAACCATTTCCTGCATGCGCTGGTCGCGTATGCCAAAGCTGTATTCGGGGAATTGCCAGCCTGGATTCGAGATCGGCAGATAGGGGAAAGCCTGACCGATCACCGCGACCTTCACGCCGCCGCGCTCGAACCATGTGTAAGGTTCAAATGCAGGCTCGTTCCACTCGTTCTCGAAAATATTCTGGCCAAGGAAAGGGAATGGAAGCCCTTCGACAATTTCCAGAACACGCTCGGTTCCAAAGGTCCATTCCCAATGGCTGGTCATTGCTTCGACACCCAAGGCGTTCATCACGTTGACCATGTCCTGACCCTTGGTCTTAAGGCTGGTAAGCGAGCCGTGCCATGTGTCCCCGCCGTCCAGCAGGATTGCCTCTGGCCGTGCTGCGCGGATTGACTTGACCACCGTGGCCACCCGGTCCATCCCGCCCATTTTGCCATAAGTCTGACCAAGGGCGCTGAAGTCTTCATAAGTCAGGGCATATGCTTCGGGGCTACCCGGGGTCAGGTTGAACATCTTGAGGAATTCTGACCCGACCACATGCGGGGGTTTGCCCTTTGCATCGCCCACCCCGATGTTCCATTCGGGTTCGCGGAACCAGACGGGCTTCAACTGCGCGTGGATATCGGTGATGTGGATCAGCGTCACGTTACCGAAATCGTCGAACTGCAGAAGTTGGTCCTGTGTCAACGCCTGTTGCGCTGACAGTTTAGACCAGTTGCCAAAACCCGACAGGCCAACAATGGTAGAGGCCGCCATTGATGCCTGAAGAAACTCGCGTCGGGTGATCATCACCATCTCCTTGCTTGCAGACATACGACCACAATCGCGTCACCGCGGCGGGCCGGCTGCCGACACTTCTGAAATATTGCCTCACGAATGGTGCGGGACCGTTCGTCATTTTCCGGCGGGGTGCCTTGCCCGGAGAAATCGGGCAAGGTTAATGCTTTATTGGTTTACCGGGCTTTCCGGGTCCAGCAGCATGGCGACGTAATCGCGCACCTGTTCCGGTGTCAGAAAGCCGTTGGCGCCGAGGCGCGGCATCTGCGAGCACGGCAAAGCCGACTGCGCGTTGTAAATCTTGTCATATGTGGCCTTGATCAGTTCGTCATCGATCTCGCGATCTTTTCCGTAACCGGTCAGGCTGGGACCAAGATTGCCATAGGCGACTTCTTCGGGCGCAAGCTGGTGACAGGCATAGCAGTTACCGCCAATCGTTCGGGCGGGATCATCCCGCATCCGCCAGCCATAACCGTTGTTGGCCTCTTTCATCGCAACTTCCCAATCCCCGTAGAGGTTTCCATCTTCGGGATAAGCAATGTTGGCTTGTTCGCGTTCTAGGATCGCATCCCACTGATCGTCTGGCGGGTTGTCGCGGAATTCGGTGCATACAGCCATCGTCTCGTCTTGCACGTAACGGTGGCGCACATCCTCAGGCACGTTCTTGAAGGCATCGGCAACGACGGCCTCGACCTGTTCGCGGCTGACACCTTCAGCCATGACTGGCAGCGCAAAAAGCGCTACAGCACAGCCGGTGATAGCATTGAGTAACATCTTCATCTGTTGCCCTCCCGCATCAGCGCTTCAGACTGGGAGAAGACATCGGCGTGCCTTCGGCCAGATTGTTCATGTAGGCAATCAGTGCGATCGTCGCATCCGATCCAAATGCGATATCGGGCTGGCGCATCTGCCACTGGCAGTCCCACATCCGGTGCTGCATCGTGCGCGAGGTTTCGTGGCTGACGCGGTATGTCGGCCATGACGCCATAACCGGTCCTGCTTCCTCGGGTTCGGTCAGGTTGGACAGTTCCTGCAAGCGGATCCGTGCGCCAGTGTTGCTGTGGCAGGTTGCACAGGAGTAATCCAACAG
Source organism: Rhodobacterales bacterium (assembly GCA_047921295.1). Taxonomy (GTDB): domain Bacteria; phylum Pseudomonadota; class Alphaproteobacteria; order Rhodobacterales; family Rhodobacteraceae; genus Seohaeicola. Next base: position 22,362 of record JBLRWK010000033.1, read on the forward strand.
TGATGAGCGGCGGAAGAACAACTCCTCGCCGATAGCGATCGCTTCTTTTTCTTTAGCATGTTCGGCCGGAATGCTGATCGCCATCTCTTCGGATTGTGCCGCGACATACATCGTCAGATCCTGCATTTCGGAATCCGCACGGTTCTTGGAAAACGCAGCCTTGGCGGTTTCCTCAAAAGGAATGCCTTGCAGGTCTTCACGACACCAAGCGATGCGCGTATCAGCGTCCATCACGCGGTCCACATCCGCAAAGTAGCGCGGCAGTTGCGCGTAAGCGCCGGCAACGACACCGGCCCCCAACCCAAGATCACAAGCCTCGAGTGTGGCATTCTTTGGCCCTGCTGCGGTCACCCACAACTCTTCGCCACGGTCCACTGCGAACCATGCCGGGTTTGCAAAGGGATCGGACAGCATTTGGTGGTACACATCAAGCTCCCCTCCCGTGCCTTGTGCAGACACCGGAGCGACCGAGGCTGCCAAAGCCACCAATCCCGCAGCACATGCATTGCGCGTTAATGACATATTATTCCCTCCCTAAAAAATCCCTGCCCACGGCTTGGGGCAGGGCCGACGAGCTGAACCTCACGCAATGGCAACTTGCTGGGTGTTGGTGTAAACGGACCCGTCGTCGTCGTACCAAGTGAAGACGACATCGCTGTCCGCGTCGATGCGGGCTTCGAATTCGAAATATGGGTTGGTCGACACGGCGGGTTCGATGGCCACGTCAATCACATTTTCGCCGTTCACATCGCAGGTAAATCGATTGATGATCGAGCGCGGGATCAGGTTTCCGTCAGAGCCTTTGCGCTGACCGGATTCCATCAGGTGCGAAATCAGCGCCTTGATGTTGATCACTTCACCAACCTTGGCAGTTTTCTGGACCTTTACGCGGGGTTTTGCGTCTTGTGTCATGTGTCTTCTCCTAATGTCTGCCTAGCTCAGCCGCCGCAGCCGCCGATGGTGACTTTGATTTCCTGCGATGTCTGGACAATCGAGCCATCGGGCATTCTGGCCAGCGCGATGATGTCTTGGGTGCGTGCAAGACGGATGCGCGTTGCCGCCATCTGGCGCCCTGCGGCCGGACCGAAACCAAATGTGCAGATTGCCGGTTCCGGGTTGCCGGCTGCCAGCAGCATGATCGCAACGGCGCCGGGCGCCTCGACCATGACAGGTACAGTATTGCCGTTTTCAGCGATTTCCGGTGCGGTCAATGTGATGCCACCGGTGCCAGGGACGTTGCCGTCCGCAAATGCTGATGTCAGTTCCTCGACGGTGGAGGCAAAGGCAGGGTTGGCAAGCGTCGCAGACGCGATTCCGCCGAAGCCGACCAGCATGGCCTGACGTCTGGAAAGTTTCATGATCATCTCCTTCATGGGTTTCCGGCCGTCATCGGTCCGGGCGCTCGGAAGCGGGGCAGGCTTTACGTTCGGGCGCCATGCCCGATCGGGGCCTTGGCCCTCGCTGCTGCGGTATTGATTGCAAAACATGGCGGTCCTCCCCGACCACTCCCTGTTGTAACGATAGCAATGGTATGCGTCGGTGTGCAACAAAAATATAGTAATGTGCGAATGTTTATATATTAAAATTAAAACAATGGTTTAGTATCAATTTTTGGCGTTTGTCCGGTCGGCAAGAAATTTCTGGAAGTGCGCGCCGGTTTCATATTCGCGATCACGCACCCAGATCAGAAGGGCCTCGGTCGTGCCTTTGCCAAATGCGCCGGGCATCATCGCGACGGCTGATTCTGCGGCTGTCTTTCCCTCTGGCACCTCTTGCGGAAAGAAGATGAGCATTGGTGTGAACATCGCGCCCCAACGGGTGGCCATAGCCTTTTCCGGCAGAGTGGTCCCATCGAAATCCGTCACGTCGATGTCACCAAACATGTTGATCTGAACGACGAAGTAATGTTCGCGGATCAGGGCGTCGATGATTGGGTCTGGGAACACCTCTTCATGCATTTTCTTGCAATAGACGCAGCCGCGCTGTTCCACTGTGATCAGCAAGCGCTTGCCCTCGGCATTAGCTTCTTCCAGATCGTCGCGCAGATCCTTGAATGTGTCGCGCAGCCAGTCGGGTTTGTGCAGCCCGTCGTCGCCAACAGGCGCGGCGGCCAGTGGCAGAGCAAGTGCGATCGCGGCAGCGAAAACGAATGTTCGGGTTATGTAGGTTCTCATGACGGCTCCTCCCATCAAGTGACAGCGCATGGTTCAGCGCAACGTGGCGGACCAGTCAAAATTGCGGATCATCCAGTCGGCCAGCAGATTCACAGTGTTCGTGGCGATCAGAATTGCAAAAACAATCAGCATCGCGCCCATGACCTTTTCCACATGCCCCATTAGCTTGCGGTTGCGCGAAACCCACCCGAGGAACGGTTGTGCAAAGCCTGCCGCCACCACGAATGGCGAGGTCATCGCCAATCCAAACACCAGAACAAGCGCCGTCCCCTGCCAAAGTGTTTCTTGCAGTGTGGCGACAAACAGGATCGAGGCTAACACCGGCCCTACGCAGGCCGTCCAGCCAAATCCGAAGGCCAACCCCATGATATAGGCGCCGAAGATGGTTTTCGGATCGGATTTGCTTTCCATACGCGCCTCGCGCATCAGCAGCGGGATACGGATCAGGCCAAGAAAATGCAGACCGAAGATGGCGATCACCGCGGCGGCGACCCAGCTCAGCACCTCTTTCCATTCGCGGAATGCCTGTCCCGCTGCGGTAGCGCCAAGGCCCATCAGGCCGAAGATCGTTGTTACACCAAGTGCGAAAAACATCGCGGAGATCACGAGCCTGCGCTGTGCTCCTGCGGCGATCTTGCCCTCGCTGCGCAGTTCTCCTACGGACATTCCGCCCATGTAGCTTAGATAAAACGGGACCATAGGCAGGATGCAGGGCGAGAAGAAAGCCAGTAGTCCGGCAAGGGCCGCGCCTCCGAAACTGACGTCCAGCATGGCAGCCCACCCCCTTTAAAGAACCGCTGCTTGTCGAGCAGATCGAAACATATTAGAATATTCCTATTCTTTAATGGGACTGTCAAGATGTGCCGCTTTGCCCTGATCCTGATCGCTGCCATTACACTGGCAATGCCGGCCCTTGCCGAAACGCGTTTGCTGATGTTTGAACAGCCCGGCTGCATGCATTGCGCCCAGTGGCATGCCGAGGTGGGCCCGGGCTATCCGTTGAGTTCCGAAGGACAGGCTGCGCCGCTCTGGACTTTGCCCTTGCGGGATGCGTTGCCCGACGGGATTACCTTGGACTCGCGGCCTGCGTTCACACCGACATTCGTTTTGGTTGTGGATGGGCAGGAAAAAGGTCGGATCGAAGGCTATCCCGGCGCGCATTTTTTCTGGTCAATACTGGCCTTACTGTTGCAAAGTGCCGAAGACTGACACGACAGGAGTGTGATGACATACGATTCAACCAGCCACCCTTGGTTTCGCCCGACAGGTTCAGGTCGTTCCGACGAACCTGCGCGCGTGAGAGATAAAAAGGCTGCGCCAGGGGCCTCGTCACAATCGTCTGATGTCGAAGCAAATCCCGAGGCGCGGCAAGACCTTGATAGCCTGATATCGCAGGCAGGTGAGGCGGCTAACTTTCTAAAAGCCTTGGGGCATGACGGTCGGCTGACCATCTTGTGCCATCTGGTCAGCGGGCCAAAAAGCGTGACAGAGCTTGAAAACCTTCTGTCATCAAGGCAGGCTGTAGTCAGCCAACAGCTTGCCCGCCTGAGACTGGAAGGTCTGGTCAATGCGCGGCGTGATGGTCAGGCTATTTTCTATTCTATCCTCGATCCGAAGGTGACGGAAATGCTGGCGCTGCTCGGGCACCTGTTCCGTAAATCGGATGACAAGCCACGCTAGTCTAGGAGGGTGAAAGATGGAGCAACTCATGCCACTAGGCGCTTGGGCGGCAGTCATCGGTTTGATCGGTGGTCTGGTTCTAGGGCTGGCGGCGCGGCTTGGGGATTTCTGCACGCTGGGTGCGCTAGAGGCGTCGGTCTATGGAAATGATCAGACGCGGGTCCGCTTGTGGGGGATCGTGCTTGGAACTGCCATATTGGGCACCCAGCTCGGTGGATTGTTGGGCGTTATCGACCTGTCGAGCACGTTCTATCATCAGATTTCATGGAACCCTTTAGCTTCGATCGCCGGAGGGCTTATCTTTGGCTATGGCATGGCCATGGCAGGCAATTGCGGCTTTGGCGCCTTGGTCCGCTTTGGCGGCGGCGATCTGCGCTCGCTTATCGTGGTCGTGACTTTGGGCATCTCGGGTTTTGTTGCCTTGTCCGGGCCACTCGCCCCGCTGCGCGCTACGCTTTTTCCGCAGCACGAGGCAACGGGAGCTCAGGGGATCCTGTACGATATGATGATGGTGACAGGGCTGCCCGCATTGGTGATCATTCTGGTTCTGGGTGTTTCTGCCCTGACCTGGGCGCTATCGCATGCACCTTTGCGCGAAAGACCCGACATGATCGTGTGGGGTGCTGCTGCCGGTCTGGCCATTATATGGTGTTTCTGGGGAACGAGTTTGATCAACAACTTGAGTTTCGGCCAAATAGGCGTTGAGGGGCCGGCTTTCACGGCGCCAGTCGGGCGGACGCTGATTTTTATGATGACCTCGACAGCAGGCGGCATCACATTTTCAGTCGGTTCTGTCGTCGGCGTTATGACTGGCGCTTTGATCGGCTCCATTATCCGCGGCATGTTTCGATGGGAGGCCTGCGAAGACCCGCGTGAACTTGGCCGTCAAGTGGGGGGCGCTGCCATGATGGGGGTTGGTGGCGTGATCGCGATGGGGTGCTCTATCGGGCAGGGCGTTACAGCTTTTGCCACGCTGGCATGGTCCGGACCGGTGACACTGGCCGCCATTGGTGTCGGAGCGATGGTCGGGTTAAGCCACTTAATCGGAGGTTTTCAGCCTGAGTAGCGAACAGGGACATTTGGTTTCATGGGTGAACGAGGGTTTGCCAATGCCTTTGGTCATTGCTTTTGCGCAGATCGGCTGAGCGTTGTCTGAGTGTCTTTCGCGAGGGCTACTCTTGGCGAAACGCAGAGCGTCGTTTGGTTAGGTTGATTCAGTGGTTTCCAATATCCGCCACTGAATGCTGATAAACAGATTCTGAACGCTATACGCAGCATATGAGTTCAGGTAGGCTACGACGGTTGCGCTCTCCCGCAACCATCATACCCGACCCAGCCCGCGTACTGCGCTAGGGGTGGGACGGATAGGGGTCGATGCCTTTGCTTTTGGTGGCCGTGGGTAACAGCCCGTGTGCCGCCCGGCTTTGCGGCCGTCCCGTAACAGGCTGCCATCCGGCTGATACGCTGGCTCCACTGCGGAAACTGACCGGGACAGATATCGCTGTGCCGGTTCAATCCGATCACCTTTTGAACGAAACATGAATTTCCTTAAAACGAAACGCCCGACTGGATGGTCGGGTTGAGCCAGATGTGAGTTGCAGACGGTGTTCAGCAGCAAGCATTCAAAGGAGGATTTCACTCTGTTCGCGCAGTGCTGTTTCGAGCTTCTTTGCTCCTTGTTTGAGATCGCGACGGATCAATCTCCCGCTGAGCCCTGCGTCCCTATCTTTCAGAGCATTGAGGATCAATTTGTGGTTCTCGTAGCCGCTCAGTCCTTTCCTGTAACTTTTCGACAGCATGTTGCGCGTAGGGCCAATCCGCAGCCAGAGGTTGTTGATTACCTGCCACAACACGTTTGACCCGCAGGACCTGTAAAGATTGAGGTGAAGCCGGGAATCCATAATCAACCCGGCCTGCAACTGGTCGTTCTCGATAAAGCCGCGCATGCTCTCGTTTGTCCGTTCCAACTCCGCAATGTCTTCGTCGGAAAGGAATGGCGTTGCCTGTTCGGCGGCCATAGGTTCCAGGACCAGCCGAATTTTCATAACTTCATTATAGTCCTCTGCCGTGAGGCTTGGAACGGAGTACATCCGCGTCTCTGACAATAGGAGCCCGCCCTCGTTGGCGAGGCGGGTCATGGCGTCACGTGCGGGGGTTAGGCTCGTGTTGCAGTGCTTCGCCACACTGCGCGCGGTGATTTTTGCACCTGGAAGCCATTCCCCAATCATCAGACCTTCGCGCAACGCTGAGTATATCTCATCTGACAGCGTGGCGGAGTCCACTTCGTCGAATACCCTCCGAGCGAGCGGCGAAGGCTCGGCGGCGAGCTTTTCGACTGGGCTTTGGGGTGACTGATTCTTCAAAATTCACGTCCTGTTCTGACAGTCGATCCGGGCCGACTGCGTTGATCTTAAGCAAATTGAGTGCAATCTCGCTCAAAATCAAGTTCCACATCGACGCGGTCACCAGGGCGGTTTGTCGCCACCAAGTGCCGCAATGTTGCGTGTTTTCAGTGCTCTGTCCCGGGAAACTTAATCTAACTGATCATGCTTCTTCAGGAAATGATATCGCATTTTTGTTGTACTGAAGAGAAAATGAGATATCATTTTTAAAAATGGAGGACCGTATGCACGATCTTAGAGAGCGCATTTCGTTTCCCGAAGGAGGGGCCATGTGGCCCGACTTGAAGGATACAATGGCCGAGTATTCCAGCAATGATGTGGAATGGCGCGACGGCCGCTCGCCATTGTTTGTTTTCAAAAACGACGCTGAAACGGAAGAAATCGGACGAAACGCTTTTTTCGAATATTTTAACGAGAACGGACTTGGTGGGTCACGTGCGTTCCACGGGATCGGACGCATGGAGAAAGAGGTGCTTGCATATGGTCTCGACCTACTTCAAGCGCCCGCTACGGGATCGGGTGTGTTCACGACCGGGGGCAGTGAAAGCATTCTTGTCGCCGTCAAAGCAGCTCGCGATGCATACCGCTCAAAGCCGAACGCTTTGCAATCCGGTTTAAATTTTGTGATGCCGGATACGGCGCATGCTGCTTTCGACAAGGCCGCACAACTCATGGACCTTGAAATCCGTCGCGCTCCGGTGCGCGTCGACAAGCGGGTGGATCCGGTTGCTCTCGAAGGCATGATCGACAGCCGTACAATCATGATCGTAGGGTCTGCCCCTTGCTATCCACACGGTGTTGTCGACCCGTTGGAAGAATTGTCTGACATTGGAAGGGCCCATCAGGTCTGGCTCCATGTCGATGCCTGTGTCGGCGGCTGGATCCTGCCTTTCTTTCGCATGAATGGCCGCAAGGTAGGCTGCTTCGATTTCTCGCTTGAAGGCGTGACATCCATCTCGGCGGATCTTCATAAATTCGGGTTTTGCCCAAAGCCTGCCTCTACTGTTTTCTTTCGCAACGGCGAGGATCAGGAACGCGCGAAGTTCGTCGCGGATGCTTGGCCTTCAGGTGTGTTCCGGACCGCCACCCTCGCCGGAACCAGGCCAGCAGGAGCGGTGGCGGGAGCCTGGGCGGTTCTCAATCATCTGGGTGTCGCGGGCTACAGGCTGGCTGCTGACAGGCTGGCTAAAATGACTGACGCCTATGTTGCCGATATCGAAGCCATTGAAGGATTGAAGATGTGGGCGCAGCCGGATCTGTCGTTGATCAACTTCGGGTCCGAGACGCACGATATGTCCAGAGTTGCGGCGCAGATGACGCAGAGAGGTTGGCTGACAACGCTCACACGGCGGCCGGTCGGGCTGCACATCATGATGTCATTGCTGCACGAAGAGCCGCGGCAGCGATACATCGCCGACTTGAAAGAATCTATCCATGCCAGTGCCTCAAACACCAAGACTCTGAGTCTGCAAGCGACTGGCTACGCAGAGTGAAAACAGAGCCTCCTCTTGCAAAAACCCAACACGGAGAGAACTAATGAACTTCAGAAATAGTCTGTCCCGCCGCGATCTTATGAAGTTAAGCGGGAACATCGGCCTTGCCAGTCTTGTAGCGACTCCGTTCGGACTGGCCAGGCCAGCTTTTGCCCAGGATCGCCAAGTCGTGTTAAGCTACTTTGCCTCGGTTAATCCGCAGAATTATGGCCGTGCAACTGGTTCTTTCGAAGAGGCACTGAGTGGCCTCGCCAGTGTCGCTTATCAGGGCGTCAGTTCTGGTCCCGATGTGTTGACGGGAATGGCGTCTGGCGCGATTGACCTCGGGAATATGGGATCGAGCCCGATGATCGTAGGTATGGCGCAGGGCCTTCCGGTTTCGATGGTTTATATCCATAAAATCATCCGCGAAAGCGAGGCTCTGATCGTTAGAGAAGGATCTGAGATATCCAGCCTCGAAGACCTGCGCGGGCGCAAGGTTGGAGTTCCTTTCAACACATCCGTCCATTTTGCCGTGCTCGCGGCCCTGGACAGCGTCGGCTTGTCGATTTCGGACGTTGAACTGATCAACTTGCGACCGGACGCTATCGCGGCTGCGTGGTCACAAGGCGCCATTGATGCGGCCTATATCTGGACCTCGGTGCTTGCGAAGCTTGAGGAAGACGGTGGCGAGATCATTTTCACAAGCGGTGACCTCGTAGAGCAAGGGGTTCTGCTCCTTGATGGTTTTGTGGTCCGGGATTCATTCAAGAAAGAACATCCGGATCTTGTTCTGGCCTGTTTGCAGGAGTTTGCCCGAATTGACGCAGAATTTGCGGAAAATCCGGATGAAGTCGTCGAGACGCTGACGGATTTCCTTCAAATCGACCGCGCGTTGGTGCAGCGTTTCGTGGATACGACGCACAGTCTGACACCGCAGGAGCAGGCCACGAAAGAATGGATGGGCGCGCCGGGCGATACTGATACCGGTATCCAGATGGCCTTGCAGAAACAGGCCCAATTTATGCTTGATACAAACCAGATCATGCAGATGCCGGACCTGACGAAGTTCATCGATTCAAGCTTTATCGCACAGATGGTTGATAGCTGACGTCATGCCGTCCGGCACCATTGTCGGGAGGCACCAAAGGTTTCAAAGGAGGTCGCTTCGTGCAGATCGAACCCTATGCTTCCGGCGCGCGCTGCGCGACTGGTGATGCGAAACTGGTGATCCAGAATGTCAGCAAGATTTTTGGCGTCGGGTCTGAAAGCGTCACGGCACTGACCCCCATGGACCTGATGGTTCAGGAAGGCGATTTTCTGTGTATTGTAGGTCCGTCCGGCTGCGGCAAGACCACGCTTTTGAATCTCGTTGCAGGCTTCGATAAGCCGACGGGAGGAAGGATAACGATCGACGGTGTCGAAATCACCAAACCGGGCGCTGAACGCGGTGTTGTGTTTCAGCAAGGTGCCTTGTTCAACTGGATGACGGTTTTGGAGAATGTGGCTTTTGGCCCCCGCGCAATGGGCCATTCCGCGGCTGCGGCACGAAAAAAAGCCATGCAAACGCTTGAGATGGTGGGCTTGGAGGACTTCGCGACAAAGTATCCCTACCAGCTATCCGGTGGCATGCAGCAGCGGGTAGGGATTGCACGTGCGCTGACCAATGATCCGGAAGTTCTTTTGATGGACGAGCCGTTCGCAGCCCTCGATCAGCAAACTCGGGAGGTTCTGCTCGAAGAGATACGTCTACTTTGGAACAGAACCGGCAAAACAATTCTTTGGATCACTCACTCGATAGAGGAAGCGCTTTTTCTGGCCACGCATATACTGGTGATGTCACCGCGCCCCGGTCGGGTACAGGCAGCCTTTCGCAGCGGATTTGGGAAAAGTGATGACCCGATGGCCTCGCTCACGCCCGAGTTTGCCGCTGCCAAACGTCAGATATTCGAGCTACTCAAATCTCCGATCCCGCAGGAGGTCGAAATCCGTTGACCGACATTTTCCCCGAGACCGAAACAGCCAAGCCCGCCACCCAGATTGAGCGGCCCCGAAAACGTCTAAATGACCGCTGGCTCACTTTTGGCACCTTTGCAATCCTCTTGGCGGCGTGGGCAATCGCTACCGGCACCGGACCATGGGAGCCGATCATCAGGCCTTTGTTTCTGCCGTCACCCGCTCTTGTGGTGCAAACCTTCTTTCAACTGATGGAGAACGGATTTCAGGGAAAGACCCTCGGCCAACACGTTGGCATCAGCCTCTACCGGTTCTCCACCGCCTTTTTCTTCTGCATCGTCATAGGGGTGCCCGTGGGCCTTCTCATGGGCATGAACCGTCGGTTCCGAGCAATCGTCGAACCTCCGATTCAAGCGATCCGCCCGATCCCCAAAATCGCCCTGCTTCCCTTGTTCCTCATCTGGTTCGGAATTGGCAATCTGTCTAAAATCATTGTGATCGCAGCGCCCGTTTTTCCCATCATAGCCATCAGCGCTATGCAGGCGGTGCAGTCCGTCAGTCGGATGAAGATCCAAGCTGCGCAATCGCTGGGTGCCAGTCACTGGACGGTCTTTTCGAGAGTGGTGTTGCCAGCAAGTCTGCCTGGCATTTTTACGGGGATTAGGTTGTCGATATCCATCGCAGTGACCATGCTTGTGGCGGCTGAATTGACTGCCACGTCGGAAGGAATCGCCTGGATGGCGCTGACGGCAGCCGAGTTTCTGGCGACCAACATCGTCATTGTAGCAGTTATTATAATGGCGGTGATCGGCTTCGGACTTGACCGGATTTTCTGGCTAATTGAGCGGCGGATTGTCCATTGGAGCGGCAAGGATTGACGGGGAGCGGCTGTAGACGGACGGTACACTAGAAGGCCCGGCACGCATCACGGTAATCAGATCGCTGGCGCCACTCAAGTCTCACCGCTGCAATGCGACCACTCTCGGACGATAACACCCAACCAAAAGTCATCCGATCCAATGCTATGAATTGAGCAATGGGGCCGACGGCTCCAATTTTTGTGGGATAAGTTCTGGACCGGCTGGTAGGCAACGAAGTTCTTTGGTCTACTGGTGCCGCGCCTCTGACCGAGGCATATTTTGCGTTTTCCGGCAGAAATGGAATGGCAGTGATAAAATCCACCAGCGTCCAGCCGCCACACCTGCGCTCCTCGCTCATCCGGCGTCAGGGGGCGCTTGCACTGCTTGACGAGAGCTTCTCCTATCGCGTGACGCTGATTAAAGCACCGGCAGGCTTTGGAAAGTCGACGCTTGTCGCGCAATGGATGGACAGTTTTGCGCGTGAGAGCGGCGGCGGGCCGTCTGGCGGCTGGCTGAACGTCGATCCGGTAATGGACAGCGGTCGCAGCTTTGTCGGCTATCTGATCCGTGCCGTACATCGCGCTTTGGGCGAGAAAACTGATGCGCTGGCAGAGGTTTTGACCTCTGAAACCATGAGCAGAGACGCAGCCCTGAACCATTTACTGACGGCGCTCAGCGACCATACCAAACCCGTTGTTCTCGCCATTGATGACCTGCAACGCCTGCAGTCTGCTGAAGCCCTGACTTTCTTGCAGACTCTAATAGACAATGCCCCGCCGCAGCTTCACCTGATCCTGATGTCCCGGTCAGAGCCGCCGCTTAAACTTGCGGGGTTGCGTGCGGCGGGCGAGATGCAGCGGATCGGGGAGAAAGCGCTTCGCTTCTCGTTTGAGGAGACATCGCATTTTCTCAAACACAGCCATGACATCAATCTGGACGCGCAGGAATTGCAAATCCTGCATGATAAAACTGAAGGCTGGATCGCCGCTTTGCAACTGGCGGGGTTATCGATGCGCGAAAGCGGGGACCGCAGTCGTTTCATCACAGCTTTTTCTGGCGCATCGGGGGATATTGCGACCTATCTGATGCAGGATGTCGTCAGTCGCCTGCCGCAGGATATGCTGGATTTCCTGTGCAGAACCGCCGTTCTGGAATGGTTTGACCTTGATCTGGCGCGGGCCATCAGCGGCAATGATGATGCGGCAGAGATGATCGTCCGTATCGACAGGAGCAATCTGTTCCTGATCCCGCTGAACGCCGAAAGAACGGTCTTCCGGTATCACCATCTTTTTGCGGAGTTGCTGCGCAGCCTGCCGCAGGCGCGCGCTCTGGCGCCGGAACTCGCGCGTCTTGCGGCCCTCAACCTGTCCGCGCGCGGGCTGGAGATTGACGCGGTGCATTATGCCTTGGCTGCGCAGGACATGGCTTTGGCAGCGGGATTGGTCGAAACCTGCTGTATGGCGGCTGTCCAGTTGGGGCATATCACCCGGCTGCGGGCCTGGCTGGAATGTCTGCCGGCCGAGGTGCATGACCAACGGCCACGATTGCTGCTGGCACAGGCTTGGGTCTATTTCCACTCCAGCTCTCCGCGTCTGGCGCTTGGCTCTGTGCGGGCGGCTCGCGATCTTTTGCGCCGCCAGAGCAGCCAGTTGGACCCTGATACCTTCAGCGCGCTCTGGGCCGAGATGCAGGTTCTGGGCGTGGGCGCGGTCAGCGCCTCGGACAGATCAGCGCGGGCGCAGCGTATGGCCACCGCCCTGCTGCCAGAAGTGCCCCACAAGTTGCACTTTTTGCGCGGGACGTTGAGCAATGTTCTTGGGTTTTGTGAATATTCGCTCGGCAATCTTGGGCCGGCGCGCTTGGCTGCAAGTTACGGCAGGAGCGCGCATGATCAGGCGGGCTCGATATTCGGGGTAGCCTATTCCGATTTGATACTGGGTCTGGTCGAACGCTCCGCCGGAAACCTGCAACTCGCCCGTGAGCATTTTGCCGGGGCGTCGCGCACGGCGCGGGAGGCGCTTGGCCATGGGTCCTATGCAGAGGCGATGGCTGCGATCTTTCAGGCGGAACTGGATTACGAGGGCAATGATCTGGTGAATGCTGCGCGGCGGCTTGCCAAATTCGGAACGGAGATGGAGGCCTATGGTCTGGTCGTCCACGAGATGACGGTGCGTCTGTCCTCCGCCCGGCTGATGGCGGCGCGGGGTGAGACCGGACGTGCGATCGCGATGCTGGCCAAGGCCGAAAGCAGCGGCTCACGCAACCATTACCGGCGGCTGGTTGCCGCGGCGCTCAATGATCATGTGCGACTGTTGCTGCAGACGGGGCAACCCGCGCAGGCGCGTGGCGTATTGAGCGCCTACGGGGTGCATGAAACCAGCGCCGAGACGCGGGGCGCGCCGTTGATCGCCCATGAAATGGAGCAACTGGCGCTGGCGCGGGTGTTGATTGCGGAAGGTCATGCCGCTCAGGCGCAAGAGCGGCTGAACCGGATCGTGGCAAGGCTACGGTTTTCGGGCCGGTTGCGGCGCCTGGTGCAGGTGCAGGCCGTGAATGCCATTGCGGCCTTCGAGGCGGGCAACCGGATCGCCGCGCTTAACGCGATCTCCGAGGCGATGGAGATGGCGTTTCGCCAGGATGCTTTGCGCAGTTTGCTGGATGAGGGCGAGAGGCTGACCCGCATTCTTGACTGGGCACATGACCGGATTCCGGCGTGGTCGCGCGACGTTGCGCTGGCCGGGTTCGTGGCGAGGGTGCGGGCGCAGCTCGGTAACAGTGCTGCGACGGGTTCTCCGGCAATTCAGGGTGACGGTGGGCGGCGGGGGGCATCGCGCAACCCGATTGTCCTGCTGTCCCCCAAAGAGGCTGAAGTCGCGCAGGTTCTGCGGTCGGGCGCCTCCAACAGGGAGATCGCACAGCAGTTGTCCATCTCGCTCGACACGACGAAATGGCACCTCAAGAACATCTATTCCAAGCTTGCTGTGATGAACCGGACACAGGCGGTTCTGATGCTGACCAAAAGCTCCGATGAGGCCACCCACCCGGAAGAGTGGTGATTTTTTTCGCCTTCCCCCACCCCTAGGGAAGGGGCCGGTTCTGCTTTGTCGCGCTAGGGTCAGAGCGAATCTACTAGCGGGGAGCGGCGTGCGATGACCACCGGGCTTGTGTCACACGAACTTTATCATTGGCACAACACGCAGAACTGGAATCTTCTGTTTCCGCCGGGGCTGACGGTTCAACCCGGCGAGCATGTGGAGAATCCGGAGACCAAGCGCCGGATCAAGAACCTGCTCGAGGTTTCGGGCCTGATCGACTATCTGCTACCGATCAAACCGCGCTACGCCACCGAGGATGAAATCGCGCGATTTCACACCCGTGCGCATATCGAGAAAATACGCAAACTGAGCGATGCCGGAGGGGGAGACGCCTCTCTGCTGACCCCGTTCGGGGGCGGCAGCTACGAGATAGCGCTTCTCGCTTCCGGCGGCACGATCTCGGCGATGGATGCGGTGCTGACCGGACAAGTCAAGAATGCCTATGCGCTGGTGCGTCCGCCGGGTCATCACGCCGAAAGCGATGTCGGGATGGGGTTTTGCCTGTTCGGCAACGTCCCCGTGGCGATCATGCATGCGCAGGCCACGCAGGGGCTGGGCCGTGTTGCGACGGTGGATTGGGATGTGCATCACGGCAACGGCACGCAGGCCGCATTTTATGACAGCAGTGACGTGTTGACCATTTCTTTGCATCAGGATCGGCTCTACCCGACGGCATCGGGCCTTCATACAGAGCGCGGTACCGGCAAGGGCACAGGCTACAACCTGAACATTCCGCTGCCGCCCGGATCGGGCAACGGTGCCTATTTGGAGGCGTTCCGCCGCGTGGTTCTGCCGGCGCTGGAGCGCTACAAGCCCGATCTGATCGTGGTGCCGTCAGGATTTGATGCCTGCGCGGTTGATCCGATGGGACGGATGATGCTGACCTCTGAAGGGTATCGCCAGATGACCGCCATGATGATGGAGGCGGCTGAACGTCTGTGCAACGGGCGGCTCCTGATGTCGCATGAAGGCGGATACTCGGCCATGTATGCCCCCTATTGCGGGCTGGCGGTTCTCGAGGAAATGAGCGGCATCCGCACCCATGTAGCCGACCCATGGCTGGACCATGCCCATTGGGGCCAACAGGATCTGCAACCGCATCAAGCCGCCATGATCGCGGATGCGGCAGCCCTGCTGGATGCCATCGCATGAAGAATAATCATAAACACAACCGGGAGTCACATCATGAAGTTCAATAAAGTCAAACTCGCTGCTCCGAATGTCATTCCGGGACGGCGGACATTTCTCAAGGGAATTGCCGGGTTCGGCGGTGCTGCTGGCGGATTGCTTGCGGGCATAAACGACGGTGCCCGCGCGCAGGGTGACGCCATTCCGGTTGGTCAGGCAGCCCCTTTGACCGATTTCGCGGCGGCGGACGGGGTCGAGTTTCGGAACGGGCTGATCATGGCCTGCGACGAGATCAACGCCTTGGGCGGCATTCTCGGCCGTCCGCTTGAGCCGTATTTCGAAGACACCCGCCAGATGGGCGATGCCACCAATGTGCAGGCGGTCCAGCGTCTGATCGACAGATACGGGGTCCATGCGGTCATCAACGGCTATAATGTGGGGTCAGGTTCTGCCATTCCCGATGTGATCGCCGACAGCGGTGTCATCTATGTCCATTACGATGCGACGATGGGCCATAACAGCCTGATCGCCTCGGACCCGGAGCGCTATTACGGGTCGTTTCAGGGCTGTCCGGCAGAATACTGGTACGGGCCGGGCTTTCTGGATTTCCTGCGCAACATCGAAGAGAGCGGCCAGTTCACCCGTAGCAACAACAAGATGGCCGTGATCCTGTCGGCCGGGGTCTATGCCGCCAATATCGCCAATGCGGTGCGCGATCAGGCTGCGGAATTCGGGTGGGAAATCTCGATGTTCGAGACGGTAAATGTGCCGATCTCGGAATGGGGGCCGACACTGGCACGCCTGCGCGAAGATCCTCCGGCGGTGATCTGCGTGACGCATTTCTTTCCGGCGGATCTGGCACAGTTCATGTTGCAATTCGTGCCCAATCCCACGCCGTCACTGATCTATATGCAATATGGCCCGTCACTTCCCGCGTTCCGCGAGATTGCGGGCGCAGCTTCCGAAGGCGTGCTTTATGCAACCGTGGTCGGAGCGCTGCAGGATGAGATCGGGCTGGCTTTCGAGGAACGCTACAAGGAACGCTTTGGCGCGAATGCGGGCCATAACTCGGGCGCGCAGCCCTATGATGGCGCGTATCTGTGGGCGGTGGCTGCGGCAATGGCGGGAGGCACCGGCGAGCCGGACGAGTTTGATCAGAACCGTCTGGTAGCCGACAGGATGCGGAGCCTGATCTACCGGGGTGTCTGTGGTGTGACGCGGATGAATCCCGAGGAGCAATCCGCCCGAGCCTTCCCCACCGAAGTCACGGACCCTTCGCTGGGGATGCCGCATCAGTTCCTGCAGATTCAGGATCATACAGCGGGAGGTAAGCTGATCGCGCCGTGGCCCTATGATACGGCAGAGTTCGTGAAACCATCCTGGCTTGGATAACTGATGGTGCAGGAGGTTCCGATCCTTGCCTGTAAGGGTGTGACGAAGCAATTCGGCTCGCTCAAGGCGATCAACGCGCTCGACTTCACCGTCGGGCGCGGAGAGGTGCTCGGTATCGGCGGGCCGAACGGCGCCGGCAAGACCACGTTGTTCGACGTGTTGTCAGGCCTGTCGCCGATCACGGCCGGACAGGTGCTCCTGCAGGGCACCGACATCACGGGAGCCGCGCCTGACCGTATCTGTCAGCAGGGGCTGGCGCGGACCTTCCAGTTGAACGCGGCTTTCGACAGCCTGACCCTGCGCGAGAATGTGCAGGTTGCCGCGCGCTTTGGCAGGCAGGCGACGCTGATGCCGGGGTTGATGCTGAAACAGGATGTGCGCGATATTGCCGAGGCGGCGCTGGAGTTTGTGGGCCTGTCACCGCGCGCGCATCTGGTGGCGGGCTCTGCTCCTGTGATTGACCGCAAGCTGCTGATGATCGCCTCCGCATTGGCGACAGACCCCGAGATCCTGCTGATGGACGAACCTGTGGGTGGCCTGACGCATGGCGAGACCGATGTGATCATGGGTTGTGTGCGCCGTCTGAAGACTCGCGGCATCACGGTTATTCTGATCGAGCATGTGATGCGCTTTCTGGTCGGCCTGTCGGACCGCGTGATCATCCTGCATCACGGCGAGAAGATTTTTGAAGGATCGCCCGGCGGGTTGATCGAGAATTCCAAGGTCGTGGATGTCTATCTGGGGGGCGGCGCCTCCGCGCGTTTGCGCGACCAGCTTGGTAAGGTGGGGCCATGACCTTGTTGCAGATTGAGAATCTAGTCGTCAGCTATGGCGTGCAACGGGTCATCAAGGGCATATCCTTCTCGGTGGCCGAGGGAGAATTCGCGGCTCTGGTCGGACCGAACGGCCATGGCAAGACCACGGTTCTGCGCGCGATCTCTGGGTTGGTGCGGGCGCAAAGCGGCGGTCTGCACTTGGCTGGGCGTGACATCACGCGGTTGCGGCCTGACCGGATCGTGGCGGCGGGCGTGGTGCATGTGCCGCAGGGCGATCTGCTGTTTCCGGGCATGAGCGTGTTGGACAACCTGCGGATGGGGGCTTATCTGCCCGCCGCCGCTGCGCAGGAAAGCCGGCGGCTGGAGGAAGTCTTTTCCTTGCTGCCCAAGCTGCGCGACCGTCAGCAGCAGATTGCCTCGACGCTGTCGGGCGGCGAGCGGCGCATGGTCGGGATCGGGCGCGGGCTGATGGCGGGCGGACAGATCTTGATGCTGGACGAACCCTCGCTCGGATTGGCGCCTATCGTGATCGACCAGATCTATGAGCTGGTGCAAACCCTGGCACGGTCCGGCCGCACCATTTTGGTGGTGGAAGAGAACGCCGTACGGATTGCCGATATGGCCGACAGGATGCACCTGCTCGACAATGGCGAGATCACATGGTCAGGCTCGGGGCAGGCGTTCCTGTCCAGCCCTGACATCATCGCAACCTATCTGGGAGGCTAGAGAATGGATGTCACGCTTCAGATCCTGTTTTCCGGCCTGACACTGGGTGCCGTTTATGCCGTGTCCACGGTCGGGCTGGCGCTGGTGTTCGGCGCGCTCAACATGCTGAACATGGCCCATGGCGCTTTGCTGGCTTTGGGCGGCTATGCCTGTATGTGGGCCATGCAGAGCCTTGGCCTGCCCGCGCCACTGGCTGCCTTGGTTGCGATGGCGGTAGGCGCTTCGGTAGGCGGGGCAATCTTTGTTCTGGCCGCGCGGCCGATGCTGGGACAGGAGGGGTTTGAAACCCGCATCTTTATCGCCACCATCGGGATCGGCCTCGTGCTCGAGAACGTCATCCACAAATTCTTCGGCCCGCAACCGCAGGCGCAGCCCCTCAAACTCGACGGCGGCATGATGTTCGGGCGGGTCAATCTTCCGTGGCAGAACGTTCTGATCTTCGCAACTGCCGTGCTGATGATGGTCGGCGTGGCCTTGTTGCTCGGGCGTTCGAGACTGGGCCGGGCGATCCGCGCAACCTCGATGAACCGTGACGCGGCGCAGCTGATGGGCGTGCCGATCCGCCGCATCTATGCGCTGATCCTGATGCTCTCTGGCGCGCTTGCGGCTTTGTCGGGGATTATGATCTCTTCCATGTCCAGCTTGCTGCCGAACATGGGCGCGGACCCGATGTTGAAGGCATTTATCATCTGCGTAGTAGCCGGGCTGGGCAATGTGCCGGGCGCTGCCGGTGTGGCCTTCGCGCTGGGTATCCTCGAGGCGCTGATCCAGTATGTCTTCGGCGTTCAATATGCCTTCGCCATCCTGTTGTGCCTCGTGATCGTGGTGCTGATCTGGCGGCCACAGGGGATTTTTGGCGAACGCGAGGTGATCCGGCTATGATGAGACAGGGCGCAAAACGCGACTTTCTGGTGGCGGCGGTGCTTTTCGGCCTCATGCTGCTGGTGCCGCTTTTCACAGACACGCGGTATATCCTGACGCAACTGACCGTGTTCTTCATCTGGGCCGTGGTCGGCAGCCAGTGGAACCTCGTGCTGGGCGTGGCGGGGATTTTCTCGCTGGCGCAGATGGCGCTGTTTGCTGTGGGGGCCTATGCCACGGCCATGATGGCCTATTACATCGGGTTGGCCCTGCCTGTGGCGATGCTGCTGGCGGCGTTGGCCAGTGTCGGGTTCTCGCTGGTAATCGGCTTTGCCTGTCTGCGGCTCAAGGGGCCATATGTGGCCTTGCTCACGCTCGCGATCGGGCAGGTGCTGTTTCTGGTCGTGGTGAATGACACGGCCTGTTTCACCAATCCCCCCTCCGGCTGCCTGCCGCTGATGGGCGGCGCGCGCGGGTTCTCCCGTTTTGGCGATCTGGGTTTTCGCGAGTTGCTGGGATCGAAATGGTATGTCGGCCACTATTATGTAGGGCTGGTGCTGTTGCTCTGCGCTCAGGTCTTCTGCATCGCCATTATCCGTGGTCCCTTGGGGCTGGCCTTCCGGGCGTTGCGCGACAATCCCGGCCTTGCGCTGACGCGGGGGGTGTCGCGCCTGAAGTACCAGTTGTGGATCTTCGGGCTGTCTGCTTTGTTTACGGGATTGGCGGGGGCCTTCCATGCCGCGCATTTCGGCGTTGTGGGACCAACGGCTTTTTCGTTCTCGATGCTGATGTTCGTGCTGGCCATGATCGTGGTAGGTGGGGTCGGATCGACATGGGGGCCGCTGATCGGTGCGGCTGTTCTGATGTGGGCGGACGAGGGTCTGCGGGAAGTGGGCGACTGGCGCGAAATCGGCATCGGTCTGGTGCTGGCGGCCTGCGTGATCCTGCTACCGCGCGGGCTGGCGGCCTTGTCGCTGCCGCGGTGGCGGAGAACAGGCGAAGCAAGGAAATCGGGATGAATGTAATCGAAGCCTCGATAGAGGATTTGCAGACCGCCCTCGCCAGTGGCGCGGTAACGGCCGAAGCTTTGCTGCAAGCCTATCTCGACCGCATCGCGCAGTATGACTGCGCGGGGATCTGTCTCAATGCGGTGGTAGTGCCCAACCCCCACGCCATGGATGAGGCGCGAGATTCCGACCGGCGCCGGGCTGCAGGAAAGCCTCTGTCCGCCTTTGACGGGATTCCCTACACCGCCAAGAACAGCTTCAAGGCGCGCGGGCTGACTGTGGCCGCAGGCTCTCCTGCCTTCGCGGATCTGGTGGCGGGCGACGATGCATTTGTCATCGCGCAGCTCAGAGCCGCAGGGGCAGTTCTGATCGGACTAACGAATATGCCGCCGATGGCCAATGGAGGAATGCAGCGCGGTCTCTACGGGCGGGCGGAATCGCCGTACAATGCGGATTATATGACAGCGGCTTTTGCCTCCGGTTCGTCCAACGGATCAGGCACGGCAACAGCGGCGAGCTTTTGCGCCTTCGGGCTGGGCGAGGAAACATGGTCCAGCGGGCGCGCGCCCGCCGCCAACAACGCGCTATGCGCCTATACTCCAAGCCGGGGTGTGATTTCCGTGCGGGGCAACTGGCCATTGGTGCCGACGATGGATGTTGTTGTCCCGCATACCCGCACAATGGCCGATATGCTTGCGCTTCTGGATGTTATTGTTGCCGACGATCCTGATACCACGGGCGATTTCTGGCGGTCCCAGCCTTGGGTCGACATCCCCAAAGCCTCGGCGATCCGTCCGGCTTCATACCGTGCGCTGGCCGGAACCGCGGATCTGGGAGGCAAGCGTTTCGCCATTCCCGCGATGTATATCAATGCGGACCCCGCGGCGGGGACCAACCCGACTGGCGGCATTGGCGGACCGACCGGGCGGGCGATCCGGACACGTCCCTCGTTCCTCGCCTTGATGATGCAGGCAAAGGCTATCCTTGAGAAGGCAGGTGCCGAGGTCATCGTGACCGACTTTCCACTTGTGTCGAATTACGAGGGCGACCGTCCGGATGCGCCAACGATCCACACGCGCGGTTTGGTCGCGCCCGCCTACTTGGAGCGGGAGATATGGGATCTGTCGGTCTGGTCATGGGACACGTTTCTGCGGGCCAACGACGACCCGCAACTGAACCGTCTGGCCGATGTCGACGGCGCGCAGATCTTTCCGCAACCCGAAGGTGCTTTGCCGGACCGGTATACCGGCTTCGACGATCACATTTCCCAATACCCTGCCTTTGCGCGCGACCATCAGGTAAGTGATTTCCGGGAAATCCCCGAAATTGCGGAGGGCATCCGTGGCCTGGAAGCGACGCGACGTATCGATCTCGAGGCTTGGATGGACCAACTGAAGATCGACGCAGTAATTTTTCCTGCGGTCGCGGATGTTGCGCCGTCGGATGCCGATGTGAACCCCGCCTCCGCCGATATCGCGTGGCGCAACGGGACGTGGGTGGCCAATGGCAACCTCGCCCTGCGCCACTGCGGGGTTCCGACTGTGACTGTCCCGATGGGGCTGGCCGAGGATATCGCCATGCCTGCGGGCCTCACCTTTGCGGGGCGGGGATGGTCTGACAATGATCTGTTGGCCTATGCCACAGCGTTTGAAGCGACTGGACCGTACCGGACACCGCCACCGCGCACGGCTGCATAGATGTAGGACGTTCCATCCACCCCCAGCCAGACTTGGCGGCAGATCATTTACTCGCCAGTGAACCGAGGTGTCTGACGTCAGCGCCAGTGGGACAGATTTGATGATTTGAACAACGGAGGGTTTCTGGTTCATCGTAGCCTTTAAGGAGCGAAGATTTGCCCGCCCCGATCCGAAAACTTAAATTGTTACGGTTTATGATGTGAAAGCTAGACCAGCGGTCAGGCGCTGGCATGGTCGCAACTTTTGCCTCCCCTGCTTTTCCTCGACGCGCCGAGACGCCATTGATAGTCTGATGTTGTGCTCATTGCTGCCATGTGCCGCACAGCTCAATCGCAGTCCTGATAGCTTGAATTGACACACGCGCGCGCGAAGTTGCGCTTCGGATATGTCGGCGGCAGTCATTCGCTCTGCCATTCTATCACGGTTTTGCTTTGGCATGGAACAAATCATCCCGCGCGGCGTTCCTGTCCCTCAGCGAGGAGGGATGTCATGTCCAGCAGAACTGCCGTCGAAACCATTCCCAACGAGGCACTTTCATTTTTCAGCGCCGTGCGGCAGCGATCCGAGGATCTGGCAGCGCCGCTGGTGCCGGAAGACATGATGCTGCAATCGATGGAGGATGCCAGCCCCGTCAAATGGCATCTCGCGCATACCACATGGTTTTTCGAGGAGTTCATCCTCAAACCGCACCAGCCGGGTTACCGCTCGCCCGACGACCGTTTCGCATTTCTTTTCAACTCCTATTACGTGCAGGCAGGCCCGCGACATGCCCGCGACAAGCGGGCGATGGTGTCGCGTCCCGACGGGGAGGCAGTCAAAGCGTACCGCGCGCATGTGGATGATGCGATGAGCACGCTTCTGGCCTCGGGCTCCGGCGATGTCGCGACAATTGCGGAACTGGCCGAACTGGGCTGCCACCACGAGATGCAGCATCAGGAGCTACTGGTGACGGATCTGCTGCACGGGCTGTCCTACAATCCGCTGATGCCCGCCTACCGCGACCCGGAGCCGATGCCGGTGACACAGGAAGTTCCGCTGACCTTCGCCCGCCACGAAGGCGGGTTGGTCGAGATCGGGCATGACGGCAGCGGTTTTGCCTATGATTGCGAGGGGCCGCGCCACCGGACATGGCTGGAGCCGTTCCGCATGGCTGACCGGCCCGTCAGCAACCGCGACTGGATCGCCTTTATGGAGGACGGTGGATACAAAATGCCGACGCTCTGGCTGATGGACGGATGGGCGTGCTGCCAGAAAGAAGGCTGGGATGCGCCGCTCTATTGGTGGCGGCAGGACGGCCAGTGGTGGACCTTCACGCTGCGCGGGCCGCAGCCTGTGAACCTCGACGCGCCCGTGGTCCATGTCAGCTACTACGAGGCCGACGCATTTGCCCGCTGGGCCGGCGCACGCCTGCCGACCGAGGCCGAATGGGAGGTGTCGTTCCGCGACCGGCCCATCCGCGGCAACTTTATGGATGATGGCCACCTGAGGCCGATGCCGGGCGGTGCGCCGTGGGGCGATGTCTGGGAATGGACACAAAGCCCGTTCACACCCTATCCGGGCTTTCGCCCGCCCGAAGGGGCGCTGGGGGAATACAATGGCAAGTTCATGGTGAACCAGTTCGTGTTGCGTGGCGGTTCTTGTGCGACACCATTGGCCCAGATGCGCCCGACCTACCGCACCTTTTTCTATCCGCATCAACGCTGGCAAATGCTGGGCTTGCGTCTGGCGCAGGACGGCTGAGATGGACAAGTTCGTTGTGACGAACCGTGCCTTGCATACGGACGCCCTTGCCGGTTTGCGCGCGCCCACAAAGCATATGCACCCGAAATGGTTCTATGACAGTGCCGGTAGTGAAATTTTCGAGCAAATCACCGAATTGCCGGAATATTATCCGACACGTACCGAGATTTCCATCCTGCGCCACGAGGTTGGTGCGCTTGCCTCCTACGTGCCCGAAGGGGCCGCGCTGGTCGAGCTTGGCAGCGGTGCCAGCACGAAAACACATATCCTGCTGGGGGCGTTGAAAAAGCTTGGCGTGTATGTTCCGGTCGACGTCTCGGGAGAGTTCCTCCTCTCTGTCGCAGAGGATATTGACCGGGACTATCCATCCCTGACGGTCGCCTCGCTGGTGGGCGACTTTCTCACAGATCTGGCGCTTCCAGCCGCGACGGACGGTCTCCCCAAGATCGCTTTTTTTCCCGGTTCGACCATCGGCAACCTCGCGCCGTCCGAGGCGCGGGACCTTCTGCGCCGGATACGCGACTGGCCCGGTATCGCGGGGTTCATTCTGGGCGTCGATCTAGTCAAAGCGCCCGAGACACTGATCCGCGCTTATGACGACAGCGCAGGGGTGACCGCCGCGTTCAACAAGAACCTCCTGCACAGGATGAACCGCGAGATCGGCGCTGATTTCCGCGTGGAGGATTTCACCCACGAGGCGCGCTGGAACGCGGATAAATCCCGCATCGAGATGCATCTGGTCAGCCGCAAGGCGCAAGAGGTTTGCATCGGACACGACCGTTTCGCCTTTGCGGAGGGGGAAAGCATCCACACCGAGAATAGCCACAAATACACCCGCGAGGCGGTTGAGAGCCTTGCCGCCGGGGCAGGGTGGCGCGTGGCCGAGTTTCTTACCGACCCTGACCGGAACTTTGCCGTGACGGTGCTGGTCGAGTGAAGCCCCGCGCAGGTTGCGGGAGGGGCTGCCTGCCAGTCGGATTATCTGCATGCGATCCATGTCGCGGGAGCTTGCATAGCGTCCCCCAACATCGTCACGACCATATAGGGAACATTTTGGACGGCGTCAGGTTGGCACAGGTAACGAAGCAAATTTGATGGAGCCCCTGATGTCCCCCTTTTTGAAAGCCACCCCCCTTGCCCCTTTGACGCTTTTCGTCGGGACCGCTGCATTGGCACAAGAGACGACTGTCGAGGCGCAGGATCATACGTTTACTGTTGCAACCGTCGTCGAGGGCCTGTCGCATCCTTGGGGCATGGCCTTCATATCCGATACGGAGTTTCTGGTCACAGAACGCAATACCGGCGCTTTGCGTGTGGGTAATGTCGACGGCAGTTTGTCAGACCCGATTTGGGAAGCGGAGGATCTTTTCCGCTATGAGGGAGAGACAGAGCGCAGTCAGGCGGGGCTTTTCGATGTGAAACTGCATCCTGATTTCACCGAGAACGGTTGGGCCTATCTGAGCTATTCGCGCGAAACCGATCACGGTGCGGCCGTGACCATCATTCGCGGCACATTGAGCCAGGAGGACGGTGACGTCACATTCGGCGATGTCGAGGATATCTTCGTAATGAAGCAGGACGATCAGGATTCCAGCGGTCTGCATTTCGGTGGCCGGATGGCGTTCGACCCTGAGGGCCAATCGCTGTTCCTGTCGATCGGCGAGCGCCGCAATCTGGAGCGGGCGCAGGATGTAGCCGATCAGGCAGGGTCGATAGTGCGCCTGACCGACGAGGGCGAGGCTCATCCGGACAACCCGTCGTTTGAGGCCGAGGCGGACGAGGGAGAGCCGGACCCCTACATCTACTCCATGGGGCACCGCAACATTCAGGCCCTGACCCTGCACCCCGACACCAATCAGCTTTGGGCCGTTGATCACGGGCCGGAGGGCGGCGATGTGATCCAGTTGATCGAGGCGGGCAACAACTACGGCTGGCCGTTCCTGACAGGCGGCACCGACTATTCCGGCGCGCCCATCGGGGTCGGGTTGAGTATGGAGGGCATGACATCGGCGGTGCATGTGTTTGAAGATACCGTGGCACCCTCGGGCGTGACCTTCGTTTCAGCCGGATCGGCCTTCGAGAATTGGGCAGGCGACATGCTCGTCGGCGGCCTTGTAACCGAAGGCCTTGTTCGCCTGCGTCTTGAGGACGGTGACGTTGTCTCTGAAGAAGCAATCGAGATCGGGCACCGCGTGCGCGATGTCCATATTGGATTGGATGGCAACATCTGGCTTCTGATCGAAGA
Organism: Rhodobacterales bacterium; assembly: GCA_047921295.1. Taxonomy (GTDB): domain Bacteria; phylum Pseudomonadota; class Alphaproteobacteria; order Rhodobacterales; family Rhodobacteraceae; genus Seohaeicola. Next base: position 47,573 of record JBLRWK010000033.1, read on the forward strand.
GGAGGACGGCGCCGTTCTGCGCCTGACGCCCGAAGGTTAAGCGGGTCGCGGATGGCGCTGCCACGCAGGAAGAAACTGCCCCTGACACGGCCATGAGCGCGAAACGTTTCGTGGCGCGTGTCGACGGTCCATCGACTCACGCTCGCCTTGCGCAAAAATCTTGATCCAGTTGGAATTCCAAGGCACCCTGTTCATGATGGCGTGCCTCTTGGCTGTGCTATCTCGTCGAAATCTTGTAATTACGGGGGGTAATATGAAAACGAACGTAGCTTTTTCGATGACAGTTTCGGCTCTGCTTGTTGCCGGATGTATGCAAGATCAAGGTGCTCAGGTTGATCCGCTTACTGCGGCTGTGTCAGGCAAAACGCTGGTTGCCGGTGAGACGTCTGTTTACGTCAACCCCAACGGAACCCTGTCCGGGACAGGGCCAGCGGGGGCGGTAGAAGGGACTTGGGAAATTCGGAACGGTCAATGGTGCAGGAATATAACCGCACCAGCCGCTTGGGCTGGTAGCCGGTGTCAGGACGCGCAATTAAGCGGAAATACCGTGGCTCTTGCGAATGCGGATGACACGGCGATGGTGAACTGGACAATCCAGTAGGTCCGTGAGGCTTTTGTAAATAGAAACCTACATTTCCCCGCGGTTGATCTTTCAACTGCGGGGTCTGAATTGATAGCTTGCGTTTATGAGATGCGGTCGACCGTGATTCTGCCCGGTCTTTGCGAAATTCAACCACTCTTCGGAGTAATGTGCAAAAACGCACCAATCCGCTTTCGATAGCTCTGATCCGTCACTTGTCAGATGCTGAGACAGACTTCACAAAACACCTCTCGTCTAATGCACGGTTCTGTGAAGGGTGAGTAACATTTCACTTTTGTCCGATGCTCCGCATTCTTAGCTTCACTGATTTAAAATGATAAATACCCCAAATTTGAGGTTTTCGAGAAAAGTTACATTCCGGGTTTCCGTCCCGCTACACTTTCGCTTCAATAGCTGTGTTTTGAGTGTGCGCTTATGCAGTGTCATGGTGGTGGCAGATCAATCATGATCGACATCAAACCCAAGGAGATAACACCATGAAGCGCATTATCATCACCGCAATCGCCGCCGTAACCTTCGCACCCTTGGCCTATGCAAGCCAGCCTGCTTCCGCCGAAGCGCTGATGACCCGCTCCGAGCCAGCAACCGTCACCGTGTTCGAGCGTGACCGTGGCATCCACCGAAGCGGTACTGCAGCGGCCACAACAGGCATGCCGTCGCTGGTCGATGCCGGGCTGATCCTCACGCCGCGTGAGCGTGCCATTGCCGTTGACGGGCAGGTCGTCGTCCACAACTTTGGCGGGTCCCGCAGCAAAAGCCCCGAGATATTCTCACCGCGGTAAATGGTTTCGGAACGCGGTTCTCTCAAAGGTTCCGAAAGCTCAATATCAGTTTGGAAAGTAGAAGGTTGGCATCACTGTAAAGGACTGCGAAGCAGCAATAAAAGGGCCTAGGTATTTGAGCCAAGGCCCTTTTCCATTCCGGCGCATATGATCGTCTGCTTGGCAAAGCATCCGTTTTATTGACTGAAAAGTTGCTCCCATCCGGCGCGGCAGGGCCTTGCCGGAGAAGCATCCTCTCCCTTCCGTCACATCGAAGGAGCGCGGCGCAACCTGTTGCCGCGACGCGAGCGGATCTTCTTTGTCGAAGATGGCAAGGAAGTCCTGCCGGGGATTCAGGCCGTGTCGACGCCCGGCCATACGGTGGGGCATACGTCCTTTGTGATCACCTCGGACGGGGAGAGTTTTCTGAACGTCGGGGACGTGGTGCACCACTATGCGCTGCTGTTCCGCAACCCGACATGGGAATTCGCCTTTGACACAGACCCCGCACAGGCGGCGATCACGCGGGTCCGTCTCTACGAGATGGCAGTGTCGGAGCAGTTGCCGATGATCGGCTATCACTTCCCTTTCCCCGGGATCGGCAACATCCGCCGCGACGGAGAGGCGTTCCGCTATGTGCCTGCCCATTTCCGGCATGGCTGACAGCTAAAGGCCATCGGGAGACGGCGGGATTTCCACCTCCCGATGGTTATTCACTATGGGCTTATGTCGTGTCCTGCTCCGGCATTTCGGCAAGAAAACGGTAAATTTCTGTGTGGTCTGCACCCGGAGAAAGCCCCTCCCTTGCCTGCGCCCAAAGCGCACGGGCGGCGGATAGCCCCGGCAGTTTTTGTCCCATCGCATCGCCCAGTGCTGCGGCGAGCGCCACATCCTTGGCCATCAGTTCCAGCGCAAAACCTGCCTCGGCATAGCTCTCATTCAGGATGAACTGCTTGAGTTTGTTCTCTGTCGAATTATTGCGCCCTGTCGAGGCGTTGATCGCATCCACCAGCACATCCGCATCAAGGCCGAAGGCGCGGCCCACGA
>JBLRWK010000034.1:0-49467 GCA_047921295.1 Rhodobacterales bacterium
TCGAGACCGACGCTCAGATGACATGGAGCTTGCGCCGCCGCAGCCGCGCGCGGTCCTAGAGCAGGGCGCGCTCAATTGAAATCAACGAGCCGGGCAGCGTCGGGTCGCGGTGCGGCGAAGCAACATTTTCAGTACGGCAGTTTATGCCAGCCAAATTCGCCTGACCTCTAGAACCGCGCCTGCATGAGCCAAATCGCCGTGCCGGGGGGGCGGCCCGGCGATGCGCGGCGGCGCTTCGCGCCTTGTTCCGCGCGCGGACGTACTTGAACAGTGGGAATGCTGCAGAACTGCCCGTCGCGACCGCATCGCCCGTGGCACGGGAACCTTTCGTCAGGTGGCGGACACTACTTCTTGCGCGGCGGTTTGCCCGTCGTAGCCCCTTTGGTCTTGCGGTTCGCGGTCTGTGCCGCCTGATGCGCCTTGCCAAGCGCGCGCGCCCTGCGGCGGCTGACGGTCATTGAGGTGCTGTTGAGCGCATCCTCTGACTTCAGCTTGCGCCACCGCTCCAGCCGCGCCGGATCAAGCGCGCCTGCGGCGACAGCCGCCTGCACCGCGCAGCCGGGTTCTGCCACGTGATTGCAGTCGCGGAATTTGCATTGTTCCGTCAGGGCCGTGATGTCGCCGAACAATTCGTCGATCCCGCCCGACACGTCGTGCAGGCCCAACTCCCGCATCCCCGGCATGTCGATGACCAAGCCTTCACCCGCCATCAGATGCAGCGATCTGGCGGTTGTGGTGTGGCGGCCCTTGGCATCGTCCTGCCGCATCGCCGCCGTGGCCTGCCCTCCGCCGGTCAGCGCATTGATCAGCGTGGATTTACCCACACCGGAAGAGCCGACAAAAGCCACCGTGCGTCCCGGCCCGCACCATCGTGACACTTGAGCGACCTGTGCGGGGTCCTTGGCATTCAGCGCGATCACGCCTGCCACTTTGTCCGATAAGGCGCGGGCCTGTGCGACATAGCTTTCGGGGTCGTCGGTCTGGTCTGTTTTTGTCAGCATGATCACCGGCTCCACCCCCGCATCCAGTGCCAGAACCATGTAGCGTTCCAGCCGTGCGGGGTTGAAATCCGCGTTGCAGGAGGTGGTGATGAACAAGGTATCGACATTCGCCGCCAGCAGTTGCGGTTTTGCCTCGATCCCGGCGGCGCGCCTGCTGAGCACCGAGACCCGTTCCAGAACGCGTGCGATCCGTCCAGTGTCCGGCTCGACCAGCACCCAATCCCCGACAGCCAGCTTGCCGGCCCGCAGTTCCGGCGGATAGCCGAGAGGGCGCTCGCCATCCGGCCCAAGCCCCGTTGCCGTTGTGCGTTGCACGGAACAGACCCGCATCGGCTCCAAGGCGGCATCCTCCGCTTCGCATTGGGCTGCAAAATGCTCTGACCAGCCCAGATCGGCCAGCGTCAGAACCGGGCCATTGCCTTCGTCCAGTGGGGTATCGGCAGGCATCGCGGCCTTTCATGTCAAAGCAGGATCAGCCTGAATGCTTGGCCTGTTTTCATGGCCCGCGCAAGGGGCGCGCCATTCATAGCATATGAGAGGGGTAAGGTGAGAGGCTGGACAACGACCCAAGCGGGGCTCGTTACGGCTGCTTCCTTCCGGACCTGACCGGGTTGGCGAGGTGCCTGCCCGCGCCAACCTCTCACCGCCCATATAGGCCGCAGTTTCAGGATTCGCAAGGTGGGTTGGGCGCAGGCCGTGCCGTTTATCAGGCTGCGGTTATATTCACTGGTCACCAACACCCCGCATGTTCGGGCGTTATGCCAGCTTTCACAAATACAAACGAAACCGCATGAAACCACCCGAAACAGGGCCGAGCGTTTCGATCCGGAGATCCGGCGGGTCGGGACTGATATCCGCAGCCGCAGGCGCGCTGTCGAACACAACGGATGTGCCGGGACAGGCGGCGAAGCGCCAGACAGGCTTTGCCTCAGGCGTGATCGAGACGCGGCGGGAGACGTAGCCGACGAGCACCTCGCGGATCGGGACGCGGGCGGGCAACGCAACCTCCTCCATCGCAACCGGAGTGGTGAAACCACCCCCGCCGCCGGCACGATAGCTGTTGGTGGCGACAATGAACCGCTGAGCCGGCAGCACCGGCTTTGCCTGATAGGAGATGTCGCGCACCCGGCTTGCGCCGGGGTTCAGCAATTTCCCGTCGGGCGCGTAGCGTGGCGGCTGGGTCGGGTCGATCACGTAGCGCAGCCCGCAGATCACATCGAAATTGTAGCTGGGAAAGTCGGGATCGCGCAAAGGCTGGTCCTGCCGTCCAGGGATGATCCGGTTGAACTGTCCGGCGGCATGTTCCAGCCATTCGTGCAAAGCCGCACCTGTGACCTGCACGGCGCAGAGCGTATTGGGAAACTGATAAAGCCCCGCAAGGCTGCGATGCAGCAACGGTCCGGCTGGCACCTGCGTGAAATGGTCCGGCCCCTCGATGCCGCCGGTCTTGAATGGCGAGACCGCAGACAGCAGCGGGATGCTGCGTTCGGGGCGGTCTTGCAGCCAGTGCGCAATCTGCTCGTGCTGTGCTGCAGCCACAAGTTGGATCGAAGGATCGTCGGCCACCATGGCGAAATAGGAATGCAGCGGCTTGCTGCTGTGGCCGACAGGGCGGTTGAGATGGGACCGCGTGCGCGTATGCGTGGCGCGCAACAGTGTCCGGATAGCGGCCTCATCGGGATCGAAAGGGGGGCCGCGTCGCACCAAAGGATCGGCGGGGTATTCGCTGGCTTTCCGCAAATGGACCCTGTGGCCGCTCACCTTCCAGACGGTTGCGTCGCGCCGCAGGGTCAGATCGATGATCCCGAGATGCGAACCCCAAAATCCCGCCATCACAGCAGGTTTGCCATGCAGCGTGCCTGCTTGCGTATCGACCCCTTCGATTCCCGCGAAAGCCGGTCCGGGGAATAGCTGATGCTGGTGCCCGCAGAAAACGGCATCGACGCCCGGCAAGGCGGCGATGGACAGAGCCGCATTCTCCGTCCGGTGCCCGCCCTCTTCGGGCGCGATGCCGGAATGCGCCAGCGCCACAACGATATCCGCACCGGCCTTGCGGATATGCGGCAGATAGGCGCGTGTCGTCCCGACAATATCGCGGGTGTGCAGCCGCCCTTCGAGATGCGCGCGGTCCCAGATGTCGATCTGGGGCGGCAACAGACCGATCACACCGATGCGCAGGTCGTGGCAAAGCCCGTTCCTGTCCTGCATCCGCCGTTTCAGGATCGTCCAAGGCGGCACCAATGTCTGGTCATCGCAGGGGCGCGCACCAAGGTGCAGGGCGGCATTGGCGCAGACCAGCTCAAACGCGGCTTTGGAAAGGGCGTGCTCCAGAAAGTCCAACCCGAAATTGAAATCATGGTTGCCAAGCGTTCCGGCGTCATATCCCAGATGGTTCATCACGGCGATCACAGGATGTGTCTGACCTTTCCGCCTTGGCAACTGGCTGGCATAGACATCGCCCAGCGGATTGCCTTGCAGTATGTCGCCTGTGTCCAGAAGGAGGCAATTGCTACACTCTGACCGCGCCGCACCGATCACAGCTGCCAATCGTGACAGGCTGTTGATGTTCGCTGCTCGGTCGCACAGATAATCGAATGCCAGAATATGGGCATGCAGATCGGTGGTCTGCAAAAGGCGCAAATCCAGTAATGGATCTGTATTTGCAGACCAGCGAGGCACCAAAACCTGTTTGAAATCAGTCACGCGTCACCAAAAACCACCAGATGCGTCACCTCACACACATATACCTACAAGAGAAATGCTCACACGATTACCTACAAGAGAAATGCTCACACGACCGGAGCGTTAAGCCAAGAGCAGAATGCAGAAACACCATGCTACCTGAAAGAGAAAAGCGCCCGCATGGGGCGGCGGGCTTTGCATTCCCTGCAAGGCGGTGTCTAAACTGCCCAAAGTTTTGTCACGGGTCGGCAACGGTCCTTCGAGAGGCGCAGGGCAGATGAAGATAGCGGAGACGGTCACCTTTGGCGGATCGGCGCTGGACAGGGCGGCTGAATGGCGCGGCGATCCGGCTGCTCTGGCGCAGGCCGCAACAGATCCGACCAGCCGCGCGGTTTTGTTCTGGCGCGGCAAGCCCCTGCTGGAGGATGGGCCGCACGGGCGCAACCTTGTGCGCATGAAACTCGATCATCCGGTGCTGCAGGAAACTGCGCCGCAGCCCTTCTTTCTGGGCCGCGAGGACGGGGGTGCTGTTTTTGCCCATGATCTTTCCGCGTGGTCGCCAGCGGATCACGACGGTGCAAATCTGAACAGCTTTCTTGATCGCAGCGAGCAGCACCATCCGGCCTTGCCGCAAACACAGCGCTTTGCCGAGTTGCGCGCGGTGATGACACGGATCACTCCGCGCGATGCCGAACTGGCAGCCAGTGCACGGGCCTTGCTGAACTGGCACGCGACCCACGGCTTTTGCGCAGTTTGCGGCGCGCGCAGCGAGGTCTCCAAAGCCGGATGGCAGCGCGATTGCCCAGCCTGCGGCGCGCATCATTTTCCCCGCACCGATCCGGTTGTCATCATGCTGATCACACATGGAAATTCTGTGCTGATGGGTCGGTCGCCGGGCTGGCCCGAGGGGATGTATTCCCTGCTCGCGGGCTTCATCGAACCCGGCGAGACGATAGAGGCGGCTGTGCGGCGTGAAGTCTGGGAGGAGGCAGGCGTCCGCGTCGGGCAGGTCAGTTATCTGGCCAGCCAGCCTTGGCCGTTCCCCTCCTCGCTGATGATGGGATGCCATGGTGAGGCGCTCAGCCGCGAGATCACGATAGACCCTGTCGAGATCGAGGATGCGATCTGGGTCACTCGGGACGAGATGCTGGAGGTCTCGGCAGGACGCCATCCAAGGATTCTGCCCGCACGCAGCGGTGCGATAGCCCACTTTATTCTTAATAATTGGTTAGCGGATCGACTTGATTGACATGCGCATGTGGGCATATGACAGCGGACGCGGCCAGCTTTGGCCGTGCAGTTGATGAGCCATATGCATGCAGGTGTGTTGGGTCCGGTGGTTTAGTTGATGAGTGAGACCCGATGAAGTTTACGGCGAAGGAAGATCTGGAAGCACCGATCGAAAAGGTTTTCGCGCAGGTCAGCGATTTCGAAACGCTTGAACGGGCGGCCTTGCGACGTGGTGCCGAAGTTCAGCGCACGGACTCCCTTCTGAAGAAAGGGCCGGGCATGCGCTGGCATGCCACCTTCATGGCGCGGGGGCGACAACGTCAGTTGAACATCGAGATGACAACCTTTTCTCCCCCGAACAACATGCGGTTCCATTCTGTCGCGCAGGGCCTTGAAACGGTGTTGGTGATCGATCTGGTGGCCCTGTCGCCTGCGCGCACGCGGTTGAGTATCGATTTGAACCTGAAACCGAACAGCATCCCCGCCCGTCTTCTGGTGCAATCGCTCAAACTTGCGCGGACCAATCTGACAAGAAAGTTCAACCAGCGCATGGCAGACTATGCCCGCGACCTTGAAGAGCGGATTAGGCGGGCTGGCTGAGGCGCTTAGCATTTAAGCTGGCCATGCCCCTGATCCGAGCTCGGAGCCGTCAGAACCTTTTGGGGTCCGCCGGATAGACGCCGAGAATGCTCAGCTCTGTCGTGAAATACCCCAGTTCCTCCAGCGCCAGCGTCACATTGGCATCCTCGGGGTGGCCCTCGATATCGGCATAGAACTGGGTTGCGGTGAACGAACCGCCGACCATGTAGCTTTCCAGCTTCGTCATGTTCACGCTGTTTGTGGCAAAGCCGCCCATCGCCTTGTAAAGCGCCGCGGGAATGTTGCGGACCTGAAACACGAAGGTCGTCATCATGTGATCGGAGCGGCGGCTAAGATCGGCCTGCGGCGCCATCAGCAAAAAGCGGGTGGTGTTGTGGCCGTGATCCTCGATATCATGCGCCAGCACTTCCAGCCCGTGGATCTGCGCCGCCAGTTCGCTGGCAAGCACTGCCTGATCTGACGGCCCGCCGCGCGCCAGTTCAGCGGCGGCACCCGCGCTGTCGGCGGCAGCCTCGGCGCTGATGTTGTGCGCCTCAAGAAACGCGCGCGCCTGCGGGATCAGCACCAGATGCGCCCGAACCTTGCGGATATCCCCGAGCTTCGTTCCGGGGCGTGCCATCAGGCAGATCCGCACACGGACGAAAACCTCGTCCACGATATGCAGGCCCGATTCCGGCAACAGGCGGTGGATGTCCGCCACCCGCCCGTAGGTCGAGTTTTCCACGGGCAGCATCGCCAGATCCGCACGGCCTGCGCGCACCGCCTCGATCACATCCTCGAAGGTGCGGCAGGGCAGTGCCTCCATATCCGGACGGGCGGCCACGCAAGCCTCGTGCGAATAGGCGCCAAGGTCTCCTTGGAAGGCGATACGGTTCGTCATTCAATCATTTCCCGTCAAATACGCGTCACTTTTCCCCGATCTGGGCGTTTCGTCGCGGTAACTATATCTTGCCAGCCAGAAGGGGAAGCAATAGATACCCGCAAGACATATACGTAATTAAACCGATTCAACGGGCGGGCGACACATGCTTGATACGATGACTTTCACCAAGACTTTGGGTGCTCTGTGCGGTGCACTTCTGATTTTCCTGTTGGCCAAATGGGGCGCGGAAGAGCTGTACCGGACGGGCGGCGGTTACGGTGATGTGCAGCAAGCCTATGTTATTGATACAGGTGAAGAAGAAGTTGCCGACGAGGGCGCGGAGGAAGTTCCTTTCGAAGAGTTTCTTGCCTCTGCCGATCTGGGCCGCGGCGCGCGCGCCTTCAACAAATGCGCGGCTTGCCACAGGCTGGAAGACGGCGTGAACGGCACTGGCCCGCACCTCTACGGCATCGTTGGCCGTCCGAAAAACGCGGTAGACGGCTTTGGCTATTCCGGCGCGCTGGATGACGACGGTATCTGGACCGCTGACACCCTGTCCGCCTTCATCGAAAATCCGCGCGGGTATGCGCCCGGCACGTCGATGGCCTTTGCAGGTATCCGCAACGTGCAGGAGCGTGCAGACCTGATCGTCTATCTGGATTCGGTTGACGACTGATCGATGCGAGAATGACCTCACAGGAAACCGTCCATGCGTCGCATGGGCGGTTTTTTCTTGGGCAACGAAAGAAGCAAAGCTGTGATCACGCAAAGATCACTTAATCTCAACTTGAATGTGGCCCTGTCAGCCATTTAGCTTACATCAAGTCAAGCGCCGGACAGCACCGGTCAGATCAGCAGGAGGATGAGCACTTGAACCGGCCCCGCAACAGCGCCGCCGCGCGCACCGCCCTATCCAGGCCAGCCCTGTTGAAACATGCCATCATGTCCCTTGGTACGGCCATTCTCGTTCTGCTTGTCTCAATCGGGCCGCTCCGCGCGCAAGAGACGGATGAAAACATCATCCGCGCGCATGGTATCTCGACCTTTGGTGATCTCAAATATCCTGAAGGTTTCGAGCATTTCGACTATGTGAACCCCGATGCCCCTAAAGGCGGCACTTTTTCGACATGGGCCTTTGGCACTTTCGACAGTCTGACCCCCTATATCCTGCGCGGCAACGCGGCCTCTTTGTCGACTGTCTTCTACGACACATTGATGACCGGATCTCTTGACGAGCCTGACGCCATGTACGGCCTTGTTGCCCATACGATCGAATATCCCGAAAGCCGCGAATGGGCTATTTTCTACATGCGGCCCGAGGCTAAGTTTTCGGACGGGACACCTGTGACAGCGCATGACGTTGTCTTCAGCTACGAGGTGCTGCGCGAACAGGGGCGGCCCGCCTACCGCGTGTTGTTCAACGATTTCAAATCGGTCGAGGCGCTGGATGACCACACGGTCAAGTTCACTTTCAACGAAGATGGAGCCTTGCGCGAGCTTCCGATGAGTGCCGCAGGCTTGCCGATTTTCTCGCGGGCCTATTACGAGGATCGTGATTTCGCGCAATCCACCCTTGAGCCACCCTTGGGGTCCGGCCCCTATCTGCTCAACCGTGTCGATGCGGGCCGCTCTGTCAGCTACGTCAGGCGCGATGACTACTGGGCGCGCGATCTGAACGTGAATGTCGGACAGAACAATTTCGATATCCTGCAAGTCGAGTATTTTGCCGATTACACCACCGCTTTCGAGGCATTCAAGGGCGGCGCCTATATGTACCGCGAGGAGTTCATGTCCCTGCTCTGGGCCACGGGCTACGATTTCCCCGCCGTGCAAAGCGGTGCGGTAAAGGTTGAGACATTGCCGGATGGCCGTCCCGCCGGAACGCAAGGATTCTGGTTCAACCTGCGCCGTCCGGTGTTCGAGGATGCCCGTGTGCGACAGGCCATCGGCATGGCTTTCAATTTCGAATGGGCCAACGAGAGCCTGTTTTACGGCCTTTACAGCCGTACCGACAGTTTCTGGGAGAACTCGACGATGCAGGCGGAGGGGATGCCATCCGAGGCGGAGCTTGCCCTGCTGGAGCCGCTGCGTGCCGATATTCCCGAGGCGGTGTTCACCGAACCCGCGTTCAGCCCGTCTGAATCGAACCCCGCCACAGTCTCGGACCGTCGCGCCCTGCGCGAAGCGGGCCGCTTGCTGGACGAGGCAGGCTGGACCGTGGGCGGCGATGGTTTGCGCGTCAACGACGCGGGCCAGCGCTTGCGGATCGAGATTTTGAACGACAGCGCAAGTTTCGAGCGGATCATCAACCCCTATGTGGAAAACCTCCGCCGTCTGGGTGTGGATGCGGTCTATACGCGCGTCGATTCAGCCCAGTCGCAGGAGCGCGAGAAGAACTTCGATTTCGATATGGTCACACGGCGCTACTCCATGTCCCAGACACCGGGGATCGAACTGCGCGGGATTTTCGGCAGCGATGCGGCGGATGCGGAAGGGGCCAACAATATCGCAGGCGTCAGCAACCCTGCGGTGGATTCGCTGATCCGCACGATCGAGAACGCCACCAGCCGCGAAGATCTGGAGACGGCGGTTTCAGCGCTGGACCGCGTGTTGCGCGCAATGCATATATGGGTGCCGCAATGGTATAAGGGCGAGCACAACATCGCTTATTTCGATATGTTCGAGCGCCCCTATACCGATAACCCGCCGCCGAACGGCATGGGCGAGATGTCGATCTGGTGGTTCAATCCCGACAAGGCGCAGGCGCTTCGGGCCTCTGGCGCGATCCGCTAGGTAACGCGACATGGGCGCCTATATTCTTCGCCGTCTGGCGCTGGTGATCCCCACATTGCTGGGGATCATGATCATCAATTTCGCATTGGTGCAGTTCGTGCCCGGTGGCCCGATCGAACAGATCCTGGCGCAGGTCAGCGGGCAGGGCGATGTTTTCGAGGGCTTCGCGGGCGGCGGTGATGCCGGTGTCAGTGCCGGCGGCGCGGATAGCGGCTATGCGGGCGCGCGCGGTCTGCCGCCCGAGTTTATCGCCCAGCTTGAGCGGGAGTTCGGGTTCGACAAGCCGCCGGTCGAGCGGTTCTTCAATATGCTCTGGAACTACATGCGGCTGGATTTCGGCACCAGCTACTTCCGGTCGATCAGCGTGATCGATCTGGTGCTGGAAAAGCTGCCCGTCTCGATCACGCTGGGCCTTTGGTCCACGCTGATCGCCTATGCCGTGTCCATTCCGCTGGGTATCCGCAAGGCGGTCAATGACGGCACCCGCTTCGATACATGGACGTCCGGTCTGATTATCGTGGCCTATGCCATCCCCGGGTTCCTCTTTGCGATCCTGCTGCTGGTGCTGTTCGCGGGCGGGTCATACTGGCAGATTTTCCCGCTCCGTGGTCTGACTTCGGATAACTGGGAAGAACTGTCCCTGCTGGGCAAGATCGCGGATTATTTCTGGCATATTGCGCTGCCGGTCACCGCCTCGACCATTTCGGCCTTTGCGACGCTCACGCTCCTGACCAAGAACAGCTTTCTGGACGAGATCAAGAAACACTATGTGATGACCGCCCGTGCCAAGGGGCTGTCCGAGAAAAAGGTGCTCTACGGGCATGTCTTCCGCAACGCGATGTTGATCGTGATTGCGGGCTTTCCGGCTGTCTTCATCGGTGTATTCTTCGGCGGCTCGCTGATCATCGAGACGATCTTCTCGCTGGACGGGCTGGGTCGCCTTGGCTTCGAGGCGGCGGTGGCGCGGGACTATCCGGTGATCTTCGGCACATTGTTCATCTTCGGTCTGATCGGGCTTGTGGTGGGCATCCTGTCGGACCTGATGTATGTGCTGGTCGATCCACGGATCGATTTCGAGAAGAGGGAGGGCTGAACCATGGTGACCCTGCCTGATCCCACCGTGACACCGGTCCCGATGCCCGCCGATGTGAGCGCGCCCAAAAAGCCGTTCCTGTCGCCGCTGAACCAGCGCCGCTGGAACAATTTCAAGCGCAACCGCCGCGCATTCTGGTCGCTCATCATCTTTTCAGTGCTGTTCGGCCTGTCGCTTTGCGCCGAGTTGATCGCGAATGACAAACCGATTCTGGTGAAATTCCAGGGCGAGTTCTACACGCCGATCTTCACCTTCTATCCCGAAACAGCCTTTGGCGGGGATTTCCAGACCGAAGCGCCATACCGTGATATCGAGGTGCAATGCCTGATTGCCTCCGGCGGGCTGGAGGATTGTTTTGACGATCCCGAAGGGATCAAGGCGCAAGCCGAAACCGGCATGGTCAACGGACAGGCGATCGAGCAGGGCTGGGCGATCTGGCCGCTGATCCCCTACAGCTTCCGCACCACGGTTGACCGCCCCGGTGCAGCGCCCCTGCCGCCCAACAGCCAGAACTGGCTGGGTACGGATGATACCAAGCGCGATGTGATGGCGCGGGTGATCTACGGCTTCCGTCTTTCGATCATGTTTACCCTGATCGTGACCACGCTGGCCTCGCTTGTGGGCATCGCAGCGGGGGCCATACAGGGCTATTTCGGGGGCTGGATGGATCTGATCTTCCAGCGCATCATCGAGATTTGGGGCGCCACGCCCGCGCTTTACGTGATCATCATCCTGTTCGCCATTTTGGGGCGAAGTTTCTGGCTCTTGGTGTTCATCATGGTGTTGTTCGGCTGGACAGCCCTTGTCGGTGTGGTGCGCGCCGAATTCCTGCGGGCGCGCAATCTGGAATATGTGCGCGCGGCCAAGGCGCTGGGCGTCAGCAACACGACGATCATGTTCCGCCATATGCTGCCCAATGCGATGGTGGCGACCGTGACCATGCTGCCCTTCATCGTCACAGGCACCATCGCCACACTGGCGGGTCTGGATTTTCTGGGCTTCGGACTGCCGTCCTCCTCCCCCTCGCTGGGTGAGTTGACGCTGCAGGCGAAGCAAAACCTGCAAGCGCCGTGGCTGGGCTTTACCGCGTTTTTCGTCTTCGCCATCATGCTGTCGCTTCTGGTGTTCATTTTTGAAGGTGTGCGCGATGCGTTTGATCCCAGAAAGACCTTTCAATGAGCCTTCTTGAGGTCCGTGATCTGAGCGTGTCCTTCCGGCAGGACGGCAAGCTGACCCAAGCCGTGCGCGGGGTCAGCTTCACGCTGGAGCGCGGCGAGACTGTTGCGCTGGTGGGTGAAAGCGGCTCCGGCAAATCGGTCACCGCGCTGAGCACCGTGTCGCTTCTGGGCGATTCCGCGCAGGTCAGTGGCTCGGTCACCTATGACGGTCAGCAGATGATCGGGGCGGATGCGGCGATGCTGCGCAAGGTGCGCGGTAACGATATCAGCTTCATCTTTCAGGAACCGATGACCAGCCTCAACCCGCTGCATACGTTGGAACGGCAGCTATCGGAATCGCTGGCCCTGCATCAGGGTCTGGTGGGAGAGGCGGCGCGCAAGCGGATCATCGAACTGATGGAAAAGGTTGGTATCCGCGAGGCCGAAAGCCGTCTGGGGGCCTATCCGCACCAATTGTCGGGCGGGCAACGCCAGCGCGTGATGATCGCGATGGCACTGGCCAACAAACCGGACGTGCTGATCGCGGACGAGCCGACAACGGCGCTGGACGTAACCATTCAGGCGCAGATCCTCGACCTGCTGGCAGACCTCAAGCGCACCGAGAATATGGGGCTTTTGTTCATCACCCATGATCTGGGCATCGTGCGTCGCATCGCAGACAAGGTTTGCGTGATGAAAGGCGGCGAGATTGTCGAGCAGGGGCCGACGGCGCAGATTTTTGCCAATCCGCAGCATGACTATACCCGCAAACTGCTGGAGGCGCGGGCGGCGGGCATTCCCGCTCCCGTGGCCGGAGATGCGCCGGAAGTGCTCCGCACCGATAACCTCAAAGTCTGGTTCCCGATCCAGCGTGGCTTGCTGAAGCGCACAGTAGGCTATGTGAAGGCGGTCAACGACGCCACTATAAGCATCCGCGCGGGCGAGACGCTGGGGATCGTGGGGGAAAGCGGCTCCGGTAAAACGACACTGGCCTTGGCGATCATGCGGCTGATCGCTTCGGAAGGGGGAATTACCTTTGACGGGCAGGATGTGCGGGGCTGGTCCACCAAGCGCCTGCGCGCGCTGCGCAAGGACATGCAGATCGTGTTTCAGGACCCGTTCGGCAGCCTGTCACCGCGCATGACCTGCGAACAGATCATCGCCGAAGGGCTGGGTGTGCATGGTGTGGCACCCGGTCAGGACAAGCGCCAGATGGTGGCCGAGATGATGTCCGAGGTGGGCCTGAACCCCGCGATGATGCACCGCTACCCGCACGAGTTTTCCGGCGGCCAGCGCCAGCGTATCGCGATTGCGCGCGCGATGATCCTGCGGCCTAAACTGCTGGTTCTGGACGAGCCGACCTCGGCGCTGGACATGACGGTGCAGGTGCAGATCGTCGATCTGCTGCGCGCGCTTCAGATCAAATACGGGCTGGCCTATCTGTTCATCAGCCACGACCTGAACGTAGTGCGCGCGATGAGTCACAAGATGATCGTGATGCGCAACGGCGACGTGGTTGAGGCAGGGGAGGCGCAGGCGCTGTTCCAGAACCCGCAGACCGATTACGCCCGCGCCCTGCTGGCCGCCGCACTGGATTTGACGGCCGCCTGACCCTGTGAAGGATCAGGCGCTTGGTCAAATTGCGGAGCTATGTCCGGCCTTGCTCATGTCATAGGCATCAAAGCTGCGGGCGATCATCCTTGTCAGGGCGCGCGCTTCGACCGGAATGCTCAGGATGCCCGAGGCGATTTCCAGAACACCGGGAAATTCCGCGATGGCACGGTCAAACAGGCGTTGCACCTCTGCGGCGGTGATGTCGAAGCTGGCTTCAAGTTCCGCCGAATCGATGCGGAAATCGCACATCAGGGCTTCGATCATCCGGCTGCGCAGCTTGTCCTCACCACGGAACACATGACCTTTGGCGACAGAGAAACGCCCGTCCCGAATAGCGCCCGTATGCGCGCCCGTGGCGGGCGCGTTCTGGGCAAAGCCTTGCGGGAATTTCGAGATCGAGGAGGCCCCGACACCGATCAGCACGTCGGACGGATCATCCGTATAGCCCTGAAAATTCCGCCGCAGCTTTCCGGCCTTTTGCGCTACGGTCAGGCCGTCGGTCTGGGTTGCAAAATGGTCGATTCCGATTTCGGCATAGCCATCCCAGAGAAACAGGCGGCGCGCGGTCTCGAACAGGTCAAGCCGCTCTTGCGGAGTGGGCAGCGCGTCCGAGGGGATCATCTGCTGGCGCTTGGCCATCCACGGAACATGCGCGTAGCCATAGAGCGCCACACGGTCAGGGTTGAGCGAGAGCAGCTTTTGCACGCTCTCTGTGATCCGCGCCTGTGACTGATGCGGCAGGCCGAACAGGATATCGGCGTTCAGGCTGGCCACACCGCGTTCGCGGATGGCCAGAACAGCGTCGCGGGTGATGTCAAAGCTCTGGATGCGCCCGATAGTCTGCTGGATACGGTCGTCAAAATCCTGAACGCCGATGGAGGCGCGGTTCATGCCCGCCGCGGCCAGCGCGTCCAGACGGGCGGTATCAATCTCGTTGGGATCGATCTCGACCGAGAATTCCCCGTCCGGTGCCATCGGGGCCACGTCGAATATGGATCCTGCCAGATCTCTCATCATGGAAGGCGACAGCAAGGTCGGCGTTCCGCCCCCCCAATGGAGCCGCGACAGGCGCACGCCTTTGGGCAAAACCTGTCTCAGCAGTGTCAACTCTGCTTTCAAGGTCTCAAGGTAGATCGCCACGGGCGCGTCGCTTTGTGTGCCTTGTGTGCGGCAGGCGCAGAACCAGCACAACCTGCGACAAAATGGAACATGCACATAAAGAGATATGTCCGAGCCCGGCTCTATCGCCTTGATCCAATTTGTAAAATGGTCCGAGCCGACAGCATTTGAGAAATGCGGGGCGGTGGGATAACTGGTATATCGCGGCACTTTCGCGTCGAAGAGACCCAGTTTTGCGAGTTGCTTTTTCATCATCATCTGTCTAGTTTCATGGACAGCCAAATAAATTTCTTTGACCCAGATCAAATGCGCGAAGTGTCAAAATGCTGAATGAGAAAACTCTATCTCACTCGATTGAGTGTGAAGACTGTCCAATTCGGCATCGTGCGGTCTGTGCCCGTTGCGAGACGGACGAGTTGGAGCGTCTTGAGGAGATCAAGTACTACCGCACGTTCGAAGCGGGGCAGACGGTGATCTGGTCCGGCGACCGCATGGATTTTGTCGGCTCCGTTGTGTCGGGAATCGCGACATTGACCCAGACGATGGAAGATGGCCGCACCCAGATGGTCGGGCTGCTGCTGCCGTCCGATTTCGTGGGCCGTCCCGGCCGTCCGGGGGCCGCCTATGATGTGGTTGCGACAACCGATTTGGTCATGTGCTGTTTCCGCAAGAAGCCCTTCGAGGCGATGATGGAGCGCACGCCGCATATCGCGCACCGCCTGCTGGAAATGACGCTGGACGAGCTGGACGCGGCCCGCGAGTGGATGCTGGTGCTGGGTCGCAAGACGGCCCGCGAAAGGATCGCCTCCTTGCTGACGATCATCGCGCGGCGCGATGCAACACTGAACATGCGCGCGCCCAAAGGGGCCTTGGTGTTCGATCTGCCGCTGACGCGCGAAGCAATGGCTGATTATCTGGGTTTGACGCTGGAAACAGTCAGCCGCCAGATTTCTGCGCTCAAGCGTGACGGGGTGATTGTCCTTCAAGGCAAGCGCCATGTGACTGTCCCCGATTTCAGCCGCCTTCTGGAAGAAGCGGGTGATGACAGTGACGGCGGTATGCTTGCCTGATAAGACCGCAGATAGCGGCTCCATCAAAATGGAAGGCGCGCCAGACGAAAGACTGCCGCGCCTTTGCTAACTCAATGCGCCAGAAGAACCGGCAGGGTGGCATGTTCCAGCATCTCGCGCGTGGCTCCGCCAAGGATTGCCTCTCGGAAGCGGGAGTGGCCATAAGCCCCCATGACGATCAGGTCGGCATCTGCGTCCGTAGCGTGCCGGATCAGCACATCCGAGATTCGCGGCAGGGTTTTTGACAGAACGTCGATCTCGCAAAAGACCCCGTGACGCGCAAGGAACTGGGACAACTGCCCCCCCGGATCGGACCGTGACGGGCCGTGGGCTGGCGGATCAATGACAACGATCCGCACAGAGCTTGCCTGCATCAGCAAGGGCAGGGCGGCGCGTGCGGCGGCGAGCGCCTCGTCGCCTTCGTTCCAGCCCAGCACGATCCGGTTGATGAGCGTTGGCATCGGCTTGTTCTGCGGCACGATCAGCACGGGAATTCCGGCGTCGAACATCGCCGCCTCGACGATCGGCTCCAGTTCCGCGCCGCGTTTGTCGCCATAGGGTTTGGGAAGTATCGCCAGATCGGTAAAGCGTGCACGCTGCGCGACATGGCGGCCCATATCAGCCAGTTGCGCGACCCCGCTGTCCACACTCCACCGTATTTCAGTCTTGGCAAGCTTCTTGCTGACATAGGCTTCGACCTCGCGCGCCTCCTCCTGGGCGCGGGTGATCGTCTCCTGCAGGATCATTGCATTGCCGCCCGCGTAGTAAAAACCGATCTGCGTCCGGTCGAGACCCATACACAGGACCTCGAGATGTGCATCCCAAGCCTGTGCCATCGCCACGGCCTGATCCAGAACGGGGTCCGCAAGGGCCGTATCTGTCACAACTGAGAATAGAGTTTTATACGCCATGATGATCTCCTTTTCGTCTTGTCCGATAAGGCACCCTATCATCTTGGCCCCCCTCCCGTATTGACCCGCATCAAGATTTGCATGGCGAAGTCTTGACACAGATCAAGGCACTCGCGGCCTGCGCAGAGCATTACAGACCCAGTCTGGACGACCCCGTGATCGTGACGAATCACGGGACAGGACAAAAAGGGACGCAAAATGTTGAATTATATCAAGCTGATCGTGCTTGGCCTGATCGCGCTGCTTGCGCTGATCGCGGCTAATTATGCACGCGATCTTGCCTATCTCGTAAATGCCCTGATCGTGGCGGCTACGGCGGGCGGGCTCTTTCTCTGGACACTGCGCCACACCGATGAACCGGTGGTCAAGCGCGACCTGTCAGGGGAATATATGGACGGCGTCGTGCGCGCCGGTGTGATCGCCACCGCAGGTTGGGGGGTTGTCGGGTTTCTGGTTGGGGTGGTTATCGCCTTTCAGCTTGCCTTTCCCGTGCTCAACTTCGAATGGGCGCAGGGTTATCTGAATTTCGGGCGTTTGCGCCCTCTGCATACATCCGCGGTGATCTTCGCCTTTGGCGGCAACGCGCTGATCGCGACCTCGTTCTACGTTGTGCAACGCACCAGCGCCGCGCGGCTCTGGGGCGGCAATACAGCATGGTTCGTGTTCTGGGGCTACCAGCTTTTCATCGTGTTGGCCGCGACCGGTTATATTCTGGGGGCTACCCAGTCCAAGGAATATGCCGAGCCTGAATGGTATGTCGATCTGTGGCTGACCGTGGTCTGGCTGGCCTATCTCGCCGTCTTCATGGGCACGCTGGTCAAGCGCAAGGAGCCGCATATCTACGTGGCCAACTGGTTCTATCTGGCCTTCATCATCACCGTGGCGATGCTGCATGTGGTCAACAACATGAGTATCCCGGTGTCGGTCTTCGGGTCGAAATCCGTGCAGGTCTTCTCGGGCGTGCAGGATGCGATGGTGCAGTGGTGGTACGGCCATAACGCGGTGGGCTTCTTCCTGACCGCAGGTTTCCTTGGCATGATGTATTACTTCGTGCCGAAACAGGCCGAACGCCCCGTCTTCAGCTACAAGCTGTCGATCATCCACTTCTGGGCGCTGATCTTCCTGTATATCTGGGCTGGTCCGCACCACCTGCATTATACCGCTTTGCCGGATTGGGCCTCGACCCTCGGCATGGTGTTCTCGATCGTCCTCTGGATGCCCTCGTGGGGCGGCATGATCAACGGTCTGATGACGCTCTCGGGCGCATGGGACAAGCTGCGGACAGATCCGATCATCCGCATGATGGTCATCTCCATCGGGTTCTACGGCATGGCCACATTCGAGGGGCCGATGATGTCGATCCGCGCGGTCAACTCGCTGTCGCATTACACCGACTGGACCATCGGTCACGTGCATTCCGGTGCGCTTGGCTGGAACGGCATGATCACCTTCGGCGCGCTCTACTTCCTTGTGCCGAAACTGTGGAACCGCGAGCGCCTCTATTCGCTCAGCCTCGTCTCGTGGCACTTCTGGCTCGCGACGATCGGGATCATCCTTTACGCCGCCGCCATGTGGGTGACCGGCATCATGGAAGGCCTGATGTGGCGCGAAGTCGATGCCAACGGTTTCCTCGTGAACAGCTTTGCCGATACCGTTGCTGCGAAGCTCCCGATGTATGTGGTCCGCGGTCTGGGTGGGGTCCTCTTCCTCGCTGGTGCTGTGATCATGTGCTACAACCTCTGGATGACTGTGAGAAGTTCGCCGGCCGTCAAGGCCACGAACTCCGCAGTCCCGGCTGAATAAGGAGGGCCGGAGCAATGGCAATTCTCGACAAACATGCGGTTCTGGAAAAGAACGTAACGCTGCTGGCCATCTTCGCCTTTCTTGTGGTGACAGTTGGGGGGATCGTGCAGATCGCCCCGCTGTTCTGGCTGGAAAATACCATCGAGGATGTAGAGGGCGTGCGCCCCTACTCCCCGCTGGAACTGACCGGGCGGGATATCTACATCCGTGAAGGCTGCTATGTCTGCCACAGCCAGATGATCCGCCCGATGCGTGACGAGGTGGAGCGTTATGGACACTACAGCCTCGCGGCGGAAAGCAAGTATGACCATCCGTTCCAGTGGGGGTCCAAACGCACAGGGCCGGATCTGGCCCGTGTTGGTGGTCGGTATTCGGATGACTGGCACGTGGACCACCTGCGTGATCCGCAATCTGTGGTACCGGAATCCGTGATGCCGAAATACGGCTTTCTCGAAAATCGGCTGATCGACGGGCGCCACATCGAAGACCTGTTGCGGACCCATCGCATGGTCGGCGTGCCCTACACCGACGAGATGATCGCCAACGCCCGCGCCGATTTTGCGGTGCAGGTCGATCCCGACGGCGCGTGGGACGATATGGTGGAGCGTTATCCCGGTGCACAGGTCCGCAACTTTGACGGTCAGCCCGGCATCTCCGAAATGGATGCGCTGATCGCCTATCTCCAGATGTTGGGCACGCTGGTCGATTTCTCGACCTTCACGCCCGATGCAAGCCGGTAAGGGGGCCGAAAATGGAAACCTATACGCTTTTGCGCGAGTTCGCCGATAGCTGGATGCTGCTGGCCCTGTTCTTGTTCTTCATCGGAATGATCATCTTTGTGATGCGTCCGGGCAGCACCAAGACCTACAGGGACGTCGCTGACATTCCGTTCCGGCACGAAGACAAACCCGCCACAGCAGAAGAGATAAAGACTGCACGTGCCGCCGATACGCGGCCCGGCGGTTCCTTGGCGGCTACAAGCAAGGAGCACCAGTGATGGTCGAAAAAGAAGATCGCGTGCCGGAGAACAAGGTTGAACCGCCGCAGCGCCAATATCCCGAAACCAAGGCCGAGATTAACAAGAATGTCGAAGGCAAGGAGCCACCGACAACGGGCCACACATGGGACGGGATCGAGGAATACGACAACCCGATGCCACGCTGGTGGCTGTGGACCTTCTACGCGACAATCGTCTGGGGCATCCTTTACACGATCGCCTATCCGGCATGGCCGGGCATCAGATCGGCCACGCCCGGCCTTCTGGGCTGGTCCACCCGCGCCAATGTGCAGACCGAGATCGACGCGGCCCTCGCGGCCAATGCCGATATCAACGCGCGCCTTGTGGAGGCTGATCTGACCGCCATCGCGGATGACCCCGAGCTTCGCATCTATGCGACATCGGCAGGGGCTGCGGTCTACCGGACATGGTGCGCGCAATGCCACGGTTCCGGCGCTGCGGGTGTCGCGGCAGCGGGCTATCCAAACCTGCTGGATGATGACTGGCTGTGGGGCGGCGATATCGAATCCATCCACACCACGATCGCGCATGGTATCCGCAACGATGAGGATCCGGACGCACGCTGGTCCCAGATGCCTGCCTTTGGCGATATACTGGACCGCGACGAGATCCATCAGGTGGTGAATTACGTCATGTCGATGTCCGGCACACCGCAAGATGCGTCTGCCGTGGCAGCGGGCGAGGAGGTGTATCTGAACAACTGCGCCTCTTGCCATATGGATGATGGAAGCGGTGACCGTTCACAGGGCGCGCCGAACCTCGCCGATGCGATCTGGCTCTATGGCGGCAGCTACGAGACGCTGACGGAAACGGTTGTCTATTCGCGCTTTGGCGTCATGCCGCCATGGTCGAACCGCTTGTCGGAGGCCGAGATCCGCGCTGTGGCAACCTATGTGCACCAGCTCGGCGGCGGCGAGTAACACGCGCCCACCAGCGCAAGAGAAACCCGTCGGCGCCACAAGTGCTGACGGGTCGGTGCCGGACCTTTCGTCCTGTTCGCGCGTTTCCTGAAAGGCCGGCACCATTTGATACCAAAACGGCCCGTCGCAGGTAGTGACGGGTCGTTTTGCACACACCGGGTGCAGTCTTCCGGTCAGAATGCCGCAGGGTGAACCTGCTGAATAGATGCCTCGCAGATGCAGTATTTGATGCAGGTCAAGGCCGCCGCCCCCGATCCCTGTGAGAACAGACGCAACAGACCATGTATGTGACGGAGCGAATCCCCTGTGTCCCGGACTGAACCAGAAGCCCCCCCGAGCCTGTACGCCGCGCGCGAACCGATTTTCCCGCGCCGCGTCTCGGGCAATTTCCGTAATCTCAAATGGATCATCATGGCGGTCACGCTGGGGATTTATTACCTGACGCCGTGGATCCGCTGGGACCGTGGCCCCAACCTGCCGGATCAGGCGGTGCTGATCGACCTTGCCAACCGGCGCTTTTTCTTCTTCTGGATCGAGATATGGCCGCATGAATTCTACTTCATCGCGGGTCTTCTGGTGATGGCGGGGCTGGGGTTGTTCCTGTTCACCTCCGCTCTGGGCCGCGTCTGGTGCGGCTATACCTGCCCGCAGACGGTCTGGACCGATCTGTTCATACTGGTGGAGCGCTGGATCGAGGGCGACCGCAACGCGCGTTTGCGGCTACACCGTCAGGAAAAGATGGATTTCCGCAAGGCGCGGTTGCGGCTGACAAAATGGACAAGCTGGTTCCTGATTGGGCTTGCCACAGGCGGGGCGTGGATTTTCTACTTCACCGATGCGCCAACGCTGGCCCGTGATCTGGTGACGTTCAGCGCCCATCCGATTGCCTATACCACCATGTTCATCCTGACGATGACGACCTTCATCTTTGGCGGTTTCGCCCGCGAGCAGATCTGCATCTATGCCTGCCCCTGGCCGCGCATTCAGGCCGCCATGCTGGACGAGGACAGCCTGACAATCGGCTATCGCGACTGGCGCGGAGAGCCGCGCGGCAAGCATCGCAAAAGCGAGGGCGCGGAAAAGCTGGGTGATTGCATCGACTGTATGGCCTGCGTGAACGTCTGCCCCATGGGGATCGACATCCGCGACGGCCAGCAGATGGAATGCATCACCTGTGGCCTGTGTATCGACGCATGCGACGATGTGATGGACCGGATCGGCAAGCCGCGCGGTCTGATCGACTATATGGCGCTGACCGACGAGACTGCGGAACGGGCGGGCAAGCCGCCGATTCCAGTGTGGAAACACGTTTTCCGGCCCCGCACCATTCTTTATACCGTCTTGTGGGCGCTGGTGGGTATCGGTCTTGTGGTCGCATTGTTCATCCGGTCCGACATCGAAATGACCGTTGCCCCGGTGCGAAACCCGACATTCGTGACCCTCTCGGACGGCTCCATCCGCAACACCTACGATGTGCGGTTGCTGAACAAGCAGGGCGAGGACAGGCCGTTCATGGTCACTGTGGTGGCAGATGAGGCCCTCGATGTGGAACTCGAAGCGGTTGACGGGAACACCGTCATGGTGCCCGCCGACACAACCTTCCTGCAACGGGTCTATGTGGTGGCCCCCGCAGGCAGCGCTGCGGCGCAATCGGAGCGGGTGGATGTCCGCATCTGGGTCGAAGACATGACCAACGGCGACCGCGTCTTCAAGGATACGATCTTCAACGGGAGTGCGAACAGATGAGACAGAGACAACTTACCGGACGCCACGTCCTGATGATTTTCTGCGGCGCCTTCGGGGTGATCATCAGCGTCAATCTGGTGCTGGCCTATTCCGCCGTCAGCACATTTCCGGGGCTTGAGGTCAAGAATTCCTACATCGCCAGCCAGCAATTCGACGAGCGCAAGGCCGCACAAGAGGCTTTGGGCTGGACCGTGCGCGCCGATGCGGAGGCCGGTCAGGTCCGCTTGAGCATCACAGATGCCGAGGGCGCGCCCGTTCGTGTGGGTGCGCTGGATGCGGTTGTCGGACGTGCCACGCATGTGGCCGACGATGTCCGGCCCGAATTCTACTTTGACGGCGAGGTCTATGTGGCCCCGATTGAGCTGGCCAGAGGCAACTGGAACATCCGCATGACGGCGCAGGCCGAGGACGGCACGCAATTCGCGCAGCGCGTCATCCTGCATGTGATCCGCTGATCCGAAAGGCCCGTTCCGATGACCGCCGCCATCCGTCCTTCGATTTCCGCCTGTCCGGCTTGCATCGCGGCTCCGGGCGCGCAGGCGCTTGCGGAGCAGGGGGCGCAGAAGGATGCCCATATCGCGCTGTCCCTGCCAACGATCCATTGCTCGGCCTGCATTTCCGCCGTGGAGCGGGCCTTGGCCGAGGCGCCGGGGGTCAAGTCCGCGCGTGTGAACCTGACCCTCAAACGCGCCACGGTCGAGGCTGATCCCGATGTGATGCCGGACCAGTTGGTCGCGCTACTGAAGAGTGCGGGCTATGAGGCGCATGAACTGGACGCAGGCACGCTCTCGATCACGCAGAACGACAAGGTGGGCCGCGATCTGCTAATGCGTATGGCCGTGGCGGGCTTTGCCATGATGAACGTCATGCTGCTGTCTGTAGCGGTCTGGTCGGGGGCGACGGACGCGACGCGCGATCTGTTCCACTGGATTTCGGCGGCGATTGCTTTGCCCACGCTCGCCTTTTCGGGTGTGCCTTTCTACAAAAGCGCTTGGTCGGCCCTGCGTGTGGGGCGCTCGAACATGGATGTGCCCATCGTTACAGCGCTTTTGCTCGCGGTCGTCGCCTCGGTCTGGGAAACTGCGCTTTCGGGGCATCACGCCTATTTCGATGCGGCTGTCGCGCTGGTCTTTTTCCTTCTGACAGGACGCTATCTGGACCACCGCACCCGTGCCATCGCCCGGTCTGCCGCACAGGAACTGTCGGCGCTGGAAGTGCCGCGGGCCACGGCGATACGCGACGGGGTGGAGGTGCCGCTGCCCGTGGCAGAGTTGCGTATCGGCGATCTGGTTCTGGTGCGTCCGGGCGGGCGGATGCCGGTGGACGGGTTCATCACCGAGGGTCGTTCCGAGATTGACCGCTCGCTTCTGACCGGCGAGACGCTGCCTGTCTTTGCCGAACCCGGACGCGTCGTGTCTGCGGGGGAGGTCAACCTGACCGGGCCGCTGACCATTCAGGCCACCGCCGTGGGGCGGGAAACCTCGCTCCACCGGATGGCCGATCTGGTCGCCATCGCCGAAAGCGGGCGGTCGCGCTATACCTCGCTGGCGGACAGCACCGCGAAATATTACACGCCCGGCGTGCTGTTTCTGGCCGCGATCAGCTTTATCGGCTGGTATCTCTATTCGTCAGACATCCGCACTGCGCTCAACATCGCGGCTGCCGTGCTGATCATCACATGCCCTTGCGCGCTGGGCCTTGCTGTGCCCGCAGTCACGACGGCGGCCTCGGGCAAACTGTTCCGGCGAGGGATGCTCATCAAGGATGCAACGGCGCTCGAACGGCTGGCCACGGTCGATACCGTCGTATTCGACAAGACCGGCACGCTGACGGCTGGCACGCCGGAACTGACCAATCTGTCAGATCATGATGCGACCGTGCTTCAGGTCGCGCTGGCGCTGGCGCAGGGGTCGTCGCATCCATTGTCGGACTCGCTCACCACGGCGGCGCGCGCGGCAGGTATCGTGCCTGCACAGATATCGGACCTGAGCGAGGTGCCGGGCTATGGCACGCAGGCCGTGTGGCAAGGGCAGGTGGTTCGGCTGGGACGCGCTGCATGGACAGGGGCCACCCCCGGTGTCGACACAGCCGCATGGCTTGCCATCGGCGACGCCGCTCCCGTCGCCTTTACCTTCACGGACCGTTTGCGTCCGGGTGCCGCCGAAGCGGTGCACGGCTTGATGCAGCAGGGGATGCGCGTGCTGCTGATCTCCGGTGATACCGGCCCGGCTGTGGCTGCTTTGGCAAAACGGCTGGGTATCACGGAATGGCAGGCCGAAGCCTTGCCCGCCGAGAAATCCGCGAAGATCACGGCCCTGCAGGCCGAGGGCTGCCATGTGCTGATGGTCGGGGACGGTTTGAACGATACCGCCGCGCTGACGGCTGCGGATGTGTCGATCTCTCCGGCCTCGGCGCTGGATGCGGCGCGTGTGGCCTCCGATATCGTGCTGCTGGGCGGGGATCTGTCACCCATCGCCGAGTCGCTGGCGACAGCCCGCTCGGCGATCCTGCGTATCCGTGAGAATTTCCGGATCGCGACGCTTTATAACGTGATTGCTGTGCCCATCGCGATTGCAGGCTTTGCCACACCCTTGGTGGCGGCGCTTGCCATGTCGTCTTCGTCGATTACGGTGTCACTCAATGCGCTGAGGTTGAAGTAAACCGATGGATGTCCTGACCTATCTGATCCCGATCTCTCTCGTGCTGGGCGGAGTAGGCCTTGTCGGCTTTATCTACACGGTGCGGAGCAACCAGTATGATGATCCCGAAGGGGATGCACATCGCATCCTGAATGATGACTGGGACGATCACCCCAAGCCGTGACAACGGGACCATCTGCGGACCGCTATGCCAAACGGGTGCCCAGCCGTGCAGGGGATGACCCCGCACAGCGGCTGTCTATCAGCTTGGCCCGATCATGAAGCACTGGACCTGACGCACCTGCAGGCGACGGCAGGCCAGATCCGCGGTTTCGCGGGTCATGCCCATGAAGTTCGCATCAAACCCGCCATTGCCCGGCACGACCTTGCGCAGGGTGCCGTCCAGCGTGTTGACCTCGGTCAGCGCCGTCTGGAGCAGCATCCTTTCGGCGGCATGGCGGTTGCCGAACCGGCCGACATTGATCCCCCAGTGACGACCGCTGGACGTGCTCAGGCGGGTGACGACTTCCTGTTCGACGGGCTGAGCCAAAGCGACGGCGGTGTTCTCTTCTGCAACGGCGTCATCCGCTGGCAGGCTGGCCAGCACAACAAGGCCGGAGGGCCGCGCACGGGGTTTGACCGAAGCCGAAGGCGTGATCGCGGCGACGGTTGCCACCTCGACAGAGGGTGGTGTTTCCGCCTCGGCTGCTTCCGCGACGAGTTCGGGTGCCTCTGGCACGGTCGCCGCGACGGCTGCGGCCAGCGTATCGATGCTTTCCGCCTCGGCGGGAGCCACCTCTGCTACCTGTTCCGTAGGCCGCTCGGGTATCACGGGAGGCGGGTTCACCGCTGCGACAACAGGGGCGGGCGGTTCCACAGAGGCCGCTTCCAGCGCGGCGGTCTGTGCGGCCACTTCTGTCAGCGCTTGCGTAATGTCATCCTCAAGCGCAACAAGAAGCGGCGGCGGCAGGCCGCTGCCGGGCCGCGCGATCGGGCGCAGGCTGGATGTCACAGCGGTGACAAGCCGAATGGTTTTGCCTGCAGCCGGTCTGCCGCTTGTGCCGGCGGATGCCACCATATCCTCGACATCGCCCGTTCCCGGTGCGCGCCCGGGCACAAAGCCCGGCTTGACGGGTTTGCGCAGGGCAACCTGTGCCGGTGCCTTCTGGAAACCAAGGTCCAGCAATTCGGCCACACGCGCGTTCCGCGTCGCGGTCGAGCGACCGCCGAAAACGGTGGCGATGATGCGGGTGTTGCCACGCTCTGCCGAAGCGACAAGGTTGAAACCGGCCGCGCGGGTATAGCCCGTCTTGATCCCGTCCGCGCCGCGATATGAGGCCAGCAGGCGGCTGTTGGTGTTGTTGACATGGGCGATGCCCGCATCGGTCGAGCGGCGCGAGAACAGGTTATAATATTCCGGAAAGTCATACAGCATGTGACGGCCAAGGATCGTCATGTCCCGCGCCGTAGACAGATGGCCCTCTTGCGTCAGGCCGTGCATGTTCTTGAAGTTGGTACGCGTCATGCCCATCGCGGCGGCGGTCCGGTTCATCCGGCGGGCAAAGGCGGCCTCGTTGCCCTCAATGGCGGCACCGATGGCATGGGCCGCGTCATTGCCGGATCTGACAGCGGCGGCGCGGATCAGGTAGCGCAGTTTGATCTTTTGTCCGGTCCGCAGGCCCAGGCGGCTGGGTGGCTCGGCGGCGGCCTCGCGTGTCACGGTCACCTCTGTATCAAGCGTGATTTCGCCCCGTTCAATCGCCTGAAAAGCGACGTAGAGCGTCATCATCTTGGTCAGGGATGCCGGATGCAAACGTGTGTCTGCATTTTCGGCATGCAGCACCTCTCCGTTGCGGGCGTCCATCACCATGGCGGCATAGGGCGCCGCCTTCACACTGAGGGGAACCACAACGATCAACCAGATTGCTGTGAAGAGAAATAGCCCTAGCCGGGCCGGCTGCCTGCGCCGCACCTTCATTGTCACTGCCTTCTGCCTCGAGCCGCCGATATTTCGGTCGGTCTGTTTTTTTTGATTAAGGATAAAGTAGCACGGAAAAAATGTTGGATAAAGTATTCATTTCAAGGGGTATTCACGGAAGGGTTGAGCAATCTGTTGAGGAGTTGTCAACATTTTGTGGTGCGACGATAGGTGCTGTCAAACCCTTGATGCAGGACGCGCTGCGTTGCTCGGTTGCAAGGCGGTACAAGCGTCTAATTGCTGGTCCGACGAGGTACAATTTCGGCACAGGGTGCTGTCAGCCCAGACTTTGCACAAGCTCGGGCAGGGCGCCAAGCTGCGCTATCTCGTGATACCGCGCGGCATCCACCGGCGCTTCGGCATGTTCGATTGCCCAGACCAGACCATGCGGCACGTGCACGCCCCAGCCGCCTGCCTCGATGACGGGCACCACATCCGAGCGCATCGAATTGCCCACCATCATCGCCCGCGCGGCACCGTCGCCGTGGCGCGCGAAAATCGCCTCGTAGACGGGTTGCGTCTTGGCCGAGACGATCTCCACCCCGTCGAACAGATCGCCAAGGCCGGATTGCGCCAGCTTGCGCTCCTGATCCAGCAGATCGCCCTTTGTGATCAGCAGGACGCGATGCGAGCGGGCCACTGCCTCCACCGCTTCGCGCGCCTGCGGCAGCAATTCGATCGGATGGCGCAGCATCTCTTGTCCGGTGGCGATCAGCTCTGCGATAACGCTGGCCGGAACGCGCTGGTCCGTCACCTCGATCGCGGTCTCGATCATCGACAAAACGAACCCCTTGATGCCGAATCCGTATTGCCCGAGGTTGCGCCGCTCTGCGTCGAGGAGACGCTGCATCAGGTGATCCGGTTCGGCATGATCGCGCAACAGATCGGCAAACCGCTCCTGTGTCAGGCGGAAGAATCGCTCGTTCTGCCACAGCGTATCATCGGCATCGAACCCGATTGTCGTGAGATTTTGCACGTCGAATCCTTCTGAACGCGGCACTGCCTCTTTTCTAAATGACCACAGAGGTTATATAGAACGATCATACGCATCCTTGCCTAACCAAAGAAGCGCCAGATGATCCAGCGTCCCATATCCATGTCTGACAAGAAAGACGGCGAACGTGATGGCGACGCCGCAGTCGTGATCCAGACGCGGCCAAAGACCAAGCGTCCGCCGCTCTACAAGGTATTGCTGCTCAATGACGATTACACACCGATGGAATTCGTGGTGCATGTGCTGGAGCGGTTCTTCGGCATGTCGCACGCGCAGGCTTTCGAGATCATGCTGACCGTGCATAAGAAAGGTCTGGCGGTGGTCGGTGTGTTCAGTCATGAGATCGCGGAGACAAAAGTGACGCAGGTGATGGATTTCGCCCGCCGTCACCAGCACCCGCTGCAATGCACCATGGAAAAAGAATAATCCGATGTTTTCTGAACGCCTGTCGCTGGCCCTGTCGGACGGCGATCTGAGCCTGCCCGATTCGGGCAGCATCGCCGTGTTTGCGCCCAGAGCGCAGGCAGACCTTTCGCTTTTGCCGCGTGATCGCACGCTGGTCATCACCCGTTTCAAGCCCGATCACGATGCCTTCTCTGCGGTGGGCTACACCTGCCAGCGCGAGGTTGACGAAGGCGTTGCGATGTCCTTCGTCTGCCTGCCGCGCAGCAAGGTGCAAGCGCGCGCGCTGGTCGCGCAGGCTTGCTCGATGACTGCGCCTGATGGTCTCGTAGTGGTGGATGGCCAGAAGACCGATGGCATCGAATCCATCCTGCGCGACCTGCGTGCGGTCGATATCCGGCCCGCGGTACTGTCCAAGGCGCATGGCAAGCTTCTGTGGTTTACCGCAACCGCCCTGCCAGACGCGTGGCAGGCGCGGGGGCAGCAGGAGATCGGAGACGGATTCGTGACCGCCGAGGGTGTGTTTTCCGCCGACGGCATTGATCCGGCATCGTATTTGCTGGCCGAAAGCCTCCCCGAGAAGCCGGGCGCGCATGTCGTCGATCTTGGTGCGGGCTGGGGGTATCTGGCTGCACGTATTCTTGCGCGCGAATCAGTGAAAGTGCTGGATCTGGTCGAGGCTGATCACAGCGCGCTGGACTGCGCCCGCTCCAATATCACCGATGCCCGCGCGCGCTTTCACTGGGCGGATGCAACAATGTGGCGGCCCGAGGGGTCGGCCAATACGGTTGTCATGAACCCGCCCTTTCACACCGGACGCGCTGCCGAACCTGATCTGGGGCGCGCCTTCATCGCCTCCGCTGCGGCCATGCTCACCCCGCAGGGGCAGCTCTGGATGGTTGCGAACCGGCATTTGCCATACGAGGCAGCCTTGTCAGAGGCGTTCAAAGATGTCACCGAATTGACTGGCGATAACCGCTTCAAGATCCTTATGGCCGCGCGCCCTTTGCGCCTGCGACGCTGATCGCGTCCGGGCTTCCCCCGAACAACGGAGACACATCATGTCTTTTTCCATCACCGGAAAAACCGCAATCGTGACCGGCGGTGCCAATGGTATCGGCCATGCGATAGGGCGGCATTTTCTGGACAAGGGCGCGAATGTCGTCTTCGCGGATCTGGACGAGGAACGGCTGCGCAAGGAACTGGGACCGAACGAGGATGGCAAGCCGCATCGCTACTTTGCAGGCGATCTGCGGGAAAAGCTGACGATCGCCAACCTGCTGTCCGCCACGATCGATGCTTTCGACAGGGTCGATATACTGGTTAACGGTGCGCGTCAGATCGTCAAGACCGACGCGCTGGACCCCGAAGACAGTTCGGTCAATGCCTTGCTGGAGCAGAACCTGCTCACCTCGCTGCGATTGTCGCAGATGGTGGCGCGCCGGATGATCAAGCAGGGCGAGGATCAGGAGAACGGCAATGTCGGCACGATCGTGAACATATCCTGCCTTGCCGCGCACCGGACACACCCTGACCTGCTGGCTTACTCGATTTCCACGGCAGCACTCGACCAGATGACACGATCATTGGCACTGGTTCTGGCCCCGCACCGCATTCGGGTGAATGCTGTGGCCTTCGGGTCTGTCATGTCGGCCAGCCTGAAGGATTCGATCCGCGAGAATCCCGATATCCGTGACGAGATCATCAAGCGCACCCCGTTGGGCCGTATTGCGCCGCCCTCCGAACTGGCGGAGGCGGTGCAATATCTGGCCTCCGACTGTTCGAGCTTCATGACAGGGCAGATCATGACCGTAGATGGCGGACGCGGCTTGCTTGATCCGGTGATGGCATCGGCGCACTGATCCGGCAAGATTGGGGATATGCCCCCAAACCCCGGGATATTGGCAGCAAGAAGAAGCAGGACGCGTGGCACCGAACATCTGGCGCAGTCAGGGCTTGGCTGCTAGGTTTGCGGCATATCCAGACCTTGAGTGACAGGACGATTTGATGCCACAGACCACAGCCCCCGCCGCGGCGATGCAGACCGAGAAAGAGACCGCAGCCGCATGGTTCCGCCAGTTGCGCGACGATATCGTTGCGGCGTTCGAGGCGCTGGAAGATAGCCAGACCGGCGGGCCGACCGCCGCATTGCCGGCGGGCCGTTTCGAGGTGAGCCAGACACGGCGCACGGCTGACGATGGCGGGGATGCCGGCGGCGGCCTGATGAGCGTGATGCGCGGTGGTCGCGTGTTCGAGAAGGTCGGCGTCAATATCTCCACCGTCTACGGCACTTTGGGCGCGCGCGCGCAAGGGGCGATGGCTGCGCGCGGGGTTCCCGGTATGGAGGACGATCCACGGTTCTGGGCCTCGGGGATCAGCTTGGTGGCGCATATGCAAAACCCCCATTGCCCGGCTGTGCACATGAACACTCGGATGTTCTGGACGCCCGGCGCATGGTGGTTCGGCGGCGGCTCCGATCTCAATCCCTGTCTGGAATATGCCGAGGATACAGAGCATTTCCATGCCGTGCAGAAGGCGCATCTCGACCCGCATGGCGCAGAGCATTATCCCCGCCTGAAGGAATGGGCGGACGAGTATTTTTATGTCCCGCACCGTGGCCGCGCGCGCGGCGTGGGGGGCATCTTTCTGGATGACCACAATACCGGCGACTGGCAGGCTGATTTCCACCTCATCCAGGATATCGGCAGGGCCTTCCTGCCAGCCTATCTGCCATTGGTCGAGAAGCGCCGTCCGCAATCATGGACGGAGGCTGACAAGGACGCGCAATTGATCCATCGCGGTCTCTATGCGGAGTATAACCTTGTCTACGACCGGGGCACCAAGTTCGGACTGGAAACCGGCCATGATGCCAATGCCGTGTTGATGAGCCTGCCACCTTTGGCGAAATGGGTGTAGGGCGGGGCTTACCTGACAGCCCTACTGGCCTCATCACATCAAAAAACGCGCAGGCAAAAACCTGCGCGTTCTGCATTTTTCAGTACGATGAAACTCAGGCGCTGCGCACCGCATCGATCATGCGCGATACATTGTCAGGGTCGGCATCGGGCGTGATCCCGTGGCCGAGGTTGAAGATATGCGGGCCGTTGCGCAGCGCTCGCACGATGCGCTGGGTCTCGTCCACAAGGGCCTGACCGCCCGTGACCATATGCGAGGACTTGAGGTTGCCCTGCACGCAACCGTCGGGCTGCACATGTTCGGCCACCCATTCGGCGCTGACCGAATCATCGACAGCGACGCAATCGGCGCCCGTTGCCTTGCCGAAGCCGATGTATTTGTCGCCGCCCTCGCGCGGGAAGGCGATGATCGGGATGCCGGGATGGCGTGCTTTCAGCGCTGTGATGATCTCTTTCGCGGGGGCCAAAGAATAGGTGTCGAAATCCGCGCCCTTGAGGGAGCCTGCCCAGCTGTCGAAAAGCTTCACCACCTCGGCACCGGCCTCGATCTGCGCGGAGAGATACTCAATCGTTGCCGCAGTGATCCGTGTCATCAGGGCATCAAACACCGGACGGTTCTCGGCTTTCAGCGCATGGGCCGGGCCTTGATCCTTGGTGCCCTGACCCGCGATCATATAGGTCGCGACAGTCCACGGCGCGCCCGCAAAGCCGATCAGCGTCGTCTCGCGCGGCAATTCGCGCGACAGGATGCGGACGGTCTCGTAGATGGGGTTGAGCGTCTCGTGAATGGCCTCGACGGGTTTGAGCGCATCCACCTGCGCCTGCGTAGTGATCGTGGACAGGCGCGGCCCCTCGCCGGTGACGAACCACAGATCCGCCCCCAAAGCCTGCGGGATCAGAAGAATATCGGCAAACAGGATGGCCGCGTCGAAATCGAAGCGGCGCAACGGTTGCAGGGTCACCTCGGCGGCGAGTTCGCTGTTGTAGCACAGCGACAGGAAATCCCCCGCCTTCTCGCGCGTGGCGCGGTATTCGGGCAGGTAGCGGCCTGCCTGACGCATCATCCAGATCGGCGGCGTGTCCAGTGTTTCGCCCGCAAGTGCGCGTAAAATCGTTTTGTCGGTCATTACTGTTCCTTTCGGTTGACAGTTTCGTCCCCTCTGGGCGCGCGGATGTCAAGCATCTGGTGCTTGTCAGCCCTGTCTGACATCACTAACAACATGTCTTATGACAGTGACACATCCCACCCCCGCCTCACCGCTGAAGATCGGCACCCGTGGCTCCCCGCTCGCTCTGGCGCAGGCGCATGAGACGCGCGCCCGCCTGATGGCGGCCTTCGATCTGCCGGAGGCCGCTTTCGAGATCGTGGTGATCAAGGTCACCGGCGATGTCATTCAGGACCGCCCGCTGAAGGATATCGGCGGCAAAGGGTTGTTCACCCGCGAGATCGAAGAGGCGCTGCTCAACGGCGGCATCGACATCGCGGTGCATTCGATGAAGGACATGCCGGTTCTGCAGCCGGAGGGCTTGCTGCTCGATACCTACCTGCCGCGCGAGGATGTGCGCGACGCTTTTGTGGCGCAGGATGTAGAAACGCTCAAGGACCTGCCTGAGGGTGCGCGGGTCGGCTCCTCGTCCCTGCGGCGCAAGGCGCAACTGCTCAACGCTTTCCCGCATCTCGAAGTGGTCGAGTTTCGCGGCAATGTGCAGACGCGGCTGAAGAAATTGGCCGATGGCGTGGCCTCTGCAACCTTTCTGGCACAGGCAGGTCTGAACCGTCTGGGCATGGCGCATGTGGCGCGCGGCGCGATGTCGCCCGACGAGATGCTGCCCGCCATCGCGCAGGGGGCCATCGGGATCGAGCGGCGCGCCGATGATATGAATACCGCCGCTTTGCTCGAGGCGATCCACCATCTCGAGACCGGCCAACGCCTCGCGGCTGAGCGCGCCTTCCTCGCAGCACTGGATGGCTCATGCGAAACGCCGATCGCCGGTCTGGCAGAGCTTGACGGCACCACCCTGCGCCTGCGCGGCGAAGTGTTGCGCCCCGACGGCTCGGACAAGATCGCGGATGACCGCACGAGCACAATCGCCGATGCGCCTGATATGGCCCGCGATATGGCGCAGGCCATGCTTAAGAAGGCAGGGCCGGGCTTTTTCGACTGGCACTGAACGCGCGTTTCTTCTTGCCCGAAATATCCCCGCCGGAGGCCCCCGGCCAAAGGCCGGGTTGATTTTCAAAGGCCGGGTTCTCGCGCCCTGTTCAGTCCGGTAGGACCTTGCCGGGGTTGAGGATGCCCTTGGGGTCGAGCGCCTGTTTGATCGCCCGCATCGTCGCCAGTGCGACCTTGTTCTTGCGCCGCGCCATGGACGGCAGCTTGGATGTGCCGATCCCGTGCTCGGCAGAAAAACTGCCGCCGAGTTCCAGCACCACATCCTCCACCGCTTCCATGATCGCGTCATGCACCAAAGGGTCCAGCGACGCAGGCCAGACGGTGTAGTGGACATTCCCGTCGCCCAGATGTGACACGATGAGTTCTCTGGCTCCCGCATCCAGCGCGGTCAGCCTGTCATGGACGCGGTCCAGAAAGACCGAAACCTTGTCCAGCGGCACGGCGATGTCGTTATTGACCAGCGGTCTGTGCGCCATTGCGATCTCTGCGGCGGCCTCACGGCGCTGCCACATCTCGGCGCGCTGGCTGTCCGATTGTGCAACGACGGCGTCCAGAATGGCGCCCTGCTCGAACATCTCTTCCAGAACCTCTTCGAGATAGGCCGACACCGGAACACGCCCGTCCGGTCCGGGGGTGCAATCGCGTGGCGCGGTGGCACCGACTTCGACGAGGATGTTGATGTCCTGCATGGTCTCGAACGGTGGTTTGGCCGCCGGATAGCGCGCCATATGGCCTTCGATAAAGGCGCGCGGCATATATTCAAAAGCTTCGACACCGCCGCCAGTCACCTCCTGCAATTTGTTGAGCAACACCAGAGCCTGATCCAGAGAGGGGGCCGCTACCATGGCCGTGGCATAGGCGCGCGGCTTCGGGGCCAGCTTCAGGACAGCGGCTGTGATGATGCCCAGACTGCCCTCCGCCCCGATCATCAGATGTCGCAGGTTGTAGCCGGAGTTGTCCTTGTGCAGCTCGCTCATCAGGTTCATCACCTCGCCTGTGGGCAGGACCACTTCCAGACCAAGACACAGATCACGCGTATTGCCATAGCGCAGCACATTCGATCCGCCCGCGTTGGTCGACAGGAAACCGCCCACCATGGCAGAGCCGCGCGCCCCGAAGGTCAG
The DNA here is from genome assembly GCA_047921295.1 of Rhodobacterales bacterium. GTDB lineage: Bacteria > Pseudomonadota > Alphaproteobacteria > Rhodobacterales > Rhodobacteraceae > Seohaeicola. The sequence continues at coordinate 33,846 of JBLRWK010000034.1, forward strand.
CGGAAAGATCAGCCCTTCCGCGTCCGCCGCCGCATGCAGGTTGGCAAGGATCACTCCCGCCTCGACAATGGCGATCCGCGCGGCTGCGCGGACCTCGCGGATGCGGTTCATCCGGTCCAGCGAGAGCATTATCGCCCCGTCCGCACGCGTGCCGCCTGCCAGTCCGGTATTGCCCGACACAGGCACGACAGGCGTTTCCGTCTCATTGGCGAGCCGCAGGATAGCCGCCACTTCCGCTGTCGATCCTGGGCGCAGTACAGCTAGCGGCGTCCACTCATACACACCTGTCCAGTCGTGCGACCACCGTTCCATGTCCTTGCCGCTCATGACGTTGGTCTTGCCTACGATTGCCTCGAACCTGTCCAGCATCGCCCGTATCCTTCTTTCCGTTGTCCGGGGTCATGTGACTGACAAGCAAGGGGAAAGGCAAGCCGCGCCTGCGGCGGGCGGGGCTGCGACATCTTGCCGATAGTGCTCTAAGCACTGGAAAGGCGGGAAATAAGATTTATCTGTGATGCAACTCTGCGCGTGGCGGGCGCGTTGCGGGAATGGCGCCAAGTCATAACCAGATCGACGTGGTGAAAAAAATCGGGGACAAGATGATCGGATTTCTTCAAAAGAGCTACCCAGCCGTTCTTCTCTCCGTGTTGCTCGCGGTTGGCTCTCTCATTCTGACCTATCCGGCGCAGGCGCGCGGCCCTTTTGTGTTCAATTCGATCGACGGCGGCACGCTGGCGCTGGGGGATTGGCAGGGCCAGCCGGTGCTTGTCGTCAATACGGCCTCGCGCTGTGGTTTTACCCACCAGTATGACACCTTGCAGGCGTTGTACGACCGCTACCGCGAACAGGGTCTGGTGGTTCTGGCCGTTCCGTCGAACGATTTCCGGCAGGAACTGGCCACCGAGGCAGAGGTTGCAGAATTCTGCGAGGTCAACTTCGGGCTGGACTTGCCGATGACCACGATCACGTCCGTCAAAGGCTCCTCCGCGCATCCATTTTACCGCTGGGTATCGCGGTCGGCTGGTTTCACACCGGGCTGGAACTTCAACAAGATCCTGATCGCGCCGGACGGGTCTGTTGCCGGCACTTTCGGCTCTCCCGTCAGCCCGATGTCCGAACAGATCACCGCGCGGATTGAAGCCCTGCTGGCCAAGGGCTAGGGGCCCGCAAGACATCATGCACGCCACGTTCAGCCCGGTCTTTATCGGCTCGGAAATATATCGCGGCTCCAGCTATGGCGACTGGCACCCGCTGCGTGTGCCCCGCGTCTCGACCGTGATGGACCTGACGCGCGCGTTGGGGTGGCTGAACCCCGCCAGCTACATGAACAGCCCGCGCGCCAAGCCTGTTGCCCTTTCGCTGTGGCACGATCCTGAGTATATCGCGGCGCTGCAACAGGCCGAACGTGACGGGCATGTCAGCGACACGGTGCGAACGCGCCACAATATCGGCACTCACGCAAATCCGGTTTTCGGCGAGGTGTTCCGCCGCCCCGCCACATCGGCAGGTGGTGCGCTGCTGGCGGGGGAGTTGCTGGCAAAACCGGGTGTTGTCTATGCCCCCGCAGGCGGCACGCATCACGGGATGCCGGATCACGCCAACGGATTTTGCTATTTCAACGACCCCGTTCTGGCGATTCTCTCGCTGCGGCGTCAGGGGCTGCGCCGGATCGCCTATGTCGATATCGACGCGCATCATTGCGACGGGGTCGATCATGCCTTCCGCAATGACGCCGAGGTGCTGTTGGTCTCCACCCATGAAGAAAACCGCTGGCCCCGCACCGGCGCGTTGCGGGACGAGGGCGCGGGCAATGTGTTCAATCTGCCGTTGCCCAAAGACCTGAACGATACTGAAATGATGCTGGTTCAGGAGCATCTCATCGTTCCCGTCGTGGCCCGGTTCGCGCCGGATGCGATCGTTCTGCAATGCGGGGCGGATTCGCTGGCCGATGATCCGCAATCGCGGCTTGCCTTGTCGAACGGGGCGCTCTGGTCTGTCGTGGCCGCGCTAAGACCGTTATCGGCCCGCTATCTGGTGCTTGGCGGCGGCGGCTATAACCCATGGTCTGTTGGCCGGGCATGGACGGGTGTCTGGGCGACACTGGCAGGGCACGACATTCCCGCAAGCTTGCCGGATCAGGCCGAGGATGTGTTGCGCGCCTTGGTCTGGCATGGCAATCGACGCGGACGCAACCCCCCAGAGCATTGGTTCACAACGCTGCGCGACCCGCCCAGACCCGGACCGATCCGGTCAGACATCCGCGCGCGTCTGGAGTATCTGACGTCGCGGGTTGCAGCGATCGTCTGAGCGTGGCTTGCGCCATTTGACGAACGGGTTCAGCGTGCTCCGGGCTATGCGACGCGACAGGCATCTCTGCGGGACATTTCCGCCGTTCACGTCTGTTCACGCGCGGAACAAGGCGCAACGAGCCGCCGCGCATCGCCGGGCCGCCCCCCGGCCGGGCGATACCCTCTGTCGCATTGATACGCGAACGTTTGCGCCCGGCCCCAATAAGTCACAGGGTATCTTGTGTCAGCTAGCGAACACTAGCCCTCGCCCGCATAGGCGGTCCGGAAGACCGCCATGATCTGCCGCGCCACGCTGCGCGCATCATGCCCCTTGGCGGTGTCGAACCAGATCGGTGCCCAGTTCAACGCGCCGAACAGATGCAATCGCAGGACGGTCCTGTCCACATCGTCAGGCAAGGCTAGCGCGGCAAACAATTCGCGGAATATCTGCTCGTAGCGTCGCCGTTCCAGACGGATCTGGCTGCTGATCCCTTCACGCTCTCCCAGAAACTCCGGTGAGACGATCGCGACGAGATTACCGGTTTCGATCAACCCTTCCAGATGCGCCGTCGAGGCCGCCTCCAGACGATCCCAAGGGCCAAGCCCGTGCTGCTCCGCCTTGGCAAGTGCATCACGCACCCGCGTCTCCATGACAGTCACGACACGTTGATGCAGCGCAAGAAACAGGGATTCCTTGGAATCGAAATGATAGTACAGCGAGCCGGGCAACATGCCGACCGCTGTTGCGATGTCACGCATGGACGTGCCGTCATAGCCTTTTGCGGCCATCAACTCTCCGGCCCGGTCCAGCAATTCTTCGCGCCGGTTGAGGGAGGGCGCGCTTGGAACGGAGGCTTTCTTTTGCGATCTGGTCATGATGATACCGCGATTTGTCCCGGATTAGGGGTTGCAGAACTGGGTTTTCAGCGTCGATATAGCTGACAAACGAACGATTGTTAACCTGCCCATTCAAAATAGGTGCTCCATGACCGAGAACATGATCCACGCCGTTGAAGCAACCGGAAATGGTAGATCCGACCTGCAGGTGGTCACAAAACAAGCGCCCGCTGCCCCCGGACCGGGCGAAGTGACCGTGGATATGCTGGTGCTGACGATCAACCCAGCCGACATATTGATGCTGGAAGGCCGTTACGGCGTGCGCCCGCCCGCGCCGTTCATTCCCGGCAGTGAAGGAGTGGGGCGGGTCAGTGCCGTGGGGGCGGATGTGGCGCTGCGTGTCGGTGATATCGTGATGCCGATGCCCGGCAATGCGTGGGTTGAGCAGATCACCTTGCCCGCCCGTCAGGTGGTGGCGCTGCCTGCAACAGTCGATCTGGATCAGGCCGCGATGCTCAAGGCAAATCCGGCGACGGCGCTGGTGATGCTTGAGGATATTGTGGCGATGCAGGCGGGTGACTGGGTGATTCTGAACGCTGCCAACTCGGCTGTAGGGCAGAATGTCGTCAAGGTCGGCCAGGCCTTGGGTCTGCGTATCGCTTGCGTCGTGCGCCGCGAAAACGCGGTTCAGGGTCTGCGTGATCTGGGTGCTGCGGTGGTGCTTGTGGATGACGGCACAGGCGCGCCGCCTGCCTTGCCGGATGGCGCCAAGGCCAAACTGGCGCTTGATGCGATTGGCGGCGCTGCAACAGAACGGTTGGCCTCGGCTGTGGCGGATGGCGGAACGGTTGTGAACTATGGCCTTCTGTCCGGCGAAAGCCCGCGGCTCAGCGCCCATGATCTGGTCTTCCGGGGCCTGACCCTGCGCGGTTTCTGGCTCGCCTCTTGGTTCGGCAAGGCGGGGGCTGCGCGGATCGGTCAGGTCTACGGCCAACTGGTTAAATGGCTTGGTGAGGGCAGGATCGGCGCCAAGGTCGATGCTCGCTATCCCATTGCCGAGGCGGCCGAAGCCGTGGCCCATGCCGCGCGAGAGGGGCGGGAGGGCAAAGTCTTGCTCACCACGCGCTTTCTGAAAGGGTAACGCCGCTCAGGGATCGCGGATATCGCGGCTTGCCGCGTTCATACGCGCCATGATGTCGATCGCGTCCAGCTGCACCATCAGGTCACAGAACAGGGTCCGCTCCTCGGCCATCCGCAACGGGTCAGGTGTGCCGCCCCTGATCAGCCGTTTGATATGCGCCAGTGCGAGTGGCGGATTGGCCACCATCCGGAGCGCCATCGCCTGCGCGTGGTCAAGAACAGGCCCTTGGACGCAGGCATTCACCAGCCCCGCCGCTACCGCCTCGCTTGGTGAGAAAGTGCGGCCCGTGAGGCAGTATTCCAGCGCGCGTGCCTGTCCGACCAGAAGCGCCAGACGCTGCGTGCCTCCGGCCCCCGGCAGGAGGCCGATGTTCACCTCCGGAAGGCCGATAGGATAGTCACCCGCTTGCGCCAGCCGTATGTCGCAGGCAAGGGCCAGTTCGTACCCGCCGCCCATAGCGGCCCCGTTGATCGCGGCGATATAGGGCTTCGGGCTGCTTTCGATCCGGCGCATGTTGCGGTGCAGTGCCGGCTCGGGCACAGGTCGGTCGGTCGAGAAGACCATCCCGCGCGCCGCCATCTTGCGTGCTCTGTCTTCCAGTATCCGGACATCGTAATGGCGGATAAACACGCCCTCTTGTGCTCCGGTCAGGATCACGGCGCGCACAGATGAGTCGGCCTCGACCTGATCAATGGCGGCGGTCAGGCCAGCCTCGGTGCCTTCATCCATGAAACCCTCGGGCGGATTGGAAAAGCGGATCACCGCAATTGCATCCTTCTGCGTCACGCTCACCGTGCCGGTATCTGGTCCGCTCATGCCTTGGCCTTTCGTATCAGGGATTTAGCCTCGCGCAGATCAATCGCGGCGGGATCGGCGCAGGGATCGACACCGACGGGATAGAGACGGTGTTTCTGCACCTTCTGCGTGCCGGTCACGGGAAGGCTGTCGCGGAAGACGATCCAGCCGGGTAATTTGTAATAGGCAAGGCGGTCACGCGCGAAATCCAGCACCGTCTCGGCTGTGGCGTGACCGGGTGCATGGCCGGTCGCGGGCACAATAGCGGCAAAAACCTCTTCGTCGCGCATGGCGTCAGCGACGGCAATGACAGCGACGGCGGCCACAGCGGGGCAGTCGATCAAGGCATTCTCGACTTCCGCCGCAGAAATGTTCTCGCCCGAGCGGCGGATGATGTTCTTGGCACGCTCGACGAACATCAGCATCCCGTCCGCGCCCTGCGTCACCACATCGCCTGTATGAAACCAGCCATCGCGCCAGGCATCCTCGGTGGCCTCTTCGTTCTTCAGATAACCCTTGAAAAACCCCTGACGCGGATCGGGGCCGGGCGCGCGCACAACGAGTTCGCCCGCAGTACCGGGGGGCACGTCCTGCCCGGCCTCATCCACGACGCGGGCCAGCAGATGATCGGGCAGGGGGCGGCCAAAGGCGCGGGTGTCCGTCTGGCGCGGTTCATGGCAATCGGCCAGAAACCGTCCCGTTTCCGTCATCCCCCAGACCTCCACCATCGGCAGGCCGAACCGCTCCTCGAAGGCACGGTGCAGCGCCGGATCAAGTCCCGCCCCAAGCCCGTAGCGCAGACCATGACGGCGATCCTGCGGGCCGGGCGCTGCTTTCATCAGCACGGGTGGAATGATCCCCAAATAGTGGATGGCGGTGGCGCGGGTTGCGGCCAGATCGTCCCACCATGTTTCGGCATGGAACCTGTCCGGTACGATCAGACAGACCCCCTTAAGCAGCGCCAGAGCCAGCGTGTTGATGCCCGCATTCACGTGGAAATAGGGCAGCGGAATGAATATCCGCTCAACTCCATCCCGCACCGTCAACGCGCCGCCATGTGCGGCATACAGGCGTCCCACGGCAAAGGCATAATCGTTGTCGATGATGGCCCCCTTGGGGCGTGACGTCGTGCCGGATGTATAGATCAACGCGATCTCGGTGTTGATGCCGGGCGTGACGCCTTGCGCGGGCCTTGGCGCGCGTGGCGGATCGAACGCGGCGGCCAAAGTGGGGTCATCCCAGCTTGCGACGGGAATATCCGAGACCTGCCTGATCTTGTCGCGGTTCCATGGCAAGGCGACGGCGGCATCGGCTTCGGAGTGATCCAGAAGATAGGCCATCTCGTGCTTGAGGTAATAGGGATTGACCGGTACTTGCGACACTCCCAACCGGTTCAGCGCCAGAAAATGCATGACATGGGCGGGATGGTTATCCAGCGCGAGAGCAATGCGGTGCCCTTCGCCCCAGCCCGCACGTTCCCACGCATCGGCCAGCGTATCGACAGCAGCAAGCATCTCGGCAAAGGTGATCTCGGCACCCTGTGGCAGATAGTGGCGATCTGAACGGGGCGGAACGCAGAGGAACGGGCTATCCCCGTAGTCCACGGCGATCTGTCTCAACGCGTCATAGAGCGTCTGCATCAGACCCTCTCGATCAGCATGGCCATGCCTTGACCAGCACCCAGACACATCGACAGGATAGCGCGGCGGCCGCCGGTATCCTCAAGATGCTGCATTGCTGTCAGGCACATCCGTACCCCTGTCACACCGGGAGGATGGCCAAGGCTGATGCCGCCACCGTAGAGGTTGTGGATGTCGCGGGGGATGCCAAGCTGAGCTTCGGCATGACACTGGGGGGGCGTCTGCCGATCAACCTGTCCGGCGGTCTGGTCTCCAAGGGCCATCCGGTCGGCGCGACGGGTCTGTCGATGATTCATGAGTTGACTTTGCAACTCCGTCAGGAGGCAGGTGCGCGGCAAGCAAGCCGTGCCCGTATCGCGCTGGCCGAGAATGGTGGCGGGGTCATCGGCTTTGACGAGGCCGCCTGCTCTGTAATCCTTCTCGAAGCGCCTGAAGGCGGGTAAGCCCCCGCTTCTTTTTGCCGAAAATATCCCCGCCGGAGGCTCCGCCGGGGCGTGGCGCACAACGTTGAAGGCTCAAAGCCCTCCCATCGTCTTGATCAACCTGACCACGTCTTCCAACCCCTCACCCTTGCGCAGGGCGGTGAAGACGAAAGGCCGCTCGCCGCGCATCCGTGTGGCATCGCGCTCCATCACGTCCAGCGACGCGCCGACATGCGGGGCAAGGTCCGTCTTGTTGATCACCAGAATATCTGAGCGCGTGATCGCGGGGCCGCCCTTGCGCGGGATTTCCTCGCCTGCAGCCACGTCGATGACATAGATCGTCAGATCGGCCAGTTCGGGGCTGAAGGTGGCAGACAGGTTGTCACCGCCGCTTTCGATCAGCACCACCTCGATCTCGGGGTGCCGTTGGCGCATCTCATCGATAGCGGCCAGATTGATCGAGGCATCCTCGCGGATCGCCGTATGCGGGCAGCCGCCTGTCTCTACGCCGATGATCCGGTCCAGCGGCAGCACCTGCATCCGCATCAGGGCTTCGGCGTCTTCCTGTGTGTAGATGTCATTTGTTATCGCTCCGACGGAATAGTCGTCGCGCAGGGCGGTGCATAAAGCGGCGGTCAGCGTGGTCTTGCCCGCGCCGACAGGTCCGCCGATGCCGATCCGCAAGGGGCCATGGGGAGAGGTCATGATCGGAACAACCTTGTATATTGAGTTTCATGTTTCATCGCGGCGATATCGGCCAGAAAGGTCGATCCGCCCAGATCGTCGAGGCCCGGGCCTGTCAGCGCCTCTTTGGCCAGCATATCGCACAGCGGCGTCATCGCCGCTAGCACGCGCTGACCATCCGTCTGGCCCAGCGGCACAAGCCGCATCGCGGCACCTGTCAGGTTGCTGGCAAAGCCGTGTAGGTACAGCGGCAGCACCTGTTCCAGCCCCACCCCGATCAGCGCTGCCGCACGGCCAACGGCAACGGGATAGCACAGGATCGGCAGGTCCAGCGCCCAGATATCCGCAGTCGTGCGCACAAAAGCCGCACCCTGTGCAGTGGTCTCTAGAAGCCGTTCGGCAGAGGGTGCCAGCGCGCGTGCCATCGAGTCCACATGCTCCAAATCGCTTGCGCCATGGGCACGATAGGCAGCAGCCAGCAGGATCGCGTCATTCCGGCCGCTGCCGTATTCCAGCACATCCGCCAGCCATTCCTGAAATCCGGCGGCATCCGTCACATCGCCGCTGGCCACGGCCCATTCCAGCCCGTGGCTATAGCTGAACCCGCCCACCGGATAGGCGGGAGAGAGCCATTGCATGAGCGTGACAAGATGAGGGGTCGGGATCATGTCAGTGCTCATGTGCGTGATGGTGATGATGATCCTCACCATGGCTATGATCGTGATCATGGCTGTGATCGTGCGTATGCGTATGTTCGGCCACCGGATTTCCTTGCGCATCGCCGTGGCTGTGCCCGTGGGTGCGGCCATGCCCATAGGCACCGCCCTCGGGGGTGAAAGGCTCTGTCACTTCGGTAACCTCCGCCCCCAGCAGCGCCAGCATGTCACGCATCACGCGGTCGCGCTGGATCAGCAGGCGGTCGGCTTCGATCTGGCAGGGGGTGTGGCGGTTGCCGATATGCCATGCCAGTCGCACCAGATCGGCCCCGCGCACTTCCAGCAGTGCCTCTGCGGCAGCCTCGACGGCGATGACGCTGCCATCGGACAGGATGAACCCGTCCCCCTGATCCACAGAAACAGTCTGCGCCAGATCGATCATGAAGGCGGTCCCCGTCACCGTTTCCAAACGCTTGCGCCGCAGGAAGCGAGCATCATAAGTCAGCAGGCACTGATCCGTTGCCGCAGGCAAATCCTGTGCGCGTGTCAGGTGATGGGTATGGGGCAGGGACATCGGATCGGCCTTTCAGAGTCAGTAGAGGAAATAGCGCTGCGCCATCGGCAGCACGTCGGCGGGCTCGCAGGTCAGCAGTTCACCATCGGCGCGCACCTCATAGGTTTCGGGGTTCACATCGATATGCGGTGTGGCGCTGTTCAGCTTGAGGTCTGCCTTGCCTATCTGACGCGTATTGCTGACCGCCAGCGTCTGCTTGGCCAGTCCCAGCTTGCCGCGTATCCCGTCGGCCTGCGCGGCTTCAGAGACAAAGGTCACTGCCGAATGTTCCAGTGACCGCCCGTAAGCGCCGAACATCGGCCGCGAATAGACCGGCTGCGGCGTCGGGATGGAGGCATTGGGATCGCCCATCTGCGCCAGAACGATGGTACCCGCCATCAGCACCATCTCGGGTTTCACGCCAAAGAACGCTGGATTCCACAGCACCAGATCGGCGCGTTTGCCCACCTCGATACTGCCAATATGCGCGGAAATTCCATGCGCGATAGCCGGATTGATCGTGTATTTCGCGATATAGCGGCGCACGCGGAAATTGTCGTTCTCGCCGGTTTCTTCCGGCAGGCGCCCGCGCTGCTTGCGCATCTTGTCGGCGGTCTGCCATGTGCGGATCAGCACCTCGCCCACGCGGCCCATCGCCTGACTGTCGGAGGCGATGATCGAGAACGCGCCCATATCGTGCAGGATATCCTCTGCCGCGATCGTCTCGCGCCGGATACGGCTTTCGGCAAAGGCCACATCTTCGGGGATGGATTTGTCCAGATGGTGGCAGACCATCAGCATGTCAAGATGCTCGTCCACCGTGTTGACCGTGTAGGGCCGCGTCGGATTGGTGGAGGAGGGCAGCACATTGGGCAAGCCGCAGATCTTGATGATATCGGGCGCATGGCCCCCGCCCGCGCCCTCGGTATGGAAGGCGTGGATCGTGCGCCCCTTCAGGGCGGCGACGGTATGTTCCACGAAACCCGATTCATTCAGCGTGTCGGTGTGGATCATCACCTGCACATCCATCGCGTCTGCCACGGACAGGCAGCAATCTATCGCCGCAGGCGTCGTGCCCCAATCCTCGTGCAGCTTCAGCGCACAGGCCCCCGCCAGCACCTGCTCCTCGAGTGCTGCAGGCAGCGAGGCGTTGCCCTTGCCCGCGAAAGCCAGATTCATCGGAAAGGCATCCGCCGCCTGCAACATCCGCGCCAGATGCCACGGCCCGGGGGTCACGGTCGTGGCCAGCGTGCCATGCGCGGGGCCGGTGCCGCCGCCCAGCATCGTGGTCACACCGGAATGCAGCGCATCCTCCATCTGCTGGGGGCAGATGAAATGGATGTGGCTGTCGAACCCGCCCGCGGTCAGGATGCGCCCCTCGCCCGCGATCACCTCGGTCCCCGGTCCGATGATGATCGACACGCCGGGTTGTGTATCAGGATTGCCCGCTTTGCCGATGGCATGGATACGCCCGTCGCGCAGGCCCACATCGGCCTTGTATATGCCCGTCCAGTCCACGATCAGCGCATTGGTGATGACCGTATCCACCGCCCCGCCCGCCCGCGTGACCTGTGACTGGCCCATCCCGTCGCGGATCACCTTGCCGCCGCCGAACTTGACCTCCTCACCGTAGATCGCGGCGTTTGCCCCACTACCGCCGCTGGAGGCGGCGCCAACAGCCAGCGCGGTCAGGTCGCGCTCGACCTCGATGATCAGGTCGGTATCGGCCAGCCGCAAACGGTCGCCTGTTGTGGGGCCATACATTGCGGCATAATCGGAACGGGAGATTTGGACGGGCATCGGAATGATCCTTTAATGAATGCGACGGCAACCAAGAGCCTAGAGCGGCCCCATCACCGCCTGATTGAACCCCTGCACGATCCGGTCCCCGCCGTAGGGGATCAGTTGCACTTCGCGGCGCTGTCCGGGCTCGAACCGCACAGCAGTGCCTGCGGCGATGTCAAGTCGCATGCCGCGTGCCGCGTCTCGGTCGAACTCCAGCGCCGGGTTCGCCTCGGCAAAGTGGTAGTGGCTGCCGATCTGCACCGGACGGTCGCCGGTATTGGCGACCATCAGCGTGATCGCCGCGCGCCCTGCATTCAGGGTCAACTCGCCGGAGGCGGGGAACAGCTCTCCCGGAATCATGGTCATACCCTCACCCTGCCACGGCCAGCCATGCGCCAAGCGCGGCAACAGCCCCGCCCATCGCGCGCAAAGCCAGTGTCTGAGAGACGCGGGCGAGCCCCAGCCCCAGCACAATGCCTGCCACATGCAACAGGGCCGTGGCGCTGGCAAAACCTCCCAGATAGGCCAAGGCACCCGCGCCGCCCATCTCGGTGCCATGCGCCTGCCCGTGGAACAGCGCCAGCGTCGCAACGACGGCCGTGCCTGCCGCCATCGGCAGCTTGACGGCCAAAGCCACCAGCACGCCCATCACGATCACCGATGCAAGGATCAAAGGCTCGATCAGCGGCAAGGACATACCCAGAAGCGACAGGGCAAACCCTGCGGCCATAGCCCCGACAAAGGCGGCTGGAACCGTCCAGACTGCGCGCCCGCCCAGCATCGCGGCCCACAGCCCCACGGCCACCATCGCCAGCACGTGATCCGCGCCGAACAGCGGATGGGTGAAGCCTGCGGCAACAGAGCCATGCGCGGCCGGATCAAGATGCGCCATCGCGGGCGCGGCCATCAGTGTCGCAGCGAAAGCGGCGAGGCTGCGGGCGATCAGTTTCTGTTTCATAATGTCTACCTTTTTGGAATGGCGGGTTAGCGGATCGGGTTGTGGACGGTCACCAGCTTGGTGCCATCGGGAAAGGTCGCCTCGACCTGCACTTCGTGGATCATTTCGGGCACGCCTTCCATGCAATCGGCGCGGGTGATCACCTGTGCGCCAGCCTGCATCATATCCGCAACCGAACGGCCATCCCGCGCGCCCTCGACCACCGTGTCGGTGATCAGGGCAATCGCTTCGGGATGGTTCAGCTTGACGCCGCGCGTCAGCCTCTTGCGGGCAACCTCGGCAGCCATTGCGACCAGCAGTTTGTCTTTTTCACGAGGGGTCAGGTTCATGTCAGATCATCCATGTACGGGGCAGTGGCCCGTCGTTGAGTTGGGCCAGAACAGGCAGCAATGTCTGGCGCAGGACAAAGCTGTCCGGCGCGACCATCCGCAGTAGCAGCAGACCGGGACGGATCAGTGAGATGCCCGCCTGCCGGGGCAGGGTGGGGCGCAGCTTGTCCAGATGCGCGCTTGCATCCGGCCTGTCGGGCGCGGTCGCCAGTAGCACGGTTGCGATGGCAATGCCGCCAGTTGCGATGGCACGCCGCTCCAGATGCAAGGCCGCGTTTCCGGACAGATGTGTCCGATCCACGAACAAAGGCGCGCCGTCGCGCCATACCGCGATCCGGTCCGATAGGCTGATGTTGCGGATTGTCTCGCCCATGGCGCTGCGGCCGAACACCAGCGTCTCCACCAGAAGGCAACTGGCATCGCCTTGAAGATCTATTCTCAAGGAGCGATCCAAAGAAGCGCGGTCATATAGAATCGTCTCCTGCGGCAACCAGTCGAGCCGCGCGCCGCTTTCCACCGAAACTTGAGTACGCACAATTCCCGGCGCGCCGTGACTGCTGCGGTAAATCCGCTCCGCCGCCTGTGAGGTCAGGCTCAGCCGCGCGCCCGAGGTCACAGTGGCTTCGATCCGCAGATCATCCCCGCCGGTGATGCCGCCCGATGTATTGACGAAGACAGCCGAAAGGCGATCTCGCGGGCCGCGCGGAAAGAGCGCCTTCAGGCAGCCGGAGTGGCGCAAATCGGCAAGGGCCGAGGTGCCCGCCGCCGCACCCTGCTTGGCCGCAAGCCACAACGTGCCGCGCGCCCGCTGTGCGGTCACCAACGGGTCAGGGCGTGTGATTTGGCCTACGTCCAGAATGTCCATCTCCCGCTACGTTTAGGCGCGGTTGCCCATGTTTGATGGCAAGCGCGGGTGTTCGCGGTTGAAGATGTCTGTGCGGCGGCCCCTCAGCCATCCGCACGGCCATGCGGGACACGAGATTCTGTTGCTGATGATCAATTTTTAGGCGTCTAGCCTAAAAATCATGCGGATACGAAAAACGCCCGAGGGCGCTTGGTTTGTTGTGCGGAAAGGTCGAAAACATCAATGCTATGCGGTTTCGCCCTTGACGGCCAAGGCGCGCTTTCGTAAAGCCCATCACGCTTCGGCGGAGTAGCTCAGTTGGTTAGAGCAGCGGAATCATAATCCGCGTGTCGGGGGTTCAAGTCCCTCCTCCGCTACCAAATTTCCCCAGTGTTTTCGGCGACTTCCTCCTATATTGGGTCAATGCCCGACCTCCGGAAAGCAGATCGGGGTGGCGCCGGGGTGGCGAGATCGTGCGGCTGGCGCGACGATTGCCAGGCCCCGACTACTATGATCTCCGAATCTGCAAGCAGCAGCAAGCTCCGGAACCGGAAGAGCTGGCGTAGAATTTTTCATTCGCAAAACGTCCAAAATGTTTTTCGAGTTTTTCAAACGAACCGATTTCCCGTCCGCATAGAGACAAGGAGATCATCATGCGCACGACCCCGTCCCCCCGCGAATCGCTCGTCGGCATCGCCACGCTTGTAGAGATCCTCCAGAGATCGCGCGCGAGCATTTATCGTGACATCCAGAACAAGACGTTCCCGAAGCCCCTTAAACTGGGCAGCTCCTCCCGCTGGAGGCTGTCTGAGGTGGAGGCCGTTATCGAGCGCCTTTCAAAGGACCGTGGCGAGGACTGATCAGCAATACCAGATCGTAACACAATCGGGACGGAAGGTTCTGAATGCGATTGATCCGCATCGCACAGATCCTTCTTCCTGGTTCCTGCGGTTCTTTTTGTGTTGCGCAGAGACGGGGGCTGATGCATAGGCGCTACGCGAGTGTGGCCCCGATCCGGAGATCGGGGCCGCCAGCGTCACCGCGACAAGCGGGCCGCGATGTCGGCAACTCTCGCACCATGCCACCTAAAAGAGTCAGCATAACGATCGCTCGGCGTTTTGGCCTCTGCGAGAAGATCGTGAATGTCCCGAAGCGCTTTCCCGACACGCGCCGGATCGGGACTTAGGCTGTCCAGCGAGCAGTCAGCCTCGCAGAAGAGGTCGATCCCGCGGTCGCCTGCGATCACATGCAACACTTCCGACAGGCTGCTGCCATGACTCTTTAGGAAGTCTCTGGCGTCGAGGGCGGCGAAAATCTGTGCGTCGCCACAGAGCATATTGTTCATGATAGTTCTCCCGGCACTATGGGCCGGCCATTGGGCCGATCGAAAACCATGTGCAGTCAAGCACCGCCGGCAGGAGCAACCGGCAGTGTAGGTTCGTATTCTGCGCTTACGCGAAAGGCCGAAGTTCTGGCTCAACTTTCTCACGCGCGAGCACATGACGCAGACCGTCTGTGAGCAAGCAAATTTCTTCGACGACCGGATCGAGGGGATCGATTGCTGCGAAATACCCATTGTACGGCAGGTCGGGATCGTCGGCTTTGTCCAGGGACAGCACCGCAAGGATCTGGCCGAGCATAACCCGTGTGCGCTGCGTCACGCACCGATCCTGCGCGAGGTTTGTCATGCATCGGTCCACGAGACGGGCGGACTCGTAGCCGCCCAGTAAGCGGGCGGCATGCCAGAGTCCGTCATAGTGCGCAGATACGAACGAAAGGATCGGATCGGCGGGAATCTCGTGCGCAAGGCCGGGGAAGAAAACGGTTTTTTTGTCGTGTTTCATGATGAGCTCCGGTAGGTTTCCGCGTGGTCCGCGGGTCAATCAATTGTTGGTCCGGATGCTTGTTGCTCTTTCAGTTTTTCTTTTTGTCGATACCAGAACGGCGCCGTCGTCCGCGGCCTCACAAAAGGTGGCCGCGGATGATCGGACCCGATCCTCTTTTCAATCTACTGCGGCGCATCATGGGTGCCGATCAGGGGGGCGTGTGCCGTCCGAGCCTGCCGGAAGGCCCAGAAAGGCCAGTTCAGCGGCTATCCGATCTATCTGGGTGCGCAGGTCGGGACTTCGGATTCTCGCCAGCCTGACGGGCTGTGAGGCTTCTGCACGGCATAGATGACACCTGATTATACCTGGGAACAATTAGGAGGTGTTCGCAAACCGTGTTAATTCCCTTCGCCTTAACCCATAACAGCCAATCTTCCTCCGCTATTTCCACGCAGGATGCCGTTGTTACACCACGATTTTTGCCGTTTGCTCGATGCCCTCGATGCGCTAAATCCGGCCCAAATCGAGGACACACAGACGAAGATCCGCGGTATTCGGCGAAAAACGGAAGCGATTGCGGAAATCGAGGCACGGACAGGCACTCGCGCGGCCGCCGGCTGCTACCACATCCAAAACGTGAACTCGCTCCACGCCCGCTATAGCAGTTTCATCACGTCCTTCTGCGGACCGGCTACAAAGAACCTCAATGGCTACATCCGCTGGCTGGAGATTAGGCTGGCTGGGGTGCGACCTCGGGAGGTTGTCCGCGCATCGTAAAGCTGGTGGCGCGCAGACGTCCGCTTCGAGCCTATTTTGTTGAAAAACTCTTCCTTGATCGAGAGCTGAACTACTGATTCAATTCCT
>JBLRWK010000035.1:0-49302 GCA_047921295.1 Rhodobacterales bacterium
CCCGCCCACCCCGCGCCGGTATGGCGGATCGGGGCAAGGTGATCTTTGCAACAGACAGGACGACCGACAGTGACGATGGAAGCGGATTTTGTGATCGTAGGGGCGGGCAGCGCAGGCTGCGCGATGGCCTACCGGTTGGCCGAGGACGGATCATCCGTGCTGGTGATCGAACATGGTGGCACCGATGCGGGGCCGTTCATCCAGATGCCAGCTGCTTTGTCCTATCCGATGAATATGTCACGCTATGACTGGGGCTTTCAGTCCGAACCGGAGCCGCATCTGAACAACCGCTGCCTTGCCGTGCCGCGTGGCAAGGTGATCGGTGGCTCCAGCAGTATCAACGGCATGGTCTATGTGCGCGGCCATGCCCGCGATTTCGACCATTGGCGCGATCAGGGCGCGGCAGGCTGGGGCTACGGCGATGTGCTGCCCTATTTCCAGCGCATGGAACAATCGCATGGTGGGCAGGCTGGCTGGCGTGGCACCGATGGTCCCTTGCATGTGATGCGCGGCCCCCGCGAGAATCCTCTGTTCCATGCGTTCGTCGAGGCGGGGCGGCAGGCGGGCTACGGGGTGACCGACGACTATAATGGCGAGCGGCAGGAAGGCTTTGGCCCGATGGAGCAGACCGTCCATCAAGGGCGGCGCTGGTCGGCGGCCAATGCCTATCTGCGCCCTGCGCTCAAGCGCGAGAATTGCACGCTGATCCGCGCCTTTGCGCAGCGCGTGGTGATCGAGGAAGGTCGCGCCGTGGGCGTCGAGGTCTTGCGCGGCAATGTCACCGAGGTGATCCGCGCTCGGCGCGAGGTGGTGCTGGCGGCATCCTCCATCAACTCGCCCAAACTCCTGATGCTGTCAGGCATCGGCCCCGCCGCCCACCTGGCCGAGCACGGGGTCGCTGTGGTGGCGGACAGGCCCGGCGTCGGGGCCAATCTGCAAGACCATCTGGAGTTGTATATCCAGATGGCGGCCAGCCAGCCTATCAGCCTGTTCAAATACTGGAATCTCTGGGGAAAAGGGATGATCGGGGCGCAATGGCTGTTCACCGGCAAGGGTCTGGGCGCCAGCAACCAGTTCGAGAGTGCAGGCTTCATCCGCTCGCGGGCAGGGGTGGATTATCCCGATATCCAGTTCCATTTTCTGCCCATCGCCGTGCGCTATGATGGCAAGGTCGCCGCCGAGGGGCATGGCTTTCAGGCGCATGTCGGCCCGATGCGAAGCACCTCGCGCGGGGCGGTCACCTTGCGGTCCGGCGATCCAAAGGCAGATCCCGTGATCCGGTTCAACTACATGTCCGAGGCGCAGGACTGGTGGGAGTTTCGCCAATGCATCCGGCTGACCCGCGAGATTTTTGCGCAAGAGGCGTTCAAGCCATTCGTAAAGCACGAAATTCAGCCCGGTGCCGCGCTTCAGAGCGACGATGAACTGGATGATTTCATCCGTGAGCATGCCGAAAGCGCCTACCACCCCTGCGGCACTTGCCGGATGGGCCGTGCCGATGACCGGGAGGCTGTTGTCGACCCGCAAGCGCGGGTGATCGGCGTGGACGGGCTGCGTGTCGCTGACAGCAGTATTTTTCCGCGCATCACCAATGGCAATCTCAATGCCCCGTCCATCATGGTCGGCGAGAAAGTCAGCGATCTGTTGCTTGGCCGTGACCCGCTGCCTGCGGATAATCGGGCGCCCTGGGTTCATCCGCAGTGGCAAACCACCCAAAGATAGGCTTTGCGATGCGAGAGTGTCGGCTAGATTACACTTTCTTCATGTTTTGTTAATCGCTTGTTAACGTTTTAGTTGAATGGCTGCGGAATTCGGTTGATATCAACTGAATGAGCAAGATCATTTTTTTCTTAATTTTAGCCGTCGGGATTTTGTCTGTAACTCTCGCGTTTGCAGGTTCTCCCAACGGCCAGATCCGTGTCATCGACGGAGATACGATTGACGTAGGCGGCACGCGTGTCCGCCTGCATGGCATTGATGCACCCGAAGCCAGCCAGACCTGCTGGAATGATCAGGGTATGACGTGGAACTGCGGTGCATGGGTCAGCCGTGAGGTACGGGCGCAGTTTCAGGGTAAACAGGCCCGCTGCGAGGCGCTGGACCGGGATCGTTATGACCGGATCGTGGCGCGCTGTTCGGTTGCAGGGCAGGATATGGGGGCCACGCTTGTCGCACAGGGGCTGGCCTTTGCCTATCGGCGCTACTCGATGGATTACGACCTGATCGAAAAGCAGGCGGCAGCGGCGGATCGCGGGCTGTGGACGTCGCGCGTGCAGGAACCGGCCGCGTTCAGGCAGAGCGGCGCCACCACGCCCAATGCGGCGCAGCCTGCGACAAGCAATTGCAATATCAAGGGAAATATTAGCGCGAAGGGTGAAAGAATCTATCACCGGCCCGGACAGGAACATTACGCGCGCACCCGCATCAATACCGCGCAGGGCGAACGCTGGTTCTGCACCTCCGCCGAGGCCGAAGCCGCCGGATGGCGCGCCGCGCGCCGCTGATCACGAGCTGCAAGCCTGCTTTCTGACCAGCACCCCGCTGTTGCGCACTCTGAAAGCCTGCACAAAGGTTGTGCGCCAATCACGGGCTGTTCTACGGCGGATTTCCCACTATCTTGCCAGCATGAGCAATGAATTCTCCATAGACACCCGCAAGGGGCTGCCGGAACATCTGCGCGTGCTGGCGGAGCTTTATCCGCGCGCCCAGTGGAAAGGGCATCCGAATTTCAACGAATTGACAGCCTTCTGGCTGGACCGGCATTTGATGTTCCGGCAGGTGCTGGACAAGGTGATCGGCGATACCCAGGCGCATCTGGACGGAAATGCAGCGCGCTATGGGGCTGAATTGTCGCGTTATACGGGTTTTTTCCTCGACCAGTTGCACGGGCACCACCAGATCGAGGATCAGCATTACTTTCCCAAATTCATGGCGATGGACAAGCGGCTGGAAAAGGCATTCGAGATACTGGATGCGGACCATCATGCGCTGGATCATCACCTGAACGAATTGGCGGACCATACCAACCACGTGTTGCGTGCGTTGCAGAAGGGCGGCAAGGCGCGGGACGAGGCAGGGCGGCTTCTGGGCGTGCAGGAAGGGTTCAAGACCTTTCTGGACAGGCATCTGATGGATGAGGAAGAGATCATCGTGCCGATCGTGCTGGAATACGGGGCAGAATTGTAAAGCGGGAAGGCGGTTGATCTGCCTCAAGGTCGGGGATTGCGGACAGGGTTAATGTCCGGCGACGCAACCCGAAGGAGACAAGCGCCATGTCCAACACACCCCATGAATTGCACGAGGAATTTCCCGAATACACCGCCCGGATATCGACGCTGAAGAAGTCTGATGCCCATTTCGCGCGGCTGGCCGAGGAATACCACGAGATCAACCGCGCGGTGCATCGTGCCGAAACGCTAGTTGAGCCTGTCGAGGAACTGGCGGAGGTCGAGATGCGCAAACAGCGTGCTGCCCTGAAAGACCAGATCTACGGCTATCTGAAAGCGTAACTTCCTGTCATCAGCTTGAAGGGCGTGCACGTTGTGTCACGCCCTTTTGCCTTTCTAATCAACGGTATAGGGCAAAACTCCGCGCTCGTCTGTGTTGATGCTCAGGCGGCGCTCCAGCGGGGGGACGGCGCGCTGGTGGCATTCCTTGCGCTCGCAGATGCGGCAGGAAATGCCGATAGGCTCGAAGGCGCGCGGGTTGGCGAGGTCCAGATCATCGGCATAGACCAGATCGGCTGCGTGGCGCACCTCGCATCCCAGCGCGATGGCGAAACGGCGTGTCGGCGCGCCGAAACTGCCGCCCGGTTTTGACACGTCCCGCGCAAGGCTGATGTAGCGCACGCCGTCGGGCGTTTCGGCCAGTTGGCGCAGGAACCGCCCCGGCGTCTCGAAAGCGCGGTGCACGTTCCACAGCGGGCATGCCCCGCCGAACCGCGCGAATTGCAGCCGCGTGGCCGAATGGCGTTTGGTAATCGTGCCCGCCTGATCGACGCGCACGAAGAAAAACGGAATGCCCTTGGCGCCGGGCCGTTGCAGCGTGGACAATCGGTGCGCCACCTGTTCGATGGACGCGCCGAAACGATGCGCCAGCAATTCCAGATCATGCCGTGTCTCGCGCGCCGCAGTCTGAAAGGCGGTATAGGGCATCAGGGCCGCGCCTGCGAAGAAATTCGCCAGCCCGATCTTGGCGATGGCGCGCGCCTGATCGGACTGAAACCGCGCCAGATCGAGCGTTGCCTCCAAAAGGGCGTTCTGTTTCAAAAGGGCAAGCTGCAGCAGGAGCTGAAAGTCCTGCGTTGCGGGGTTGGCGCGTGAGGACAGCACTAGAACCTGACTTGCTGGATCATATTGCCGGATGGGTTTAATATCTTGAAAGGAGATGGTTATACCCGACTTCTCAAGTGTATCGAGCGCATGTGCCCGCATCCCGATACCTTCGGCCTGCGCGGCGAAACGTTCTGCGGCGCGATCTACGGCATCGATGTAATTGTCGCAATAATGAAAGAAATCCCGCACCTCGTCCCATGGCGAGGGCTGCGTGCGAGCATCATCGCGGCCTAGCGCTTCGTCGAGCGAGGCTAGCCGTTCATGCGTCTGGCGATAGGCGCGGTGCAGGTCCAGAAAGGCGCGCGCCAGAGCAGGGGCGTTGGAGGCGGTGAGCCGCAGATCGGCCAAGGGCGGCGCGCTGTCGGCGAAGATCGGGTCGGCCATCGCCTCGCGCATGTCGGAGACCAGCCGCTCGCTGTCTCCGGTGCTGAGTTCGGTCACGTCAAAGCCGAACTCCTGCGCCAGCGCCAGCACCACAGTGGTGGAAACGGGCCGGTTGTTGTTCTCCATCTGGTTAAGATAGGGCAGGGACACGCCCAGCTTGGCGGCGAAATCCTTTTGCGTCAGCGCCAGCCGCTGCCGCGTCTCGCGCAGTTTTGCACCGGCATAGAGTTTCTGGGTAGCCATCGGCGTGCCTTTGCAAATACAGCGTCAGCCAAGACGGTATCTTTGCAAAGTTGATCGGGCAAGGGGGCTAAAGCCCCAGTTGCCGCTCGCGCCGGATCACGTAGAGGATCGCGAAGACCGCCAGAACGGAGGTGATGAACATGATCCAGACCAGCGGGAATTCACCCCGCCCCGGTTTCAGTAGCGCGCCTGCCAGCGCCGAGAGACCCGCGCCGCCCCCGATCATGATCGCCCCGCCGAGGCCGGAGGCGGTGCCTGCCAGATGCGGGCGCACCGAGAGCATGCCTGCGGTCGCGTTGGCGATGACCATCCCGTTGCCGACACCCACAAGGCTCATGAAACCGAAGAAGGTTACGGGGCCGGAAAAGCCCGCATAGCTGACAATGAGCGATAGTCCCATGCCGATCACCGAGATGATCGTGCCCCAAAGCACCATCCGGTTGACGCCGTGCCGTGCGGCCAGCACGCCTGTCGCCCAGTTGCCAAGGAAATAGCCGATAGAGGGGGCCGCGAAGTATAGCCCCAACTGGCTGGGGCTGAGGCCGAAAACCTGCGTGCCCACGAAGGGCGCGCCGCCGAGATAGGCAAAAAACGCGCCCGATCCAAAGGCCGAGGCGAGGCAATAGCCCCAGAAGCGCGGCGATGTCAGAAGCTCGGGATACTCGCGGAATTGCTGCATCAGCGAATGGTCGCTGGGGGTTCCGGTCTCGCCCAGATCGCGCCATGCGATGAAGAACACCAGCAGACCGCAGGCCAGCAGCATCGTGAAATTGGCGCGCCAGCCAAAGGCATCCTCAAGAATGCCGCCGATGGCGGGGGCGACCATGGGCACCACGGCCATGCCCATCGTGACATAGCCGATCATCGATGCGGCGCGGTCCTGTGCATACATATCGCGCACCACCGCGCGGCTGAGCACCATCGCCACTGCGATCACCGCCTGAAAGCCGCGGAAGATTAGAAACACCGTGGCATTGGGCGCAAACAGGCAGCCCAACGTGGCCAGACAGAACAGGCCGACCCCCCATAGAATCACCGGACGGCGACCGATCTTGTCCGACAGCGGGCCGATCAGGATTTGCAGGATCGCGCTCATCGCCAGATAGGTGGCGACGGACAACTGCATCACAGCGTAATCCACCTCGAAATGCAGGGCCATTCCCGGCAGCGATGGCAGAAAAATGTTCATCGCCATAGCCGAGATGCCTGCGAGCAGGATCAGCGTGGTCACATGTGGAGCGGTGAAGCGGTCGAGATATCGAACCGATGTAGGGTCTTGCATGCGCTAAGGGGTAGGCCCGGCTTTTGCGGAAGTCCATTCCGCAGATGCAGAAAGTTGCTTGTTTGCAGTTTGCACATACTGGCTTGCCAATAGTTTGCAAATTTGCCGAAAATTCCTTTGCCAGAGGGCGCGTCCCGCCTATACCTGCATGTCACGGCAGAGGGCCACAAGCCCTGTGCCCATTGGGTAGGACAGGCTTCGCGCAGGTTGCGCGGTGACGCCAAAAGCAGGGAGCAGCCGATGAAAGATATTCTTCAGGAACTGGAGGAGCGGCGCGCCGATGCACGTCTGGGCGGCGGACAGTCGCGCATTGACGCACAGCATGCCAAGGGCAAGCTGACCGCCCGCGAGCGGATTGAGTTGCTGCTGGATGAGGGCAGTTTCGAGGAATACGACATGTTCGTGACCCATCGCTGCACCGATTTCGGGATGGAGGAGAGCAAGCCCCGCGGCGATGGCGTGGTGACCGGATGGGGCACGATCAATGGCCGCATGGTCTATGTGTTCAGTCAGGATTTCACCGTACTGGGTGGCTCGGTCTCTGAAACCCATGCCGCGAAGATCTGCAAGATCATGGATATGGCGGTGCAGAACGGCGCGCCGGTGATCGGAATCAACGATTCGGGTGGCGCACGGATTCAGGAAGGTGTGTCCTCGCTGGCCGCTTACGGCGAGGTGTTCAAGCGCAACATCCTTGCCTCGGGCGTGGTGCCGCAGATCAGCCTGATCATGGGGCCATGTGCGGGTGGTGCGGTCTATAGCCCCGCGATGACCGATTTCATCTTCATGGTGAAAGACAGCTCCTACATGTTCGTGACTGGTCCCGACGTGGTGAAAACCGTCACCAACGAGGTCGTCACCGCCGAGGAACTGGGCGGCGCATCGACCCATACCAAGAAATCCAGTGTGGCCGATGGGGCCTTCGAGAACGACGTCGAAGCCTTGGCCGAAGTGCGCCGCCTGTTCGATTTCCTGCCGCTCAACAACCGCGAGAAACCGCCCGTCCGTCCGTTCTTCGATGATCCTGCGCGGATCGAGCACAGCCTCGATACGCTGGTGCCGGACAATCCAAACATGCCCTATGACATGAAGGAGTTGATCCTCAAGGTCGCGGACGAGGGGGATTTCTACGAGATTCAGGAAGAATACGCCCGCAACATCATCACCGGCTTTATCCGGCTGGAAGGCCAGTCTGTCGGCGTGGTGGCGAACCAGCCGATGGTGCTGGCGGGCTGTCTGGATATCGACAGCAGCCGCAAGGCCGCGCGGTTCGTGCGCTTTTGCGATGCGTTCGAAATTCCGATCCTGACGCTTGTGGATGTGCCGGGTTTCCTGCCGGGCACGACACAGGAATATAACGGCGTGATCAAGCACGGTGCGAAGCTGCTCTTTGCCTACGGCGAGGCGACTGTGCCGAAAGTGACGCTGATCACCCGCAAAGCCTATGGCGGTGCTTATGTTGTGATGGCCTCCAAGCATTTGCAGGGCGATATCAACTACGCATGGCCCACCTCGGAGATCGCCGTGATGGGGGCCAAGGGTGCGACAGAGATCCTCTATCGCAGCGAGTTGAAAGATGCCGACAAGATCGCAGGGCGGGTGAAGGATTACGAGGACCGTTTCGCCAATCCGTTCGTCGCCGCCGAGCGTGGGTTCATCGACGAGGTGATCCAGCCGCACAGCACCCGTCGCCGTGTGGCGCGGGCCTTTGCGGCGCTGCGCGGGAAAAAGCTGACCAACCCTTGGAAAAAGCATGACAACATCCCGCTGTAAAGCGGGACGAGAGGCCTGCCCCCGCACGAGGAGGTGCTGGGGGCGGGTCCGGAATTCTTGAGTATTTTCAGAACGATGAAAGAGAGGCTGCACCGGATGTCGGGGGCTGCAAAGAGCGTGGGATCGGCAGGGCGCACAGCGTGGCACCTGCAGCGTGACGGGGCCGTTCTGGTCTTGTCGCGGCGCTTGCCTGCGCGGTTCGACCTCTCTGCCGCCACGGTTCTTCACTCCGGCGCTCATCCTGTCAGCCGGGGCCGTTTGGCGCATCAGATCAGGCAGGATGTCTGGCGCTGTCTGCAAGGGCTGCGCGGCTTCCGGCCTGTGGTGCAGATCACGCGCGATGCGGCGGCGGGTGCGCTGCATGTGGTTGCGGGCGGCGAGTTGCCGACACAGCCAGCCAGTGCGGCGCGGGGCAAGGCCGAGGCATTGCTTGCCGATTTGCTGGCCGATCCTGCCCGCCGCACCCGCTGGCTGCGCCATGCCCGCAGCCGCAAACCGGTGGGGGAAAACGCATGACCGGACGCTTTCGGCTCTTGGCAATCCCCTCCCTTGTTGCGGGTCTGGCTAGTGCGGCGGCTTCTCCTTTGCTGGCGGAGCTTGCCCTGCCATCGGGGATGGAGGCCGAGCTGATGGAGGGTTTTGTCGAGGTTCAGCCGGACGGCGAACGCTGGGCGCGCTTTCGGTATGTCATGCCCGCATTGTCCAATGGGGCGGGCTATGACAGCGTGCAGCAGGACTTTGCGGTGCTGTGCGACGAGGCCGCTTTGCCCATGCTGGATGCGGCTGCGGAAGAGGTCTCGCTTGTTGTGGTATCCCTGATGGACAAGCCGCTGGAATTCGGTCAGTCCGACCCCGAAACGATACAGTTTTTCGAGGTTTTCATCATCCGTGAAGACCGCTGTATCTGGGAGGATTATTGATGATCACACAATATGTTGTGGTTCAGAGGGACTTTGTCGCACCTTATGAGTCTTTTGGGACACAGCCGTCCCACTTTGCTTCGAATGGATATGTTCACGCTGCGGATTCCGGTATGTTCACGGCTGGTGACGTTTGTGTGTTCGTCACTTCATACAGGTCGCAGACCCGGCACGCAGATGTGGGTCTGTCAGGAGCAAGTAACAGGAGAATTAGATGTCGAAGAGCATCTCGAGCGTGTTGGTTATCTGTGCAGTTGCTTTCGTTGCAGGTTGCGCGAAAAAACAGGAAGAATTCGTTGTGGCGCCCCAGCCCATCTCGATGGAGCCGGCCTACACAGGCAAATACAAGTAATACCGGTTCGGGACCGGCATTGCGGCATATTTCTGCCGCGCCGGTCCCTTCCATCCGACCAACCTCCCGCAACCTCACCTGCACGCTCCTTCACGCAACGCGCGCCTTCCGGGCGTTTTACAGCGCAAGGAGCATCCCATGCTGAAGCATCGCGGTTTTCCCGGGAGGCTTACGGGGACAGATTTCCAGTTCATCATCAGACGCGGCAATGCCAAGGGTGTCACACCCCTGATCCGGCGTGAACGCTACCGTGACCGCAAGGCCGTGGACCGGCGGGCCGACGAGGCGTTTCTGGCTGCGCTGTGGGATCATTTCGGTGACCAGCCGTTCGAGCGCGGCAATCTCGACGCGGGACGGCTGAGCTGGTTGTTCGGGCGCGAGGTCGTGCCGGCAACCGATCCGTTCGACCCCGAAAGCTACGAGGCTTTGCTGGTGATCAACGTCGATGTGGCGCGTGCCTCTTTCCCGGAGGTTTTTGCGGAGTGATCGGCAGGAATTTGCACGCAATGGCCGGTTTCCGGCAGGATTTAGCCCAGTTCGCGCGCGGGCTGAAAACCCACTTGGACAAGCGGGCGGCTTGCGGCAGACTTGGTGCAGTGATGGTGGCCCAACCTCTTCGGGCCGTGACTGGCAGTCTGAACCATTACCCTTTTCCTGATGGGCGGCGTGCTTTTCCCCCTAGCACTCCGCCCATTTTTTCTTCTTCGACTGACGCTCTTCCCAACCATCAGCGGAGCTTTGCTCAAACGGGATCATTTTCCGTAACACCTTCTATTGGAACCATTCGCGTGCCAGTTTCGTTGAGCTATCAGTCTTATACAGAGGAAGGGTCTAAACTATGCAGATTACCAAATGGATGGCAGGCGCCGCATGCGCTCTCACGCTCGCTGCATGTGGGGATACACCGCTCGAGCAGGGCGTGCTGGGTGCAGGTGCCGGTGCCGGTACAGCGGTCATTCTCGATGGCAACCCGGTCACAGGTGCTGTCATTGGTGGCGCGGCCAACGTGCTTTACTGCCAGCAGAACCCCGGTCGCTGCTGACCCCGTCGCAGGCCAGCGCCTGCGTCTGAGAAATCTATCCACATCGAGCCATCGGACCCTGCGGTCCGGTGGCTTTTTGCTGTCCGACGCAGGATTTTCTGCATCGCCATCGGCAGGGTGTCGCCCCTGTTGCCAAGAAAAAGAAGGGACCTGAGATGTTCAAGAAGATCCTGATCGCGAACCGGGGCGAGATTGCCTGCCGCGTCATCAAGACCGCCCGCAAGATGGGTATCAAAACGGTCGCGATCTATTCCGATGCAGACCGGCATGCGATGCATGTGCAGATGGCCGACGAGGCGGTGCATATCGGCCCGTCGCCTGCGAACCAGTCCTATATCGTGATTGAGAAAGTGATGGAGGCTGTCCGCAAGTCCGGCGCGGAAGCTGTGCATCCCGGCTACGGATTTCTGTCTGAAAACAGCAAGTTCGCCGAGGCTTTGGCGGCTGAGGGTGTGGCCTTCATCGGGCCGCCTGTGGGCGCGATCGAGAAGATGGGTGACAAGATCACCTCGAAGAAGATCGCCGCAGAGGCGGCGGTTTCCACCGTGCCCGGCTATATGGGGCTGATCGCGGATGGCGACGAGGCGGTCAAGATTTCGGGCGAGATCGGCTATCCGGTCATGATCAAGGCCAGCGCGGGTGGTGGCGGCAAGGGGATGCGGATTGCATGGAAGGAAGACGAGGTCCGCGAGGGCTTCCAGTCCTCCAAGAACGAGGCCGCAAGCTCGTTTGGCGATGACCGCATCTTCATCGAGAAATTCGTCACGCAACCGCGCCATATCGAGATTCAGGTTCTGGCCGACAGCCACGGCAACACGATTTATCTGGGCGAGCGGGAATGCTCGATCCAGCGCCGCAACCAGAAGGTCATCGAGGAGGCGCCAAGCCCCTTTCTGGACGAGGCGACCCGCAAGGCGATGGGTGAGCAGGCCTGCGCGCTGGCCGCAGCCGTGGGCTATACCTCGGCGGGGACGGTGGAATTCATCGTGGATGGGGACCGCAAGTTCTATTTCCTCGAAATGAATACGCGTTTGCAGGTGGAACATCCTGTGACGGAGCTGATCACCGGCGTCGATCTGGTCGAGCAGATGATCCGTGTTGCCTATGGCGAGGCGCTGTCGATCAAGCAATCCGATGTGAAGCTGAACGGCTGGGCGATGGAAAGTCGCCTTTACGCTGAAGACCCCTATCGCAACTTTCTGCCCTCCATCGGGCGTCTGACGCGCTACCGCCCTCCGGCGGAAGTGGCGCAGGCGGGCCATGTGGTCCGCAATGATACCGGCGTCTACGAGGGCGGCGAGATCAGCATGTATTACGACCCGATGATCGCCAAACTCTGCACGTGGGGCGAGACGCGGGCGGATGCGATCGAGGCGATGCGCAACGCGTTGGACGGTTTCGAGGTGGAAGGGATCGGCCACAACCTGCCGTTCCTCAGCGCCGTGATGGATCATCCAAAATTCGTGGCCGGCACCATCACCACAGCCTTCATCGCAGAGGAATTCCCCGACGGTTTCAACGGTGTGGACCTGCCCGAAGACGTGTTGCGCCGGATCGCGGCGGCGACAGCCGCGATGCACCGTGTGGGCGAGATCAGGCGCGCCCGAGTGTCGGGCCGGATGGACAATCACGAGCGCAAGGTCGGCTCCGTTTGGGTCGTCTCGCTGCAGGGCGAACGCTATCCGGTGACGATCCGCGCCGATCACGGCGGCTCGACAGTGTGCTTCGAGGATGGCACGGAACTGCGCGTCACCAGCGACTGGACGCCGGGCAAACAACTGGCTGTGGTCGATGTGAACGGCGAACCGCTGGTGCTCAAGATCGGCAAGATCTCGGGAGGCTTCCGTGTCCGCTCGCGCGGGGCCGATCTCAAGGTGCATGTGCGGACCCCGCGTCAGGCGGAACTGGCCAGCCTGATGATCGAGAAAACGCCGCCCGATACGTCCAAGCTACTGCTTTGCCCGATGCCCGGCCTGATCGTGAAGATCAATGTCGAGGTGGGCGACGAGGTGCAGGACGGTCAGGCGCTTTGCACGGTCGAGGCGATGAAGATGGAGAACATCCTGCGCGCCGATCGCAAGGGGGTTGTTTCCAAAATCAATGCGGCGGAGGGTGACAGCCTGTCGGTGGATGCTGTGATCATGGAGTTCGAGTGACCCCATGATGCAGGCCGCCGCATATCCCGTCCCCTCCTCCCCCCTGACGGGGGAGCCTCGGGGCGTGGCTGTGCGGCGGCGGGTTTATTCCTTGCCGAGACGCTCGCGGATTTCCTGCTGGCGGGTCGGCCATTTGTCGATGCTGCGGGAGATTTCGCGCATATCCCACGGGGCGGGTTTGCGCAGTTTCACACCGCCGTCCTTGTCCATCAGCACCATCATGAAGCCGCGCGGGCGCAATGTGCGCCGCAACTCCGAGCGCGCAGCGGGATCTGTATCGGTCAGCACGATAATGTCGCGTGTCAGGACCGCCGGAATATCGGCGGACAGCAAATCCATCTGCTGGATGAAGCGCGGATCATTGGGCGTGTCCGCGAAGACCACGATAAGACGTTTTATCCAGAGAAATTCGTTCAAATCCACCGCACCCCCGTCCATCACGGGAAGTTCGGGCGGTCCTTCGGCGGTATCCGCAGCACCTGCGGGAAACGCTAATAATCCTGCGATAACAAAGGCCAGTAACTTTTTCATGCGATCTCCTGTCAGGGGAAATATAGGCGTTACTGGACCGATTGCGACCGCGTTTTTCATATCAACCCGCGACATATTGCAAATTAAGCACTTGGTGAGAGGTTCAGGACCATGATCGGGGCGGAACATTCCCGCCGGGTCGATGGCTACGGCGTCCTTTCACAGGGTTTGCATGCCGATGGACATCATTCTTCATATCGGGGCGCATCGCACGGCCTCGACCAGTTTTCAGGCCTATATGCGCGCCAATGCGCAGGAGCTGACGCGACAAGGGGTCGGCTTCTGGGGGCCGGGGCGTACGCGCGACGGGTTGTTTTCCGGGATCATTCCGTCAAATGGCTCGCCACGGCTGGCGCGTCAGGCGCGCATGGCCAAGGGCCGGATCGCGATCTCGCTGGACCGTGCTGCGGCCAACGGTATCAAGACGCTGATCGTCAGCGACGAGAACATGATCGGTGCCCCCCGTCGCAACCTCAAGGACACCACGCTCTATCGCGGCGCGGGCGAGCGTATGGCGCGCCATCTGGCGGCCTTCGGCGGGGAGGTGACGCGGATCGTTCTGGCAGTACGCGCCTTCGACAGCTATTGGCCCTCGGTGTTGGCCTATGGGATCAATCGGGGCCATGCGCTGCCCACGCCCGCATTGCTGGACGCGATGACGCAGCAGACACGCGGCTGGCGGGATGTTATCACCGATCTGTCATGCGCGGCGCCGGGGGCGCAAATCCTCGTCCTGCCGCACGAGACGTTCGGCAGTATGGCGGAACGACGGCTCCAGATCATGGCGGGGGATCACGTAACCCCTCCGACGCGGCAACACCGGCTGTGGCTGAACCGCGCACCGGATCTCAAGGCGCTGCGGCGCGCGCTTGTGCTGCGCGGCGAGGACCCTGCGCTGCTTGGAACGCAGGAGGGGCGGTATCAGCCCTTCGACGTGGCCCAGTCGGCGCGCCTGCGCGAGCTCTATCAGGACGATATGTTCTGGCTTGCTGGCGGCGCGGACGGGCTGGCGACCCTGATGACGGAACAACCGCGCGATCAGACGGGCATAACCCCGCAGCGCGACCCACTGACAAGAGGACAAGACAATGACCGGCAACAAGGACAAGTGGCATGAGCAGGCGCTGAAGGAACTGCGCGCCAGACCGATCGAGGATCTAACCTGGAAGACCCTTGAGGGGATCGAGGTGCAGCCGCTCTACACGCAGGATGATGTCGCCGATCTGCCGCATCTGGGCAGTCTGCCGGGCCTTGCCCCCTATACGCGCGGGGTGAAGGCCACGATGTATGCGGGACGGCCATGGACGATCCGGCAATACGCGGGTTTCTCCACCGCCGAGGAAAGCAACGCCTTCTACCGCAAGGCACTGGCGGCAGGGCAGCAGGGCGTCTCGGTCGCGTTCGATCTGGCGACGCACCGCGGTTACGACAGCGACCATCCGCGCGTTGTGGGCGATGTCGGCAAGGCGGGCGTGGCGATCGACAGCGTCGAGGATATGAAGCTGCTGTTCGACGGGATCCCGCTGGACAAGGTGTCGGTCTCGATGACGATGAACGGGGCTGTGATCCCGATTCTGGCCAGTTTCATCGTGACAGGTGAGGAACAGGGCCATGACCGTTCGGTGCTGTCGGGCACGATCCAGAACGACATCCTCAAGGAGTTCATGGTCCGCAACACCTATATCTATCCGCCCGAACCCTCGATGCGGATCATCTCGGACATTATCCAGTATACCTCGGACGAGATGCCCAAGTTCAACTCGATCTCGATTTCCGGCTACCACATGCAGGAAGCGGGTGCGAACCTTGTGCAGGAACTGGCGTATACGCTGGCCGACGGGCGCGAATATGTCCGCGCGGCCATCGCGGCAGGCATGGATGTGGACAAATTCGCGGGGCGTTTGTCGTTTTTCTTCGCGATCGGCATGAATTTCTTCATGGAGGCCGCAAAGCTGCGCGCCGCACGGCTTCTGTGGCACCGGATCATGGAGGAGTTCGAGCCGAAGAACCCGCAATCGTCCATGCTGCGGACGCATTGCCAGACTTCTGGTGTCAGCCTGCAGGAGCAGGACCCCTATAACAACGTGATCCGCACCGCTTACGAGGCGATGTCGGCAGTGCTGGGCGGCACGCAATCGCTGCATACAAACGCGCTGGACGAGGCGATTGCCCTGCCCACCGAGTTTGCCGCACGGATCGCGCGCAACACACAGCTTATCCTGCAGGAAGAGACCGGCATCACCAATGTAATCGACCCGCTGGCTGGCAGCTATTACGTCGAAAGCCTGACGCATGAACTGGCCGAAAAGGCTTGGGCGCTGATCGAGGAAGTCGAGGAAATGGGCGGCATGACCAAAGCGGTCGCCACCGGCATGCCAAAGCTGCGGATCGAGGAGACTGCGGCGACGCGTCAGGCGCTGATTGATCGCGGCACCGAGGTGATCGTGGGCGTCAACAAATACCGCAAGGACAAGGAAGACCCGATCGATATCATGGATATCGACAATGCGGCGGTGCGTGTCAGTCAGGTTGCACGGCTGGAAAAGATCCGCGCCACGCGGGACGAGGCGGCCTGCACGGCTGCGCTGGCCGAGGTGGAGCGTCGCGCGTCCGAGGGTGGCAATCTGCTGGAAGCGGCGGTCGAGGCGGCCCGCGCGCGGGCAACGGTGGGAGAGATCAGCATGAGCATGGAAAAGGTGTTCGGACGGCACCGCGCCGAGGTCAAGACACTGGCCGGTGTCTACGGCGCAGCCTATGAGGGCGATGCGGGCTTTGCCGCGATTCAGGCCTCGGTTGAAGCGTTCGCCGAGGAGGAGGGGCGCAGGCCCCGGATGCTTGTCGTCAAGATGGGGCAGGATGGCCATGATCGCGGTGCCAAGGTGATCGCGACCGCCTTTGCCGATATCGGCTTTGACGTGGATGTGGGCCCGCTGTTCCAGACGCCGGAAGAGGCGGCGCAGGACGCAGTCGACAACGATGTGCATGTGGTGGGCATCAGCTCTCAGGCGGCAGGGCACAAAACGCTGGCCCCGCAACTGATCGCGGCGCTCAAGGAAAAGGATGCGGGCGATATCATCGTGATCTGCGGCGGGGTGATTCCGCAGCAGGATTACGATTTCCTGATGAAGGTGGGCGTGAAGGCCATCTTCGGGCCTGGCACGAATATCCCCACGGCAGCGCAGGATATTCTCAAGCTGATCCGCGCCGCGCGTAGCTGACAGCGGGCAGGGGGGCTGTCTGCCCCCCGTCCCTGCGGCCCCCCCCCCCCGAGGATATTTGAGGCAAGAAGAACGGTGATGCTGGAACTGGACCATCTGGCGGTGAGCGCCCCTACGCTTGAAGAGGCACGCGCCCATGTCGAGACGGCGCTGGGTGTGCCCATGCAGGCGGGCGGGCAGCATGCGCATTTCGGCACGCATAACGCGCTGCTCGGGATGGAGGACGGGCTTTATCTCGAGGCGATTGCTGTTGATCCAGATCTGCCTGCACCATCTGTGTCGCGCTGGTTCGATCTCGACCTTGTCGCGGGTCCGGCGCGGCTGGGCACATGGATTTGCCGCTGCGACGATCTGGAGGCGGCGCTGGCGCTGGCCCCGGACGAGGCGGGCGCGCCCGTCGATCTGGCGCGCGGTGATCTGCGCTGGCGGATGGCAGTGGCGGCGGATGGGCGGATGCCGTTCGGAGGCGCGTTTCCCGCGCTGATCCAGTGGCAGGGCGCGCATCCGGCGGCGCGGCTGGCGCCGTCAGGCTGCCGGTTGCGGTATCTGGTGATCACACATCCGCAGGCCCCGGCCTTGCAGGCAGCCCTTGCCCCGCTGCTGACCGATGCGCGGCTGGTGATCGAGGCGGGGGCGAATGTCGGCCTGCGTGCCGAGATCGACACGCCTGCCGGATTGCGGATCCTGACGTGATCATCCGTCCGGTACTTGGTAGCAGGGTGGGGCGGGCCTTGATGGCGGCGCTCAAGGCCCATGCGCGCGGCATACGCTTTGGGCCGGGGTCAGTGCAGAGAACAGCCAAGGGCTGGCATTCCACCGTGCCATCGGCTTTGCCGAGGTCGCCCGTCTGCCGCAGGTGGGATACAAATTCGGGCGCTGGATGGATCTTGTGCTGATGCAGAAATTCCTGTGATTGTGACAACGATCTGCGCTGACACCGGCCGGATCACAGGTTAGGTTGTCGCCATGTCGATCTGGACCCGCATCATGGACGCGCTCAGCGCGCTCGCCTCGGGCGAGGGGCTGAGCGCGGTTTTCGACCGTCTCAGCACCCCGCCGGAACGCTCTGTTGCCTTTACCATCGCGGTGATCGCGCTGGGTGCCAAGATGGCGAAGGCGGACGGGCAGGTCACGCGCGACGAGGTGGCGGCCTTTCGCGAGGTGTTCCACATCGCGCCTGAGGACGAGGCGGATGCGGCGCGGGTGTTCAATCTGGCGCGGCAGGATGTGGCGGGATTCCGGTCCTATGCAACCAAGATCCGCAGCATGTTCGGCACCGGCAGCGAGACCCTGTGCGATGTGATGGAAGGGCTGTTCCATATCGCCATCGCCGACGGGCATTACCATCCCGACGAGGATGCCTTTCTGGCTGAGGTAGCGGAGGTGTTCGGCATTCCGGAGGCGCGTTTCCGCAGTCTGCGCAGCCGGTTCGTGCCGGAGGCGGGGCAGGACCCGTTCGATGTGCTGGGGGTGACGCCCGACATGCCGCTGGACCAGATCAGGGTCGCGTTCAAGCAACTGGTGCGGGACACCCATCCCGATGCGATGGTCGCGCGCGGCATGCCGCAGGAGGCTGTCCATCTGGCGGAACGGCGGATGGTTGACATCAACCGTGCGTGGTCCCAGATCGAGACGACACACGGCTGACGGGGTGTGCCGGAAGCCGCCTCAGGGAAAGGTGATCGGCACCCTGCCCGAAACAGGCTAGACTGTGCGGCGCGGTTACCATGCTGCAGCAGTTCAGGAGGACATTATGATCCGGTTTCATTTTTCAGCAGCGGCCCTTGCTTTGCTGGTAGCCATCGCGCCGCTTCAGGCAAAGGCGCAGGACGCGCCTGCCCCCGAGACCCGGCAGGACGAACAGCGCGACAGCGAGGACGGGCTGAGCCTGATGGAGCGCGGGGCGCGGATGTTTCTGGAGGGCATGCGCGGCGAGATGGCCCCTGCGCTCGAGGATCTGCGCGACATGCTGCTGACGATGGGGCCGGTGATGCAGCAATTCTTGCGCGAGATGGGGCCAGCGATGACCGAATTGTTGGGCCGGATCGACGATCTGACCGTCTATCAGATGCCCGAATTGCTGCCCAACGGCGATATCATCATCCGGCGCAAGCCCGATGCCGGACCATTGCCGCCGCCTGCGGATGAGGAAATCGATATCTGACGCGACTCAGCGTCTGATCCGCACATCCGTCTGCGCGCCCAATGAGGCGGCCAGAGACATGAACCGCGCCTCCGCGACCTCGCCGAACAGGGGACTTGCGGCCTCCGTCAGATGCAATTCGAGCAGTTTTTTCTTGGGAAACCAGCGCATTTCGCCCATCGGCGCGTTCTGTTGCAGCCAGAGCATCGCCCCAAAGCGCATGGCCTTGCCGACCACTTCCGCCTGATGGATCGCCGCCTCGTCGAGCAGGCGGAACATCGGCTCGAACCGTGTGCCCTCGCGCTTGTTGGAATAGCGGTGCAGCAGGGCCAGCCCGAGAAATACCCGCTCGGAATGTTTTAGCCCGCCCAGATTGGCGCGGGTGGCATTGTCGAAACAGACCTCGGCGCGGTAATCGGGATGGGCGCGCCAACTGACATCATGCAGCAGGCAGGCGGCCTTGATCAGACGCTTGCGATCGATATGGGCGGATTTGAACAGCGGCAGGATGAACTCGTATAGCTGCTTGCCGAAACCGGGCAGGCGGGCATCCTTGGCCTCGGCGAAATAGCACGATTCGATCAGTGGGTCGCGGTCGCGCAGGGATTGCGGCATCTGCTCGTAAAGCATGCCCTCGCGGATCCCGTAGCTGGAGACCGCGATATCGCGCGGCTGGAAAGCCTTGACCACGCCTTTGAGCACTTCGCAGGCCAGCGGCACCAGATCCATCCGCGCGGAAGACACACCGCAGCGGTTGCGCAACTCCACCGGATCGTTGCTGTTGATATAGTCGATGGTCGCGGCGATGGATTTCGCGCTCATGCGGTACTCATGCAGCACATGCAGCGGATAGCCGCGCCGCTCCATATCGATCCGCGCGATGGCGCGCCATGAGCCGCCAACCAGAAAGAGGCGGTTTTTCTGCGGCCCAAGTGTGCCTGTCAGCCCCTCCAGCACCTCTTTGATATGGGCCTTGCGGCCTTTCTTGCCGCCAGCGATCGAGCGCAGCTTGAGCGGACCAAGCGGCGATGTGACCCGTTTGCCAACGCGTCCTCCGGCGATTTCGGCCAATTCCATCGACGCGCCGCCGATATCGCAGACCAGCCCGTAGGAGCCGGGCCAGCCCAGCAGCACACCTTGCGCAGAGAGCCGCGCCTCTTCCTCGCCGTCGATGACCCAGAGCCTGAGGCCGGTTTCGGCCTCGATCTGGGCCTGAAATTCCGGCCCATCCTCGGCTTCGCGCATCGCGGCTGTAGCCACAGCCGTCAGCGGGGTGATGCCCATGCCCTCGGCCAGTTTCTGGAAACGGTGTAGCGCGTTCAGCGCCCGCACGCGGCCCTGCGGGTTCAGACGGCCAGTCTCGCCAAGCCCTTCGCCAAGCGCGCACATGATCTTTTCGTTGTAGAAATACGCAGGCGAGCGCGCCGCGCCGTCGAACACGACAAGACGGACGGAGTTGGAGCCGACATCCACAACACCGACCCGCGCCAGCGCACGGGAAGAAGCGTCATTGAACAAAGGTCGCCCGAAGGGGCCCCAATCATGCGGGGCGGGGTCTGTCGTGCCGTCCATGCCGTCTTTCCTAGGTCTGTCCCCTAAATGCGCCGGAACAGGCGGAAAGGTCAATCATCCGTATGCGTGAGTTTCGGAACGTCACCCGCGCCAGCGGAGCCGCGACCCGACAGCGAGGGGTTTTCCATGAAGAAGCGGTGGCAGTTGAACGCGAACTCCCCCTCCGGCAGCGGCGCGCGCTGGAAATGGCCATCGGGCTGCATCACCCAGCTTTGCGCCACATCGGCCATGTTCGCGGCCATGATCTGGCTGACGATCTGCGCCTTGACGGTGGGATTCTCGATCTCGACTAGCGTTTCGACGCGGCGATTGAGGTTGCGGCCCATCCAGTCGGCGGAACTCATATAGACACGCGCTTTTTTCGAGGGCAGGCCGTGGCCGTTGCCGAAACAGACGATGCGCGAATGCTCCAGAAAGCGCCCGATGA
Organism: Rhodobacterales bacterium; assembly: GCA_047921295.1. Lineage (GTDB taxonomy): Bacteria > Pseudomonadota > Alphaproteobacteria > Rhodobacterales > Rhodobacteraceae > Seohaeicola. The sequence continues at coordinate 20,378 of JBLRWK010000035.1, forward strand.
TGGATTTGACGCGGATATTCTCGGACAGGCCCTTGATGCCGGGGCGCAGGCCGCAGATGCCACGGATCACAAGGCTGATTTTCACCCCGCCTTGGGAAGCGGCATAAAGCGCATCGATCACCTCGGGGTCGATCAGCGCATTCATCTTGGCCCAGATCTCTGCCGGACGGCCCTCTCTGGCATGCTCGATCTCGGCTGCGATCATCTCGAGCAGGCGTTGCTTGAGACTGATGGGCGAGATGGCCAGATTGTCCAGATGTTCCGGCTGGGCATAACCGGAGAGGTAGTTGAACACCTTGGTCGCGTCGCGTCCCAGTTTGGGATCGCAGGTGAATAGCGACAGATCGGTATAAATGCGCGCGGTGATCGGGTGATAATTGCCGGTGCCGTAATGGGTATAGGTCACCAGCGCATCACCCTCGCGGCGCACGACTGTGCTGATTTTTGCATGTGTTTTCAGATCAAGGAAGCCGTAAACGACATGCGCGCCCGCCCGTTCCAGACGGCGGGATTGCCGGATATTGGCGGCCTCGTCAAAGCGGGCTTTCAACTCGACCAGCGCGGTCACGGACTTGCCGTCCTCGGCGGCTTCGCACAACGCCTCCACGATGGGGGAGTTGCGCGAGGTCCGGTAGAGCGTCTGCTTGATCGCCACCACATCGGGGTCGCGCGCGGCCTGTTGCAGGAAGCGCACCACCATATCGAAGGTCTCGTAGGGGTGATGCAGCAGCATGTCCTTCTGGCGCATTGCGGCAAACATATCACCGTCATGGTCCTGCACCCGTTCGGGCACACGCGGTGTAAACGCGGGCCAGAGCAGATCAGGCCGCGCCTCCAGCACCAGTTCCTTGACATCGGCAATACCGATCATGCCGTCCACCTCGACCACCTCATCGGTGTCAACATGCAACTCTTCCATGATGATATCGCGCAGCACTTCCGGCGCGCCTGCGGTGATCTTCATCCGCACCACCTCGCCACGGCGGCGGCGTTTCAGGGCGGTCTCGAATTCGCGCACAAGGTCTTCGGCCTCTTCCTCGACCTCGAGATCGCTGTCGCGCAGCACGCGAAAAGCGCAATGCGCCTTGAGTTTGTAGCCCGGAAACAGGCTGTTCAGATGCAGCAGCAACAACTCCTCAAGCGGCAGAAAGCGGTGGCCTGCATCAGTGGCGGGCAGCGGCACGAACCGCGCGATCTGCGCCGGGATCGGCAAGAGCGCCCGCAACGGGCGCTTGTCGCGGAGCCGCTCGAGTTGCAGCGCAAGGCTGAATCCGGTGTTGGGGATGAAAGGGAAGGGATGCGCGGGATCAATCGCCAGAGGTGACAGAACCGGGAAGACGTTGTTGAGAAAGATCCGCTCCAGTTCGACCTTGTCCTCGTCGGAAAGGTTCTTGCGGTCCAGCAGGATGATCTTCTCGGCCTCCATCTCGCGGCGCAAACCGTCGAATACTTCCTGCTGGTGCTGCATCAGACGGCGGGCCACATCGTTGATCAGCAAGAGCTGCTCGGCGGGCGGCAGGCCATCGGCGGCGGGCGAGGTGTTGCCCGCATGCGCCAGTTCGCGCAGGCCCGCGACGCGCACGGTATAGAACTCGTCCAGATTGGTGGCCGAGATCGACAAAAAACGCAGCCGCTCCAGCAGCGGAACGCGGGGGTTCTCGGCCTCTTCCAGCACGCGCCAGTTGAAGCCCAGCCAGCTTAACTCGCGATTGAAAAAGCGCCCCGGCCCCGTGGGGTCCAGATCGGGGAAGGCGACGGGCGCGTCAAACGGCGCCTTGAGAAAATCTGCATGTGTCATGCGCGGCTTATGCTGCCTGAATGTGACGGTTTCGTTACGAATCCTGCGCTTATGGTTCCGGTTTGTCCAGCAGGTCCGGCTGCGTGATCTGTTCCAGCACCTCTGCTGCAAGTTTGCGGTTGATGGCGCGGCCCTGGCTTAACGCGGCCCGGTCCAGTTGCGCCACCAGAAGGCGCGCGCTGTCAAAGGCACGGTCCATCCGCGCGACGAGGTAGGGGATAGTGTCGGGCGTCGGGATCAACTGTCGATCCGCGAAAAGCTTTGCCAGAACCGCCGAGAGCAACTTGTCATCGGGGGCCTCGAGCCGTGTCGCCTGCGTGCCCTGCATGCGGCTGGCCAGATCGGGCAGCTGCAAGCCCCAGCGTGCCGCAGGGCGGTCGGCGGTCAGCAGCAGCGCGTGGCCCTCGGCCAGCACCAGATTGTGCAGATGAAACAGGGCGTTCTCTGCCGCTGCATCGCCCGCGATGTCCTGCACATCCTCCACCGCAACGGGGGCGCTGGCCAGATCGGGGATATCCGCACCCGCGAGGCTGGTGGCCGCAACGATCCGCGCCGCTGCCGCCTGCGCCCAGACATGCGCCAGATGCGTCTTGCCCGCGCCTTTCGGCCCTTCCAGCAGCAGTTTGCGACCGGGCCAGTTCTGCCAGTTCTCGATCAGGGCCACGGCCATGGCATTGGCGGGGGCGATAAAGAAATCCTCGCGGCCCAATGCGGCGCGCGCGGGCAGATCGAAGCTGAGCTGTCGGTGCATCACATTCCCCCGCTTGCCGGCCCGCCCGGACTGCCGAGATCGTCCGCCTCAGAGCCGCGGTAGAGCAGGCTGCGCTTGTAGCCGCTGATCGCATAGCGCGCCACCACCCCGATGGCCGCCGCCACGGGAACGGCCACCAGCATGCCCACAAAACCGAACAGGCTGCCAAAGACCGACAAAGAGAAGATCAGCCAGACCGGATGTAGCCCGACCGAATGCCCCACGAGTTTGGGCGTCAGCACATTGCCCTCGACAACCTGCCCCAGCACAAAGATGCCCGCCACCAGCCCGACGGTGAACCAGTCGCCCCAGAACTGGAACAGGGCCAGACCGATCGCCAGCACGCCGCCCACCAGCGCGCCGACATAAGGGATGAAGGTCACCAGCCCCGCAATCGCGCCGACGACAAGGCCGAATTGCAGCCCGACGAGCATCAGCGCCACCGCGTAATAGGTGCCGAGGATCAGGCTGACCGTGCCCATGCCGCGGATGAAGCTGGCCAGCGTCCGGTCGATATCGGCGGCCAGATGCCGGATCATCGGCGCATGTTCGCGCGGCAGAAGATCGTCGATTCTGGCGATCATGTTGTCCCAGTCATAAAGCAGGTAAAACGCCACGACGGGCACGATCACGAATAGCAAAACGATACCCACCAGCGAGTTGACCGAGGTGAGCACGGTGTTCAGCATCTCGCCGCCGCGCTGGCGGATCGTCTCGCCCACAGAGATCAGCGACTGGCGCAGCACGGAATCCTGATCGACCAGCGAGGGGAATTGCGTGGTCAGGAACCCTTGCAGGTCCTGAAACAGCTTCGGCGCTGTCTCGAACAGCGATACCGCCTGCTGGATCAGCACGGGCACGACCAGCAGGCCCACAAGCACGAATATCAGCAGCGCCGACAATGTGATGATCGTTGTCGCGACAGCGCGCGACGCGCCCATGCGCTGCAAACGGTCCGCCACGGGATCGAGGAAATAGGCAATTGCGCCGCCCAGAACGAAGGGCAGAATCACATCGCCCAAAAACCACAGGATCACAAGAAACGCCGCCGTCGCGATGCCCCAGTACCGGATCTGATCTCTGACGGACAGGGCCATGCGCGCTCCTATTTGTTTTGTCCTATGTCGCGTGTCACGGCACCTTAATCAAGATGCGACCGTTGTTCCGGCTGAAACGACCAGCCCGCTTCACGGGGACCTCCACGCCTTCCAAAAGGTATGGAATTCCATACTTTCAGTTTTCGAGATATACCGTAAAGGCAACCTATGGTTTGTGACGAGTGACAGGCCTTGCACGCGGTGCGAGTACGTTTGCAAGGGCCGGTTTTTACACCTGACGGTGGCACGCTTTTACCGGCGTGGCACCGTCTCCCGCCTACTTGAGCGGTTGGTTTCCCCTGAATGCGGCGCTTGTGGCTGCCATCGCGCTTGCCTGATCCGGCCCGCTGGCCTAAACGTGCGCAAATGCCAATCCCGAGGGGTCCAACATGCGTCTGTCGCGCTATTTCCTGCCTGTTCTGAAAGAAAATCCCGCCGAGGCGCAGATCGTCAGCCACCGTCTGATGCTGCGGGCGGGGATGATCAAGCAATCTGCCGCAGGGATCTATTCGTGGTTGCCTCTGGGCTTCAAGGTGTTGCGGAAGATCGAGAACATCGTGCACGAGGAGCAGGCGCGGGCCGGTCACATCGCGATCCAGATGCCTACGATCCAGCCCGCCGACCTGTGGCGCGAATCCGGCCGCTATGACGCTTACGGCGAGGAGATGCTGCGGATCACCGACCGGGGAGGGCGCGATATGCTCTTCACCCCCACGGCGGAGGAACTGGTCACGGATATTTTCCGCGCCCACGTCGGCAGCTACAAGGACCTGCCGCTGACCCTCTACCAGATCCAGTGGAAATTCCGCGACGAGGTGCGCCCGCGTTTCGGCGTCATGCGGGGCCGCGAATTCTACATGAAGGACGGCTATAATTTCGATCTGACCAAGGAAGACGCGCTGCATGCCTATAACCGCCATCTGGTCAGCTATCTGCGGACCTACGAGCGGCTGGGCCTGCAGGCGATCCCGATGCGCGCGGACAGCGGCCCCATCGGCGGCGATGATACGCATGAGTTTCTTGTGCTGGCCGAGACCGGCGAGTCGGAGGTGTTCTATGACAGCGAGATCACCGATCTGAAATTCGGCGACCGCGCCATCGATTATGACAGTGTCGATGCCTGCCAAGCCGTGCTGGACGAGTTCACCAGCCGCTATGCCCGCACCGACGAGACGCATGACGAAGCGGTGTTCAACCAGATCCCCGAGGAACGCCGCCGCACCGCGCGCGGTATCGAAGTGGGGCAGATATTCTATTTCGGCACCAAATATTCCGAGGCCATGGGCGCGATGGTCCAAGGCCCTGACGGCGCCAAGGTGCCGGTGCATATGGGCAGCCATGGCATCGGCGTGAGCCGTCTGGTGGGCGCGATTATCGAGGCCAGCCATGACGACAAAGGCATCATATGGCCCGAAGGTGTCACGCCCTTCCATTGCGGGATTGTCAACCTCAAGCAGGGCGATGCGGCAGCGGATGCGGCCTGTGACGGGCTGTACAAGGCTCTTGTCGCCGCCGGGCTGGAGCCGTTTTATGATGATCGCGACGAACGGGCAGGGGCCAAGTTCGCCACGATGGACCTGATCGGCCTGCCATGGCGCATTACCGTCGGCCCGCGCGGTCTCAAGGCGGGCGTGGTCGAGCTGACCTCGCGCCGCACAGGCGAGAGCGAGGAACTGGCGCCCGAGGCGGCTGTGGCCCGCGTGATCGAGATCTACGCCTGATCTGCGCGGTCGGTGCAGTGGATATTTGAGGCAAGAAGAAGCAGCGCGACGCGGGAGAGCCAGATGGCAGGGACGACACGGCCCTTTGCGGCATTTGAATGGATGATCGCGTGGCGCTACCTGCGGGCGCGCCGCGCCGAGGGCGGCGTGTCGGTGATGACATGGATCAGTCTGATCGGGATCACGCTGGCGGTATTCGCGCTGATTGCCACGCTGGCCGTCCGCTCCGGCTTTCGCGCGGAATTCGTCGATACGATTCTGGGCGCGAATGCCCATGTCACTGTCTATAATGCGGGGCAAATCGATCAGGTTACCGGAGCGGTCGTGCGGTCTCTGGACGATTACGAGGAGATGGCGGCGGCCCTGCGGACGGTGCCGGGCGTGATCCGTGCCGCGCCGCTGATCAAGGGACAGGTGATGGCCAATGCGCAGGGGCGCAATTCGGGCATCGAGGTTTTCGGCATTTCGGGCGAGGATCTGCGCGGTGTGCCGCGTGTCGGCGGGGATGAGGCGCAGGCGCAGGGCGATCTGGCACGGTTCGATGAGGGGATCGCCATAGGATCGGGCGTGGCGCGCGAACTGGGCGTGGGACTGGGGGACAACATCCGCCTGATATCGCCGGACGGGGCGCGCACGGCCTTTGGCACCAGTCCGCGGGTCAAAGCCTACGAGGTGGTCTATATCTTTACCGCCGGACGCTGGGATATCGACCGCACCCGCGTCTATCTGCCCTTCACCGAGGCCCAGAGCTATTTCAACCGCGAAGGCACAGCCGACGAGATCGAGGTGATGGTCGCCCAGCCCGAACGGGTCGAGACGCTTGAACGGCTGTTGCTGGAGGCGGCTGGCCCGCGCGCGCAGGTCTGGACATGGCGCGATTCCAGCGGCGGGTTTTTGCGGGCGCTGGAGATCGAGGACAATGTGATGTTCGTGATCCTGTCCATTCTGGTGCTGATCGCGGCGATGAATATCGTCTCGGGGCTGATAATGCTGGTCAAGAACAAGGGGCGCGATATCGGTATCCTGCGCACGATGGGCCTGACGGAGGGCTCTGTTTTACGGGTGTTTTTCATCTGCGGCGCATTCACCGGCATCATCGGCACGGCGGCGGGCGTGGTGCTGGGATGCCTGTTCGCGATCTATATCGATCCCATCTTCTCTTTCGTCAATTACGTGGCAGGCGGCGGCGTCTGGGACCCTGCGGTGCGGGGCATCTATGCGCTGCCCGCGCAGTTGCAACTGGGCGATGTGCTCTCGGCGGTGGCGTTGTCGCTGGGGCTGTCGTTTATCGTCACGATCTTTCCCGCACGGCGTGCGGCGCGGATGAACCCGGTGGAGGCGTTGCGCTATGAATGACGTGGTGCTGGCGCTGGCAGGCGTGAACAAGACCTACAAGAAGGGCAAACCCGGCGAGGTTCAGGTGCTGCAAGGCGTCGATCTCGAGGTGCGGCGCGGCGAGGTGGTGGCCTTGGTGGCACCGTCCGGCGCGGGCAAATCGACCCTGCTGCATATCGCGGGGCTGCTGGATACGGCGGATTCCGGATCGGTGCGGATCGACGGGGCCGAGATGGTGGGCCTGTCGGACAAAAGGCGCACGGCCGTCAGGCGCGCCGATATGGGCTTTATCTATCAGTTCCATCATCTGCTGCCCGAATTCTCGGCGCTGGAAAATATCGTGCTGCCGCAACTCGCCAATGGTGTGGCCAAAGCTGCAGCGCAGGCCCGTGCGCTGGACCTGCTGACGCGGGTAGGCATCGCGCCGCGCGCGGATCACCGGCCCGCTGCCCTGTCTGGTGGCGAGCAGCAGCGCGTCGCCTTTTGCCGCGCGCTGGCCAATGCGCCACGGTTGTTGCTGGCCGACGAGCCGACCGGCAATCTTGATCCTGCCACGTCGGATCAGGTGTTCGGCACGCTGATGGAACTGGTGCGCGGCACGGGTCTGTCGGCGCTGATCGCGACGCATAACCTTGAACTGGCGGCAAGGATGGACAGGGTGTTGCGGCTGGATAACGGCAGGCTGACCGAGGGCCTTTGAGCGCCTCACGCAGACGTGTCGGGCGATTGAGCCGCCGCCGCGCTAGGCTCTGGATCAATCATAACGGGGTGCCCTGATGCGACGATCCATTTCCGCCTTGCTTTGCGCGATAGCTCTGACAAGCGGGCTTGCCCTGACCGGCACACCCGGCATGGCCGAGCCGCTGCAATTTACCTCCGAATGGCGCGAGCAGGGGTTTCCGCGCCTGCGTAACAACCGCTACGGGCTGGAGGGCAACCGGCTGGACATCGTTTCCGATCAGGCGGTCTCGGTGCTGTACAGGGCGCTGCCGGAAAGCCGCTGGTCGGCCAGATCGGCGCAGTGGAATTGGGCCGTGGATCAAACGGTGCCGCCCACCGATCTGCGGCGCAAGGGCGGTGACGACCGCAATATTTCGATTTATTTCGTCTTCATGGACGAGGCGTCCGCGCGCAGGGCAGGGCCAAATCCGCGTTTGCGCAGCCTGCTCGGCAACCGCAATGCGCGGCTACTGGTCTATGTCTGGGGCGGCGACCATCCGCGCGGTGCGGTGTTGGAAAGCCCCTATCTCGAGAACCGCGGCGCGACGCTGGTTCTGCGCGGTGCCGGTATGGGCGCGCATGGCGAGGAGGTCGATCTGGCGGCGGATTACGCGCGTGTCCTCGGCGGCGCGCCGGAGGCTCTGGTGGGTATCGCCGTCTCGGCAGACAGCGATGACACGCAAAGCATCATCCGCGCGCGGATCAGCGATATGGTGCTGCGCTAGAGGGTCTCAGACCTTCTGCGTCAGAAACACCCCCGCCGCCATCATGGCGATCCCGCTCGCGCGCGATAGCGACAGGGGGCTGACGCGCGCGCCGAACAGACCGAAGTGATCGATCAGTGCGGCGCTGATCAACTGACCCAGCAAAACGAAGAACACCGCATTTCCGACACCGAATTTCGGCGCGATGATCGTGATCGACAGGATGTAGAACGCCACCAGCAGCCCCGCCAGAAACAGATGTCGGGGGGCTGTGACCACGGCGGCAAGCGCAGGCCCGCCCTTGATGGCCAGAACCATCAGCGTGGTGAGCAGGGCGACGATAAACAGGATAGCCGCCGCCGCGACGGGAGAGCCGAGGCGGGTGCCCAGGCCTGCATTCAGGGCCGCCAGAATCGGAATTCCGATCCCTGCGGCCAGCATGACCAAAGCATAGGTTGTGGTGGGGGGCATCATCGGCCTACAGTCCCGCAAGTGGCAGCGGTTCTCGCCAGTATTTCTTTTGCGTCATGTCTGAACATGCCTTTGTCCCTTTCGATATCCTGCCGCAGAATGGCGCGTGCAACGCGATTTGCAACCACTGATCCAGATCAAGGAAGACGGCCCCATGCTGCGGCACACTCAACCAAAGGCAGAGGAGGCCGTTATGATCCAGTTAAGCAAACCCGCGATCCGTGCCGCCCTGCTGCGCCTGCTGGTGGTGGCGGCTGTTGCCTTGCCCGTGGCAGCCTGCGCGCCGGAGCCTGAACCCTCCGAAGGCGCTGCGGCCTACCGCGATTATTGTGCCATCTGCCACGGGGACCGCGGCACAGGCGACGGTGCCATCGCGCGCAAACTGGCCGTGCCGCCGCCTGATCTGACCGCGATTGCCGCGCGCAACGGCGGTGTGTTTCCGTTGCAACAGGTGGCCGCATCCGTCTATGGCTACACCGGCAAGCACGAGGCTGATCTGATGCCGGAATTCAGCCCGCTGCTGGATGGTCCCGAGGTGACAGTCACCGGACCGGACGGAGAGACGGCGCGGATGCCGCAACGGTTGGCCGACGTCGTTCTCTACCTGCAAAGCCTCCAGCGCCTGTGACCGCGCGCGAACTTCCCTGACCTCACATTTACCGGAGACCCCGTCATGAAACACCTCCTCATCAGCAGTGGAATCGCAGGTCTGGCCCTGATGGGTGCCTGCGCCACGATGGATATGCCCGAACCTGTCGAGGGGCAGATCGTCTTTGACCAGAACTGCGTCATCTGTCACGGGCCCGACGGGACAGGCGGCGGCTTGCTGACGGACCGGCTGAGCACCACGCCCCCCGATCTGACACGCATCACCTTCCGCGAGCGCGACGTCTTCCCGCGCACCCGCATCTTGTCGGTCATCGACGGCTATACGCGGCAGGACCCGGACGAGGACATGCCGGAGTTCGGCCTGCTTCTGCAGGGCGAGACCGTTCCTGTCGTGCTCGAGGATGGCACGCTTTCACCCGTGCCGCGCCCGCTGGCGGCACTGCTGGTCTATCTCGAAAGCATCCAGCGCTGATCGCGTCCGGCCAAGCATAACGGCGGTGCCGCCCTGTTCAGTGCCGCACCTCTTCTGGCTTAAACGTCCAGTTCTTCCACAAACCGTGCGTTTTCAGAGATGTACTGGAACCGCAGTTCGGGTTTCTTGCCCATCAGCCGCTCAACCAGATCGCCGGTTTCGCCCGGCTCGTCCTCGTCGATCGTGACGCGGATCAGTTTGCGGCTGGCCGGGTCCATCGTGGTTTCCTTAAGGTCTTTCGCGTCCATCTCGCCCAGACCCTTGAACCGGCTGACATCGATCTTTCCCTTGCCGCCAAGGCCCTTTTCCAGCCACATCGCCTTTTCGGCCTCGTCCAGACAATAGACGCGCTTGGCCCCTTGGGTCAGGCGGAACAGCGGCGGGCAGGCCAGATAGAGATGGCCGGTGTCGATCATCGGGCGCATCTGGGTGAAGAAGAACGTCATCAACAGCGCCGCGATATGCGCCCCGTCCACATCCGCATCGGTCATGATGATGATCCGGTCATAGCGCAGATCGTCGATGTTGAACTTGGAGCCGAGACCCACACCCAATGCCTGCGTCAGATCGCTGATCTCCTGATTGGAACCGAGCTTGCTCGAGGCCGCGCCCAGCACGTTGAGGATCTTGCCGCGCAGCGGCAGCAGCGCCTGTGTCTTGCGGTCCCGCCCCATCTTGGCCGATCCGCCCGCCGAGTCGCCCTCGACGATGAACAATTCGGTGCCCGCGCGCGTGGCGGAGGTGCAATCCACCAGCTTGCCCGGCAGGCGCAGCTTCTTGGTGGCGGTCTTGCGCTGGGTCTCTTTCTCCTGACGGCGACGCAGGCGCTCCTCGGCGCGCAACACCATGAAATCGAGGATCGCGCCGGCTGATTTGGTATCGGCCGCCAGCCAGTTGTCGAAATGGTCGCGCACCGAGTTCTCGACCAGCCGCGCGGCCTCCATCGTCGCCAGCCGGTCCTTGGTCTGGCCTACGAACTCCGGCTCGCGGATGAAGCAACTCACCAGCGCGCAGCCCCCCGTGATCAGATCCTCGCGGCTGATTTCCTTGGCCTTGCGGTTGTTCACCAGCTCGCCGTAAGCGCGGATGCCCTTGAGGATCGCCGCCCAAAATCCCGCCTCATGCGTGCCGCCCTCCGGTGTGGGGACCGTGTTGCAATAGGACTGGATGAAACCGTCGCGCGCCGGCGTCCAGTTGATCGCCCATTCGACCTTGCCCGGCACGTTGAACTTCTCGGAAAACTCGACTGTGCCCGCAAAGGGCCGGTCGGCATAGGTCGAGGAGGTGCCCAGCGTCTCGTTCAGATAATCCGACAGGCCACCGGGGAAATGGAACACCGCCTCCTGCGGCGTCTCGCCGTCATTGATCGCGGATTTCCAACGGATTTCCACGCCCGAAAACAGATAGGCCTTGGAGCGGATGGATTTGAACATCCGCGCCGGCTTGAAACGGTGCGAGCCGAAAATCTGCTCGTCGGCGTGAAAGGTCATCGTGGTGCCGCGCCGGTTGGGCGCCGCGCCCACCTTTTGAATCGGCCCAAGTGGCACGCCGCGCGAGAAGCGTTGCTCGTAGAGCTCTTTGTTTCGTGCGACCTGCACAACCAGCGAATCCGACAAAGCATTCACGACCGAGGCACCCACCCCGTGCAGACCGCCCGATGTCTGATAGGCCTTGCCGGAAAACTTGCCCCCCGAATGCAGTGTGCACAGGATCACCTCGAGCGCGCTTTTGTCGGGAAACTTGGGATGCGGGTCGATCGGAATCCCGCGCCCGTTGTCGCGGATGGTGACGCTGTAATCTTCGTGCAGTTCCACCTCGATCCGGTTGGCATGACCCGCCACCGCCTCGTCCATCGAGTTGTCCAGCACCTCGGCTACCAGATGGTGCAGGGCACGCTCGTCCGTGCCGCCGATATACATGCCTGGGCGTTTGCGGACAGGCTCCAGCCCTTCAAGGACTTCGATGGAGGAGGCGTTGTAATCGTCGGGTGCGGTTCCGGTGAGAAGATCGTCGGCCATGCTACTGCTACTTTTTTATTGGTTGGCCGGCAGTATGTCAGAGACAGGCTTGAGGGGAAAGCGGTCTTGCCACGGGAAGGGCAACGAATGGCGGTTCTGGCCGGAACTGTAGCATTCGAGTATTTAAGGCAAGATGAACGGGAGGGGGTGCCTGCTTCATCTTGCCTTAAATACTCAAAGCATCAGCGCCTCAGCCCAGCCAGTCGCGGATGATCGCAGCCACCTCGGTGGGTTTCTGGTGGCAGATCCAGTGGTCCGCCCCCTCGATCCGGTGGATGGTCAGGTCAGGTGCGAAATCTTCCAGCCCGTCGAGGCAGGCGGTCAGCAGCGCCGTGTCGCCGGTGCCCCAGATCAGCAGATGCGGCTGGTGCAGGGTCAGGGCCGCGCGGGGCAGGGTGGGCAGGTCGGTGAGCGGCGCGCCGGGGGCGGCTACCTGCAAGGGCGAGGCGCGGTACCAGTTGACCATGCCCCGCAGGCGGCCCGGCCGCGCCCATTCGGTCTTGTAGGCGGCCAATGTGTCGGGTGTCATCCATGACAGGTCCATATTGGCCGAGAAAAGCCCCATCAGCTTGGCGAAATCATCCTCGGCCAGACGCTCCTCGGATCCCTCGCGGCGCAGCCAGAGGATATATTGCGAAGCTTCCGATTGTGCCCCGCCTGCAGCCATTTCGCGCTGGAACGGGACGGGATGCACCCCGTTGAGAATGATCAGGCGGCTGACGCGTTCGGGATGCCGCGCGGCCAGCACATAGGCGACCGATGCGCCCCAGTCATGGCCGATCAGCGTCACGGGACCGCCGCCCAGATGGTCGATCAGGGCGGCCATATCGCCGACCAGCTTGCCGGTGGCGTAATCGGCCACATCGGCGGGTGCCCAGCTTTGGCCATAGCCGCGCTGGTCCGGCGCGATGCAGCGGAACCTGTCCGCCAGATGCGCCGCGAGTTCGGACCATGCGCCGGAATATTCGGGGAAACCGTGCAGCATCAACAGGATGGGCGCGTCGGGCTGGCCCCATTCCAGATAGTGGAAGGGATGATCATTCAGGCTGATATGGTGGCTTTGCATGGTCTCTCCCCCTTGTCAGAAGGGGCCGCGCCTTGCGGTGCGGCCCCGGTAGCGTCACTCGGCCTCAAGCGTCTCGAAGGTCAGGCCCGCCGCCGTGCGCGGGGCAAACCCGCGCCAGTAGGTATGCTCCGGCTGCTCCGTGCCGTCGTCGTCCAGCGCCACGACACCATCTGCAGCTTCGGGGATCAGATCGAGATAGGCCGCCTTGTCGTCATCGCCTTTCAGGTGCAGGTCCAGAAAAGCGGAAGCGAAATGCTGGGCGATATTGTTCATCCGCAGCGTGTCCCAGACCGGATCGGCATAGTGGTCGAAGGGGATGAATTCGAGCCCGTCGACTGCCTGCCAGCTTTCCACCGGCGCGGGCATCGGGGCGGCGGCATTGTGGTTGGCATTCTCGAAGGTCAGCAGATGCCGCGTGGTGCCTGTGGCCTGCTCGAAGATCTGGCGCATGGCCGCATAGTTCGAGACGTCATCGACAGAGCCTGCCATGATCATCGTGGGCTTGCGCAGATCGGCCAGCCCCGCCTCGTCCCAGAACCCGTGCTGTCGACCCCATGGGCCGATAGCGATGACGGCTTTGACGCGGTCGTCCACGATCTCCTCATGGGTGTCCGATCCGGCAAGGTTCGCGGCCAGCAAGCCTTGCGGTGTGCCCCATGGCAGTTCCACCGCCGCCTGCGTCACACCCGCGCCGCCGAAGATCAGCGCGCCGTAGCCGCCCATGGAATAGCCGATCACACCGGTATTTTCGGCATCGGTGATTGCGGCGAGATCGGGCGCGGTTTCCACCAGATTGGCCATCTGGTCCAGCACGAAGCGCTGGTCACGCGGGCGGTTCAGCAGGGTCGAGCCAAAGGCGGCCTGATCCGAATAGGTGCTGTCGGTATGGTCGATCGACGCGACGACATAGCCCTTGGAGGCGAGGTTCTCGGCCAGATGCGACATCAGGAAGCGGTTGCCGGGATAGCCGTGGCTGATCAGCACAAGGGGAAACTGTCCGTCTGCTGCGGCCTCGGCATCGCGGCTGGCGCGGCCCGAGAGGGTTGTGGCCGTGGTACCGTCGCGGATCACCGTGTCATAGGTGGTGCCGGCCTCTGTCCCATCAGCGGCGGGATACCAGACCTCGACCGTCAGGGGCCGGTCATAGCTGGGTGTCTCGGCATCGGTCACATTCAGGATGTCGATCTGGTCGGCATGGGTGAAATCCAGTGTCCGCACACCGATCACATGATCGCCGAATGCCGCCAGTTCCGGCGCGTCGGGGCGTATCTGGTCGATGGGGTTGGGGGCGGATACTTGATCGTTCATTTGTGCTGATACTGAACCTGTCATGAAGGGGCTTGCAAGCAGCCCCAGCGCGAGCGCTGTGGATTTGAGTGGGGTCATGGCTTTCTCCTCCTGTTGTCGGGGTATTGGAAACGCTCACACTGTATCGCGCAACCATTGCGGTCTCGGTGTCCTGCGTGCCGTTGCGTCAGTTGCGAGCTGGTCTGGTTGGAATTACGGTTCTAGCACGGTTCTGCCGCAAGCCTGTAACGGTTTGGCGACATCTGTCTGGCCCGTGATCGCGCAGAATTCAGCCGAATACTTGTGACACACGTTGCACGATGCACAGAGCTGGCCTAAGACTTTGGCATGGTCAAACTGTCCCTTCCAGCCGCGCTTGCATTATCACTGGCCGCGTCTCAGGCGCAGGCCCACCCGCATGTTTTTGTCGAGACCGGACTGACGCTGATGGCGGACGAGAGCGGACGGCTTGTCGGGGTCGAGGTCAGCTGGACCTATGACGATTTCTATTCGCTACTGCTGCTTGAGGATATGGGACTGGATGCCGATGGTGACGGCCAGTTGACCGATGAGGAACTGGCCAAGCTGGACGGGTTCGATCTGAACTGGATCGAGGGCTATCTGGGCGATCTCTACGTCTCTGCCGATGGCGGGCAGCTCGATCTGGCCCCGCCGGAGGGACGCGGAACAGCAGTGGTGGCCGGCCAGATCGTGACACGGCATTTCCGCGCCTTTGCGCCTGTCACGGGGACCGTGGTGCTCAGGGCCTATGATCCGACGTTCTACACCGCCTATGACCTGCAGGGCGGAGTCGATGCGCCGGAGAGTTGCGATGTCTCCGTGCAGCCTGCCGATCTGGACCGCGCCTATACGATGGTGGAGGAGGCGCTTTATGCCAACCCCGCCATGCCGGATGACGATTTTCCCGAAGTGGGTGAAGCCTTTGCCGATGTGGTCGAGGTGACATGCAACGGTTGATGCGTGCGCCTGTCGCTTTGGCGGCCCTCATGGCGCTGGCGATACTGGCGTTCTGGCTATGGGGCATGGGCGGGATCACCCTGCTGGAGCGCTGGGCCGCCGCAGGCCAGCGGGACGCGCAGAATGCGATGGCAGGCATGTTGCGCCGCTTGCGGGCGGGGGATGGCGCCGCGCTGGCGGGTCTGCTGGGCTTTTGTTTCGCTTACGGGTTTTTCCACGCCGCAGGGCCGGGCCATGGCAAGGTGCTGATCGGCGGCTACGGGCTGGGCCGACGGGTACCGATGGGTCGTCTGGCGGGGCTGGCTGTGGCCTCCAGCCTTGCACAGGCCGCAACGGCCGTGGTGCTGGTCTATGCGGGTGTCTTCGTGCTGGACTGGTCGCGCGAGCGGATGGTGAACACCGCCGAGGCATGGCTTGCGCCGTTGAGTTACGTGATGATCGGGATGGTCGGGCTGTGGTTGCTGCTGCGCGGCGCGCGCAAGCTGTGGGCGCAAAGGGCTGTGGCCGCGCGGGCGGATGCTGCGTTGCATGATCATTCGCATGTCCACGACAGTGACGATGGCGTCTGCGTCGATTGCGGCCACAAGCACGGCCCCACGATGCAGGAGGCTGCCGAGATCCGCTCGTTACGTGATGCGCTGGTGCTGATCGGTGCGGTGGCGGTGCGACCCTGCACGGGCGCGCTATTCCTGCTGATCCTGACATGGCGGATGGGGATCGATATGGCCGGGATCGCCGGAGCTTTTGTCATGGGGCTGGGCACGGCCAGCGTGACCGTTCTGGTGGCGATCCTGTCGGTGACCGCACGCGAGAGCGCTTTGGCGCAAGTGGCCGGCGGTCCGGCCACGGCGCGCGCCCTGTCGCTGATCGAGATCACGGCAGGTGCGCTCGTCGTCGTTGTGGCAACCCAGCTTTTCACCCGCGCGATCTAAGAGTCGTCACCTTGCGAAAGGTGTGGCGATACGGCCGCGACAGGCCGAGATGCGGGGCGGAGCACACGTTGAAGCGCGCCACCCCGCCCGGAACAGCCGCGCAGCGGCCCGGGCATCGCAGGGCCGCCCCCCGGCCATGCGATTGGCTACTGCAAGTGCCAGGGCCAGAGGGTGGAAGTTACTGCACGATAAACTGCCAGATTGATGCGTCGGGTCGCACGACCGCGGCCCCGCAATACCCTCCGTCGCCTCTCGGATTAGCGCACGCCTTGCGCAAGCCCTTCATCAGCCCTTGCGGGCCGCATCGGAGGCTGACGGGCCTACTTCACAATCACCTCGTCACGCACGAACATGTTGGACCAAGCCCGGTCGATCAATTGCGGGTTCATCTGATAGGGAATGCCCTCGAAATCACAGATCGCCATCATCTGGTCGATCAGAAAGACGGGCTGATAGTTCGCGTAGACATTGTCGATGGTGGGATATTTCGCCTTCAGCAGATGCACCAAAGTGGCTTCGTCGAGCGGCATCCCCTTCTTGCGGGCGACCAGTGCGAAGATCTTGAGGAAATTTTCCTGACTCGGTCCGTCGATCTTGATCTTGTAGAAAATCCGCCGCAACGCGGCTTGATCGAAAATCTCGTTCGGGTGGAAGTTTGTCGAGAACACCACCAGCGTATCGAAGGGCACCTCGAATTTCTCGCCCGATTGCAGGGCAAGGATGTCCTTGCTCTCTTCCAGCGGCACGATCCAGCGGTTGACCAGCGCCTGCGGCGGCTCTGCCTGACGGCCAAGGTCGTCGACGATGAAAATCCCGCCCGTCGCCTTGAGTTGCAGCGGTGCCTGATAGGTGCGCGCAATCGGGTTGTAGACCAAATCCAGCATCGACAGGCTCAGCTCGCCGCCCGTGATCACGGTGGGGCGTTCGCAGCGCACATAGCGCGTGTCAAAGGTCCGGCGGCGGCGCAGGGAGTTGGGATCATCCACCTCCACCTCTGCCGAGGAATGCACAATCGGGTCATAGACGGTGATCACCTGACCAGCATATTCGATGGCGCGCGGCACGTAGATCTTGTCGCCCATCGCATCCCTGATCCCGTTCGAGATGGAGGATTTGCCGTTGCCCGGCGGGCCGTACATCAGGATCGAGCGGCCCGAACTGACGGCGGGGCCAAGGTTCGACAACAGGTCATCAGGCAGGATGAGATGGCCCATCGCATTGGTCAACTGGGTGCGGGTGATCTGGATATCGCGGATCGACTGGCGCTTGATCTGCTCGCGGTAAACCGCCAGCGGCACCGGCATCGCGCCGAAATATTCCGATTGCGCCAGCGCGTCCAGCGCGCGGGCCTTGCCCATATCGGTCAACTGATAGCCCATCTCGTTGCCGGAATTGGCGTTCAGCGTGCCTGTCGCCTCAAGCAGGCGCTGCTCGCGCGCCATGTCGATCAGCTCCTGCGTGACCTGTCGGGGCAAGCAGATCGCCTCGGCCACCTCGCTCACATTGTTGACGTTCTTGCGGAAGATCGTCTTGAGCAGAATGTCCCGCATCATCACAACCGGCAGGCGCATATCCGCGATGCTGTGTGGCGGCGGCGGCGGCGTAACGCGGGCCAACTGTGGTGCTGCCTGAGTGGGCGTGGTCTGCATGTTCATGAGCGTGCCTGTCCGTTCTGCGGGTCCGGTGCCTGATGGCTGAGAGGCGAATGTGCTCACATAAAGTGGCAAAATGATGGAAAGGCCGTGAAATCAAAAGCAATCCGCGCCGCGCAACAGACGGTAGCCTGCGGTCACCTCAACTGCCGTAAAGCGCGGCCAGCCCCAGATAGATCGACAGGGTGCTGCCCAAGGACAAGCCCATCGGGAAATCCTTCTTGCGCTCCCAGCTTTCCCAGCCGGGCGCAAGCTGGCGCAGCGGCGTGCGCCCTGCAATCCGGTGCGTCAGAAAGGCGGCCAGCAGATTGACCGCCAGCAGGATCATCACAAAGCTTGCATCCCCCAAGATCACGAAAGGCGCGGCTGCCGCGGCGAATTTGGCATCGCCCGCGCCAAACACACCGCCGGCATTCAGCACGAAACCGATGAGCAGGACCACGACCATGTTGAGCAACTGCATCAGAAACAGCGGAAAGGGCAGGACCCAGACCCCGACCAGCAGGTAGATCCCGAACAGCGTGAGGACGGCCTTGTTGGGAATGCGCATCGCGCGCAGGTCGCTGAGCATGACCCAGAAACAGACAGGCAGGGTGGTCAGAAAGAACCACAAAGCGGCCCGCGCGGGCATGTCAAAGGCAAACAGCGCGGAGGCTGTGCCGGTGCTGGCTGTCTCGATCATGCGGCCTCGCTCATGCAGCGCGCACCCGTCAGCCGCGGACGTTGTTTTCAAGCGCGGCGAGGCTGCGAACCGCTTCGTCGAAATGCTGCGGATGCGTTTCGACCGCGTCGCGCAACAGGCCCTTGCCGGTCTCGATGTCGCCCTGTTTCACGGCGCTCAGTCCCAGCGTGTGCAGTAACTGCGCCCGCTCTAGCTGCGTCATCGGCATCACTGGCAGGCTGTAATTGCGCTGCGCCGCGCGGGCCATGACGAGGTTGTTCTTGGCGGTGAACAGCGTGTTGTCCTGCCGGATCGCGTCTGTGAACAACCGTTCCGCCTCGGCATAGGAGCCGCGCGTCAGTTTCGAAAAACCCCAGTTGTTCATCACGCCCGCAGGCCGTGTGGTCAGGCCCATCGCGATCTCGTAGAAACTGTCGGCGCGCTTCCAGTCCTTGCTGGCATCGGCCACCATCGCTTCGAGACGATAGCGCTTGAAGGTCTCATAGGTGGGCGGCACGGCATTCAGGGCGGCTTTTGCGCCGTCCCAGTCACCGGCGCGGATCAACGCGTCAGCCAGTTCGACACGGTCTTCATTGCTGGCCTCGGGATGGGCGATCACCTCGCGCCAGGCGCCCGCAGCCTCGACAGGGCGCTGCGCCCGCACCAGCGATTGTGCAAGGCCGCGTTGCAGATCAATCCTGCCGGGTTGCTCTCCCGATGTGCGGGTGAAATACACAACCGCCTCGTTCGGGTCGGCGACGGTCAACATGATCGCGCTAAGGTTGCTTTCATCCACAACGTTGACTGCATCAAGCGCGCGGTTCACATCGTTGTCGCCCGAATTCTGGCATCCTGCCAAACCAAATGCCCCTGTCAGGCACAGGCTCAAGAAAATAGGGTGGCGCATGTTTTGCGTCCTTTATTACTGCTCTGCCGTCTTAAGGTATGCGCCGCAAAAGGAAATCACTGCTGCCGCGCCGCACCATTTTGTAATCTTGTTCGATCGGATCATAGTCCGGATTTTCCGTTTTTGCGAGTGCCAAGCGAAGATTGTCACGAATTGAGTCACTTTCGCCATTATCCAACGCAAAGGCCCGCCTGAAGATCTGTTCGGCCTCCGCAACCTCGCCTTTTTCCATCAGCACGACGCCCAGATTATTCCACGTTTGCGGGATGGCCTCGTCGGTGGCGATGGCGCGGCGCAGCAGGGTTTCGGCCTGTCCCAACCGCCCCAGCCCCAGATTTGCACTGCCAAGCGCGGACAGGACATCCACCGTCAGCCCGTCCTCATAGGCGGCGCGGGTAAAGGATTTGAGCGCCAGTTCGAACTCTCCCGCCTCCATCAGGCGGTGGCCGACAAGCAACCCGTCCTGAGCGGCGGCGCCGGGGCGCAGACCGGGCGCATAGGGGCTGTCACGCGACGCGCCAAGGCCGCCCGACGAACAGGCGGCCAAGGACAGGACGATCCCCAAGGTGATGGCCGGTCGCAACCCGCGCAGACTTGATGGCATGATGCGTTTACATGTTCCCCAGATTCTGAATGCCCACCACTGACGGCCCGACCAGAATGATCAGCAGTGGCGGCACGGTCAGCATCATAGTGACAAGTGTCATCTTGGTAGGCAACTTGTTTGCCTTTTCTTCCGCGCGCATCACGCGTTTGTCACGCATTTCCTCGGCATAGACCCGCAAAGCCTCGGCGATCGAGGTGCCGAAGGTGGCCGATTGCACCAGCACGGTGACGAAGCTGGAGATATCGGCGACACCGCAGCGCTCGCCCATATCCGACAGAACCGTGGGCTTGTCCTTGCCGGCCTTGATCTCGAAGCTGACGATTTCGAACTCGTCCGCGAGCGATGGATAGGACGCGCGCATTTCCTTGGCGACGCGGATGATCGACTGGTCCAGCGACTGTCCGGCCTCGACGCAGATCAGCAGCATGTCGAGTGCGTCGGGAAAGCCCGAGGTGATTTCTTCCTGACGCTGCTGCTGGCGCTTGGTCACCCAGTATTTGGGCAGCATATACCCCACAACCCCCGGCCCCAGAATGTACATCAGCGCATCCTGCGTTGTGGTCTCCGGCTTACCCGCCATCGTTAAAAGATAGTAAATGACCCCCAGAGCAAGAAACGAGATGCCGAGTGCAAATTGCGCAAAATGGAAGGCTCGCACAGCTTCCTTGCTGCGATAGCCCGCTTGCATCAACTTCATGCGAATGGCGGAGTATTCGACCTCGTTTTGTGGCTCGAGGAAAGTCGAGTATTTCTGCAGCTTGTCGTTGCCCTTGGAGCTGCGCAGCGTCTTGCCGCTGGCGGCGGTGCTGCGCGATCCGGCGGCACTTTCCTTGAGCTTTTCGAGCGGGTCTTTGCGCTGGTTCAGCATCATCGGGATCGTCGCGAGGATCAGCACCAGACCTAGCCCGCCGATCAGCACGAAGGTGCCCATCTCTCCGAAATTCTGCGTCATGAAGTCGTTGATGAAGTTCATGATCGTCTCCTCAGACCTTGATATCGGTCAAAATGCGCATGACGATCATATTCGCGGCCAGAAACAGGCCGACAGCAATACAGGCAGGCACGAACCAGGGGTGATCGAGCACCGGATCGTAGTAGTTTGGGTCAAGCACGTTGATCGCGATGAGGGCGAGAACGGGGAAAGCGGACAGGAATTTGCCGGACCATTGCGCCTCGGCGGTGATGGCCTTGACCCGGCGGAACAGGCGAAAGCGCGCGCGGATCACGCGGCTCAACCCGGCGAGGATCTCGGCAAGGTTGCCGCCTGATTGTTGCTGGATCGTCACGGCAACCGACAAAAACCGCAGATCCTGCAGGTCCAGACGCTCGGCCATATCCTTGAGCGCGTCCCCGATATCGCGCCCATAGGCTGCCTCGTCGGCGATGATGCCGAATTCGGTGGCCAGCGGATCTGCCACTTCCTTGGCGACGATCTGCACGGCAGACGAGAACGGGTGGCCCACCTTCAGGCTGCGGACCATTAGTTCCACTGCGTCGGGGAGTTGCTCCTCGATCATGGCGATTCGCTTTTTGGCTTTGGAATTGACCCAGAAATAGACGCCGCCGACACCCATGCCGACAGAAAGCAACGCGCGCATCGCGGTTTGCGTCTCGGTGCCGACGGTCAGGGCGAGAAAGGTGATCACGCTGACGCCACCCATGATCATGATCAACTGCAAGGGTGTGAAGGCAATCGCGGCCTTTTGCGCGCGGTCCGCCAGCAGGGAATAGAGCGGGATCGAGCGGGAGTTCATATGCTGGCGCATTTCCTTGCGCAGCGTCTCCATAACTTCTTCGCGGCGGGTGCCTTTCTCCAGCATTTCCAGCCGCCGGTTCACGCGGTTGTTCAGGCTGATGGATTTGCCGAAAACGGTCAGATACAGCCCTTCGACCAACACCAGAACGCCGAAGAAAATCAACCCGTAGATAAGCGGTTCGATGCTGAGGGACATGGGCTCTACTCCGCTGCGATGGGTTCAAAGATGGAGGCGGGCAGGTCGTAGCCCCACAGGCGGAACCGCTCCGAGAAGTGGCTGCGCACACCTGTTGCCGTAAAGTGGCCGATGATCTTGTTCTCGGGTGTCAGGCCGACACGCTGGAAGCGGAACACCTCCTGCATCGAGATCACCTCGCCCTCCATCCCCGTCAGTTCGGTGATCGAGGTCATGCGGCGGCTTCCGTCTTGCAGGCGGTTGACCTGCACGATCAGGTTGACGGCGCTGGCGATCTGGCTGCGGACGGCTTTGATCGGCATTTCGATCCCCGCCATCGCGATCATGTTTTCCAGACGGCTCACACCGTCGCGGGCGGAGTTGGCGTGGATCGTTGTCATCGAGCCGTCATGGCCCGTGTTCATCGCCTGCAACATATCGATCACTTCCTCGCCGCGCGTCTCGCCCACGATGATCCGGTCTGGTCGCATCCGCAAAGCGTTGCGCAAACAGTCGCGCTGGGTCACGGCACCTTTGCCCTCGACGTTGGGCGGGCGGCTTTCCATCCGGCCCACATGGACCTGTTGCAGCTGGAGTTCGGCGGTATCCTCGATCGTCAGGATGCGTTCGGCATTGTCGATGAACGACGACAGGGCGTTGAGCGTGGTTGTTTTACCAGAGCCCGTTCCGCCCGACACGATGATGTTCAGACGCGTTGCGACGGCGGCTTGCAGATAGGCGGCCATTTCCTCGGAGAAGGCCCCGAAGCGCACCAGATCGTCGATGGCGAGCTTTTCCTTTTTGAATTTACGGATGGATACCAGCGATCCGTCCACCGCCACGGGCGGCACCATCGCGTTGAAACGCGAGCCATCGGCCAGACGGGCATCGACATAGGGGTTGGATTCGTCCACGCGGCGGCCCACGGCCGAGACGATCTTGTCGATGATCCGCAAAAGGTGCTTTTCATCCTTGAAGGTCACATCCGTCAGTTCCAGCTTGCCGTTGCGCTCCACAAAGATGCGGCGCGGGCCGTTGACCAGAATATCGTTGACGCTGTCATCCTTGAGCAAAGTTTCAAGCGGTCCGAGGCCTTTGACCTCGTCATACAGCTCCTGCGTCAGCTGCGTGCGATCCTCGCGGTTCAGGACAATGCCTTTTTCTTCAAGCACTTCCGACGCAATAGAAGAGATCTCGGCGCGCAGGTCGTTTTCGGACGCGCTGTCCAGCGCGCTGAGATTGAGGTTGTCCAGCAGGTGCCGGTGCAGTTCCAGCTTGATCTCGCCCAGACGTTCGCGGCGTTTGCGGTCGCGGTCCATCGCGATGGATGCGGCAGGCGCTATGGCCTGCGCGCGGCGCATGGAGGGGGATGCCGCCGCGCTGGCAGCCTCGACCGGACGGGTCGGAGGTTGTTGCGGCGGCAGCTTGCCGTTGATGGCCGTGGATTTGGTGCCCGCGGCCGTATCGCCGGTCTTTTTGTAGCGTGAAAACATCAGTTTTTCCCCCGGTTCCCGTTCAGGCCGCTTCGACGTCGCTTTGGCCGAGTTGATGCAAGGACAGCGCCAGCTTCGCAATTTCCTTGCGTAACGGGTTTTTGGCCGCACTCAGCGCCAAAGGCATGCCGTGATCGGCCCCTTGGGTAACTTGCTTGCCACCATCTGGCAGCATCAGATCGATTGAAATGCCAAGGCTTTCGGCCATCCGCTTGACGCGGCTTTTGCCGCTGAGATCGGTGAAGCCGGGCGAGCGGTTCAGCGCGAAGCGCAGTTTCTGGAAAGGCAGGTCTTCGGCCTGCAAGGCACGTTTGAGCCGCAGCGCATTCTGGGCCGAGCGCATGTCCAGTTCCAGCAGGGCGAAATAGACATGTGCCCCATTCAGAACGGCCTCGGTCCACTGGACCAATGTGCGCGGCATGTCGATGATGACGTAGTCAAAATTCTGCCGTGCGACTGCGATCAGCCGGTTGATGTCATCGGATGTCACCAGATCAAGCGGCAGCATATCGGCAGGCGATGTCAGCACCTGCAGCTTTTCCTCGTAGGAGATCAGCGCGGCGCTGAAACTGTCGCTGTCCATCGCCTCGGTATCGGTCAGCAATTCAAACACCGCCTCGCGGCGCGGCAGGTCAAGGAAGGTCGAGACCGAACCGTATTGCAGATCGAGATCAAGGATGCAGACCTTTGGATTGGGCTTGCCCTTCTTGGCGACGTTGCACAATTCCCATGCCAGATTGACCGCAAGCGTGGTGGCGCCCGTGCCCCCCGCAATACCCTGCACGGCCATAACCACGCCTTCGCGGTCCTGTGCGGTTTTGCGCGGTGCGGCGGCTGCCGCCTCGGCCTGCACCAGAATGGGCGCGGGATCGGGGGTGCGGATGCGCTGGATCGCGGCTTCAAGCTCGTTCTCGGGAAGCGGGTAGGGGACAAACTCGTCCGCGCCTTGACGCAACAACTGGTGCAGGGCGGCGGGGCTGACATCCTCGGCGATGAGAATCACCCGAATGTTGCGGCTGCGGGCCTGATGGATGATCTCGCCCAGCAGCACGAGGTTGCTCTCGTCCTCCTGATCCATGGCGATGGCGACGAATTCCAGCGCTTCGGCATCGGGTTGCGCGAAAAAGGCCAGCGCCTCGCCATAGCCGAGGTCTCCCCAGTTCTCGCCAAGCACAGCTTCCATATCCTCGATCAGCAGATCGAAATTCTGAACGTCCCGGCTTATCGTGCAGGCCACGATCGGTGCCGGTTCCAAGCCCTGATGCTCACTGATACTCATTTTGCCTCATGTCCTTTAGCCAAGGGGGCCGGCGTCTGGCGAGGCAGGAGCACATACTGAACCTCTGGTGGGTTCATTCCTGTTCCAGCGATCGGCCACCCGTGTCCGGCATCAACCAGACAAAGCTATCCCATTGCAGGCAAGGTCGCGGAAAATATTGGCAACATTAGGGCTAAAAGATCGTAATTGTACGGTATGTTTGGACGATCCGCAGCGTCGATCCGGCGCGTCACAAATGTGTTCAGCTTAGGTGATTGGAGCGATGAAAAACAGCCACGACCTTGTTTGCAAGGGCCAAAAGCGTGATCACTCAGATCCTGTCACGCTGTTCGAGAGCCCGGTCAAGGTGCTGACGGGGGCGGCACTGTTGATGTATTCGCGGTAAATGACCTGCGCGTATTTGCCATCCAGCTCGCCCGGCCTTTTTTCGACCACACCGGACACCTCCGTCACGGTGCGCCGGTTGCGCCGCTCGCGCCCTTCGGTAACGATCAGCGGTTGCGTTTTGCCGAAAGACACCACGGCCTCCAGCCGCGAACGGCTGATGCCCTGACTGGTCAGGAACGACACGACTGCCTGCGCCCGCCGCAACCCGAGCGACCTGTTATATGCGTCCGAGCCGACGCGGTCCGTATGGCCATAAACGCGGAAACGCACTTCGGGGAACTGGCGGATCCAGTTGGCCTGCTCGCGCAACGTATCGCGCGCACCGGCATCCAACTCTGCGGAATCGAAAGCGAAATTCACCATCGGAGACACTTCCTGCGAGAAGCGGCGGGACATGTCGATCACAAAACCATCGCGGCTTGTCATCGCAAGCGTGTTCGCCATCGTCGCATTGCCGAAAGAGCCGGAATCGATCTGCGAGCCTGCCTCGGCTGAGAAGCCGCGATAGATCGGATCGTTGCTGGAACAGGCTCCAACAGCCAACAGGCTGAAAACTGCAAGTGTCTTATACATGTGCCGCTGCATCCGATCAGTCCATTACATAGCCATAAGACCCGTTGAAATCCTGTCTGGCAACCTCTCCCGCTGCACCGCGCAATGCGGGCTGTCCCTCGCGGGCGACGCGTCCGAACAGGAACAGGTCGCGCTCGCTGGGTGGTCTGATCCGGTCTGTCGGCAAGGCAAGCGCCTCGCCGCGTGTAGGCGTCACCAGATGCGCGGTCACGATGATCACCAGTTCCGACTGCGCGCGCCGGTAATCGGCGCTGCGGAACAGGCTGCCGAGCACAGGAATATCACCCAGAAACGGCACCTGGCTGGCGGTATCGCGGAAATCGTCCTGCAACAGACCGGCGACGGCAAAGCTCTCGCCGTCGCGCAACTCGACCGTGGTCGAGGTTTCGCGGCGCTGGAAGGCATCGATGCGGAAGGCGTTGAGTTGGATCCCGTTGGACGGATCAAGCGAGGAGACCGCCGCCATCATTTCAAGGTTGATCAGATCGCCATCGACCACGCGCGGCACGAAGTTCAGCTCGACCCCGAAAGGTTTGAACTCGATTGTGATAGAGCCGCCATCCTGGGCCACGGGCACGGGATATTCGCCGCCCGCGAGAAATTTAGCTTCCTGCCCGGAGAGGGCCACAAGGTTCGGCTCGGCCAGCGTGCGGACAACGCCTTTGGCTTCAAGGGCTTCCAGCAGAATGCCGACCTCGACCGCGCCAGCGCCGAACCCGAGGAGCATGGCCCCGTTGTTGGTGTTGCTCGCGGGGATATTCCCCGTCAGCCCGCCGGTCTGTGCGCCAAGGTTGTTGAGGGTGTTTGATCCGGCGGAAATGCCCATATTGTTGCCGAAGGCGCTGCCACCCAAAGCCAGCGAGGCGCTGAGCGATTTGGAGACGCTGCGCTGCATTTCGGCAAACCGGACCTTGAGCATCACCTGCTGAACGCCACCGACAGACATCAGGTTGGAGACACGCTCCGGCGCATAACGCTCCGCCAGATCCAGCGCGCGTTGCAGGCGCTGGGAACTGGACACGGTGCCGGACAGAACGATGCCGTCATTCGCGGTGCGGACCTCGATCTTCTCGCCTGGCAGGATCTGCCCCAGACGTTCTTTGAACTCGCTGATATCGGCCGCGACGCGCACATCGATATTTGTGATCAACTGCCCGCTGGCATCCAGCAAGGTAAGGGTGGTGGTGCCGGGCGCTTTGCCCAGCACATAGATCGTGCGTTCCGACAAGGATGAGATGTCGGCAATGGCGGGGTTGGCAATCGACAGTTCCGCGAAAGGAACCTCGCTTTCGACCACAACCGCCCGGTTCATCGGCACAGCGAGATTGGCCGAGCGGCCCTCCTGAAGGACGCGCACCGTTTGAGCATGTACATACGGGGTGGCCGCAATCTGGCCAAACCCGAAAGCCAACCCGATGAGGGCGGCCTTGATAAATCTGTCCGTTTTCATGTGACCTGCCTTTCCGATCACGCCTCAGCAAGCGGGTCTTCTCGCCCACGTTGACCGGAGCATGGGCGATTTCCGGATTTATTGCAAGAATCAATACCTTCAGGGGAGGGGCTTATGTGGATAACAGGCAACAGATCGGGAGAATCTGGTGCCGGATGCGCGATCTGGTCTTTTGACAAAAAAGGCAGGTCTTCGAAAAGACCTGCCTGTTCTGACTGTTAAGTTTTAAGAGGATTTGGCGGCTTTTGATCTTGGCTTTGCGCCCTAAGCCTCTGATATTCAAACTTTGTTATGTCAGTTCGTGCAGGGGATCGGCAGTTCCACAACTTCCGCACCACGCCGTACGCGGGTTGTGCAGACCTGCTCGCGCTCAATTTCGACGGGCGCTGCGACAGGTGCGCTCACCAGACCCAGAAGGCTGCGCTGATCCACCTCGATAGCCTCCGCAATCGTGTCATCCTTCGTTCCGACGAGTGACAGGGCCAGCCGACCGGTCGATTGAGCCTGTGCCAGCGCCGCAACCTGATCGGGGCGAACCGATACCGTGACGGTGCGCGCGATGGAGGCTTCCGAGTTCATGTCGTTGGAGCTTTGATCGACGGCAATGAGCCGCACGTTGGCTTCGATCAGCTTGGTGATGTCGCCGTTGAGGTCATTCTCGAAATTGCCGCTCACACGACCGGTCCAGTAGACGTCGACCCGGTCACCCGGACGCAGGAAGCCGGACACGCCAGACGACACGTCGACCTTGATCGCGAAAGCGCGCATCCCGCGCTCGATCCGCGAGTTCAGGCCCGCATCCTCGCCCGGAAGGCTGATCTTGCTGGCCATGATCGCCTCATCCTTTTCGATGATGCGCAGAACATAGCGGGGGGCAGTATTGTTCTCGGGGAAAATATCTGTAAGCGCGGCAAAACTGCCCTCGGGAATGGCATTTTCCGGCCATTTGACCGCGCGCAAATCGGTGGGGGTCAACGCATCGCCATAGTTGAGCGTTTTCTTGGCAACGAAAACCTCGACCGTCGGCACGCTTTCCGGCTGGCTGCTTTGGGCCTGGGCCAGTTCCGCCTGATAGGCATCAAACTGCTGTTTCGCCATCATCACGGCAAATCCGGCCAATCCGACACCGGCGAGGAGGACAAGGATGAAAACAGCGCGCATGATGGTTCCTTTCGTTCTAGAAGTCAGATCCGATACTTTGCGCACAGGATCTAGTAATTCTTACTCTTGCTGACCACGGCAAATTCAAGGCATAAAAGTGCTGTTCAGCATATCGTTTCCTGCTCCAGACGTATTACTTGTTATAACCGTCGCTAACTAATGGTCGTGGACGGTCTATTGTTGAAGCTTCAAAGGAATGGCCGCTCCGACAGATTCCGAAAGTTTCAGAGTTTCTTGCGATATAAGTACATATGAGCCTGCCGCTATTGCGACCACAGCGGCCGTCAGAACAACCCAGTCAACTGTTACTGCGCCTTCATCAGCCTTTAAAAAATTTGCAATGCATGACTTCATGTCGTCCTCCAACATAGACAACGAATTACAGTTTCTAACTTTAATTTGACTAGGCCCAAGCGCCGTCCAAACTTCCCAACGTATAATCATAGCATCTGTTTTAAAAAGGGACTGCGAATGCTTACTTCGCAGTCCCCTTCGTTTTTTTTTGAACGCCTATTATTTTTCAAACGCCCAATTGTACGATCAGTCTGCTGCGTTCAGCGCGGTGTCCTGCTCCAGAACCTTAGCAGCGATGGAAGCTGTCAGAGTTTTTGTGTTTGTCTCAATGGCTGCGTAGCCAGCGATCGCCAGGCCCACAACGGCTGCGGTCAGAACGACCCAGTCAACTGTCACGGCGCCGGATTCGTCTTTGCTGAAGTTTTTGAAGAAGTTGATCATTGTAAGTCCCTCCAAAGGATTTTGTTGCTCAGTTAACAACCGCGCCGGTGACTGAGTGGGCTGTCTCTCTCTTGGCCCGTCTCCGTTTCGGTATGAGCAGATATAGCCAGCGGATTGGGGCGACAGTTTG
>JBLRWK010000036.1:0-46182 GCA_047921295.1 Rhodobacterales bacterium
TGTGGATGACCTTGCCATCCGCTTCGCGCGTCACCTTGTCCAGTTCCTCGCCGATACTGTAGCCGCTGGCGGTGATGCAATCCTCATGGATCAGGCCCGCCTTGCGCAGTTCCTTCATCACAACCGGCACGCCGCCTGCCTCATAAAGATCCTTGGCAACGTAATCGCCACCGGGCTTGAGGTTCACGAAATAGGGCGTGTCGCGGAAAATCTCGCAGACATCATCAAGGAAGAAGTCGATGCCCGCTTCATGTGCAATCGCGGGCAGGTGCAGGCCGGCATTGGTGGAGCCACCCGTGCAGGCTACCACACGCGCGGCATTCTCCAGCGACTTGAGCGTGACAACATCGCGGGCGCGGATGTTTTTCTCGATCAGGTTCATGACCGCGCGGCCCGATGCCTCGCCATATTGATCGCGGCTTTCATACGGGGCAGGCATGCCCGAGGAGTTCATCAGCGCCAGACCGATGGCTTCCGACACACACGCCATGGTGTTGGCCGTGAACTGCCCGCCGCAGGCTCCCGACGAGGGGCAGGCCACACGCTCCAGAATTTCCAGCTCGGCATCCGACATATTGCCCGCCTGATGCTGGCCAACAGCCTCGAACACATCCTGCACGGTCAGATCCCTGCCGTTCAACCGGCCCGGCAGGATGGAGCCGCCATAGATGAAGACCGACGGCGTGTTCAGACGCACCATGGCCATCATCATGCCGGGGAGGGATTTGTCACATCCGGCCAGACCCACAATCGCATCATAGCAATGGCCGCGCATCGTCAGCTCGACCGTATCGGCAATTGCCTCGCGGCTGGCAAGCGAGGAGCGCATCCCCTCGTGGCCCATCGCGATCCCGTCGGTGACGGTGATCGTGGTAAACTCGCGCGGGGTGCCCATCGCCTGCTTGACGCCCATCTTGACGGCCTGCGCCTGACGGTTCAGCGCGATGTTGCAGGGGGCGGCCTCGTTCCAGCAAGTGGCAACGCCAACCAGCGGCTGGTGGATTTCATCCTCGTTCAGACCCATCGCATAGAGATAGGAGCGATGCGGCGCGCGGGCGGGCCCCTCGGTCACATAGCGGCTGGGCAATCTGGATTTATCAATACGCTGGTTCGTGGACATGGCGGCCTCCCCGGTAACTTTGTCCGGTTTGGAATAAAGAAGCAGATGCCACGGCACAAGTCCGATTGCAGAACGTGGCGTTACAGGGGCCTGGGCCTGCGGAAGCGTTGACACAGAGGGCCGTCAGGCAAACACTGGCAAAGCATCACGGAGGGGAGGACGAGATGGGCATGAACAGACAGTTGACCGAAGACGCTAGGAGCCATCAGGCCCTTGGGCGGGAGTTCTTCTCGACCTCCGAAATCCGCGCCTTGGCCGAACGCTCGGACCTTTGGGGCCTGTGGCTGGTGGTGCATTGCTGGGGCACGATTGCGCTGGCGCTTGTGCTTTTCGCAGTCTGGCCCAATCCGCTGACCTTTGTGCTGGCCGTCATCATTATCGGTTCGCGGCAGTTGGGTCTGGCGATATTGATGCACGAGGCCGCGCATAACGCATTGTTCAAATCACGCAGGCTGAACGAATTTGCGGGCGAATGGCTTTGCGGGCGGCCCATTCTGGCCGATCTTGCGGAATATCGCCGCTATCACCTGAAACATCACCGCCACACCCAGACCGAGGAAGACCCCGATCTGATCTTGTCCAAACCCTTCCCGACAACCCGCGCCTCCCTGCGGCGCAAGTTCTGGCGCGACATTACGGGGCGCACCGGCCTGAAGCAGCGCAGCCAGCAGATCATGTTTGCGCTGAAAATGGCGGGCGAGGTTGACGGCCAGCCCGGCGCGCAGGAACTGGCACAGGCGTTTTCCGGCCCCGTGATCGGGCGCGCCATCATCGCCAATGCGGTGCTGTTCGCGCTGATGTGGGCGGTGGGCGCATGGTGGTGGTGGCTGGCGTTTTGGGTGCTGCCCCTGCTGACATGGTTCCAACTGGTGCTGCGCATCCGCAACATCGCCGAGCATGGCGCGGTCGAGGCGGTGGACGATCCGCTCCGCAACACCCGCACCACCTATGCGGGGCCGCTGATGCGCCTGCTGGTGGCCCCCTATTGGGTGAACTACCATCTGGAGCATCATCTTGTGATGCATATCCCCGCGCGCAATCTGCCGAAGCTGCATGATCTGATGGTAGACCGGGGCCATGCGGGAAAAATGCAGATCGGCCGCAACTACATGGACGTGTTGCGGATCGCCTCCTCGCGCCCTGCCTGACACTTGCCCTGCCGCATAAGCCACGGTGACAGGTTGCCCTGTTCGTTATGCGCCTGACGCGCTAGGTTTGACCTCAAGCAAAACGATACAGGCCGCCGTTATGTCCTATGAAGCCCATGCAGCTTTCGTCGCGCCAGCGCGCGGCAAGCCCCAGTTATGGCGGTTCGTGGTCGG
This sequence comes from Rhodobacterales bacterium, assembly GCA_047921295.1. Taxonomy (GTDB): domain Bacteria; phylum Pseudomonadota; class Alphaproteobacteria; order Rhodobacterales; family Rhodobacteraceae; genus Seohaeicola. The sequence goes on from JBLRWK010000036.1 coordinate 2,443, forward strand.
CCTTGTGCTGATCATGGTGATCATTCTCGGCTTGACCGCGCTCTATCAGGCGGCTGTGCTGCGGCTGGGCGGAACGGCGCTTCACCGCGATATCACGCGCCTTGAAGGCGCCGGAAGCACGCCCGCAGGCGTGATGGTTCTGCTCTACAGCTTCCTTATCATGATCCTCGCCACGGCTGTCGTCACCGCGCAGTTGCACAACCGCAGCCCGCTGACCCTGTTGGGGCCGTTGCCGCAGATGCTACGCCAGTTCGGCGCGACAATGGCCGTGCTCATCGCGCTTGGTCTGGCGATCACGGTGCTGCCGCCGTGGGGCTATGCCGACCCGTTGATACCGGGTGTGCCGCCGATGCTCTGGTTACTGCTGCTCCCGCTTTCGCTGACAGCGGTGCTGGTGCAGACCTCCGCCGAGGAAATCCTGTTTCGCGGCTATATCCAGCAACAGCTTGCGGCGCGGTTCGCCAGCCCGCTGATCTGGATGGTGGCCCCGGCCGTGATTTTCGGCCTGCTCCATTACCGCCCCGATGCGGGGGCTAATGGCGGGTTGATCATGCTCTGGGCGGCCGGATTTGCGCTGGCCGCCGCCGATTTGACCGCGCGCGCCGGCACGCTTGGCCCCGCCATTGCGCTGCATTTCATGTCCAACACAAGTGCGCTGCTGTTTCTGGCCGCCGACGGCACATTGTCGGGCCTCGCCCTGTTCCGGCTACAGGTGGACATGCCCGATACCGAGGCGCTGCGCCCCTATCTGATGATCGACGCGTCAGTGATCCTTGTGGGATGGCTGGCCGCGCGTGTCGCGATTCGGCGCTGATGGCGCGGCCTGCCTATGCCGCCCATGCGCAGCTGGTAGACCCGGCGCGCGCCTCCGCAGACATTCGCCTGCTGCTGATCGGCGTTCTGGTGATCGAGGTTGTTTTCCTTGCCTCCGTCCATCTGATGGGCCCGTTCCTGACACTGGTGCCGCTGGCCCCGCCCGAGGACATCCTGTCGGGATCGACACCGCGCGGCTTGCTGATCCAGTTGAGCAGCTTCGCCATTCTGGGCCTTGCCGTGGTTGCGGCCTGCCATTTCCTGCATGGTCGCGGGTTTTTTAGCCTGATCGGCCCGCCACAAAAGGCGATCCGGCAATTCCTGCGCGTCAGCCTGTTTCTGGCGGTGCTGGTTCTGCTACTGGAATTTCTGCCCTCCGACTTCGAGATGCTCGAACAGGCAGAGATGCGCCCGCTGAACAAGTGGCTTGCCATTCTGCCACTGGCGCTGGGTGCCCTGCTGATCCAGACCGGCGCTGAGGAATTGTTCTATCGCGGCTATATCCAGCAACAGCTTGCCGCGCGTTATTCGCAAACATGGGTCTGGCTGGTGGTGCCGAGCCTGCTGTTTGCCTTCGCACATTACACGCCGGAAGGGCCGCGCATCGAGGCGGTGCAATATGTGATCTGGTCATTCTTCTTCGGGCTGGCCGCCGCCGACCTGACCGCGCGCAGCGGCACGCTTGGACCGGCGATCGCCTTTCATCTGGTGAACAATGCGCTGGCCTTCCTGCTCTATGGCGATGCGGGCGGGGCCGATTCCGGCCTGTCGTTGTTTCTGTTCCCGCCTCTGCTGCCGCCGGACATGCTGATGCCGCCCGGCTATCCGCTGGAACAGCCGCCGTTTGATCTGCGCTATTTGCTGGACGGGCCGTTTCTGCTGGAACTGGTCGGTGTCGGCATCCTATGGGTCGGCGCGCGCATCGCGTTGCGCCGCTGATTGCAATTTAACACCCGAAGGCTTAATTCGGCCAGTGACCCGACTGATACAAGACCTCACAACAAGGCCCGCATCACATGAACTGGATCACCAACTACGTCCGCCCGCGGATCAACTCGATCTTCTCGCGCCGCGAGGTTCCTGAAAATCTGTGGACCAAATGCGAAGCCTGCGGGACGATGCTGTTCCACCGCGAACTGAGCGACAACCAGAATGTCTGCACATCCTGCGGGCATCATATGTCGATCGTGCCGCGTGCGCGCTTCGCCGCCCTGTTCGACGGCGGTATCTTCTCCGAGGTCGCCGTGCCCGAAACCCTGCCTGACCCGCTGCAGTTTCGCGATCAGAAAAAATATCCCGAACGGCTGAAAGGGGCGCAGAAAGCCACCGGAGAGCGTGATGCCATGCTGGTGGCCACAGGCGAGATCGGCCGCACGCCCATCGTGGCGGCGGCACAGGATTTCACCTTCATGGGCGGTTCCATGGGGATGTATGTCGGCAACGCCATCATCGCCGCTGCCGAGGAGGCCGTGAAACTCAAGCGCCCGCTGATCCTGTTCTCCGCCGCTGGCGGTGCACGCATGCAGGAGGGAATCCTGTCGCTGATGCAGATGCCGCGCTCGACCGTGGCGATCCAGATGCTCAAGGAAGCGGGGCTGCCCTATATCGTCGTGCTCACCCATCCGACCACCGGCGGCGTCACTGCATCCTATGCGATGCTGGGCGACGTGCATATCGCGGAACCCGGTGCGCTGATCTGTTTTGCCGGACCGCGTGTGATCGAACAGACCATCCGCGAGAAACTACCCGAGGGGTTCCAGCGGGCCGAATACCTGCTGGACCATGGCATGCTGGACCGCGTGACCCCGCGCACCAAATTGCGCGAGGAGCTGATCACCATCACACGGATGCTGATGCGGCAGACCCCTGCCGTCTGGGGCGACCTGCCCGCCCCCGCGCCGGAGGCCGTCGCCGAGCCTGCGCCTTCCGCGCCCGACAGCACGACCTGACGCCTCGATGACATCGCCCGGATCGGACCTCATCCTTGCGCGGATGATGGCGCTTCACCCCAAGATTATCGACCTGACGCTGGACCGTGTCTGGCGCTTGCTGCATGCCTTGGGCGATCCGCAAGACAGCCTGCCGCCCGTGATCCATATCGCGGGCACCAATGGAAAAGGCAGCACCCAGGCCATGATCCGCGCGGGGCTGGAGGCGGCGGGGCTACGCGTCCATGCCTATACCTCGCCGCATCTGGCACGCTTTCACGAACGCATCCGGCTGGCGGGAGAGTTGATTTCCGAGGAGCATCTGACCGAGATGCTCAATGAATGCTACGCCGCCAATGACGGTGCTAACATCACCTATTTCGAGATCACAACCTGCGCCGCCCTTCTGGCCTTTGCCCGCACCCCTGCGGATGTCACGCTGCTGGAAGTCGGTCTTGGCGGACGGCTTGATGCAACAAATGTGGTGGACAAGCCCGCTTTGTGCATCATCACGCCGGTATCGATGGATCACGAGCAATATCTGGGCGATACCGTTGCCAAGATCGCAAGCGAGAAGGCGGGCATCCTCAAACGTGGCGTGACCTGCATCGTCGGTCCGCAGACCGAGGAGGGGCTTGATGCGATAGAGGCCGCCGCCGCGCGGGTGGGTGCGCCTTTGCTAATCCACGGGCAGCACTGGCATATCGGGCGCGAGGGCGACCGGATGATCTATCAGGACGAAAACGGCCTGCTTGATCTGCCTCTGCCCAACCTCCCCGGCGCGCACCAGATCAGCAATGCAGGCGCGGCTCTTACCGCCCTGCGCTATCTGGAACAGCCGGAGATCACCTTTGAGGCGGCAGCGACCCGCGCGTTCTGGCCCGCACGGATGCAGCGCCTGCGCGATGGTCCTTTGGTGGAACTGGCCCCGCAGGTCGAATTGTGGCTGGACGGCGGGCATAATCCGGCGGCGGGCGAGGCGATCAGCGCGCATCTGGCGACTCTGCCCGAAAGACCGACGTATCTGATCTGCGGTATGCTGAACACCAAGGATATCGGCGGCTATCTGCGTCCGATGGCACGGCATGCCACCAGCCTTTACGCTGTCAGCATTCCCGACACCGTGGCCACCCTGCCTGCCGAGGATACCGCGCGTGCCGCCGCCGAGGCAGGTATTACGGCTTCGGTCGCAACCTCTGTTTCGGAAGCTTTGGCGGATATCGCCCGGCAGGATCCCCAGGCACGGGTGCTGATCTGCGGCTCGCTCTATCTGGCAGGATCGGTGCTGCGCGAGAACGGGTAGCCGTCAGATCAAGCGCCCAACCCATGATCCCCGAATCGCTTCTAACCGAATCACTTTATGTTGACTGATTCGAATCGATTCGCCTATATCTGGATCAGTCATTGAGGCATTCCCGCCTGCCAGCATTCTTGGGTCTGCCCTTTTAGGGGGATTTTTGCCATGTTGCGCCGTTTTGGCCTGTCGTTTGTTTTTACCAGTATCGCAACACTACCCGTCGCCGCACAGGATGTGCGGATCACGCAAGATATACTGACACGCAGCATCACCCTGAATGGCACAGAAATCGTCATCGACCGCATTCAGGACAGCGAGCACCAGCTTTCGGGTGAATTCGCCCGCACCTCGCGCGCCTGTCCGCCGTTCTGAATCACACCCATGAGCGCCGCCCCCGGTGTAACGACGATCGGTGAGCTGGAGGTGATGGATTTCCTCGAGACACAGGTTGCCGCAGGGTCGGCCCTGCTGCTGGACAGCCGTTTGCCCGAGTTTTTCGAGAAGGGTGGAATCCCCGGCAGCCTCAACCTGCCGTTTGCCACGCTTGATGCCACCAATCCTTACCGTGACGACATCCTGACTGCGCTTGGTGCGACTGCATCCGGCGCGGGTTGGAATTTCTCATCGGCAAAGACACTGGCCCTGTTTGGCAACGGCGCGTGGTGCGACCAGTCACCACGCGCCATCCGGCACTTGCTGGACGCCGGTTATCCTGCTGACAAGTTGCTGTATTATCGCGGCGGTGTGCAGGCTTGGTTGCAGCTTGGCCTGACTCATCATAATCCGACGGGCGGTTGAGCATGAGCGCGGCAATCCAGATGACATTCCTGCATCCCGCGCCACAGCCGCTTTGTCTGTCTCTATCGTTTGTTAAAAGTATCCCGCGTTTACCGGAGATTTCCATGTTACGTACCCTCGTTCTGGCCGCTGCATTTTTCGGCATCACATTGGCGCTGATCCTGCTGCAACCCGTGCCGGACCTGCATTCTGCGGAACGTGAGCATACCGTCACGCGGACCGATACGGACACATCGGGCACCGGAGCGATCCCCGCAGCTCGCTTTGCGTCTGCGCAACCGCTGCCCGCCAGCGTATCGACGCCCGCAAATCAGCGCGTATCTGGTGATACGGAACTGCAAGCGATGACCCATGGTGTTCTGTCCGGTCTCGGCATCGCACCTGCAAGTCTTGATGCCGCCAATGGTGGCACAGAGGCCGAAGCCGCGCTGCGCGATATGTCCCTCTCCGCGCTGAACGGACTGCGGCGTGTGACGGGCCAACCCGCCAGCGTTGAAACCCCGCTGCAAAAGCTGATCGTCCAAGCCCTGCGCGCCGGACAGACCGACAGCTATATTGACACATTGCTAAATGAGGCCGCCAGTATGGGCGAGATTGCGGTGCCGCGCGCCCTGATCACTGCAGATGGCCGCGTCGACACGCATGTGATCCTCAGCACCATCGTAGCGCAGGCGACCAAAGCCAGCGGCCAGCCGGAGGCCCCACTTGCAGCACCGGGAGGAGCCGGAGTCGAGGTGCGGACGGTGCAGCGCGCCGGTGAATCGGTGCAATACAATTTCTATACGGTTGGTCCGGGCGACAGTCTGGGGGCCATCGCGGCAAAGTTCTATGGCGACGCGGCGCGCTACAGCCATATTTTCGAGGCCAATCGCGCACTGCTGTCCAGTCCGGACAAATTGCGCATCGGACAGCGGTTGGTAATCCCGACGATTTGATCAGTTAAGGCAGGCAGGAGACGAAAGAGGGGCCGAACCAACGGCCCCCTTTCATTTTCAGGCCTCAGCCACGCAGGCCGGTTTCCTGCAACATGCCTCTGCGTTTCGCCTCGTAATAATAGCCGCGCGCATACCACATTACGGCGCGTTCCTCACTGCCATCGGCCAAAAGCCACGCTCCGCGCAGATAGCGCACTGCGTAACGCAGGTTTGTTTCTGCATCCAGAAGGTCGGTGGGTTGCCCACGGAAGCCCATCGTTTGCGCCGTTTGCGGGAGGATCTGCATCAGGCCGTAATAGGGTCCGTTGCGGGCATTAGGGCGATGTCTGCTTTCGCGGATGATCACGCGGTGCACCAGATCGACCGGAACGTCATATTCCTGTGCAGCGTTTTCAATCAGGCTGCGCAATTCTGGGGTCTCGTTCACATGAAGATCCATGGACCGCGATGCCAGCGTTTCCGGGTTTTGCGCCTCGGGAGTGGCACAGGCCGCAAGGGTCAGAGACATGATAAGGCCAAGGGCCAAGCGTCGGGAACGAAATACCATTACTTTGCCTCAAATGTTTCCTACATGGAAAAGCAGATACCCCGCGCGCGGCGATCCAAGAACAGTTTTGTTCCGGATCGGCAAAGGAGCGCCTATTCCCGCGGATCGCGCGCCCATTCGGCCGACTGCATCTCGCGAAGGCGGCTGGCGGTTCGCTCGAATTCGAACGTGCCTTCGCCTTCGAGATAGAGCGATTCCGGCTGGGCGGCGGCAGAGCAGACAAGGCGGACTTTCGCCTCGTAAAGCGCGTCGATCAGCGTGACGAAACGCTTGGCCTCGTTGAAATTGGACCGCCCCAGACTGGGAATGTTCTCCAGAACCAGCACCCGCGCCGCCTCGGCCAGCGCCAGATAATCGGCAGCCCCCAACGGCTTGCCGCACAGCTCGTAGAACGAGGCGCGCGCCACCCCGTTGCGAAACGCTGGAATCTCGACCTCGCGCCCTTTGACATGCAGGGTAAGCGGCTCGGCCTTCCCGCCTGTCAAATCCTGCCAGATCTCCGCGATGGCGGCGCGGGCCGCATCATTGACAGGGGTGAAGTAGACAGGCGAGCCTTCCAGCCTGTCCTGACGGTAATCGCGGTGGCTGACTAATTCGTGCACCACCATCCGCTCTTTCAGCAGATCGATGAAGGGCAGGAAAAGCTGACGATTCAGCCCGTGCTTGTAGAGATCATCTGGCACCCGATTCGACGTGGTCACAACCACGACGCCGGCTTTGAACAGCGCCTCGAACAAACGGCCCACGATCATTGCATCGGTGATATCGGTGATCTGCATCTCGTCGAAGGCCAGCAGCCTGACCTCTGCGGCCACAGCCTCGGCCACCGGCGCGATCGCATCCTCGACCCCGCGCTGGCGGGCCTTGTGCATGCCGTTGTGAATTTCCTGCATGAACGCGTGGAAATGCACCCGCCGCACCGGCACATCCAGACTATCGACGAAAAGATCCATCAGCATCGACTTGCCGCGCCCGACGCCTCCCCACAGGTAAAGCCCGCGTGGCGGCTCGGGTGCCTTGCGGAACAGCCCGCGCTTGACTGGCTGGGCCAAGGCGGCGCGGATGCGCTCGAATTCCGGCAAAACCTCCAACTGTGCGTCGTCGGGGGTCAGACTGCCCTGTTGCACACGGGCGGCATAGATCTGGGGCAGCGTTTCCATGCGCCTTCCTTAGCGCGCGGCCTGCACGGTGAAAAGACGCCAAAGCATCAATGAAGCTGACGGTGTGGCGCACATTTCCTGAATTGACGCGGCAGATGGATCGCTTAGGTTTCGCAGCGTCAGCTGAGAAAGCACCCGATGCCATACGCCGCCCCCGCGAAACCCGCCTCCATCTTCACGCCCGTGCTGGTCGTGGGATGCGTCATCATCATGGTGTCTTTCGCCATCCGCGCCAGTTTCGGGGTGTTCCAGATTCCCATCGCCGAGGAATTCGGCTGGCTGCGCGCCGAGTTCAGCCTTGCCATCGCGATCCAGAACCTCGCTTGGGGGATCGGCCAGCCATTGTTCGGCGCGATGGCGGAAAAGGTGGGCGACCGCAAGGCGATCATTCTGGGCGCGCTGATCTATGCCGCGGGGCTTGTCCTGTCGTCTTTCGCGGTGACCCCGACAGAGCATCAGGTTTACGAAATCCTCGTGGGCTTCGGGGTGGCAGGCACCGGATTTGGCGTGATCCTCGCCGTGGTGGGACGCGCCTCAAGCGACGAGAACCGCTCCATGTCGCTGGCCATCGCCACCGCCGCAGGGTCTGCGGGGCAGGTTTTCGGCGCGCCGATGGCAGAATGGCTGCTCACGATGATGACATGGCAAAGCGTGTTTCTGGTTTTCGCCGCCTCCATCATCGCCGTGCTGGCCTTTTTGCCGCTGATGCGCGCCCCCACGCCGCCTGCCAGCCGTGCCGAGCTTGAGGAGAGCATGGGCGCGATCCTGATCAAGGCGTTCCGCGATCCGTCCTATACGCTGATCTTTCTGGGCTTTTTCAGTTGCGGCTATCAACTGGCCTTCGTCACCGCCCATTTCCCCGCCTTCGTGACTGAGATGTGCGGCCCGATCCTGCCAGGGGGCATGCTGCATTCCGTCGGCATCACCACAACCTCCGCCTTGGGGGCGGTTGCCATCTCGGTCATCGGGCTGGCCAATATCGCGGGCACATTGGCCGCTGGATGGGCAGGCAAGCGCTACTCCAAGAAATACCTGCTTGCAGGCATCTATACAGGGCGCACGATCATCGCAGCGGCCTTCATCCTTGCCCCCATTACACCGGCCTCGGTGCTGCTGTTCTCTGTCGCAATGGGATCGCTCTGGCTGGCGACGGTGCCGCTCACCTCCGGGCTGATCGCGCATATCTACGGGCTGCGCTATATGGGCACGCTCTACGGGATCGTGTTTTTCAGCCACCAGCTTGGCAGCTTCATGGGCGTGTGGTTGGGCGGCAAGATGTATGACATCACAGGCGATTACACGATGGTCTGGTGGATCGGCGTTGGCGTTGGTGCGTTCAGCGCGATTGTGCATCTGCCGGTGCGCGAAAAGCCGATGCCGTTGGTCGTGCGCGCCGCCTAAGCCGGATCACGCCTTGTAGCCTGCCGCGTTCGGCACCCTTGCCGCATTCGCCTCGCGCAGTTGCGCCGCCGCATCGTCATAAAGAAACGGCAAAAATGCATAGCGGGTGCCCTGCGTCACCCGACCCACTGCATGCAGCAGGGAGCAGGAAAAGATCACCGCCGCCCCCTTGGGTGTCTTGATCCCCTGCGGGCTGTATTCGGGAAAGGACACCGCCCCGCCGTCGAAATCATCGTTGAGATTGATCGACACGGCAAAGCGGCGGTGTGCCGTGCCCAGCGTGGTGTTGTCGCGGTGCGGGCTGAAATGCCCGCCCTCATCCGCCGGATAGCCGCCCACCATGTAACGCTCCATCCGTGTGCAACGGAAGAAATGCACCCGCTCGATCTGCGGGATCACCTTGCGAATGATGCGCGCCTGCGTGGCCTTGATCAGTTCGGGATCGTCAATCACGAAATCCCGCCGCACCTTGAAGCCGGGGTCCTGTATCGCGACCGTCTTGCCGTCGATATCGCGCATGAAGCCGGACATCTCGGCACCGTTGCTATGATATTGCTCGATCAGACGCGCGCAAAAGGCAGGCTCGAACACATCGGGCAAAACCAGCACAGGCGGCGGCACCGGAAAGCCGAGGTAGCGATCAGGCGGCGGCACGCGCCGCAGGATATCCAGCGCCTGCTCGACCTCTGCACCATCCTGCGTGAAGGGCACCACGGCGCGGACGGTGAGGCCCGGATCGATAACCAACCAGACGGGAGCGTATGGATCACCCTTGGATGCATCCGGACCCACGATGCCCAGACGCCTGCCCACCGACAGATCGGTATCCAGAAGAACACGCAGCCCGGGAATCCTGTCAGGGATGCGCGCCTGCGCCTGATCCGCGGGATCGCTACTCAGCAGGAACAGGCTGGCATGAGTGTCGTCGAACAGCGCCGTCTCGGCCACCATCGCCCTGAGGGAGGCTTGCACTGCCGCCTGACCGAAGCTGCCGACACATCCCAAAACCAGCCAGCGGCCTGCTACGCTGTCAAAGGCAAACGTCGGATTGCTCCGCGAGGGCGTCTTGAAAGTGGGAAGGCGGTCCCCTGGCAACAGGGTTATTCTTCCACGCTCCATGTCCTGCATCGCACTCGTCCCACGTCACTCATCAAAACTGGGAAAAGGGTGCGAAATCAGAGCGAAGCTGTCAACCAAAAGCGCCGCCAAAACAACAAGCGGAGGCGTCGCTCAGTTCCCCGCCAGTTCTGCCTCAATGGCCGAGATCACCGCGCTGGCATGGGTATAGGTCAGCCCGTGCCCCGCCCCGTCTATCACCTCGTGACGCGCAGCGCGGTTCCATTGCGCCAACTGCCCCATCGCTCTGATCGGGATCACCGTATCGTCGCGCCCCCAGATCGCCAGAACGGGAATATCCGCGCGGCTGATGCTGCGATGCGCCTCTTCCAGCGGGCGGGGCAGAATCCCCCGCAAGGATGCCAGAACGGCCGGCACAAAGCCGCGCTTGGCCAGTTCGGCCTGCTGATAGTCGACGATCCCCGCAACTTCTGTGGGCAAGGCGCGTTCCGCCTCGGTGCCCTTGCGGTGGGCAGCCGGATAGCGCAGCAGCATCAGCCAATCCCCCAGCAGCGGCGTGTCGCGGGTGAATTTCGCCAGCCGCCCCAGATCATGGCCCATTCCGGCAGGGGCCAGCAGGATCACGCGCCGCACCCGCGCCGGATGGCGCGCCGTGAAGGCCGAGACGATGGCCCCGCCCATCGAATAGCCCAGCAAGGTCAGATCGTCGCCCAGACTCTGCGCCTCTAGCAGGTCATCCAACTGACGGATAAAGAAATCCTGATCCTGCACACCGGCCACACTGTCTGAATAGCCGCGCCCGTAAAGGTCATAGACAAGCACGCGGTAGCCCATCCGTCCAAGGCCCTGCGCCACCGCCTCCCAGACCAGCGAGGGTGTGGTCAACCCATGCACGCAAACGGCCACAGGGCCACGCGCCGGACCGATCCAGCGGTAATGAGTGACGCCCTGCGACAGTTGCACAAATTCCCCCGGCGCATCGCGCCGCGCGGCCGCATCCATCGGCTTGCGCGTCGCCTCGCGCAGGAACGGCCAGATCGCGATGACCGCGAGCGCGGCCAGAACCAGCAGCCAGTTCACTGCGCCGCCCTCCATGCATCCAGAATATAGCGGCTTGTCATCAGATCCAGATGCGCGCCACCGCCGTTTTTGAACAGCGTAATCTCGTCATCGCTGCGCCGCGCAAAGCTGTCCGGCGTGTAGTAATCCGCCAGAATATCATCGCGCGCGATAATGCCGCGTTCCAGCGGGTCCTTGATCTCGCCGATATGGCCGATGGTAGTATCAAAACTGTCCACAAAGATCCGCGCACGGCGCAGCGCGGCATCATCGGCCTCGCGCATATCGGGGCGGTAAGCGCCGATCAGGTCCAGATGCTGGCCGGGTTGCAGCCAGTCCCCCTTGATCAACGGATCGGTGCTCATCGTGGCGCAGGTGATGATATCAGCCTGCGCGACAGCCTCGGCGAGATCATCCGCCACTGTCATGCCCGGCCATTCCGCCGCCAGCGCCTCCGCCCCTTGGCGGCTGCGGTTCCAGATCGTGAACGCCGCATCCGGAAATCCCGCCCCATAAGCCTCCCGCAGGGAGCGGCCCACCGTGCCTGCCCCCACGATGAGGATGCGGCGGCTGTCAGGCCGCGCCAGCCGGAGCGCAGCACACAGGCTGTCTCCGGCGGTTTTCCACTTGGTAACGAGATGGAAATCGACAATCGCCTCCAGCATCCCGTCGCTATCTGCATAAAGCGAGACGCCGCCGTTCACCACGGGTTTGCCTGCCGTCGCATTGCCCGGAAAGATCGTGGCCGATTTGACCGCAATCCCCAACCCGTCGATCCATGCGGCGCGGTTCAGCAGGGTGTCGGTCTTGCGATAGAGGAAACTGTCAGCGATCTCGGCTTTCGGCAAGCTGTGCCCCTGCTCCAGCGCACGGGTCAGAGCGCGCCAGTCCAGGTGCTGCTCGGTCTCGAAGGGGATCATGGAAATTGTCATCGGGCCTCTCTTTCTGTCAGCAAACCTGCCGCAACCAGACGCTCTGCCCAGCCTTGCGGCGTCTCGAACAAATGCGTCTGCCAGCCACGCTGGGCAGCGGCGTCAATATTCTCGGCACGGTCATCGGTGAACAACAAGGTATCGGGCGGCAGACCGCAGCCCTGCTCCAGCATCTCGTAAATAAGCGGGGCGGGCTTGGTCACCCCCATCGCGCCGGACAGGAACAGCCGGTCGAACTCGTCCAGAAACGGATAGGCCGCACGGGCCAGCGCAAATGGCTCAAGCCCGAAATTCGACAAGGCGAAAACCGGCACGCCGCGCGCCCGCAAGGCGCGCATCAGCCGCACTGAATGCGGGATCTCGGGCCGCGCCATCTGAGGCCAGTGGCTGTGCCACAAGCGGATCGCATCGGCATGCGCGGGCCACTGCGCTGCTGTCTGCGCGATCTCGTCGGCAAAGTCGCCGCCGGAATCGACCCTGTCATTCATCGCATGCAGATCGACATCGGCAAACATCGCACGGCGACGCTCCTCTCCGATCGTGTCATCATAGAACCGCTCCGGCTGCCATTCGATCAGCACATTGCCGATATCGAAAATCACCGCCTGAATGGTCATCCATGCCTCCGCTGTCAGCCCCAAGGACTTTTACATAAAAGTCCTGACAAAATTCCTGAGAGGAATTTTGGGCCGGTCATGTTTGCTTGCAGGCCGCGCGTATCTCGCGGTCCAGCGCTTCCAGAAAGCGCGAGCGGTCCGCCTTTGTAAAGCCCTTGCCGCCGCCTTGCCGGAAGGGATCGGCGGCGCGCAGATCGGTCATCAGATCGCGGGTCGCCAGGACGTTGCCGATATTGGCCTGCGTCAGCGCCTCGCCGTTGTGCTTGAGCACGCGCGCCCCTGCCGCCACGCATTTCGCGGCCAGCGGAATATCCCCCGTGATCACCACATCTCCCGGCCCCGCGCGATCCGCGATCCACATATCGGCGATATCGGGTCCGGCATCCACGATCACGGTGCGCACCAGCGGATTTTGCGAGGGCCGCAGTCCGCCATTGCTGACGATGCACAGTTCCAGCCCGTGGCGGGTGGCCACGCGCTCGGCCTCCTCCTTGACGGGGCAGGCATCGGCATCGACGTAGATCACCGTCACGCGTAAAGCGCCCCGGCATGGAAGGCGACGTGATCCTCCATGAAGGTCGAGACGAAGAAATAGCTGTGATCATAACCCGGTTGCAGCCGCAGCGTGGCCTGCGCGCGCCGCGCCATCGCGGCCTCCGCCAGTGTTTCGGGGCGCAGGTTGTCCAGAAACTGGTCCTTGGTGCCGGTGTCGCACAGCAGAGGAATATCCAGCCCAGCCGCGCGCATCATCAGGCTCGCATCATGGCGCGTCCATGCCGCTTCGTCCTCGCCCAGATAGGCCGCAAGCTGCTTGCGACCCCAATCAGCCCCTGTCGGGTTGCAGATCGGCGCGAAGGCCGAGACCGAGCGAAACCGCCCCGGCAGCCCCATCGCCAGCGTCAACGCGCCATGCCCGCCCATGGAATGGCCGGTGATGGCCTGCCGCTCCGGGTCCAGCGCGAATTCCTTGAAGAGCAACTCCGGCAGGTCCTCGGCCACATAATCCCACATCCGGAAATGCGGTGCCCATGGCTTTTGCGTCGCGTTCACATAAAAGCCCGCGCCCTGCCCCAGATCATAGGCGTCATCATCCGCAACACCCTCGCCGCGCGGGCTGGTATCAGGGAAAACCAACGCGATCCCCTGCTCCGCCGCCCAGCCCTGCGCGCCCGCCTTGACCATCGCATTCTCATGCGTGCAGGTCAGGCCGGACAGATACCACAGCACCGGCACCGGGCCATCCTGCGCCTCGACAGGCAGGAACAGGCCAAAGGTCATATCCGTGCCGGTCGCCGCCGAGGCATGTTTGTAGACGCCCTGCACGCCGCCGTAACAGGCATTTTCCGAGATGATCTGCATGGTGATGGCTCCTTTTCCGGTTTGATCCATGGCTAGAACACCCGCGCCCCTGTCACAAGCCTAGAGCAACGAAATCCAGCCCACCACCAGCGACACGGTCACGATGCTCAGCGCGGTCGAGATCAGGATCGAGGACGAGACGCGGTGCGGTGCCACCCCGTAATGCTGCGCCAGCATATAGACATTGCCTGCGACCGGCAGCGCCGCCGCCGCGATCATCACGCCCGCCGCATAGGGCTCGACCGGAAAGATCACGAGCGCCGCCACAGCCACCGCTGCCGGATGCAGCACCAGCTTGCAGAACGACAGCCACCCCGCAACCGAGACGCGCTCTGCCGATTTCGACGCGAGCGAGGCCCCGATGGCAAACAGCGCCCCCGGCGTCGCCGCATTGCCCAGCAGGATCACGAATTCATTGAGCGGGCCGGGGATCGGGATTTGCAGCCCCGACCATGTCAGCCCGAGCACGATCGACACGATCATCGGGTTCTTGATCAGTCCCAGTCCAATGCTGCGGAAGATCCCGAACGAGATCCGCCCGTCCCGTGCCCCCGTGATGATGATTACGATCAGGCTGCCGAACACGATCAGATCCACCGCCAGCACCAGCATCACGGGTGCAATTGCCGCCTCGCCCAGAAGCAGCACCAGCATCGGGATACCCAGAAAGCCGACATTGCCGATCGTGGCGCATTGCGCCTCGACCGCCGCCTCCTGCACCGGAATACGCCGCATGATTGCCACGACGGTCGCCAGCACATAGATCACCGCCGTGCCCAGCAGATAGGCTTTCACGAAGGTCAGATCAAAAACATCGGCCAGCGACAGGTTGGCCGAGAAGCGGAACAGCATCGCCGACAGTGCAAAATAGAAAACGAACTTGGTCAGCCATGCCGTGGCGGCTTCGGTGAAAAACCCGCTGCGCCCTGCGCCGTATCCGACGCCGATCACCATGAAGAAAGGCAGGGTCTTCAAGAATATCTCGAACATCAGCCGTTGGTAGCATGGCGGTTGGCCGCGTCAATCACGGATACAGGCGCGGATACGGGCGGGAGGGTTGCGCCCCCGGACCGGCTTGCGCTGCATGTGCGGCATGCAGATCGCTTGCTGAAAATCCGGCAATCGGTTTACATTCAGCCTGCAAGCAAAGGAATGTCGCGATGGCCATGAGTGGCGTTCAGGTTCGGGTATCGTCACGCAAGGGCCGCAAATATGATCAGGTTCTGGATGGGGCGCGGGAGATTTTCCTCGTCGCCGGCTTCGAGGGGGCCTCCGTCGACGATATCGCGCGCGCCGCAGGTGTCTCGAAGGCGACGCTCTACAGCTATTTCCCCGACAAGCGGCTGATGTTCACGGAAATGGCCGAGCGTGAATGCGCGCGTCAGGCGGCGGCGGCGTTGCAACTCATCGATCTCAGCGCGCCTCCACGTCAGGTGCTCAAGATGGCGGCCCACCGTCTGATCCGGATCATGCTGTCGGATTTCTCGCAGCGCATCTTCCGTGTCTGCGTGGCCGAGGCGGACCGTTTCCCCGAACTGGGCCGCGCTTTCTACGAGAGCGGCCCTGCCCTTGGCCGCGCGCGCATCATGGATTACTTGAATCAGGCCCAATCACGCGGCGAAGTCCGGATCACTGATGTCGAACTGGCTGCAGACCAGTTTGCCGAACTGTGCAAGACAGACCTGTGGACCCGCGCGGTCTTTGGCATCCAGAGCGAATTTTCAGACAGCGAGATAGACCGCGTCGTAGATAGCGCGGTCGACATGTTCATGGCGCGCTACGGCTGCGCGGGCAAAACCTCAGTCGATCCGGCGCACCAGTAGCTGGTTGCCCGACCCGCGCTTGGTCTCGAAAATCTTGAGATCCGTGACAAGATCGCTCAGCTTTTTCTTGCCATAGCTGCGCGTGTCGAAGTCGGGATTGGCGGCGGTGATGAACTGTCCCAGCGGGCCCAGCGCATACCAGTCATCCTCCTGATCGATACTGTCCATCGCCTTCAGGATCAGGTCCCGCGCTTCAGTCAACGTGCTGGCGGGCATGGCGGCTGTCTTGGTGGCGGGCTTGTCCGCCGGATCGGCGCCCATCAGGTTTTCCAGAAAGATGAACCGCTTGCAGGCTTTGCGGAAGGCTTCGGGCGTTTTCTGCGCGCCGATGCCGAACACATCCAGCCCCTGTTCGCGGATGCGGCTGGCCAGTCGCGTAAAGTCGCTGTCCGAGGAAATGATAACAAAACCGTCGAACCGACCCGAATGCAGCAGGTCCATCGCGTCAATCACCAGCGCGATATCGGACGCGTTCTTACCCACCGTATTGGCAGGCTGGTGATGCGGCACCAGACCGAATTCCGCTTGCACCTTGGACCAGCCATTCATCTGCGGGCTGGAGAAATCACCATAGACCCGGCGCACACTCGCCTCGCCCATCGCCGCGATTTCCTCGAATATGGCGCGTGTCCATTTCGGCGAGGTATTGTCGGCATCGATCAGCACGGCCAGAAGTGGCGGGCGGGCGAAAGTTTCCATGGGTCGGTCCAGTCTGTCAGAGTGGTTGCGGGGCGGTGTCGGCCCGCAGGCTGCGATACATCACCAGCGCATCGACATATCCCAGCGTGGGATGCAGATATGCGCCCGGCAAACGACCCGCAACCGCGAATCCAGCCGTTTCCCAAAGGCGAATAGCGCGCGTGTTGGTGCTGATCACGAAGTTGAACTGCATCGCAAGGTAACCCGAACGCGCCGCACGGTCCAGCGCCTCGGCCAGCATCGCCCGCGCCACGCCCTTGCCCTGTGCCGCCCCGTCCGTCACGAAACCGCAGTTGCACACATGCGCACCGCCACCTTCAGCATTGGGGCGGATGTAGTAGCTGCCCAGCACGCGGCCGTCCACCTCGGCCACACGCACCTCGCGCCCCGGACCGAACCAATAGGCCAGCGCATCAGCCTCGGAAATGGCCGGATCGATCGCATAGGTCTCACCGGCGCGAAACACCGGGCGCAGGATTTCCCAGACCGCCGCATGATCCGCCCCGGTCGCTGCGCGCAAAGTCACGTCACTCATCGCGCCACCCTGTTTTATCTTGCTGAAAATACTCCCGCGCGGAGCGCGTCCGACCCTGCGGCCAGACGTCCCCGTTCGGGGATGGATCAGAAGGTCACGACCGCGCGGATCGACTTGCCCTCATGCATCAGATCGAACCCGTGGTTAATCTCGTCAAGGGCCAGCGTATGGGTGATCATCGGATCAATCTCGATCTTGCCCTCCATATACCAGTCCACGAATTTCGGCACATCGGTGCGGCCCTTGGCGCCGCCGAAAGCGGTACCTTTCCAGACGCGGCCTGTGACCAGTTGGAACGGCCGCGTGCTGATTTCCGCACCGGCCGGCGCCACGCCGATGATGACCGACACGCCCCAGCCGCGATGCGAGCATTCCAGCGCGTCGCGCATTACCTTGACGTTTCCGGTGGCATCGAACGAGTAATCCACGCCGCCGATCTGGTCGATCCCGCGCTTGGTCAGGTTCACGATCTCCTGCACCACCGACCCTTCGATCTTTGAAGGGTTGATGAAATGCGTCATCCCGAACTTGCGCGCCATCTCTTCCTTGTCGTCGTTCAGATCGACGCCGATGATCATGTCGGCCCCCGCCATCCGCAGGCCCTGGATCACGTTCAAGCCGATGCCGCCCAGACCGAAGACCGCCGCGGTGGAGCCGATCTCGACGCCCGCGGTATTGATCACGGCCCCGATGCCCGTGGTCACGCCGCAGCCGATGTAGCAGATCTTGTCGAAAGGCGCGTCATCGCGCACTTTGGCCAGCGCGATTTCCGGCATCACCGTGTGGTTGGCGAAGGTCGAGCAGCCCATGTAGTGATAGATCGGCGTGCCATCCAGCATCGAGAACCGCGTAGTGCCATCGGGCATCAGCCCTTGGCCTTGGGTGTTGCGGATCGCGGTGCACAGGTTGGTCTTGCCGGACAGGCAGGAATAGCATTCGCGGCATTCCGGCGTATAAAGCGGGATCACGTGATCGCCCGGCTTCAGCGTGGTCACGCCCTCGCCCACTTCCAGCACGATGCCTGCGCCCTCATGGCCCAGAATGCAGGGAAACAAACCCTCCGGGTCCGCGCCCGAGCGGGTGAACTCATCCGTGTGGCAGATGCCGGTCGCCTTGACCTCGATCAGAACCTCGCCCTTCTTCGGGCCCTCAAGGTTCACCTCCATCACTTCCAGCGGTTTACCGGCCTCTAGGGCCACGGCGGCACGTGTGCGCATTCTCGCATCCTTCTGTTGTCAGACGCTACTTTTCGCGAAAGAGCGCCGATGTTCAACCTCCTCCTACCGGCCCGCCGCGTTTCGGTCTAGGCTGCAATCAGACCAATCACAGCAAAGGGCGACATTCATGCCTTCTTTACGCACACTTATCGGAGGCGGCCTTCTCCTCGCACTGGCCGCCTGTATGCCCGAGATGCCGGAGGAGGCCGGAACAGCCCCTAACGCCTGCGGCGCATCCGGGCTTCAGGGTCTTGTGGGGCAGCCTGTCGCGCAGCAGGATTTCAGCGGCGTCGGCGCGGCCCGCCGTGTGATGCCCGAGGGCAGCGCCATGACGATGGATTACCGCGAGGACCGTCTGAACGTGACCTATGACCGTAGCGGCAGGATCACCCGAATCTGGTGCGGCTAAGACATGTTCCGGGCCTGACGCTTCATCGCAAGGCCCGGACTCGACTCCTGCGGGCGGCAGCGCTAGATAGGAACAAATAGTGAACAATCTCTTGCAAAGCTGCCCATGGCCCCGAAACGAATCCTCTCGCTCTGGTTTCCCCGCCTCGGCGCGGAACGCCTTTTGCGGGGGCGGCGCGGCCTGCCGGATGTGCCTTTCGCGGTGATCGAACAGACAGGGCAGATGCAGCGGATCGCCTCTGTCTCGGTGCTGGCGCAGGCGGCGGGGGTCTATCCCGGCCAGCCCCTGCGCGACGCGCTGGCCCTGTACCCCGCGCTGGAGACACAGGCGCGCGATGCCGTGGCCGAGGCCGGTTTTCTCACCCGCCTGCGCCGCTGGGCGGTGCAATGGTCACCGCTGGTGGCCGAACAGCCGCCCGATGCGCTGGCGCTCGATATCAGCGGCTGCGCGCATCTGTTCGGGGGCGAGGCGGCGATGGTGGACCAGATCGGGGCCGCGCTGGAGCGGATGGGCCTGTCGGTGCAGGCAGGGCTGGCCGACACCCCCGGCGCTGCCTGGGCCCTGGCGCGCCATGCCGGACGCGGCCCCACTTCGGGCCGCAGCGGTGACGCCATCCAGCAAGAGGCGCGCGCCACCCGTTCGCGTGCCGCCAGACGCCCGCAGGACCGGACAACAGCGCAGTCCGGCACCACCTTCGCCCCCGCCATCGCGCAGGCAGGGCAGACCCATTCCGCCATTGCCCGCCTGCCTGTCGCGGCGCTGCGGCTCGACCCTGAAACGGTGGCGCAACTCGGCAGGCTGGGTCTGCGCCAGATCGGCGATCTGTCGGGCCAGCCCCGCGCGGCACTGGCACGGCGTTTCGGCAAGGGGCTGGTGCTGCGGCTGGATCAGGCCTTGGGCAGCGCCCCCGAACCGATCAGCCCGGCCCGCCCCGACACGGCCTTTGCCACGCGGATCAGCCTGCCCGAACCTGTCGGGCTCGAGGCGGACATGCTGGCCGCGCTGGACCGCCTGCTGCCGCGTCTGTGCGATATGCTGCGCGACAAGCGTCAGGGCGTCAGAACGGTGCGGCTCGAGGCATGGCGCAGCGATGGCGGGCGGCAGGAGATCACCCTGACCCTCGCCCGTGCCACCCATGATCCCGCCCGCATCCGGCCCCTGATGGCGATGCGCCTGCCGCAGATCGATCCGGGCTTTGGGATCGACATGTTCCGGCTTGAGGCGTTGCAGACCGAACCGCTGCACGACAAACAGGCCAGCGGCCATCTCGATGCGGCCCATGCCGCTGCTGGCCGCGCGGCACGCGATACCGCGCTGGAGGATCTGATCAGCCGCATGGGCGCGCGCGTCGGGATGGAGGCGATCATCCGCCACCACCCCGGCAACAGCCATATCCCCGAGAAAGGCGCGCAGGTGCTGGCCGCCGCATGGGCGGAGCCCGCGTCCGGTTGGCCCAAACCCGCAGCACCGCGCCCCCTGCTTCTGTGGCGGCCAGAGCCCGTGATCGCCCCCGACACACCGCATCCCCCCGCGCAGTTCCGCTGGCGCCGCCGCGATCTGGCGCTGTCCTGCGCGCACGGCCCCGAACGGATCGCGCCGGAATGGTGGCTGGACGAACCCGACTGGCGCAGCGGCACCCGCGATTACTGGATCACCACCACCACCTGCGGCACGCGGCTGTGGTTGTTCTTCGCGCATGGCGCGGCCATGTCACGCGGCTGGTTCTGCCATGGCAGCTTTGCCTGAGCGGGCTGCCACCGCGCGCCATGATGCGACAGCGCAACCCGCACCACGGATTACACGGCGCGCAAGCCGCCCATCACGAAATCCGCCGCCAGATCGGCATAGGCGGCGCGGTCCAGCCCCTTGCCGGGACGGTGCCACATGTAGAACCAGTTGAGGATACCAAAGACCGACATGGTCAGCGCGCGCAGGCGGTCGGCATCCAGCCCCGGGCGTTCCTGCGCGACCGCATCCGCCATCACACTGACAAGGCGGCGCTGCGCCGCGACCAGCGGGGCCTGCCGCTCGGGTGGTAGCGTGGCCAGCGCATCCAGTTGCAACTTGTGCTCGGCATCCGCATCCTCGTAGGCGGACAGGACCGCTCGGATGACACCGCGCAACCCGTCACCCCGCGCGGCCTCGATCACCTCGACCAGCGCGCCGAGGTGATCGTCAAGGATATCGAACAGCAGATCTTCCTTGCTGGAATAATAGTGGTAGATCAGCGCCTTGGACACGCCGCAATGCTTGGCCGCCCCCGTCATAGACGCGCGGTCATAGCCGTGTCGCGCGAAATAATCCGCCGCCCCCTTGCGCAGGGCGGCGCGTTTTTCATCGTGATCGCGTGCCAGTCCGCGCGCCATATCAGTCGCTCACCATCTCAGCCGGCCCTGGGACGGTTGTCGATGATCCGCACCGCCTTGCCCTCGCTGCGCGCCACACCGCCGGGATCGGCGACAAGGATCTCGACCGACAGGCCGACCATCTGCTTGATCCGGTGCGACATATCCCGCGCCGCCGCCTCGCGCCCCGGCAGATCGACCCCGTCGCAGGCCTCGCAGAGCACGCGCATCGCATCCATCCGGCCCTTGCGGCTCAGTTCGATCTGGAAATGCGGGGCCAGATCGCGGACCTGCATCAGCACCTCCTCGATCTGGGTCGGGAACACGTTGACCCCGCGCAGGATGATCATGTCATCGCTGCGTCCGGTGATCTTTTCCATCCGCCGCATCGTGCGCGCCGTGCCGGGCAACAGCCGTGTCAGATCACGCGTGCGGTAGCGGATGATGGGAAACGCCTCCTTGGTCAGCGAGGTGAACACCAGTTCTCCCAGTTCGCCATCCGGCAGCACTTCGCCTGTCTCGGGGTTGATCACCTCGGGATAGAAATGATCCTCCCACAGATGCAGGCCGTCCTTGGTCTCGACACATTCGCAGGCCACCCCCGGCCCCATCACCTCGGACAGGCCGTAGATATCGACGGCATGCATATCGAACGCCTCCTCGATCTCCAGCCGCATCGCGTTGGTCCAAGGCTCCGCGCCGAAGATACCGACCTTGAGCGGCGACTTGCGCGGGTCGAGCCCCTGCTTGGCATATTCATCAAGGATCGACAGCGCATAGGAGGGCGTGACCGTGATGCCGTCGGCGCGGAAATCTTCGATCAGCCGCACTTGGCGCGGGGTCATTCCACCGGATACCGGCACCGTGGTCAGGCCCAGCGCATCCGCGCCGAGGTGAATGCCAAGCCCTCCGGTGAACAGCCCGTAGCCATAGGCGTTATGCAGGATATCCCCCGCCCGCAACCCCGCCGCCCGCAAGCTGCGCGCCACGACCGATCCCCAGACCGCGAGATCGGCCTTTGTATAGCCCACAACCGTGGGCTGACCCGTCGTGCCGGAGGAAGCATGCACACGCGCCACCTGATCACGCGGCACGGCGAACATGCCGAAGGGATAATTCGCCCGCAGATCGGCCTTGGCGGTGAAGGGGAATTTCGCCAGATCCGAGAGCGTACGCAGATCATCGGGATGCACCCCCGCCGCGTCGAAGCTGGCGCGGTAATGGGGCACGTTGTCATAGGCATGGCGCAGCGACCATTGCATCCGCGAGAGTTGCAGCGCCGCGATCTCGTCGCGGCTTGCTGTCTCGATCGGGTCCAGATCGCCGGGTTTTGGCGACAGGTCTTCCATCACACGGACTCCAGCATCAGCGCGATACCCTGCCCTACGCCGATGCACATCGTGCAGACCGCCCGTTTCGCACCAGCATCTGACATGTTGATCGCCGCCGTCAGCGCCAGCCTTGCGCCCGACATGCCCAAGGGATGGCCCAAGGCAATCGCGCCGCCATGCGGGTTCACGTGATCCGCATCATCGGGCAGACCCAACTGTCGCATCGTGGCAAGTCCCTGCGCGGCAAATGCCTCGTTCAGTTCGATAAAGTCGATATCGGTGATCTTCAGCCCGTGACGGTCCAGCAAAGCCTGCGTCGCCGGTGCAGGCCCGATCCCCATAATCCGTGGAGCGACGCCCACCGTCGCCATCGACACGATCCGCGCTTTCGGTGTCAGCCCGTATTTCTTGACCGCATCGCCCGATGCGATGATTAGCGCCGCCGCCCCGTCATTGACGCCCGAGGCATTGCCCGCCGTGACCGAGCCGCCCTCGCGGAAGGGTGTGGGTAGTGCTGCAAGCTTGTCCAGCGTCGTGGCGCGGGGGTGTTCGTCATTCTTGACCACGACCGGATCACCCTTGCGCTGCGGGATTGTGACGGGTGCGATCTCCCGTGCCAGACGTCCGCTTTCGATGGCGGCAATCGCGCGGGTCTGCGAGCGCAGGGCGAAGGCATCCTGATCCTCGCGGGAAATGCCGAAATCCGCCGCCACATTCTCGGCCGTCTCAGGCATGGAATCGGTGCCGTAAGCCTTGTGCATCGCGCGGTTCACAAAACGCCAGCCGATGGTGGTGTCATAAATCTCGGCGCGGCGCGAGAAAGCCGCATCCGCCTTAGGCATCACCAGCGGGGCGCGGCTCATCGATTCCACACCGCCTGCCAGCACCACCTCGGCCTCGCCGGTTTTCACCGCGCGCGCCGCCTGCCCAACGGCATCAAGGCCCGATCCGCACAGACGGTTCACCGTCACACCCGGCACGCCCTCGCCCAAGCCCGCCAGCAGCACCGCCATGCGCGCCACATTGCGATTATCCTCGCCCGCCTGATTGGCGCAGCCCATGATGCATTCATCCACGGTCATACCCGGAAACTGCGCCATCACTTCGCGGATCACCCCCGCCAGCAGATCATCGGGCCGGACAGAGGACAGGGCCCCGCCATAGCGGCCAATCGGGGTGCGAAGCCCCTCGCACAAAAACGCGTCTCTCATGTCTCGTCCTCCATCATGTCTTCTGTGAAATGTGTGCCGGAGATCTGCCGCGACAGCCCCCGGAACAGCGCAACCTTGCGGCCATCCTCGCCTGTCACTGTCACATCATAAACGCCGGAACGGCCCGCCAGATGCACCTCCTGCGCGGTCGCGGTCAACACCTCGCCAGCCTTGCCGGGGCTGAGATAGGTGATCGTGTTCTCCTGCGCCACGACCAGTTTGTTATGGCTGTTGCAGGCATAGGCAAAGGCCGTATCGGCCAGCGTGAAGATATAGCCGCCGTGGCAGATGCCGTGCCCGTTCAGGTGATCGGGGCGGACCCGCATGGTCATCTTTGCCTGTCCGGGCACAACCTCGACCAGCGCCATCTCCAGCGCGTGCGCCGCCACATCGGTGGACCACATAGCCGCCGCCGAGCGGCTGGCGCGTTCTTCGGGCGTCATGGTCTCTCCTCCCCCTGTATTCGCGCGCAGCCTGCACAAAACCGACCACACGGTCAAGAGTATTGCGTTGGCGGACATCCTGCGGCATGCTGCGTCCGAAAGCCTGCGTGTTTCAAGGGAGGAAATCCGATGCTCAGACCCCACAGCTATGCCTGCGGCCAATGGATCGCGCCGGGGCAGACCGCCACGGATATTTCAGGCCCCGTCACCGGAAAGGTGATCGCACAGGCGGGCGGCGCGGCGCTCGACATGCAGGCCATGCTGGACCACGCCCGAAATGTCGGCGGGCCTGCCTTGCGTGCCTTGGGCTTTCACGACCGCGCCCGCCTGATCAAGGCGCTGGCTGCCCATCTGGATGCCCATAAAGAGCAGCTTTACGCGATCAACCCGCTGACAGGCGCCACACGGCGCGATGGCTGGGTGGATATCGACGGCGGTATCGGCACGATGGGTCTGTTTGCCGCCAAGGGACGCCGCGAGATGCCGGACGGTCATGTCTATATCGACGGCGAGGTCGAACAACTTAGCCGCAAGGGCACGTTCCTCGGCCAGCATATCGCGGTGCCTTTGCAAGGTGTCGCGGTCCAGATCAACGCGTTCAACTTTCCGGTCTGGGGCATGCTGGAAAAACTGGCCCCCGCGCTTCTGGCGGGCATGCCCTCTATCGTCAAACCTGCCACGCAAACCTGCTATCTGACCGAGGCATGTTTCCGGCTGATCATCGACAGCGGTATCCTACCGGAAGGGGCAGTGCAGCTGGTGATCGGGCGCACGGGTGACCTGCTTGACCGTCTGGGTGCGCAGGATGTCGTGGCCTTTACCGGCTCTGCCGATACCGCGCTGAAACTGCGCGCCAATCCCGCGCTGATGCGCCACTCCACCCGCTTCATGGCCGAGCAGGACAGCCTCAACGCCTCCATCCTCGGACCGGATGCTGGTTCCGACAGCGCGGAATTTGCCCTGTTCATCAAGGAAGCGGTGACGGAGATCACCACCAAAGCTGGTCAGAAATGCACTGCCACCCGCCGCCTGATCGTGCCTGCCGCGATGATGGAGGCTGTCGGCGCGGCACTGTCCGAAAAGCTCGCCGCTATCACCGTGGGCAACCCCGAGGCGGACGGCGTCCGCATGGGGGCGCTGTCCTCGCATACGCAAAAGGCCGACGTGCTCGCGCGCCTGACCCAACTGCGGACAGAGGCGCGGCTGATCCATGGCGACCCCGCGCATATGTCGTTGGTGGATGCCGATCCCGAACAGGCGTTTTTGCCGCCGATGCTGCTGGCCTGCGATGATCCCGATGCGGCACGTCTGGTGCATGAGGTGGAGGCATTCGGCCCGCTCTCGACCATGATGCCTTACCGCGATACCGCCCATGCGGCGGCGCTGGCCAATCGGGGCGGCGGCTCGCTTGTCTCCTCGTTGTTCACCGCCGATCCTGCCGTTGCGCGCGGCATCGTGCTGGACAGCGCCGCATGGCATGGCCGTATCTACATCAACAACGCCACCTCGGCGGACGAGGCGACAGGCCACGGCTCCCCCCTGCCGCATATGATCCACGGTGGCCCCGGTCGCGCCGGAGGCGGCGAGGAACTGGGCGGCATCCGCGCGGTGCTGCATTATATGCAGCGCAGCGCCATCCAAGGCAGCCCCGACATGCTCAGCGCGATCACCGGCACATGGATCACGGGAAGCGCGCAATCGACAAACCCCACGCATCCGTTCCAGCGCAGCTTCACCGACATCGCCGTCGGCGAGACGATCCAGACCGCGCCCCGCACCGTCACCCTCGAGGATATCGAGCATTTCGCCCATTTCACCGGCGACACATTCTACGCTCATATGGATGAGGAGGCCGCCCGCGCCAATCCGTTCTTCCCCGGTCGCGTGGCGCATGGCTATCTGCTGCTCAGCTTCGCGGCGGGGTTGTTCGTGCAGCCCGATCCCGGGCCTGTTCTGGCTAATACCGGCCTCAATGCGCTGAGCTTCCAGAAACCCGTCAGCCCCGGTGACAGCATCCGGGTCGCGCTGACCTGCAAGCGCAAGACCCGCCGCACCGAGACCTACGGCGAGGTAGCGTGGAACACGACGCTGACCAACCAGAGCGACGAACAGGTCGCGCAATACGAGTTGCTCACGATGGTGTCCTATGAACGCCCCGAAGGTTCATGAAAGCTTCTTCTTGCCCCAAATATCCATCCGCCCGCGCCATTGCATGGAAACGGTTCAGTTGACCGCGCAATGCGTGTAACAGGCGGTTATGGACCCGCTTGAGCCCGTCATAACGGCATTACATGCCGAATCCCGCCTGCGCGTATGGTCGCTGGTGATCACCGTCTTCGGCGATTGCGTGCAGCATCGCGGCGGGGCCATCTCGACGGCACGGCTCGGACGGCTTCTGGGGCGCATCGGGGTGGAGCCGGGGGCGCTACGCACCGCATTGTCGCGGCTGGGCCGTGACGGATGGGTCAACAGCGAACGCGCCGGACGGCTCAGCCATTACCGCCTCAGCCCCACCGGGCTGGCGCGGTTCAGCGAGGCCAGCAGCCGCATCTATGCGCCCGCGCGCCAGACACCCGTCACCGAATGGACCCTCTCGACCGAGGGTGACATGCAGACCGCCGTGCCACTCGGAGGCCTCTGGCTGCGCCCCGCAGACATGGCCGCGCCAACGAAACCCGCCTTCCGCATGACAGGGCGCATCACCGATCTAGCCCCCGCCCTGCGCGACAGCCTCATCAACCCTGCCCATGCCACAGCCCTGCACCGCCTGAACGCAGATCTGGACAGGCTTACTGGACTTGGCGGTGATCCGCTGACCCATGCGGCCGCCCGTATCCTGCTGATCCATCGCTGGCGGCGCATCGTGCTGCGCTTTCCCGACCTGCCGCCCGCACTGCTGCCCGCCGATCTGGCCAAACACGATCCGCGCGCCCGCGTCGGGGCCGCCTATCTGCATCTGACGCGCGGCGCCGAGGACTGGCTGGACAGCACCGAGGACGACATGGCCCCAATGCCCGCCCCCGATCAAAGCCTTGCCGCCCGCTTCCGGAGCTTACCCGTTGCAAAGGGGTTGATTTCATAGCCCAACAGCGCAACTCTGGGCCATGACCATGCAACCACCTGTCCCTCCCGCACCATCGCAAGCGCCCGAGCAGGTCGCCTTTGACCGTCTGGAACTCGGGCAAATCCTGTCTCTCTACGGACGGATGGTCGCCTTGGGGGAATGGCGCGACTACGGCATCTCGCATCTTCGGGAGGTGGCCGTCTTCTCGATCTTCCGGCGCACTGCCGAAAATCCGCTCTACCGGATCGAAAAGCGCCCCAAACTGCGCAGCAAACAGGGGCAATACGCCGTGATCGGCATGGATGGTCAGGTGCTCAAGCGCGGCCAAGACCTGCGGACCGTCCTGCGCGTGCTAGAGCGCAAGCTGATCCGCGCAGTCGACTAACCATCCGCCCCCGGCTTCTTCTTGCCCTAAATATCCAGATCCAACCGCCGATGCGCCGTGACAGGCCCGCCGCCCTGCGCCGCGATCCGCGCCACAGCTTCGGCCAGCCCTTCATGGGCCACCGCCATATGGTGGGCATTGGCATGCAGGATCGTCTCCGGCCCCGCCACCCATGCCACGTGCCCTTTCCAGAACAGCAGATCGCTACGCCGTGGGGCCGTGCCTTCCGTCAACGGCTGACCGAGAGAGGCGGCCTGCATGTCGCTGTCCCCCGGGCAGGCAATCCCGCACGCCAGACAGGCCGCCTGCACAAGGCCGGAGCAATCGATCCCGAAGGCGCTGTTGCCGCCCCACAAATAGGGCGTGCCCAACAGCAGCGTCGCCACGGTGACAGGGTCCGTGTCGACATGTGACAGCGGCACCAGATGGCAGGCGGGCACGTGGCCCGCATCGGTCAGGATGAACGATCCTTGGTGCCCCAGACCGCGCAGGCGGCTGCCAAAGCTCAGCGTCATGACCTCTGGTGATTTGAGATCTGCCGCCGCGTAGGCATGGGTGGCGCGCGTGGCAACCCGAAGATCCGGCAGATCTCCCTCCCGCAAGGCCGTGGCGGGCAGATAGCCGACATACTCGTCCCGCGCCGCCTGCACAAAAGACCAGCCTGCGCGCTCCTCGAAAACCTCCACCGCCTCGCCGCGCAGCAATTCACGTTCCCGCTTGCCTTCGGGCTGGTCGCGCAGCGCCACGACGGGTTCCGCCACAAGCCGTGTCCGGCCCTGCACGAATTGCTCGGCCTCGACCTGCCCCTCAAGGAACAGCGCCGCCACGCGCCCGTTGGCCGGTGTCAGACGTGGATCAAGCCTCACAGCTTCAGCACCTCCGGCAAAGCCTCCAGCAAAGCGCGTGCGCCCATGCCCACGCCGCCCTTGGGCCGCGCGGGGGCAGCACTGGGTTGCCAGCCGTAGATGTCGAAATGCGTGTAGATCTGGCTCTCACCCGCGAACCGGCGCAGGAACAGGGCCGCTGTGATCGCACCGGCAAAGCCGGATTTCGGCGCATTGTCCAGATCGGCGATGCCCGGCTCGATCTCGCTCTCGTAGGGTGTCCAGAACGGCAGCCGCCACACCGGATCGGCGACCCGCACAGCGGCGTCCTGCAAGGCGCTGGCGACGCCTGCGTCATCGGTGAAGAACGGCGACAGGTCCGGCCCCAGCGCCACCCGGGCCGCCCCTGTCAGCGTGGCCATAGATACCATCAGATCGGGGGCTTCCTCGGCCCCCAGCGCCAGCGCATCGGCCAGCACCAGACGACCCTCGGCATCGGTGTTGTTGACCTCGACCGTCAGCCCCTTGCGTGATGTCAGGATATCGCCCGGCCGCATCGCCCCCGCGCTCACCGCGTTCTCCACCGCCGGAATCAGCACCCGCAACTGCAGCTTCAGGCCCAGCGCCATGATCATATGGGCCAACCCCAGCACGGTCGCCGCGCCGCCCATGTCCTTTTTCATCAGCCCCATGCCCGAGCCCGGTTTGAGGTTGAGCCCGCCCGTGTCGAAGCACACGCCCTTGCCCACCAGCGTCAGGCGCGGGCCTGCCGTGCCCCAGCGCATATCGATCAGGCGCGGTTCCTGGTCTGCAGCGCGCCCCACCGCATGGATCATCGGAAAGTTCTGGTCCAGCAGCGCGTGTCCCCGGATCACCTGCGCCGTTGCGCCGTGCTGCTCTGCCAGTTCCAGACAGGCCGCCTCCAGTGCTTCCGGCCCCATATCGTTGGCGGGCGTGTTGATCAGATCGCGGGTCAATGCCTCGCCCGCCGCGATGATCTCGATCCGGGCCGAGTCCACCCCTTCCGGCGCGATCAGGCGCGCGGCGCTGCCGGACTGACTGCGGTAGCGGTCAAACCTGTAGGCAGCGAGCAACCAGCCCAGCGCCTCCTCGCTCGCCTGTTCCTCGGGCAGGCCCGACACGATCCGGTAAGTGCCCGCAGGCAGCGCGGATGCGGCGGCGGCAAGGTGGAACCGGCCACGCGCCCGTTGCGCTGCGGTTCCGTATCCAACCAGAACCGCCGCTGGCGCGCCATCCTCCGACGGGATCACCAGATGCTTACCCAACCCGCCGCTGAAGCCGGACGCCTCCACCCATCGCACCACAGGCTCCGGCTGACTGGACAGCCAATCCTTCAGCATGTCGGATTCGATCACGTGGATGGGCCATCCCGTGGCGTCGGCTGGGGCAAAAGTCAGGGTCATCTCAGGGCCTTCTTGTTGGGGTCTGGGCGCAGGCTAGCGGATCGAAACGGGGCCAGCCCCGCGCCGGATGCATCGGCGTTGCGCGCAGCCTAACTGTCCTGTTCCCGACTGCAAGAGGGGTGATCACCCGCGCCTTTCGGCCATACGCGGGCCTGTCCTGCTTGCCTGTCCGGCTTGCCTATGCTGTCAGCCCGTCCAATCAGACAGACAGATCCCGCGTATCCCAGATCGCAGTCAGCGACCGGTCTCCGATCCGCAGCAGCCGCGCCAGCGTCGCGGCCAGCGCGATCATGTCGGAACGGTCGATCGTGGTCGTGACATCGCGAGCCACGCGGGCCAGCAGATGCAACCCGATCTGGTCCGCGATCGCCGCCATGGAGCGCACACTTTTGCGCAGCCCTTCAACCTCTCCCTCGCGGTACATGCGTTCTGCATGGCTCAGCCGGACGGCCAGTTCCTCCATCGCGCGGCAGATCACATCCTCCGCCGCAGCCTCCCCCAATTCGACATACAGATCCGTCAACCTGTCTGAATCGATACGGATCACCTCGTCATGCCCCCATGTCATCTGTTCCACGTACTCACCCCAATCAAGACGCCCCCACGGCAGCACTGATGATGCCCATCCGCAGGTTCCCAAAAGGTTGCTGCCAAGCGATTTTATCCCTCGAATTCGAGACGAATACGCACTAAGACGCCTAGCCAATGGTCATCAGGCCAACGGAACCAGTGTCAGGGATCACTTTATGGACCATGCCAAAGCCTTGCCCGGCTATCTGCTCTCGCGCTATCACGGCTGGAAAGCCACATCCTATGCCGAAAACCAGAGCTGGTATCGCCGCCTTGCAGAGATGGGCCAGCATCCGCGCGCCATGGTGATTTCCTGCTGTGACAGCCGCGTGCATGTCACCTCGATCTTCGGGGCCGACCAGGGCGAGTTCTTCATTCATCGCAATATCGCAAACCTGGTGCCCAAATATGAACCCGACGGGGCGCCGCACGGCACCTCGGCCGCTGTGGAATACGCGGTCACGGCGTTGAAAGTCGCGCATGTGATCGTTCTGGGCCATTCCTCTTGCGGCGGCGTGAAAGGATGTCTGGACATGTGCTCCGGCAAGGCACCGCAACTGGAAGAGCGTACCAGCTTTGTGGGCCGCTGGATGGACATCCTGCGCCCCGGTTACGAACGCGTCAAAGAGATTGCTGACCCCGCAGAGCAACAACGCGCCCTCGAGAAGCGTTCAGTGCTGATCTCGCTGGAGAACCTGATGACATTTCCCTTCGTTGCCGACGAGGTCAAATCAGGCCGGATGACTTTGCACGGGCTGTGGACGGATATCGGCGAGGGGTCGCTGGAATGCTACGATCCCGCACGCGGTGAATTTTTTGCGGTCTGAAGCATAGTTCGATTGAACTGCCGCGGATCACTCCCATTTCGCTGAAAACATAACCAACCAGACCCGCCAGATGCGCGGTGCAACAAGCGGGGCAGTCATGGACGGCATCCTTTCCTTGGCGGGGACGAACCTGATCTCGCCCATTGTTCTCAGTTTCGCCTTGGGTCTGTTCGCCGCCCTCGCCCGCTCCGATCTGACGGTGCCCGAAGCGGTCGCCAAGGGCATGTCGCTCTACCTGCTCTTTGCCATCGGTTTCAAAGGCGGCGTTGCCGTCGCCTCTCACGGGGTTGATGCCACGCTGGGGCTATCCTTGCTGGCAGGGGTCATCCTGTCGGCTGCGCTGCCGCTGATCGCCTTCGCCATGCTGCGCGCCATCTCGAACCTGTCGCCCACCGATGCAGCGGCTGTGGCAGCCCATTATGGCTCGATCTCGATCGTCACCTTTGTTGCGGCCTCTTCGATACTTGAAGGGCGCGGTATTGCCTATGAAGGCTATATGGTGGCCGTGGCGGCCGCAATGGAAGCGCCCGCGATCCTGTCCGCCTTGTGGCTGGTGGCGCGCGGCGCGGGGGGGCGGAAAATGGATGCGGGCCTATGGCACGAAATCCTGCTGAACGGGTCGATTGTGCTGCTGCTGGGGTCGTTCCTGATCGGCTGGATCACCGGCCCTGCCGGGCTGGCGCAGATCGACAGCTTCATCGTGGCACCATTCAAGGGTGTACTTTGCCTGTTCCTGCTGGATATGGGGCTGGTGGCGGGGCGTGGCCTGCGCAACGGGCGGCATGTGCTGGGCGCGGGGGCGCTTGCCTTCGGGGTCATCATGCCGGTTGTGGGGGCCACCATCGGCCTTGGAACCGGATTGTTGCTGGGCCTGTCGCCCGGCGGTGTCACGCTGATGGCGGTGCTCTGTGCCTCGGCCAGCTACATCGCCGTGCCTGCGGCGATGCGCGTGGCCTTGCCAGAGGCGAACCCTGCCGTCTATCTTACCCTGTCGCTGGGGGTGACCTTTCCTTTCAACCTGACGCTTGGCATCCCGCTGTATATGGCGGCGGCCATGGCCCTGACAGGAGGCTGAGACATGAAAACCCATGAAGCTAAACGGGTGGAAATCACCATCGAGGCCGTAATGCAGAGCCGCCTGACCGATGCAATCGCGGGGGCTGGCGTTACCGGCTACACCATCCTGCCCGTGCTGGGCGGCTCGGGCCGCTCCGGAGACTGGACCCGCGAGGGACAGGTCGGGCGGACTGGCATGGTGCAGGTTGTCTGCATCGTCAGACCGGAACGGGTGGACGCGCTGCTGGATGCCGCCTTCGAGGTCGTGGAACGCCATATCGGTGTGGTCTGCGTGACCGATTGTCTGGTTCTGCGCGCGGAACGATTTTAACCGAAAGATAACCGTCATCTGCGATTCTGCGGGTGATGGATATGCAGACGATTCCCCTGAGGCTACCGGAGCCGTTGTTGCGGGCCGCTGTCTTGCTGGCGCAAGACCGTGATTGCAGCCTTGGCGCGCTGGTCCGCAATGCACTGGCCGCCGAGATCAAGCGCGCGCAATCCCCAGCGAAGACGCCCAATCGGACGGATGAGCGGCTCGTCGATCCCTTGCGGGCTCTTCTCGCTGCCGATTTCGGCGAGGCGCGCAACTGGCCAGATCTGCAACAGCGCCTCGCCGCCAAGGGCTTCACCTTGCGCGAGGCGGGCGGCGGCCTTGCCCTGCACGATCATCCGCGCGGCACACGTCTGTGCAAAGCCTCGGAACTCGGCCATGCCTATGCCAGCCTGATGCGGCGCTTTGGCCAACCCTTTCCGGACCACAGCCAACGCTGGCTGGAAAACCACGTGCTCCATGAAAAAGCCCCCCTGCCGCATCATCGGCAAGGGGGCCATTCCCTGTCACATGACTGATCCGCGCAGGATCAGCCTTTCTTGAGGCATTTCGAGCCCAGCACTTCGGCGATCTGCACCGCGTTCAGCGCCGCCCCCTTGCGCAGGTTGTCCGACACGCACCACAGGTTGATCCCGTTATCAATCGTGCTGTCCTGACGTATGCGGCTGATGAAAGTCGCGTAATCGCCGACGCATTCGATCGGGGTGACGTAGCCACCATCTTCGCGCTTGTCGATCACCATGATCCCGGGCGCCTCGCGCAGGATGTCACGCGCCTCGGCCTCGTCCAGATGATCCTCGAACTCGATATTGATCGATTCCGCATGGCCCACAAAAACCGGCACGCGCACGCAAGTGGCGGTCACCTTGATCTTCGGGTCGAGGATCTTCTTGGTCTCGGCGACCATCTTCCACTCTTCCTTGGTCGATCCGTCCTCGAGGAACACATCGATATGCGGAATCACGTTGAAGGCGATCTGCTTGGTGAACTTGCGCGGCGGCTTGTTGTCGGTGGGGTTATAGATGCTCTTGGTCTGGTCCCACAGCTCGTCGATGCCCTCTTTGCCCGCGCCCGACACCGACTGGTAGGTGCTGACGACAACCCGCTTGATCCGCGCGCGGTCATGCAGGGGCTTGAGGGCCACAACCATCTGCGCGGTCGAGCAGTTGGGGTTGGCGATGATGTTTTTCTTGGAATAGCCATGCACCGCATCAGCGTTCACTTCGGGCACGATCAGCGGCACATCGGGGTCATAGCGATAGAGCGACGAGTTATCGATCACAACGCAGCCAGCAGCGGCAGCCTTGGGCGCATAGATCTTTGTCGCCTCGGACCCCACGGCAAAAAGCGCCATGTCCCATCCGGTAAAGTCGAACGTGTCCAGATCCTTGGTCTTCAACGTCTTGTCGCCAAAGCTGATCTCGGTCCCGAGGGATTTGCGGCTGGCCAGAGCCACGATCTCATCCACCGGAAACTGGCGCTCGTCCAGTATGTTCAGCATTTCACGGCCCACGTTCCCCGTGGCACCAACGACGGCAACCTTGTAGCCCATCTGGGACAACTCCTTTGTTCAGAACGCCGCGTATCTAGCGCAAGTCGTGCCTTACTTAAAGCGAATTCGCGGAAAAGCCCCGTCAGTCCAGCCTGTCACGACAGAACAGGTATACCGCCAGCCCAAGCAGCAACAGCAGCGCGAAGAAGCCGAACAGCACCGCATAGGGCTGCGCCACCGGCACATCAGGCCCTGCGACAGAGCGATACAGCGGCCCCGTCGCCACCTGCATGATACCCACACCGCCGATGCTGACCAGATTCATGAAGGTGATGCCTCGGCCCGCCAGATGCGGCGGCACGAAACTGCGCCCGTGCGCCATGATCAGCGGAAAGGACATGCCGAAAAAGCCGATCACGGCAAACAGGATCACCGCCGCAACAAGTCCGGGCAAGGGCCAGATCGCGAGCACCGCCAAAGCCAGCGCACAGATCGCGTTGCCGCCAAAGATCACCCATTTGCGGGTGCCCAATATCCGGTCAAGCGGCCCGTAGGCAAAGGCCCCGAACACCATCGCCAGCCCCATCACGAGCGTTGCTGTGCCGATCAGCGCCTCGGTCGCGCCGTGGACATCCGCCAGATAGGGGCCGACCCACAGGCCGCGCAGCCCTGCGGCGGGGGCATAGTTCACCATCAGCAGGGGAAAGATCAGCCACAGCGCGGGCATCTTCACCAGATCCAGCAGTGAGCCTTTCTGTATGCCGTCGATTCTTGGCGGATCCTTGACGGTCAGCCAGATCCCCGCCGCGAGGATCAGCGACAGCACGGCAAGCCCGCCGATCGTCTCGCGCCAGCCCAGCGCCACGATGGCCCATGCCAGAGGCACTGTGCCCGCCAGATTGCCTAGCGATCCGACACCGATCATCACCGCGCCGAGCGTGGCGAACATCGCGGGCGAGTACATGCGGGCGAAGATGAAATAGGAGGCCATCAACAAGGGCGCGCAGCCGATCCCGATTAGCGCCATGGCCAGCGAAATATGCAGCGGCGTTGTCGCCAGCGCGAAAAGCGCCGCCCCGCCGCCACCACCCACAGCCAGCAGAATCGCCGCCGTGCGCTTTGGCCCGACTTTGTCCAGCGCGATCCCGACCGGAATTTGTGCAGCGGCAAAGGTGAGGAACCACAGGCCGGAGGCAAAGGCCAGATCCTCGGGTCCGGCCCCGACATCGCGTTCCAGCACGCGGGTCAGAACCGCCAGAAACGCCCTGAAAAACTGACTGAGGATGTAGCCCGCACAGAGCAGGACCAGCCCAAGGCGCATGTGATTTCCTCTTCCCGAAACCTGCCTTGCCTGACATGTGCCCAAGAAATGTGCAAGATGCGAAAATCAAAGGCAATCAAAGCCCTTGGCAGGAAAAGGCCCGCGCGCAAGGCGCAGGCCTTTGTCAGTTTGTCAGTTTGTCAGATGCAGCGCCCGCCATCCACTTCCATGGCGACGCCCGTGATCATGCCCGCCTCGTCCGAGCACAGGAAACAGGCGGCATTGCCCATATCCTCGGGGGTGGAGAAACGCCCCAGCGGAATGGTGGACAGAAACTTCGTCCGCATTTCCGGCGTATCCTCGCCCATGAAAGACGACAGCAGCGGCGTCTCTCCCGCCACAGGACAGATCGCGTTGACGCGCAGTTTCATGGGGGCCAGTTCCACCGCCATCGTCTTGGTCGCGGTGATCATCCAGCCCTTGGAGGCGTTATACCAGTTCAGGCGTGGACGCGGGCTGAGGCCAGCGGTGGACGCGACGTTGAGGATCGCGCCGCCATTCTGTTTCATATGCGGCACAAGCTCGCGCGCCGTCAGATAGACAGACTTGCAGTTGACGGCGAAGACGCGGTCGAACTCCTCGTCGGTCACTTCCTCCATCGCTTTGGGCAGATGGGTGATACCGGCGTTGTTCACCAGAATATCGACCTGTCCGAACTGCGCGATCGCATATGCCGCCATCTCGGCCACGCTGGCCCCGTCCGCCACATTGCAGGCGATGGACAAAGCGCCGCCCCCCACTTCCTCGGCCATCGAGGCCGCACCATCGGTGTTGATATCCACCACCAGCACACGCGCACCCTCCGCCGCGAATTTGCGCACGATCCCTGCGCCGAAGCCGCTGGCACCGCCTGTGACGATGGCCGTTTTTCCTGTCAGTCTCATGTTGTCATCCTTCAGTTCGTTATGTCGGGATCAGCCGTGAAAGGCCGCCACGGTTTTCAGCACGGTAAAGCCATACATCGCCTCGAAACCCTTCTCGCGGCCATGGCCGGATTTACCCATGCCGCCGAAAGGCAGCTCCACCCCGCCGCCAGCGCCATAATTGTTGATGAAGATTTGCCCCGCACGGATGCGTTTCGCCATCCGCATTTGGCGCGCGCCGTTCTGGCTCCAGACGCTGGCGACAAGGCCGTAATCGGTGCCGTTGGCGATGGCGACGGCCTCCTCCTCATCCTCGAAGGGAATGACCACCTGCACAGGGCCGAAAATCTCGTCCCGCGCAAGGCAATGGTCGGGGCTGACGCCTGCAAACAGGGTCGGGCGCACATAATTGCCGCCATTGGGCGCATTCACCAACTGCCCCTGCCCCGCGATCTGCAGATCAGCTCCCTTGTCGATGAAGCCGCTCACGATACTTTTCTGTTTGGCTGAGATCAGCGGGCCGACATCCAGATCATCCATCGCGCGGCCCACTTTCAGCGCGTCATAGCGCAGGCTCATGCGCTCCACGACCTGATCGTAAACGCTGCGCTGCACCAGAATGCGCGAGGAGGCCGAACAGGTCTGGCCCGCGTTCTGGATACCGGCATTGACCAGAAACGGCAGGGCGGCGGGAATATCCGCATCCTCGAACACCACTTGCGGGGATTTGCCCCCCAGTTCCAACGTCACGGGGATCACATTCTTGGCGGCGGCTTCCTGCACCATCACGCCGGTGCCGACCGATCCGGTAAAGCTGATGTGATGCACGCCGGCATGCGTGGTGAGCGCCGCGCCCGCCTCGGACCCAAGCCCCGGCACGACGTTGAGTACGCCATCCGGCAAACCTGCCGCCTTAGCCATCTGCGCAAAGGCCAGCGCTGTCAGGCAGGCATCCTCCGCCGGTTTCAGAACGCAAGCATTGCCGGTCGCCAGTGCCGCACCGACAGAGCGCCCGATGATCTGCATCGGATAGTTCCACGGCACGATATGGCCCGTCACGCCATGCGGTTCGCGCAAGGTATAGACGGTATAGCCGTCCAGATAGGGGATCGTCTCACCGTGCAGCTTGTCCGCCGCGCCGCCGTAAAACTCCATATACCGCGCAAGCGCCACCGCATCGGCGCGCGCCTGTTTCAGCGGCTTGCCGACATCCAGCGCCTCGATTCGCGCCAGATCATCGACGCGGTCCAGCACCATGCGTCCCAAAGTCATCAGGATGCGGCCACGCTCTGCCGCACTCATCCGGCCCCACTGACCATGCCGCGCCGCCTCGGCCGCCGCGACCGCGGCATCAATATCCGCCGCCCCGCCACGGGCGATCTGGCCGATCACCTCTCCGGTCGAGGGATTCTCCAGCGGCAGATACTGCCCGCTGGCCGGATCAACCCATTCGCCCCCGATCAGGCATTTGGACGGGTCGAACCACAGTCCCAGATCATCGCTCATTGTTTTATCCTCCTCAGGCAGCGGTCATGTCGGGCAGACGTGGCGTCGCCGACAACAGTTGTTTCGTATAGGCGTGGCGGGGCGCGTCAAAAATCGCGGCGGTTTCGCCCTGCTCGACGATCTTGCCCGCTTGCATCACCAGCACGCGGTCGGTCACTTGGCGCACGACAGACAGGTCATGGCTGATGAAAAGATAGGTCAGGCCCAGCCTGTCCCCCAGATCAGCCAACAGATCAAGGATCTGCGCACGGATCGACACATCCAGCGCGGAAACCGCCTCGTCGAGAATGATCAGGTCGGGCTTGATGATCAGCGCCCGCGCAATCGCAATCCGCTGGCGCTGTCCGCCGGAAAACTCGTGGATATACTTGTACCGGTCCTCCGGCGTAAGCCCCACGCTCTCCAGCGCTTCGGCAATCGCGTCCTCGCGTGCAGCGCCGCGCGGAGGATCGTCCAGCAGATGGAACGGCTCCGTCACCAGCCGGTCTACCCTGTGGCGCGGGTTGAAGCTGCCGTAGGGGTCCTGAAACACCACCTGCATCCGGCGTCGCACGGTGCGGTTGGGCTTGTTGCCGGTAAAGACGGGCTGGCCATCCAGCATGATCTCGCCCGCCTGCACCTCCTCCAGCCCCAGAATGGCGCGGGTCAGGGTGGATTTGCCGCAACCGGATTCGCCGACCAGCCCTAAGGATTCCCCGCGCCGGATATGGAAGCTCACGTCATCCACAGCGCGGAATGTGCCCGGCTTGCCCCACAGCCCCTTGCGGGCGGTCGCATAGTCCCGCACCACGCCGCGCACCTCCAGCAGTGGTGTCTCCTGCGGTAGGGCCGCACGCTCCGGCTGGTGGGTCGAGGCAGCAAGCAAAGCCTTTGAATAGGGGTGCTGCAAGCGATGGAACAAGGCGGGTGATGGCCCCGCCTCCACCACCTTGCCATGGCGCATGATCACCAGATGATCCGCCATATCCGCCACCACGGCCAGATCGTGGCTGATCATCAGAAGGCCCATCCCGTCCTCCTGCACCAGCCGCTTGAGCAGCTTGAGGATCTGCGCCTGCGTTGTCACATCCAGCGCGGTCGTCGGCTCGTCCGCGATCAGCAGCCTTGGCCGCAGCGCAATGGCCATGGCGATCACCACACGCTGGCGCTGCCCGCCTGACAGCTCGTGCGGATAGCGCGACAGCGGAAAGCGGTCCTCCGGCATCTCGACCCGCGTCAAAGCAGCCCGCGCCCGTGCCCGCGCCTCGGATTTCGAGACCTTTTCATGGATTCTGATCGTCTCGGCCACCTGATCCCCGATGGTCTGGATCGGGTTCAGCGCCGTCATCGGCTCCTGAAATACCATGCCCATCGCACGCCCGCGCAGACGGCACAGTTCCGGCTCGGACAGGGTCAACACATCGCGCCCTTCCAGCAGCACGCGCCCCGTCGCCTGCGCGCCGTCCGGCAGCAACTGCATCACCGCCAGCGAGGTCATGGACTTGCCCGACCCACTCTCGCCGATCACCCCCACGATCTGCCCCGGCTCCACCGTGAGCGACACATCGTGCAGGATGGCAAAATCATGGATGGCGAGGGTCAGCCCTTCGATCCGCAACAGGCTCATTGCCGCGCCCTCCTGATCCTTGGGTCGAACAAGTCGCGCAGCCCGTCGCCCATCAGGTTCAGCCCCAGCACCGTCAGCAGGATCGCCATGCCGGGAAAGATCGCCATATGCGGCGCGAGCGAGATCATCGTCTGGCTATCGGCCAGCATCCGTCCCCAGCTTGGAATAGGCGGCTGCGCGCCAAGGCCTACATAGGACAAAGCCGCCTCGGCCAGAATCCCAAGGCTGAACTGGATCGTCCCCTGCACGATCAGCAGATTGGTGACATTGGGCAGGATATGCTCGGCACTGATCCTGACAGCCCCTTTGCCCGCCACCCTTGCGGCCAGCACATAATCCCGCGTCCACAGGCTGAGCGCCGCACCGCGCGTCAGTCGCGCAAAGACGGGGATGTTGAAAATGCCGATCGCGATGATCGCATTGACCGCCGAGGGCCCGAACACCGCCGTGATCATGATGGCGATCAGCAGCGACGGAAAGGCAAAGACCAGATCATTGCCGCGCATGATCACCTCGTCGATCAGGCTGCCGCGCCGCGCGGCTGCCGCCAAGCCAAGCGGCACGCCCAGCCCCATACCGATCACGACGGCCACCACGGCCACGGCAATCGACGTGCGCGCCCCCACCATGATCATCGACAGGATATCGCGGCCGAAATGATCCGTGCCCAGCAGGTGCGCGCCCGATGGCGGCTGCATCCTGTTGGGAATATCCATCGCGCCCACATCCTGCGGCACCCAGACGAAACTGACCAGCGCGGCCCCCACAAAGACCAGCGACAAAACCAGCCCGATCACCAGCGAGCGGTTACCCAGCGCGCCGCGCAACATCATCACACCTGCGCTCATCGCCGCCCCCTCAGTCGCGGATCAACAGCGGCGTAGGCCACGTCCACCGCGAAATTCACCACGATCACGGCAAAGACCAGCAGCATCAGCACAGATTCCACTACGATCAGATCGCGCGCTGAAATCGCCTGAAACACCAACCGTCCCAGACCGGGCAGGAAGAACACGTTCTCGATGATAATGGCCCCCGCCAGCAGGAACGAGAACTGCATCCCGATAATCGTCAGCACCGGAATCATCGCATTGCGCAGCGCGTGACGCCACAGCACCTGACGGCGTGTCAGCCCCTTGGCCCGTGCCGTGCGGATGAAATCCTCGGACAATGTATCCAGCAGGCTCGACCGCATCACCCGCGTCAGGATACTCGCCTGCGGCAGCGCCAACGCGATCGCGGGCAACGTCAGGCTTTTCATCCCCGCCAGAAGCCCCTGCTCCCATCCGGCAAAACCGCCCGCCGAGAACCAGCGCAAATTGATGGCAAAGACCAGCACCATCAGCATGGCGAACCAGAAATTCGGGATCGCCACGCCCAGTTGCGTCACGCCCATCACCCCCATATCCGCAGCAGAGCCGCGCCGTGACGCCGCCCAGACACCTGCCGGAAAGGCGATCAGCGTGCTCAGGCTCAGCGCGTAAAGCGCCAGTGGCAGGCTGACCCACATCCGCTCGCCGATCATATCGGCCACCGGCGTGCGATAGGTGTAGGAGGTGCCGAAATCACCTGTCAGCATCCCGCCGACCCACGACAGATAGCGCTCGGGGATCGTGCCGTTCAGCCCCAACTGGTCACGCAGAGCCGCCAGAGTATCGGGCTGCGCGTTCAGCCCCAGCATATAGGCCGCCGGGTCGCCCGGTACGACCTCGATGGCCAGAAAGATCACAAGGCTCGCCACAGCCAGCGAGATCACCAGCGAGACCAGCCGTTTCAGCACATAGCGCAGCATTTGTCCCGTATCCCGCCCATGCCCGGCCTGTCCGGCTCTGGCACGTGCGCCCCCTTGTTTCTTTTTGCTTCAAATATCCCCGCCGGAGGCTCCCCCGCGCGCCGCGCGGACAGGGGGCTCTGGACGGTCAGGAAAGGTTCAATCTTCCCAATAGACGGCGGTCAAATCATTCGCCTGTGTCGGCATGTTCTCCCACAGGCCTACCACCTTGGCATTCGCCACCCTAATTGCTGCCAACTGGAACAGATAACCGTTCACGTAATCCTCCGAGATCTTCTCCTGTGCCTGCCTCAGCAGCGCGCCGCGTGCTTCGGGATCGGATTCGGCGGTCAGATCTTCCATGATTGTCTGGAAATCAGCATCGTCATACTGGAAGTAATAGTCGGGATTGGCATAGATCGCGATATCCATCGGCTCGGTATGGCTGACGATGGTCAGGCCGAAATCCTTGCCGGTGAAGACCTGCTCCAGCCATTGCGCCCATTCCAGATTGCTGATCTCGGTCTCGATACCCACCGCGCGCAGTTGCGAGGCAATGATCTCGCCACCGCGCCGCGCGTAGGAGGGGGGCGGCAGTTTCAGCGTGGTGGTGAAACCGTCTGCAAAGCCCGCTTCGGCCAACAGGGATTTGGCCAGTTCGGGATCATAGGCGGAATTGGCGGTCAGATCGACGTAATCGGGATGATGCGGCGCGAAATGCGTCCCGATGGGTGTGCCATAGCCGAACATCGCGCCGTCGATAATGGCCTGACGGTCGATGGCATGGGCCAGCGCCTTGCGGACCCGCACATCGTCAAAGGGTGCCTGCTTGTTGTTTGTGGACAGGATCGTCTCACCCTCGGTCGAGCCGACGAGCACCTGAAAGCGCGGATCGGCCTCGAATTGCGGCAGGTTCTCCGGGGCGGGAAAGCCCACGAAAGCATGCACATCCTCGGCCATCACAGCCGCGAATGCCGCCGTCGGATCACTGATGAACTTGAATGTCGCCCGCTCCAGCTTGGCAGGCTCGCCCCAGTAATCGGGGTTTCTGACGATCTCGATGCGATCACCTTGCACCCAGTTCTCGAACTTGAACGCCCCAGTTCCAATCGGGTTCGTCTTGATATCCTCGATGCTGTCCGGCGCCACGATAACCGCGTCACCCCACGCCAGATTGAACAGAAACGCGCCGTTCGGGGCATCCAGCGTGACCTTGACAGTCAACGGGTCGACCACTTCGACCTCGGTGATCCCTTCAAAGAGGACTTTCTGCGCGTTCACCGAATCCTCGGCGCGAGCGCGATCAAGGCTGAACTTCACAGTCTCGCCGTCCATCGTCGTGCCGTCATGGAAGGTCACGCCATTCCGCAGGGTGAAGGTATAGACGGTGCCATCCTCGGAAATATCCCAGCTTTCCGCCAGACCGGGATTGACCGAGCCATCGGGGCCAAAGCGGGTCAGGCCTTCGAACACATTGGCGTAGAGCACTTCGTCAATGGCTCCGGCGGCGCCCCCTGTCGGGTCCAGATGCGGCGGTTCAAGCTGCATACCGACGATGATATCCGTCTTGGCCTGCGCCATGCCAACGCCTGCCACCAAGGCCAGCGCGCTGACCATGCCGCGTGTGAAAGTCATGTAAGTCATTGTTGTTCTCTCCCTGTTGAGCAGCGCGCTCAGTCCCTTGCCAGCAAGGCGATCAGCGATCGTCCCATCACCTTTGCAGAGTCGAGCATATCATCCACGCCGACATATTCATCCGGTTTATGCGCAAGGTCCAGAATGCCGGGGCCGTAGGCAATGCAATTCTTCAGCTTGCCGATCCGGTCGATATGTTTCTGGTCGTAAGTCCCCGGCGAGACGACATATTCCGCCTCCCGCCCCATCGTATCGGCAATGGCTTTTGCCACCACCTGCACCACCGGCGCCGAT
Source organism: Rhodobacterales bacterium (assembly GCA_047921295.1). Classification (GTDB taxonomy): domain Bacteria; phylum Pseudomonadota; class Alphaproteobacteria; order Rhodobacterales; family Rhodobacteraceae; genus Seohaeicola. Next base: position 45,351 of record JBLRWK010000036.1, read on the forward strand.
TTCTCGGTCATCGTGGGCAGCACGCTGTGCAACTCGGTCACGTCATAGCGGAATGTCGCACGGCGCTCGGCCACGGTCCGCAGGATCGCCATCACCTCCTCGCGGACCTCGTTGATATCCTCCTCGATGAGGAAGCGCCGGTCGATCACCATGCGGCAACTGTCGGGCACGCAGGGCGCAGGCAGGCCGGTGTAATCCTCGGCCTGTTCGTTCTCGCCACCGTGGATCGAGTTGATATTCATCGTCGATTGCTTGGCCCCATCCGGCACCACGGGCATATCGGTGCGTTTTTTCGCCAGCGCCGGAAACAGGGTTGCTTCCATCTCAGTCATCACCGCGCCCATGTGGCGCACGGCGCAATCCCCCAGAAACGGCATGGAGCCATGGGCGATCTCGCCATGCGTCTCGATCTCGGCCCACCAGACGCCGCGATGGCCCAGACAGATGCGGTCCTTGTTCAGCGGTTCGGGGATGATGACATGCTGCACGCGTTCGGGGCTGAAAAAGCCTTTCTCCGCCAGATAGGCCACACCGCCGAAGCCGCCTGATTCCTCGTCCGCTGTACCGCTGATCTCGATGGCACCGGCAAAATCGGGGCAGACTGCCAGAAACGCCTCCGCCGCGATGATGCTGCAAGCCAGCCCGCCCTTCATGTCACAGGCCCCGCGCCCGTAAATCTTGCCGTCCCTCAACTCGCCGCCGAACGGGTCTGTCGTCCAGCCGCGCCCCACCTCGACCACGTCGATATGGCTGTTGAAATGCACGCATTCGCCTTTGTAGGCCCCCTCGCGCCGCGCCACGATATTCCAGCGCGGATGCTTGTCGCTGTCAC
>JBLRWK010000037.1:0-44619 GCA_047921295.1 Rhodobacterales bacterium
TGCTGGACGATATCGACGCATGGGCGGTGAACTTTCCCAAGGTGCTGGCCGATATTGACGGTCTGCTGACCGAGAACCGGATCTTCAAGCAGCGCAACTGCGATATCGGTGTCGTGTCCGAGCAGGAGATTCAGGATTTTGGCTTTTCCGGCGTGATGGTGCGCGGCTCGGGTCTGGCATGGGATCTGCGGCGGTCGCAGCCCTATGAATGCTATGACGAGTTCGAGTTCCAGATCCCCGTCGGCAAGAACGGCGACTGTTATGACCGCTATCTCGTGCGGATGGAAGAGATGCGCCAGTCCACCAGCATCATCCGGCAAGCGATTGCCAAGCTGAAGGTGGAAAAGGGCGAGGTGATGGCGCGCGGCAAGATCACACCGCCAAAGCGTGGCGAGATGAAAACCTCGATGGAAGCGCTGATCCATCATTTCAAACTCTACACCGAGGGTTTCCACGTCCCCGAGGGTGAGGTTTACGCTTGCGTCGAGGCCCCCAAGGGGGAGTTCGGCGTCTATCTGGTGGCCGATGGCACCAACCGTCCCTACCGCGCCAAGCTGCGCGCGCCGGGCTTTTTGCATCTGCAGGCGATGGATCACATTGCCAAAGGACACCAACTGGCCGATGTGGCCGCCATCATCGGCACATTGGATGTGGTATTCGGGGAGATCGACCGTTGAACCTTTTTTCGCTTCGCACCGCGCGTCTGGCGGGTCTTGTCCTCGTTCCCGGCCTGTTTCTCGCAGCCTGTGACATGCCGCCAGAGGGCACGGACGCGCAGGATATCGCCAATTACGAGGCAGCTGTTGCCAGCATCGGCTGCAATCTGATCACCGAGCCGGATTATCTCGCCGTCGCTTTCCAGACCGGGCTGACCCGTGATCAGGTGATGGAAATGACCCAGTTCCAGCTTGCCGCGCGGCGCGCCGAAACCCTGCCCGAAGGCGGGGTCAAACTTACCACCGGAGTCTGTGCCTGATGCTTCGCCGTCTCTATCATGATCAACCCGCCAGCTTTGCCTTCACGCCCGAGAACCGGGCTTGGGCCGAAGGGCAGATGACCAAATATCCCGAAGGCCGTCAGGCCTCGGCGATCATTCCGCTGCTGTGGCGCGCTCAGGAGCAGGAGGGGTGGCTGACCCGCCCCGCGATCGAGCATGTCGCCGATATGCTGGGTCTGGCCTATATGCGGGCGCTGGAAGTGGCCTCGTTCTACTTCATGTTCCAGTTGCAGCCTGTCGGATCGCTGGCGCATTTTCAGATCTGCGGCACGACGACCTGCATGATCTGCGGTGCCGAGGATCTGGTGGCTGTGTGCCGCGAGAAAATCGCCGACAAGCCGCATGTGCTGAGCCCCGATGGCAAGTTCAGCTGGGAAGAGGTGGAATGTCTGGGGTCTTGCGCCAATGCGCCGATGGCCCAGATCGGCAAGGATTACTACGAGGATCTCACCGCCGCGCGTCTGGCCGAGATCATCGACGAGATCGCCGCCGGGCAGGTGCCCGTGCCGGGGCCGCAGAACGGCCGCTATGCCTGCGAGCCGTTGAGCGGGCTGACCAGCCTCAAGGAGATGGACAGCGGCAGGACGCAGTATAACGCGAGCGTGCAGCTGGCCGTGGATATCGGCGATACGCTCAAGCGGATCGACGGAACAGAGGTGCCGCTGACGACGCCGTGGATGGCCAAACCCGACGGGCCGCATGGCGAGAGACCGAAGAAGAAAAGCCCGACACCGGACGAGGACGAATTTATCGGCCGGCCCAAGGTCAAGCCCGCCGCAACCCCCACGGCGGATAGCGGCCACGGCGAAAAACCCAAGACGTTGTCGGCCCCGCGCGAGACGGGTGCGGATGATCTCACACGGATCAGGGGCGTCGGCCCCAAGCTTGAGACGATGCTGAACGGGATGGGCTTTTACCATTTCGACCAGATCGCGGCATGGAGCGCCGCCGAGGTGGCATGGGTTGACGAGAACCTCGAAGGGTTCAAGGGCCGCGTGAGCCGTGACGACTGGGTTTCGCAGGCAACCCTGCTTGCCGAAGGGGGCGAGACGGCATTCTCCAACCGTGCTAAGAAAGGCGAGGTCTGAGACAGGACCGGGCATTTGCACAAAAGGAGTTGGAACGATGGCTGAACCGATGAAAAAGACAAGTTGCCAGATAGCCTCATGGGCTATGGGGGCGGGCGCAGGCTTTCTTGCCTTCCTCGTGTTGCTGTTCTTACGAGACTGGAGCTTTCTTCAGGCGGTGTTCGGCGCTGGCGTGATCTTTCTCGTGGTCGGCGGGTTTCTGGCTTTCGTGATGTGCAGGCCGCTGCCTTCTCTGGGCGAGATTCAGGCCGGGATGGGTGAAATGGCCGATCCGGTCACCCCTGCACAACGCAGTGCTGCATCCGATGTGACAACACCCGCGCCTGAGGCAGCACCAGCGCCCGCACCTTCCGCGCAAGCTGCCGCAGCAGCGGCCCCCGCAGCGATCACGCCTGCGGCCGAGGCCGAGGCGAAGGCAGAAACCGCCGCTCAGGCCGCCCCCGCGCCAACCCCGACGCCAACGCCAACGCCTGCCGCCCCTGCATCAGCAGCAACACCAGCCGCTGCGCCGGAAGCCGCGCCTGCTAGCGGGGCAGAGACGGAAACACCAGTCGGCACCAAGCCAGCCACTCTGCAAGCAGCGCGCGGCGGGCAACCGGATGATCTCAAGCAGATCAAGGGCGTCGGCCCGAAGATGGAATCGATGCTGCACGGGATGGGGTTTTTCCATTTCGATCAGGTCGCCGCATGGACGCCATCAGAGCTTGCTTGGGTCGACGAGAACCTGACCGGCTTTAAAGGCCGTGCCAGCCGCGACAACTGGGTGGCGCAAGCCAAGGCGCTGGCACGCGGCGAGCAGCCGGACGTTTAGGGCGACATTGGAACGACAGCCACGGTTACGCTTAAAACAACGGGCCACGGCATCAGGACTTACAGCGCGCTTTCTGCAAAGGCAGCGCAACCGATAACCGGAACAGGACATGACACGGGAAAAGGACACAGAACTGGCGCGCAAGGGACGCATGGCGGCAATCGTCATCGCGGTCACCGGCGTTTTCTGGGTTCTGGCAACCTTGCTGGGCGGCCAGTTCGGCCTGACCCAGCGCACCCGCGCCCTGTTCGATCTGCTGGCTCTGGCGGGGTTCGTTTGGGCCATCTGGATGATTTACCAAATCTGGCGCCTGCGCCAGAGTGATAAGGGATAGGCGTGATGCTCAAGGATCAGGACCGCATTTTTACCAACCTCTACGGCATGCATGACCGCACGCTGAAAGGGGCGATGGCGCGTGGTCATTGGGATGGCACGGCCGGTATTTTGCAAAACGGGCGTGACTGGATCATCGACAAGATGAAGGCGAGCGGCCTGCGCGGGCGCGGCGGGGCGGGTTTTCCCACCGGCCTGAAATGGTCGTTCATGCCCAAGGAAAGCGATGGCCGCCCCGCCTATCTGGTGGTGAATGCCGACGAATCCGAACCGGGTACCTGCAAGGACCGCGAGATCATGCGCCATGATCCGCATACGCTGATCGAGGGTTGCCTGATCGCGTCTTTCGCGATGAACGCGCATGCCTGCTACATCTACATTCGCGGCGAATATATCCGCGAGAAAGAGGCGCTGCAGGCGGCGATCGACGAGGCATATGATGCCGGACTGGTGGGCAAGAACGCCTGCAAATCGGGCTGGGATTTCGACATCTACCTGCACCACGGTGCCGGTGCCTATATCTGCGGCGAGGAAACGGCGCTTCTGGAAAGCCTTGAGGGCAAGAAGGGCATGCCGCGGATGAAGCCGCCGTTCCCTGCCGGAGCGGGCCTTTACGGCTGCCCGACCACGGTGAACAACGTGGAATCCATCGCGGTGGTCCCCACCATCCTGCGGCGTGGGCCGGAATGGTTTGCAGGCTTTGGCCGCCCCAACAATGCGGGCACCAAGCTGTTCGCCATCTCGGGCCATGTGAACAACCCCTGCGTGGTCGAGGAGGCGATGTCGATCAGCTTCGAGGAGTTGATCGAGACCCATTGCGGCGGCATTCGCGGCGGCTGGGACAATCTCAAGGCGGTGATCCCGGGCGGCTCCTCCGTGCCGATGATCCCCGGCGCCGCGATGCGCGACGCGATCATGGATTTCGACTATCTGCGCGAGCAACGCTCCGGCCTCGGCACGGCGGCGGTGATCGTGATGGACAATTCCACCGATGTGATCAAGGCGATCTGGCGTTTGTCCAAGTTTTACAAGCATGAAAGCTGCGGCCAGTGCACGCCATGCCGCGAGGGCACCGGCTGGATGATGCGCGTCATGGACCGTCTGGTGAAGGGTGAGGCCGAGGTCGAGGAGATCGACATGTTGCTGGATGTCACCAAACAGGTCGAAGGGCACACGATCTGTGCGCTTGGCGATGCGGCGGCATGGCCTATTCAGGGCCTGATCCGGCATTTCCGCGACGAGATCGAGGACCGTATCAAGCACAAGCGGACAGGGCGCGTCAGCGCCGTGGCGGCAGAGTGATGGGCGTGCGTTTTCTGGCACTCGGTGCATTGGTGGCTCTGACGGGCTGTGCGACCATCTCGAACGTGACGGGCCGCCTCACGGGCAGCGACCGCCAGACCTTCGAGGGGCAGGTCTACCGCACCGCGATCGCCTTCGACCGTGCCGCTCCGGCTGATTTTGTTGTGCGCGTACAGCTGGCGGGCCGCACGCTTTCGGGCGCGCGCGAGGCTGGCCGTCACGAGGCGACCAAGCATTGCATCGAATATTTCGGAAATTCCGAAACGGTCTGGCAGGTCGGCCCCGACAGCCCCGATACCGGTTTGGTGTTCGAGGGTGATACGCTGGTTCTGACGGGGCGTTGCGCGGCATGATGCAGGTTCGGATCAGACGGAATATGTGGCTGGCCGGCGTTTCCGCCGTGCTGCTGGCATTGCCTGCGATGGCGGCGGGCAAACCGCCGCTGCGCGATGTGCAACAGATCGATGACCGGATGCTCTGGGTCGCCATCGCCATCGAGATCAGCGACCGCTGCGATGCCATCGACCCGCGCACGTTGCGGGGGCTGAACTACCTGTGGACCCTACGGTCCGAGGCGCGCAACCTTGGCTATTCGACCGCCGAGATCAAAGCCTATGTGGACAGCGAGGCCGAGAAAACCCGCATGCGCGGGCGCGGCGAGGCCTACATGCGCGCCCGCGGCCTGAACCCGGAAAACAACGCCGACCTGTGCACATTGGGTCAGGCGGAAATCGCGAAGGGCAGCCAGATCGGCGCCTTCCTGAGAATGAAGTGAGATCCCATGGCTGACCTACGCAAGATCATCATCGACGGGAAAGAAATCGAAGTCGAAGGCGCGTTGACGCTGATTCAGGCCTGCGAGATTGCAGGTATCGAAGTGCCGCGCTTTTGCTACCACGAGCGTCTGACCATCGCGGGCAACTGCCGGATGTGTCTGGTCGAGGTTATGGGCGGCCCGCCCAAACCCGCCGCCTCCTGCGCGATGCAGGTCAAGGATTTGCGCCCCGGTCCCGAAGGGCAGTTGCCTGTCGTCAAGACAAACTCGCCCATGGTCAAGAAGGCGCGCGAAGGCGTGATGGAGTTTCTGCTGATCAACCATCCGCTGGATTGCCCGATCTGCGATCAGGGCGGCGAATGCGACCTGCAGGATCAGGCGATGGCCTACGGCGTCGATTTCAGCCGCTACCGCGAACCCAAGCGCGCGGCCGAGGATCTGTATCTCGGCCCGCTGGTCGAAACCCATATGACGCGCTGCATCTCCTGCACCCGTTGCGTGCGCTTCACCACCGAGGTGGCGGGTATCGCGCAGATGGGCCAGACGGGGCGCGGCGAGGATAGCGAGATCACGTCCTATCTGGGCGAGACGCTGGACAGCAACCTGCAAGGCAATATCATCGACCTTTGCCCTGTGGGCGCGCTGGTGTCCAAGCCCTACGCCTTTACCGCGCGGCCATGGGAGCTGACCAAGCACGAGAGCATCGATGTGATGGACGCGCTTGGCTCGAACATCCGCGTCGATACGAAGGGGCGCGAAGTCATGCGTTTTCTGCCGCGTAACCATGACGGCGTGAACGAGGAGTGGATTTCCGACAAGACCCGTTTCGTCTGGGATGGTTTGCGCCGCCAGCGGCTCGACACACCCTATATCCGCGAGAACGGCAAACTGCGTAAAGCCGGCTGGGACGAGGCGCTCAAGGCGGCGGCTGCCGCGATGAAGGGCAAGAAACTGGCCGGGCTGGTCGGTGATCTGGCCCCGGTCGAGGCGGCGTTTGCCCTGAAGGCGCTGATCGAGGGGCAGGGCGGTCACGTCGAATGCCGCACCGATGGCGCGCATCTGCCCATCGGCAACCGCTCGGCCTATGTCGGCAATGTCGCGATCGAGGAACTGGACACCGCCAGCGATATCCTGATCGTCGGCTCCAACCCGCGCGACGAGGCACCGGTGCTGAACGCACGGATCCGCAAGGCATGGACACGCGGGGCCAATGTCCGGCTGGTGGGGGAAGCGGTCGATCTGACCTATCCCTACACCCATCTGGGCACCGACCGTGCTGCGCTCTCCGAGATCAAAGCGTCGGAGAATGTCATCGTGATCGTCGGTCAGGGCGCGCTGCGCGAGGCCGATGGCGCGGCGGTTCTGGCCGCCTGTATGGCCGTGTCGGGCCGGATGCTGGTGTTGCATACGGCGGCGTCGCGCGTGGGGGCGATGGATGTGGGCGCTGTGACGGAGGGCGGTATGACGGCCGCGCTTGAAGGTGCAGAGGTGATCTACAACCTTGGTGCTGACGAGATCGAGATCGGGTCGGGGGCATTCGTCATCTATCAGGGCAGCCACGGTGACCGCGGCGCGCACCGCGCCGATATTATCCTGCCGGGTGCCGCCTATACCGAAGAGAACGGCCTTTTCGTCAACACCGAAGGCCGTCCGCAACTGGCGCTGCGCGCCGGTTTCGCACCGGGCGAGGCCAAGGAAAACTGGGCGATCCTGCGGGCGCTGTCGGCGGAACTGGGCGAGACATTGCCCTATGACAGCCTTGTGCAACTGCGTCAGGCACTGGTGGCCACGCATCCGCATCTGGGCGATATCGACGAACTGGCCGATAACGGCTGGACCGCTTTGCCGGAAGCATCGCTGGGCAAGGCCGATTTCCGCAATGCTATCGCTGATTTCTACCTGACCAACCCGATTGCGCGGGCCAGCCAGTTGATGGCCGAACTCAGCGCCGGGGCGAAGTCCCGCAGTCGCGGGGCGTTGGCGGCAGAGTGATGCGGACCACAGCCATCATATCCTGTCTCGCGCTTCTGGGTGCGGGTGCGGCAAGCGGGTGCAGCGAGGCCTCACCGGAGGTGAGTCGCGCCGCGCCGCTGTATGAAGGCGTGGAAACACGGCTGATGGATGGCGATCTGGTCAACTTCCGTGTGGCAATGCGCGGCGCGGAATCGGGCGATGACGTGACCAGATATGCAGAATGTGCTGCAGCGCAGTATGCATTGATCCGGGACTACGGTTTTGCCCGGCATTTACGGACAAATGTGACGGAACAGGGTGGCGTTTGGCGCGGGGATGCGGTTTACACCATCTCGGCTCAGCTGCCCCGCGGATTGCGGACAATCGACGCCGAAGTCGTTGTCTCGCAATGCGCGGAAAACGGAATACCGACGGTGTGAGGACCAATGGCTGATTTCTTTACAACCCCGCTGGGGATCGCTGTTCTACTGGTGGCGCAGTCGCTGGCCGTTGTGGCTTTCGTGATGATCAGCCTGTTGTTTCTGGTCTACGGCGACCGCAAGATCTGGGCGGCGGTGCAGATGCGGCGCGGGCCCAACGTGGTGGGCGTGTTCGGCCTGCTGCAATCGGTGGCCGACGCGCTGAAATACGTCGTCAAGGAAGTCGTGATCCCCGCAGGCTCGGACAAGACCGTGTTCCTGCTCGCCCCGCTGACCAGCTTTGTTCTGGCCATCATCGCCTGGGCGGTGATCCCGTTCAACGACGGCTGGGTGCTCTCGGATATCAACGTGGCTGTGCTCTATGTCTTCGCCGTCTCCTCGCTAGAGGTTTACGGCGTGATCATGGGGGGCTGGGCGTCCAACTCCAAATATCCGTTCCTTGGCTCGCTGCGTTCCGCCGCGCAGATGATCTCCTATGAGGTCAGCATCGGTCTGATCATCATCGGGGTCATCATCTCGACCGGCTCGCTGAACTTCAGCGATATCGTGCGGGCGCAGGACGGCCCCTACGGGTTCTTCAGCTGGTACTGGCTGCCGCATTTCCCGATGGTTTTCCTGTTCTTCATCTCGGCACTGGCCGAGACCAACCGCCCGCCCTTCGATCTGCCGGAAGCGGAATCCGAACTGGTGGCAGGCTATCAGGTTGAATACAGCTCGACCCCGTTCCTGCTGTTCATGGCCGGTGAATATATCGCGATCTTCCTGATGTGCGCGCTGATGAGCCTGCTGTTCTTCGGTGGCTGGCTCTCCCCGATCCCCGGCCTGCCGGATGGCGTGCTGTGGATGGTCGGCAAGATGGCGTTCTTCTTCTTCCTGTTCGCGATGGTGAAGGCGATCACGCCGCGCTACCGCTACGACCAGCTGATGCGGATCGGCTGGAAAGTGTTCCTGCCGATGTCGCTGGCATGGGTGGTGATCGTGGCATTCCTTGCGAAATTCGAACTGTTCGGCGGGGCCTATGCCCGCTGGGCGATTGGAGGCTGATATGGCACAGATCGATTACGGACGCGCGATAGGGTATTTCCTGCTGTCGGATGTTATCAAAGGGTTTGGGCTGGGGCTGAAATACTTTTTCGCTCCCAAGGCCACGCTGAACTATCCGCACGAGAAAGGCCCGCTGTCCCCGCGTTTTCGCGGCGAGCATGCGCTGCGCCGCTATCCCAACGGCGAGGAACGCTGCATCGCCTGCAAACTCTGCGAGGCGGTTTGCCCCGCGCAGGCGATCACCATCGATGCGGAACCTCGCGAGGATGGCAGCCGCCGGACCACGCGTTACGACATCGACATGACGAAATGCATCTATTGCGGCTTCTGTCAGGAAGCCTGCCCTGTGGATGCGATCGTCGAAGGCCCGAATTTCGAGTTCTCGACAGAGACCCGCGAGGAGCTGTTCTACAACAAGGACAAGCTGCTCGAGAACGGTGACCGTTGGGAAGCCGAGATTGCCCGCAACCTCGAACTGGATGCGCCCTACAGATGACTGATGGAAAAACCCCCTTCGAGCTGATGATGGCTCAGGCGCAGGAGATGGTGAAAGCCATCAATCCCGCCATGTCCTCTTTCGATCCCAAAGGGTTCGAGAAAATGTGGCCGACCCTGCCGAAAGAGGCGATGGAAATGTGGTTCGGCAAGGGCATCAGCAAGGACGGGCTGGATGCCAAGACGCGTCTGCTGTTGACATTGGCGGGCCTGACGATGCAAGGCGCGCAAAGCGATACCGCCCTGCGCCAGACCGTGCGCCATGCGCTCGCCGCCGGGGCCACCAAGGACGAGATTGCCGAGACCATCGCGCAGATGTCGATGTTTGCAGGCATCCCGGCGATGACCCGCGCGATGGAACTGGCGCGGCAGGTGCTGGACGAAACGGAGGATGACCAGGGATGACGATGATTACCTTTTCCTTCTACCTGTTTGCCATCTCCGCGTTGACCGGCGGGCTTTTCACCGTGATCAGCCGCAGCCCTGTCCATTCGGTGCTCTGGCTTATCCTGACCTTTTTGTCGGCGGCGGGCCTGTTCGTTCTTCTGGGGGCCGAGTTTGTCGCGATGCTGCTGGTGATCGTTTATGTCGGTGCGGTTGCGGTGCTGTTTTTGTTCGTCGTGATGATGCTGGATGTAGATTTCGCAGGGCTCAAGGCCGAAATGGCGCGCTACATGCCGCTGGCGTTGCTGATCGGTCTGGTGCTGCTGATGCAACTGTCGCTCGCGTTCGGCGTCTGGCAGACATCCGACACCGCCATGGCCGCGCGCGATGCCGTCACGCCGACGGATGTGACCAATACCGCTGCCCTTGGCCTGCTGCTCTATGACAAGTATTTCCTGCTGTTCCAACTGTCCGGCCTGATCCTGCTGGTCGCCATGATCGGTGCGATCGTGCTGACCCTGCGGCATCGCAAGGATATCAAGCGGCAGGATGTTCTGGCCCAGATGTGGCGTGATCCGGCCAAGGCAATGGAACTGAAAGACGTGAAACCGGGGCAGGGGTTGTGATGGACGATCTCGGCTGGATCACTGCCGTTGCGGCGGGTGTGGCCGGGATGTTTTTCGCGATCTACGCCACGAACCGGAAGAAGTGAGGCCGTAAGGCCCGGAGGGACGACATGATTGGCTTGGAACATTATCTGACGGTCGCTGCGGCGCTGTTCGTCATAGGGATATTCGGGCTCTTCCTGAACCGGAAGAACGTGATCATCCTGCTGATGTCGATTGAACTTATGCTGCTGGCCGTGAATATCAACCTTGTCGCCTTTTCCAGCTTCCTTGGTGATCTGGTCGGACAGGTCTTTACCCTTTTCGTGCTGACTGTGGCCGCCGCCGAGGCCGCCATCGGCCTTGCGATCCTTGTTTGCTTCTTCCGCAACCGGGGCACGATCGCCGTCGAAGACGCCAATGTGATGAAGGGCTAAGACTATCATGGCAACGATCATTCTGTTCGCGCCCCTGATCGGGGCACTGATCGCGGGTTTCGGCTGGCGGATCATCGGCGAGACGGCGGCGATGTGGGTGACCACGGGGCTGCTGTTCCTTTCGGCGCTGCTGTCGTGGATCATCTTCCTGACATTCGACGGTGTCACGCAGCAGGTCGAGATCCTGCGCTGGATCGAAAGCGGCACACTCAGCACTGATTGGGCGATCCGTATGGACCGTCTGACCGCGATCATGCTGGTGGTGATCACCTCGGTCTCCGCGCTCGTGCATCTCTATTCCTTCGGCTACATGGCGCATGATCCGCAGTGGAAGGATCACGAGAGCTACAAGCCGCGCTTCTTCGCGTACCTTTCGTTCTTCACCTTCGCGATGCTGATGCTGGTGACAGCCGACAACCTGTTGCAGATGTTCTTTGGCTGGGAAGGCGTGGGCGTTGCCTCCTACCTGCTGATCGGGTTCTACTACCGCAAGCCTTCCGCCAATGCCGCTGCGATCAAGGCGTTCGTGGTCAACCGTGTCGGCGATTTCGGCTTCCTGCTGGGGATTTTCGGGCTGTTCTATCTGACAGACAGCATCCGGTTTGACGATATCTTCGCAATGGGGCCGGAGCTTGCAGAGACGCAGCTTGTGTTCCTGTGGACCGAGTGGAACGCCGCGAACCTGATCGCTTTCCTGCTGTTCGTCGGCGCGATGGGTAAATCGGCGCAACTGTTCCTGCACACATGGCTACCCGACGCGATGGAAGGCCCGACACCTGTGTCGGCGCTGATCCACGCGGCCACGATGGTGACCGCCGGTGTGTTCCTTGTCTGCCGCATGTCGCCCATTCTGGAATATGCGCCCGAGGCGATGATGTTCGTTACCTTCATCGGGGCCAGCACCGCCTTTGTGGCGGCGACCATCGGTCTGGTGCAGAACGATATCAAGCGCGTCATCGCCTATTCGACCATGTCGCAGCTTGGCTATATGTTCGTGGCCGCTGGTGTGGGCGTCTATTCCGTGGCGATGTTCCACCTGTTCACCCATGCCTTCTTCAAGGCGATGCTGTTTCTGGGAGCGGGCTCCGTCATCCATGCGATGCATCACGAGCAGGACATGCGCAACTATGGCGGTCTGCGCAAAAAGATCCCCTATACGTTCTACGCGATGCTGATCGGTACGCTGGCGATCACCGGTGTCGGCATCCCGTTGACCCATATCGGCTTTGCCGGGTTCCTGTCCAAGGATGCGGTGATCGAGAGCGCCTTTGCCGGTACTGCGGGGGGCTATGCCTTCTGGATGCTGGCCGTGGCGGCGCTTCTGACGAGCTTCTACAGCTGGCGCCTGATGTTCCTGACCTTCTTCGGCACGCCGCGCGGCGACAAGCATACGCATGATCACGCGCATGAAAGCCCTATGATCATGCTGATCCCGCTGGGTGTACTGGCTGTCGGTTCGGTATTTGCCGGGATGATCTGGTATGGCCCGTTCTTCGGCTCGACCTCCGAGGTGAACGCATGGTTCGCTGGCGCCATCTTCATGGCCGAGGGCAACACCGTCCTGCATGATGCGCATTATGTGCCCGCATGGGTCAAGGTCAGCCCCTTCGTGGCGATGATCGTCGGTCTGGCGATGGCCTACTGGTTCTATATCGTGAACCCCGCCTTGCCGCGCAAATGGGCCGAGACGCAGCGCCCGCTCTATCTGTTCCTGCTCAACAAATGGTATTTCGACGAGATCTATGACGTGATCTTCGTGCGCCCCGCGCGCATGATCGGCAGGTTCTTCTGGAAACGTGGCGACGGCGATGTCATCGACGGCTCGATCAACGGTGTGGCGATGGGCGTGATCCCGATGCTGACCCGCTTCGCGGGCCGCGCCCAGTCGGGTTACATCTTCACCTATGCCTTTGCGATGGTGATCGGGATCGTGGTTCTGGTTACGTGGATGACCTTCACCGGAGGGGCGAACTAATGGATAACCTTCTTTCCATCGTCACCTTCATTCCGGCGCTGGCCGCACTGATCCTCATCGTCTTCCTGCGCGGGGAGGAGGCTGCGGCCAACCGTAACGCCAAGTGGCTGGCCCTGATCGCCACAAGCGTGACCTTCCTTGTCTCGCTGTTCATCCTGTTGCAGTTCGACCGCGCCGATACCGGATTCCAGTTCGTCGAGGAGCGGACGTGGATCATGGGTCTCACCTACAAGATGGGTGTGGACGGGATCAGCATCCTGTTCGTGATGCTCACGACTTTCATGATGCCGCTGGTGATTGCCGCATCATGGGATGTGAACACGCGCGTCAAGGAATATATGGTTGCCTTCCTGCTGCTGGAAACGCTGATGCTAGGCGTCTTCATGGCGCTGGATCTGGTGCTGTTCTATCTGTTCTTCGAGGCTGGTCTGATCCCGATGTTCCTGATCATCGGCATCTGGGGCGGCAAGGCGCGCATCTATGCCAGCTTCAAGTTCTTCCTCTACACGTTCCTCGGCTCGGTTCTGATGCTGGTGGCGATGGTGGCGATGTATGCGGATGCGGGCACCACCGATATTCCGACGCTGATGACGCACCAGTTCGGCTCTGCAAGTTTCAGCCTGCTCGGCATTCAGGTGGTGGGCGGTTTGCAGACGATGCTGTTTCTGGCCTTCTTTGCCAGCTTCGCGGTCAAGATGCCGATGTGGCCTGTCCATACATGGCTACCGGATGCCCACGTGCAGGCCCCGACGGCTGGCTCGGTCGTGCTGGCCGCGATCCTGCTGAAAATGGGCGGCTACGGTTTCCTGCGCTTTTCGCTGCCGATGTTCCCTGTCGGCGCGGATGTGATGACGCCGCTGGTGCTGTGGATGTCGGCCATCGCGATTGTCTACACCAGCCTCGTGGCACTGGTGCAGGTCGATATGAAAAAGCTGATCGCCTATTCCTCCGTCGCCCATATGGGTTACGTGACGATGGGGATTTTCGCGGCCAACCAGCAGGGGATAGACGGGGCGATCTTCCAGATGATCAGCCACGGCTTCATCTCCGGCGCATTGTTCCTGTGTGTCGGCGTGATCTATGACCGGATGCATACCCGCGATATCGACGCCTATGGCGGTCTGGTGAACCGGATGCCATCCTACGCGCTGATCTTCATGTTCTTCACCATGGCCAATGTCGGCTTGCCGGGCACATCGGGCTTTGTGGGCGAATTCCTCGTGCTGGTGGGTATCTTCCAGGTCAACACATGGGTGGCGCTGGTGGCGACATCGGGCGTGATCCTGTCGGCGGCCTATGCTTTGTGGCTCTACCGCCGTGTGGTGCTGGGCGATCTGATCAAGGAAAGCCTTCGCTCGATCACCGATATGACCCGCCGCGAAAAGGCGATCTTTGCGCCGCTGGTGGTGATGACCCTTTTGCTCGGCGTCTATCCTGCGCTGGTGACCGATATCATCGGCCCCTCTGTCGAGGCGCTGATTGCCGATTATGACATTGCCCGTGCCGAAGGGCCTTCCCTTCCCATGCTGGCCCAGAACTGAACAGGAGCGCTGAGAGATGATCGAGGCTGATCTGACCATTATCCTGCCGGAAATCCTGCTGTCGCTTTTCGCGATGCTGGCACTGCTGTTCGGGGTCTATACGAGCAAGGACAAGATGGCGCCGCTGCTGACATGGGCGACGGCGGCCGTATTCGTTCTGCTGGCGGCATGGATCGGGCTGAACGGCAGCGGCACCAATGTGGCTTTTGGCGGCATGTTCCACGATGACGCCTTCTCGCGCTTTTCCAAGGTGACGATCCTGCTGGCCGCAGCCGCCGTACTGGTGATGAGCCAGGATTATATGGAGCGGCGCGGGCTGCTGCGCTTTGAATATCCGGTGCTTGTCGCGCTCAGCATTGTCGGCATGATGGTGATGGTCAGCGCGGGCGATCTGATGGCGCTCTATATGGGGCTGGAACTGCAATCGCTGGCGCTCTACGTCATCGCCTCACTGCGCCGTGACAGCCTGAAATCGACAGAGGCCGGTCTGAAGTATTTCATCCTCGGCGCGCTCTCGTCGGGTCTGCTGCTCTATGGTGCATCGCTGGTTTACGGCTATGCGGGCACGACGCTTTTCTCCGGCATCATTCTGGCGGCAGGCGACGGGCAGATGTCTCTGGGGCTGCTGTTCGGTCTGGTCTTCGTGATCTCGGGCCTCGCGTTCAAGATCTCGGCGGTGCCGTTCCATATGTGGACGCCTGACGTTTATGAGGGCTCGCCCACGCCGGTCACGGCCTTCTTTGCCACTGCGCCCAAAATGGCCGCGATGGCGCTGTTTGCGCGTGTTCTGCACGATGCCTTCGGCGGGGCCACGGCGGACTGGCAGCAGATTCTGGCGCTT
Source organism: Rhodobacterales bacterium (assembly GCA_047921295.1). GTDB lineage: Bacteria > Pseudomonadota > Alphaproteobacteria > Rhodobacterales > Rhodobacteraceae > Seohaeicola. The sequence continues at coordinate 15,022 of JBLRWK010000037.1, forward strand.
CTGTCGGTGCTGTCGATGTTCCTTGGCGCGATTGCCGCCATCGGGCAGCGCAATATCAAGCGTCTGATGGCGTTCTCCTCCATCGCGCATATGGGTTACGCGCTGATCGGTCTGGTCGCGGGTACGGCCTTTGGTGTGCAGGCGATGCTGGTCTATATGGCGGTCTACCTCACGATGAATATCGGCACCTTCGCCTTCATCCTCTCGTTGGAGAAAGACGGCAAGCCAGTGACCGATATCGCCGCGCTGAACATGTATGCCAAGCGCGAGCCGGGCAAGGCGCTGGCGATGCTGGTGCTGCTGTTCAGCCTTGCCGGTGTGCCGCCCTTCCTTGGCTTTTTCGCCAAGCTGGGCGTGTGGCAGGCGGCGCTGGATGCGGATATGATCTGGCTGGTGATCGCATCGGCTGTCGCCTCGGCCATCGGTGCCTTCTACTACCTGCGGATCGTCTACTACATGTATTTCGGCGACGAGGGCGAGGAACTGGACAGGGGCCGTTCGCCGGTGCTGTGGGTCTTTCTGATGGGATCGGCGGCGGCGATGCTGTTCGGCGTGATCAACCTTTTCGGGATCGAGGGCGCGGCAGCCGCCGCGGCGGCCACGCTTGTCAACTGACACGCGGCCTGCGGGCTGGCCGGAGGGCACAGCTCGCATCGTGCTGGACGAGGTCGATAACACGCTGAACGAGGCGGTGCGCCGCTTCGACAGCCTGCAAGGACCGACATGGATACTCGCCCTGCACCAAAGCGCCGCACGCGGGCGACGGGGCAGGGCGTGGTCCCATCCGGTGGGCAACTTCGCCGCCACGCTGGTGCTGCCCGGCCCAATGCCGCCTGCTACTGCGGCTTTGCGGACATTTGTGGCCTCACTGGCGTTGCACGATGCCTTTGCCGATGCGACGGGGCGGCCTGCCAGCTTTGCGCTGAAATGGCCCAATGATGTGCTGCTGAACGGTGGCAAAGTGGCGGGGATGCTGCTGGAAACGCTGGGGCCGCGCGGCACGGCGCTGGCCATCGGGATCGGCGTCAATCTGGCACAAGCGCCGGATGCCGGAACGCTGGAGGCGGGGGCGGTGCGCCCTGTGTCCGTGCTGTCGGAAACCGGTGCCTCGGTTAGCCCTGCGGACTTCCTCGACCTGCTGGCCGCCGCCTATGCGCGCCACGAGGCGCAGTTCCTGACCTACGGCTTTGCGCCGATCCGCGCCGCATGGCTGGCCCGTGCCGCGCGTCTGGGCGAGACAATCACCGCACGTCTTCCCGCCGAGGAAATCACGGGCCGTTTCGACACGGTGGACGAGCAGGGGCAACTTGTCCTATCAACGCCGCAAGGGCTGCGCCGCATCGCTGCGGCCGACGTCTTTTTCTAAGGATCGCCGCCATGCTACTGGCCATCGACACCGGCAATACCAACACGGTTTTCTCGATCTGGGACGGCACGGCTATCCTGTGCACGCTGCGGACATCGACCGAGCATCAGCGCACGGCTGATCAATATTACGTCTGGCTCAGCGCGCTGCTGAACCATCACAAGATCCCGATGGATATCAACGCCGTCATCATCTCCTCCACGGTGCCGCGCGTGGTGTTCAATCTGCGGGTTCTGGCGGACCGCTATTTCAACTGCCGCCCGCTTGTCGTGGGCAAGCCGGAATGCCTGTTGCCGACGGCTCCGCGTGTGGACGAGGGCACTGCGGTGGGGCCGGACCGGCTGGTCAATACGGCAGGGGCCTATGACCGCTACGGCGGCGACCTGATCGTGGTGGATTTCGGCACGGCCACAACCTTTGACGTGGTGGCCCATGACGGGGCCTATGTCGGCGGCGTGATCGCGCCCGGTGTGAACCTGTCGCTGCAAGCGCTGCACGAGGCCGCAGCGGCCCTGCCGCATGTGGATGTGACCAAACCCGCCCGCGTGATCGGCACCAATACGGTGGCCTGTATGCAATCGGGTGTGTTCTGGGGCTATGTCGGGCTGGTGCGCGGCATTTGCGACCAGATCAAAGCAGAATACGAGCGCCCCATGCGCGTGATATCAACGGGCGGACTGGCCCCGCTGTTCGGACAGGGCGATACACTGTTCGACCAATTCGATGAAACGCTGACGATTCATGGCCTGACGGTCATCCATCAGTATAACAAGGACCAAGGCAACATATGAGCAGCAACAGATTGATCTACCTTCCCCTCGGCGGTGCCGGGGAGATTGGTATGAATTGCTATGTCTACGGATATGGCCCCAAGGACAAAGAGCGGCTGATCGTTGTCGATATCGGCGTAGCGTTCCCCGATATGGACGGCACGCCGGGTGTGGATCTGATCCTGCCCGATATCGCATGGCTGGAAGAGCGCAAGAACCAGATCGAGGCGGTGTTCATCACCCATGCCCACGAGGACCACGTGGGCGCTATCGGCCATCTGTTCGAGCGGCTGGGCCAACCCAAGGTCTATGCCCGCGCCTTCACCTCGAACATCGCGCGCGGCAAGCTGGCGGAATATGGCTATTCCGACAAGGTGGTGACCACCGTGTCGAAATGGCCGCAGACGGTGACGGCGGGCCCGTTCACCGTTGGGTTCCTGCCGATCTCGCATTCGATCCCCGAAAGCTCTGCGATGGTGATCGATACGCCCGAGGGCCGCGTGATCCATACCGGCGATTTCAAGATCGACCATGATCCGCATGTCGGCGAGCCGTTCGATCCCGATCTCTGGGCCGAGGTTTCTGCGGGCGGCGTCAAGGCGCTGATCTGCGACAGCACCAATATTTTCAACCAGCACGAGGGGCGGTCTGAATCCAGTGTCGGTCCGGCAATCGAGGAACTTGTGCGCGGGCAGAAAGGCATGGTTGTTGCGACGACCTTCGCCAGCAACGTGGCGCGGGTCAAAACGCTGGCCGAGGCCGGTGTGCGGGCAGGGCGGTCAATCTGCCTGATGGGCCGCGCGATGCGCCGCATGATCGAAGCCTCCATCGAGACCGGCGTGCTGAGCGATTTCCCCCGCGTGATCAGCCCAGAGGATATCAAGTCCCTGCCGCGCGACAATGTCATGCTGCTGGTCACCGGATCGCAGGGGGAGCGCCGCGCCGCCAGCGCGCAGCTTGCCAATGGCAAATATCAGGGGATCACGCTGAAAGAGGGTGATCTGTTCCTGTTCTCCTCCAAGACCATTCCCGGCAACGAGAAGGGTGTTATCCGCATCATCAACCAGTTCAGCGAAATGGGCGTGGATGTGGTGGATGACAGCAATGGCAAGTATCATGTCTCCGGCCATGCCAACCGCCCCGATATCGAGTTTGTGCAAAAGCTGGTGAAACCGCAGATCGTGATCCCGATGCACGGTGAGCATCGCCACCTGCGCGAGATGGTCAAGGTGGCCAAAGGCAACCGCTTCCAGTCGATCCTTGCCACCAACGGGATGATCGTGAACCTCAGCGGCAACGAACCTGCCGTGGTGGGCTATGTCGAGACGGGGCGCACCTATCTGGACGGCTCCGCACAAGTGGGCGCGTTGGACGGGGTGGTGCGGGACCGGATCCGCATGGCGCTGAACGGGCATGTCACGGTCACGCTGATCCTTGACGACGAGAACGAGCCTTTGGGAGAGCCGTGGTGCGAGATCATGGGGCTGGCCACCACGGGTCGTTCGCGCGCGCCGCTGGTGGACGTGCTTGAGGCGGATCTGGACCAGTTCATCAACCGCGCGGCGGACAATACGATGGCCGATGACGACAAGCTGGAGCAGGCACTGAAGAAGGTGGTGCGCCAGACCGCGCTGGACGAGATCGGCAAGAAGCCCGAGGTGACCGTGGTGATCAGCCGCCTGAGCGCCTGATCCTTTTTTCGCCCGCGTCGGACCTAGCGGATGACGCGGGCGAACACCTGACGAAAGAACGCCTCCCGCGCGGGCTGGTCCATCGCCTGCACGTCAGGCATCCGGCCTGACAGAAGCAGCGAGGCGAAGCCGTGCACCATGCTCCAGCTGGCCATGACATCGGCCATGGCGGCTGCATCCTCATAGGGCGAGACGCCGCGCAGCCGCGCGATATCCTGCGCGAGATGGTCGAAGGCTGCCGTGGCTGCCGCCTCCAGCGCGGGGTCGCAGACATCCATCTTGTCCGACCCGAACATCAGCTTGAACAAGGCCGGTGAGGCGATGGTGAAATCCAGATAGCCCAGACCGGAGGCGACCAGCAGGTCGCCGGCATCCTGCGTCTGACAGGCGTTCTGGCGCGCTTGCATCGCCGCCAGAAACTGGCGGAACCCTTGCGTGGCCAGTGCAACCAGCAAGCCCTGCGTTTCGCCGAAATGATGCGCCGGAGCGGAATGGCTGACACCCACCTCCCGCGCGACGCGGCGCAAGGAAAACCCCTCCATGCCGGTTTCGGCCAAGACGGATTCGCCTGCCGCAAGCAGGGCAGCGCGCAGATCGCCGTGGTGATAGCTGTGTTTTTCCACTGTCATAACGGGATGTTAATCCTTCATCTGGACAGTGTCAAATTGGTCTTGACACTGCCTAGATGGTTTGGGCATCCTTAAACTTGTCACTGTCCAGATGGAGCGTAGCATGACACCTGACAGCCTTTTCCAACTCGCTAACCCCTTGGCCATGGTTGGGTGGCTCTGTCTTGCGCTGTCGCCGCTGGCCCCCAGATGGGCAGACCGCATCGGCGGCTTCGCCATTCCAGTGCTGTTGTCGGTGCTCTATGCCGCCGTCATTCTCGGCTTCTGGTGGCAAGGCGAGGGCGGGTTCGACAGCCTTGGCAATGTCATGCTGCTGCTGTCCGATCCATGGATGGCGTTGGCGGGATGGGTGCATTTTCTGGCCTTCGATCTGTTCATCGGCGGCTGGATTACCCGCCAAGCCCGCAGCGAAGGGATCACCCATCTGCTGGTGCTGCCCTGTCTGCTGCTGACCTTCCTGTTCGGCCCTGTCGGGCTGCTGCTGTTCCTTGCCATCGCGGCCACCCGCCGCGTGCTGCACCCCCACCGGATCGAGACCTGACATGAGCGATGCAACTGTTTTCACGCCGACACGAAGCCGGACTGCGCCACATCGCCTGATGCCTGCGCTGTTCGCGGCGGAACCGCGCTTTGCGGCCTTAGGACTGCTGCTGGCCTGCAGTATTATCCCCGCCACGCTGGCGCTGATGCTTGATCCGCGCCTGTTTCAGGCAGAGCCGGTCTGGCTCAAGCCCCTGAAATTCCAGCTTTCGCTGGCCGTCTACCTGCTCAGCCTCGCCTTTTTCGCCCGCTTCCTGCCGACAGCGTTTCTGGCGCGGCGCAGCTACCGTGCGTTCTCGATCATGGTGGTGCTGTGCGTGCTGGCCGAGATGGCGTGGATCGGCGGGGCGGCGATGGTCGGCACGGCGTCCCACTACAACGTGGCCCATCCGCTGATGGCGCAAATCTACGGGCTGATGGGGCTGTTGGCGGTGATCCTGACCTCTGCCTCTCTGGTCTTTGCCATCGTTATCTGGCGCGATCCGCGTGGTCTGCCGGACCCTGCGCTGCGCCTGTCCGTGGTGCTGGGGCTGGGGCTGACCTTTGTGCTGACCGTGATTGTGGCGGGCTATATGGCCTCGCAAACCGGGCGTCTGGTCGGTGTGCCGGTGACAGGCGCGCGGGTGCCACTGATGGGGTGGTCGCGCGAGGTGGGCGATCTGCGCCTGCCACATTTCCTTGCCACCCATGCGATGCATGTGCTGCCGCTGGCGGGCCTGCTGGCGGCGCGCAGCCTGTCGGTGGGCACGGCGGTGCAAGCGGTGTGGCTGGTGGCTGTCGCCTTCGTGCTGGTCACGGGGGCCGCTTTCGTGATGGCCATCCTCGAATTGCCGGTCTTTCCGGTCTGATCACGCGCTTTGCCCAAAGAAAAACCCGCGCCGGATCAATGGCGCGGGTTTTGCTGTGTTGTCTGTGGCGCGATCAGGAGGTGCGCCGCTCGTCGAAACTGAGCGCGATAAAGCTGGGCAGATGGTCGCCCATGCCCACAACCTTGGGGCCACTGTCGCGGCCATGATTGCGGTTCTGATCGTTGCGCGGGCGGTCGCGGTTGTCATCGCGGCGCTGGCTCACGCGGTTGTCGGATCGCGGCTCCGGACGGCTGTCCGGCCTGCGCGACTGTGAGCGCTCGCCCTGTGACCGTTCGTTCTGCGTCCGCTCGTGCTGTGTCCGCTCGCCCTCAGGCTGTTGCGGCTGGTTGACAGGGGCCTGCGGGGTAGCTTCGGCTTGCGGTGCCTCGGCAGGTGCGGCGACGGTCTCAAGCTCCACAATCGGGGCAACCTCGTCACTGACGGCGGCCTTGGGCGCAGGTTTGCTGCCCGAACGGCTGCGCGACGAGCGCGAACGGCTGCGTGTGCTTGCAGGTTTTTCGGGACTCTCCGCACTGTCGTCGCTTTCGGGGATCACAACACCGTCTAACGGATTGGCAAGGCGCGGGATCTCTGTCTGCAACAGGCGCTCGACATCGGCGAAGTTCTTGTCGTCGCGCGGTGTGCACAGCATGATCGTGGTGCCAAGCTTGCCCGCACGGCCCGTCCGCCCGATCCGGTGGACATAATCCTCCGCATGGCTGGGCACGTCGAAGTTGAACACATGGCTCACATTCGGAATGTCCAGACCGCGCGCCGCCACGTCCGAGGCAACCAGAAAACGCAATGTGCCATCGCGGAACCCGTCCAGCGTGCGTGTGCGCTGCGACTGCTCCAGATCGCCGTGGATCGGGGCGGCATCATAGCCGTATTTCATCAGCGATTTGGCCACCACATCCACATCCGTCTTGCGGTTGCAGAAGATGATCGCGTTGCGGCATTTCTCGCCCTCGCTGTCGATCAGCGCGCGCAATAGCTGGCGCTTCTCGCTGGCTTCCTTGTCCTTGCGGCTGCCTTTGAACATGACCACGCCCTGCGTGATCGTGGCCGAAGCGCTGGACTGGCGCGCCACTTCGACCCGCTCGGGGGCAGACAGGAACGTGTTGGTGATCCGCTCGATCTCCGGCGCCATGGTGGCGCTGAAGAACAAGGTCTGGCGGGTGAAGGGCGTCAGGCTGAAAATCCGCTCGATATCGGGGATGAACCCCATATCCAGCATGCGGTCCGCCTCGTCGACCACCATGATCTGCACGCCGGTCAGCAGCAGCTTGCCACGCTCGAAATGATCGAGCAGACGGCCCGGTGTCGCGATCAGCACGTCCACACCGCGATCGATCAGCTGGTCCTGTTCCTTGAACGAGACGCCACCGATCAGCAGAGCCTTGGTCAGCTTGTGATACTTTGTATAGGTGTCGAAGTTCTCGGCCACCTGCGCGGCAAGTTCGCGCGTGGGGCAGAGCACCAGTGAGCGCGGCATCCGCGCACGCGCGCGGCCTTTGGCCAGCAGCGTGATCATCGGCAGCGTGAAGCTGGCTGTCTTGCCGGTTCCCGTCTGGGCAATTCCCAGCACATCGCGGCCTTCCAGCGCAGGCGGAATCGCCCCTGCCTGAATGGGAGTAGGGGTTTCATACCCGGCGTCTTCAATCGCTTGGAGGACTTTCGGGTCGAGTTTGAGATCAGAGAATTTTATCATGTGTATCCGTTATTCACGGACACGTCACGGCCCGTTGCGTCTGATGGAGATCGGACCCCCTTGGCCCCGTGGTTATCCACAAATGTGATCCCCGCGCAGGCCATAGCGCAAAGCGCGGCTGGGGTCAATGAGAGCGGGGTTATGGCCCCTTTTCGTCCTGTCCGGCCTGCGGAAAATGCCGTGCCACGGCAGCGGGCAGATCGAGCGCGGGGCGGCGCAGCAAACCCTGCGCTTCCAGTGCGGCCAGATGGGCGGGCGTTGCGGTGCAGACTTGATCGTAGAAATGGCGCAATCCGGCCTCGCCGTCACGGTCATGCAGGGCTTTGAACATCTCGTGCAGGGTAAGGCCGCCCTTATCCGCCGGACGGTTGGGCTTGAGTTCGGCACGGTAGCTGCCTTTGTCCAGACGGTAGTGGAACGCGGCCAGAAAGCCCTCCCAGCTTTTGGCGTGGCAGTGCAACAATTCGGTTTCGGACAGTTCGACCTGTCCGGGGTTTTGCTGTTCTGGATTCACGCCGACAAAGACGTTGTGGATATTCACCTTGAGGTCGGGCATGCCCGTCCGGTAGAGCATCTTGCCCGCGACATGGCTCAGGAAACCGCCGTTCAGATGCGCGCCGTAATCGGGGTAGAGCGCCTCTGTCTGGCGCTGGCGCGTCGCGCGGTCCTGCGCGCAGGCTTTGGCGTGCAAGGGCTGGTCCGCGCTGACGGGGGCCAGCGCCTCGATCGGGCGGACCCGCGCGCACAGGCAAGCGGCGGGCAGTTTGGCCAGTTGTTCCGCAAGGGCGCGCGCCGGACACAGGAATTCGTCCACATCGATATGGGCGAGCCAGTCCACATCACTGGCCCTGCCATAGGCGTGGCGGGCATTCTCGAACTGGCGCGACTGGTGCTTGACGCGCCGCTTCATTCCCAGCCCGCGCCAATAAGCCTCATCTGTCATAACGGGGCGCAGTTTTGGATGGGCCTTAAGGATGTCAAAGCCCGCGCGGTTGTCATCATCAAGGTAAATGAAAATCCGGTGCGCGCCGAGGTCAAGATGATGCGCCGCGAATTCCAGCAGCGCGCGCACGGGGGCCTTGATCGTCGATACGACACCCCATTTCACTTTATATTTTGCTTGAGACATGGGTGGTAAGCCTAAGGTAATGAACCAAATATACGCTTCACCTTGGCGTCAAGATCAAGCGGTGCCCGCAGCAGAATCCCACGTGCCTCAAGGGCGGCTGTCAGCGTCTCGGTCTCCTCGCAAACTTCCGCGAAGAACCCGCGCAACCCATCTTCGCCATTCTCGGATTGCAGCAGCGCGAAAATATCCTGCAGGTGGAGGGTGCTCTCGTCCGTCTTGCGATAGGAGCCTTCAAGCAGGCGGAAATCCAGACGGGCGCGGAAACTGTCCCAGTCCGGCGCATGGGCATGGCCAAGATAGAGGCCGGGCAAATCCGTGCGGTTGCTGGCCGGCCGCCCGTTCTGTAACAGGGCATGCAGCCCGAAGCGCAGGCCCGGAATGCCGCAGCGGGCAACCAGCTTGCCTTCGAGATGGCTGATGAAACCGCCCCGAAGATAGGCACCGAATGTGGGATAGATATCCTCCAGCACCGCCTTGTCCTGTCCGGCCTGTCGCGGCGTCAGCTTGAAACAACTCTGCGTGCCCGCCAGTAACTCGGCAGGTGGCAGATGCAGGGCGGCGATATCGGCGGGCAGGGCGGCCAGATCGGCTTGCAACTTTTGCGGGCTGAGGATGAACTCGTCCACGTCGATATGGGCCAGCCAGTCCAGTTCGGCGCGGTGATAGGTCTGGGTTGCGATCCATGCCTGCCGCAACTGATGCGTCTTCATGCGCGGCTTTTTCTGCGTGGCCCACCATGCGTCATCGCAGGTCACAAGCTCGATACGCGGATGGCCGGAGAAAAACGCCTCTGCCTCCGGTTGCGGCGCGTCCAGATGCAGATAGAGCCTGTGCGCGCCCAGATTGAGGTGATGGGCCGCAAAACGCGCAATCTCCCGCAGCGGTGCCTTGATCAGCGACACGGTGCCCCAACGCAGCGTGTCGGGGTCTGTTTTGACCACGCTGGCGGGCACGGGAATGGCGCGGGGAGCGGCATCGAGGCCGCGCTTGGGCTTTGCGCCACTGTCCTTTTGCACCTTTTCGCGTTGCCGCCGCATCAGCCGCAAACGGCGAAACACGGTGCGATCGTCGCTGATCAGCATCTCCAGCAGATGTCGGGCGAGGGGGGCGATCACCGGATCGGAGCCCGCATCCTGCCACAAACGCCCCAGCATGTTCACATCCAGACCGCCGCCTCCAAGTGCATAGGCATCCATCTGCAAGGCCAGAGCCTTGGGTTTGCGCCGCGCCCAGTCATAGGGCTGATCGGGGGCCGCGCCGGAATAGAGCCGCTCGGTCTCGTAGAGCTTCATCATCCCGAACATCAGGCTGAGCGACTGGCCCAGCCGCCGCTGTACCTCTGTCGCGCCGTGATCGCCGAATGTGGTGATCGCGGAGACCAGCCAGCGGGCATCAAGATGGGCGATCAACCACGCGGATTCCTCGGCCCAGAGCCGCTGGAACAGGGCGCTTGTGTGATCCGGCGCACTGCGACGGCGCAGATGCGCGACCAGCATGCCATGCAGCAGCAGCAAGGCGTGCTGGCCCGCGAATTCCTGCGACAACTCGCGCAACTTGCGGGCATAGGTGGATTTTGATCCCTCCACAGAGGGTGCATCACTTTCAACCGAGGACAGTTTGAGCGGGGCGAAATCTACATCCGGCGGGGGAAGCGCCTCGTCTCCCTGATAGGTCAGCGGATCGCGCCGCCCTTCCATCTGGGTCACAATGGCGGCAAATCCGCCGGGATAGCTGGGGGCACTGGTATCACTCATGTCCGCAGGATGCGCGGGTGATCCCTTGTCGCGCAAGCGTCCGCTGGTGCCTGACCCGCAAAAATCCCGCCGCTGCGTCATGGCTGCACAGCCTGCGCGCCAGCCCGTGCGGCAGGCTGCGCGGTGCGTCCGGCATCAGACCATCATTTCCTTGGTCGCGGTAAGCTTGATCTCGGGATAATCGCGCTCGACGCGGTCGATATCCCATTGCAGCCGCGTGAGGTAGACAATGTCGCCGTCATTGTCATGCGCGATGTGCTGCTTGTTGACATTCACAAACTTATCAACGGCTTGACGCTCACCCTTCACCCAACGAGCAGAGGTGAACTGCGACTGCTCAAACCGCACAGGCAGCCCGTATTCCAACTCGATCCGGCTGGCCAGCACCTCGAATTGCAGAGCGCCCACGACACCCACGATAAAGCCCGAACCGAAAGCGGGCTTGAATACCTTGGCCGCCCCTTCCTCGGCAAATTGCATCAGGGCTTTCTCCAGATGCTTGGCCTTCATCGGGTCGCCCGCACGACAGGTCTGCAACAATTCCGGCGCGAAGGACGGGATGCCTGTGACGCGCAGCGCCTCGCCCTCGGTCAGCGTGTCGCCGATCCGCAACTGGCCGTGGTTGGGGATGCCGATGATATCGCCCGCCCATGCCTCCTCGGCCAGTTCGCGGTCCGAGGCCAGAAACATCACCGGATTCGAGACCGTCATCGGTTTCTTGCTGCGCACATGCGTCAGTTTCATGCCGCGCTCGAAATGCCCCGAGGCCAGACGCACAAAGGCGACACGGTCACGATGCTTAGGGTCCATGTTCGCCTGCACCTTGAAGACAAAGCCGGAAACCTTTGTTTCTTCAGGCAGAATCGCGCGCGGCTCGGCGCGTTGTGGTTGCGGCTCCGGCCCCAGCGTGCCGATCCCGTCCATCAGTTCCTTGACCCCGAACGAGTTGATCGCCGAGCCGAACCAGATCGGAGTCATGCTGCCGTTCTGCACCGCCTTGATATCCAATTTGGGCAACAGTTCGCGGGCCATCTCGACCTCGTCACGCAGCTTCGCCAGCAAGTCTGCGGGGATGTGCTTGTCCAGCAGCGGATCGTCCAAACCATTGATCTGTATGGATTCCGAGACCACGTTGCGATCCGCGCGGTCCATCAGTTCCAGCCGGTCGCGCAGCATGTCATAACAGCCCAGAAACTCGCGGCCCACGCCGATGGGCCAGCTTGCAGGCGTCACGTCGATAGCGAGGTTTTCCTGAATTTCGTCGATGATATCGAATGTATCGCGGCTCTCGCGGTCCATCTTGTTGCAGAATGTCAGGATCGGCAGGTCACGCAGGCGGCAGACCTCAAACAGCTTCTGCGTCTGGCTTTCCACCCCTTTGGCCCCGTCGATCACCATCACGGCAGCATCCACCGCCGTCAGCGTGCGATAGGTATCTTCCGAGAAATCGCTGTGGCCGGGTGTATCGACAAGATTGAACCGGAAGGTCTTGAAATCAAATGACATGGCCGAAGCCGAGACAGAAATGCCACGATCCTTTTCCATCTGCATGAAATCCGACCGCGTGCGCCGTGCCTCGCCCTTGGCGCGCACCTGTCCGGCCAGTTGAATGGCCCCGCCGAACAGCAGGAACTTTTCGGTCAGGGTCGTCTTGCCAGCGTCGGGATGCGAGATGATCGCAAAGGTCCGGCGGCGGGCAATTTCGGGTGGTAAGGCGGGGCGGTTCGAGGGGATATCCAACATGCGCGCAGCATTAGGCGGGTGCTGCGGAAAAGGCAAGAAAATCGCTGGCGCGCGAGCATGGCGATCGGAAGCCGCAAATACGTTATTCATGGCGCAGCAGACGGATCAGCCCAGAGAGGCGCGCCGCAACAGATCGGCTACGTTCGGCACGTCCAGAAGTTGCGCGTCGATCTCGAACACATCCAGCCCGACAGCATGGCGGTTGCCCAGCGTTTCGGCCAGTTTCTCGGCCAGTTCGTCCGGCAGAACCGGCTTGGTGCGCGGGTCCAGCAGCAGCGTCTCCGCCGCGATCCCCTCGGCATAGATGATCTGGTGGCGGTCAAAGAGGATCTGGTAGTAATCCACGAACCCCCCCGGCTGGCGGTAAACGGTTGAGCCGTTGACGAGCAGGCGCGCGCGCACCAGCACCTCGGAGCGGCCAGCGCCCAGAATATCGGCGCGCTGGTAGATGAAGAGCCGGTGTTCGGGGCTGACGATCAGGTCATTGGCATTATGCAAAGTGCCTGCGGTGATCACGATCGGGGCCTGTTCGCCATGCGCCCGTGTCGTGTTGTGACCGATCCAGCGGATTTCCTGCGGGCCCTCGTCGCGTGTCAGCACCCTGTCGCCAAGGCGCAGATCCTCGATCAGGCGCTGCTCGCCCGAAGCCATGGTGATATGGGTGCCACGGGTGAAGGAGACGCAGGCGATCTCGGCCAGACGCGTGGCGGCGCGCGCGGGATCGATAGTCACCAGCGAGTAGCGTATCTTGGGCTGCAATGGCACCAGCGGCATCGCGTGGATTTCCGAGACATCGCCGGCCTCGTCCACCTCGACCAGCACCAGCATATCGCCGGTCTCGCCATCGGGGGACATGAAGGTCAGGCAGGAATCCAGATGGATCAGCGCGCCGGGTTGGCCCACGACCGAATCCTTTGAGATGCGGAATCGCGCCGGACCATCGGGATGCAGCGACAGATTCCGCAACCGCGCGCCACGGGTCAGGCTATAGACATCATCGGGGACAAGATCGGCCGCGAAGGACAGCGTATCGCCTGCATTCGCGCCCGAGACAGCCTCAATGGAGGTGCCGGGCAGAACGGGAAGCGCAAAGGCCGTGCCGGGCAGCGATGGGGGCTTGCGGATATCCGTCATCAGATTGGCCCTGATCCTTATTTACTCGTTAATTCCAAACCGGGCGGCCCCAGAATCCCGACCGGCCTATCCGATTGTCATAACACATATAGAGACAGGATTATGTCACAACAGGGACAATGACCGGGTCTTTTGCTGGCATCTCCCAGTCGGAGGGTGCTAGTCAAGGTGCTGAATCCGGCGAATTTGCCTAAAGGGAGGATGACATGGATCTTGGAATCAAGGGAAAGCGCGCGCTGGTCTGCGCGTCGAGCAAAGGTCTGGGGCTGGGCTGCGCCCGCGCTCTGGCCGAGGCTGGCGTCGATCTGGTGATGAATGCGCGCGGACCCGAGGCGCTGGAAGCCGCGGCACAGGCGATCCGTGACGATTTCGGCGTCAAGGTCGAGACTGTCGCAGCCGATGTGACCACCGAGAACGGCCGTCAGGCCGTGCTGGAGGCTGGCCGCGACGTGGATATCCTCGTCACCAATGCCGGCGGCCCGCCCCCCGGCCTGTGGTCGGACTGGGAGCGTGACGATTTCATCCGTGCGCTGGATGCCAATATGCTCACCCCGATCGCGCTGATGAAAGCCCTGATGCCCGCGATGATGGAGCGTGGCTGGGGCCGCGTGGTCAACATCACCTCGCAATCGGTCAAGGCGCCGATCCCGCAGCTTGGCCTCAGCAATGCCGCGCGCACGGGCCTCACCGGCTATGTCGCGGGCACTGCACGTCAGGTGGCCAGCAAGGGCGTCACGATCAACAACCTGCTGCCTGGCATCCATGCCACCGACCGCGCCGATGCGCTGGATGGCGGTGTGGCCAAGGCGCAGAGCATCTCGCTCGACGAGGCGCGCGCCCGCCGTGCGGCCAGCCTGCCTGTCGGGCGCTACGGCACAGCCGAGGAATTCGGCGCGGCCTGTGCGTTCCTGTGCTCGACCCATGCGGGGTTCATCGTGGGGCAGAATATCCTGCTCGACGGCGGCGCGACCAACGCCACAATCTGATTGCGCCCACAAATAGGGGGCTGCCGCCGCTGCATCTTCTTGCCGGAAATATCCGCGGGGGGTGAGGGGGGCGGCAGCCCCCCTTTGGTTCCACCAAGACCAGCGGGCGGGGCAGACAGGCTTGCAGCAGACAACTCCCCCTGCTAGAGCGTTTTCCGACTGTAATGATCGGAAATGTCTGTTTGACCCAGCCCAATCCCAAACCGGCGACTGTCATGCCTGCGCGCAAAGCTGCGGCCCCCGTGCCACGGCTGGAAATCCGCAATCTGATGCGGCGGTTCGGCGGGGTGCCTGTGGTCGATGACGTCTCGCTGACGGTGATGCCGGGGCAGGTGACCTGCCTGCTTGGACCCTCGGGCTGCGGCAAATCGACGACCCTGCGGATGATCGCCGGGGTCGAGGTGCAAGATTCAGGCGAGATTTGGGTCGATGGACAACTGATCTGCGACACGGTGTTCAGGGTGCCGCCCGAACGGCGTGCAATCGGGCTCATGTTTCAGGATTTCGCGCTTTTTCCGCATCTCAGCGTGGCTGAGAACGTGGCTTTCGGCCTCAAAGGCCCGCGCGATGCCCGCCGTGCGCGGGTTGAGGAACTGCTCCAGCGGGTCGGCATGGCGCGTTTCATCGACGCATATCCGCATTCTCTGTCGGGCGGCGAGCAACAGCGTGTCGCACTGGCCCGCGCCTTGGCACCGCGACCACGGATCATGCTGATGGACGAGCCGTTTTCGGGGCTGGACAACCGCCTGCGCGACGACATCCGCGACCAGACACTGGAAATCCTCAAGCAGGAGGATGCCGCCGTGCTGCTGGTCACCCACGAGCCGGACGAGGCGATGCGGATGGCCGACGAGATTGCCCTGATGCGGGCCGGACGGATCGTGCAACGTGGCGCGCCCTATAATATCTACAATGCGCCGAAAGATCGACAATCGGTCGCATTCTTTAGTGATGTCAATGTGATACGCGGCGTTGTTCAAGGGGCGCTGACCGATACGCCCTTCGGGCAGTTTCTGGCCCCCGGCGTGCCGGACGGGGCAGAGGTCGAGATCGTCATCCGCCCGCAGCACATCAAAATCGACCTTGACCGTGGTGGTCGCGGCCCCAACCCGACAGTGCAGGACGGTGTCGCCGCGCGCGGCGAGGTGGTGCGCGCGCGCTTCATGGGCAGTGAAAGCCTTGTCGAGTTCCGCATGGATCACGACGGCTCGATCCTCAAGGCGACGGTGCCCAATGTGTTCCTGCCCAGCCCCGGCAAGGCGCTGTGGCTGATGATCCGGCGGGACCGCTGTTTCGTGTTTCCAGTGCGCTGAACGTCCTTGGGCGCACATGGGGCGGCGGCGGGAGCCTCCGGCGGGGATATTTCGGGCAAGAAGAAACGCGCGGATTTGTCAGGCTGCACAGGGCGCGCAAGTATCGTAGGCTGATAGGCAGAAAAACCCCTGTCCTGCGCTGTATTGGTTCTTCCAACCGGCGATGATCGTCATTAGATGTGGGGGGTGAAGGTGCAGGGTGGCCGCGCGGCCCCCGTTCAGGCGCCAAGCAAGGGAGAATTGCAATGCTGAACAATATCGGACTTCCGGGTCTTCTGCTGATCGCGGTGGTCGTGCTTGTGCTTTTCGGGCGCGGCAAGATCAGTTCGTTGATGGGCGAGGTCGGCAAGGGCATCACCGCCTTCAAGCGGGGCGTGAGCGACAGCACCAAAGAGTTGGAAGACGGCACGGAAGAGGCCACCGTCAAGGACGTCTCGCCGGACAAAGAGAAAGACAAGGTCTGATCCCATGTTCGATATGGGCTGGACCGAGCTTTTGCTCATCGGCATCGTGGCCCTGATCGTTGTGGGCCCCAAGGAATTGCCGATGCTGTTCCGCAATGTCGGGCGGTTTGTCGGCAAGGCGCGGGGCATGGCGCGGGAATTCAGCCGGGCGATGGAAGATGCCGCTGACGAATCCGGTGTGCGCGATGTGGCGAAAAGCCTGAAATCCGTGGCTGACCCCAAGAAGATGGGGCTGGACAAGATCCGCGAAGCGACGGACGAGTTCAAATCATGGAAACCGGGGTCCGAGACCGCCAAACTGGCGCAGGACCGCGCGGATGCCGCCGCAAAACTGCGCGCGCAGACCACGGACAAGGCGCTTGCGGCCAAATCCGCCGATGTGAAGGCCGAGGCGACGAGAGCCGCCGATGCGAGCGTTGCACCCAAATCCGCATCCGCACCTGCCGCGAAACCCAAGCCTGCTGCCGCAAAAAACGTAGCCCAAACAAAACCTGCGGCAAAAGCCGCGAAGCCCGCGAGCGGTGCGAAAACGGCAGGTGCCGCCAAGGCTGCTCCGCCTTCCGGTGCAAAAAAGGCCCCGGCCAAGAAAACGCCTGTCGAGAAGAAACCCGCCCAAAAGAAACCGGCCAAGAAATCCGCCGATCCTCAGGCGCAAGAGTAGATCATGACCAAACAAGACGAGATCGACGACAGCAGCGCCCCGCTGATCGAGCATCTGGCAGAGCTGCGCAACAGGCTGATCCATTCGATTGTCGCATTCATCATCGCGATGGTGATCTGCTTTACCGTCTGGAATCCGATCTTCAACTTCCTGACAAATCCGCTCTGCACCGCCATGGCCGAGCGGGGCCATGAGGATTGCGGTCTGATCCTGATCCGGTTGCAGGAGGGTTTCTTTGTCGCCATCTCGATCTCTCTGATGGGCGGGCTGATGCTGTCCTTTCCCTATATCGCCTACCAGATGTGGCGGTTTGTGGCGCCCGGCCTTTACAAGAACGAAAAGGGCGCGTTCCTACCGTTTCTCGTGGCATCGCCCTTCATGTTCTTTCTTGGTGCGGCTTTTGCCTTTTATGTCGTCACACCGCTGGCCTTCACGTTCTTCCTCGGGTTCCAGCAGCCGGGATCGATTTTCGGCGAAGGTGATCCCACAGACACTGCCGTGGCCGGTATTGCCTTCCAGGGCTCCGCGCAGGAATATCTGAACCTGACCATCAAATTCATCGTAGCCTTCGGCCTGTGCTTCCAGCTTCCGGTTCTGCTGACGCTGCTGGGCAAGGCCGGGCTGGTGAGTTCCGAAGGCTTGGGCAATGTCCGCAAATATGCGGTGGTGGCCATCCTGCTGCTTGCCGCCCTTGTCACGCCGCCGGATGTGATCACGCAGGTGATCCTGTTCGTTGTGGTCTACGGGCTTTACGAGATTTCGATCTTTCTGGTGCGCCGCGTCGAGACAAAGCGCGAGGAGAAGCTGCGCGAGGAGGGGTATTACGACGATGACGAGGAAGAGTTCGACGACTCGATGATGCACGAGTTCGACGAGGATCTGGCCAGCGAGACTGACACCGAGGACCAGAACAAGTGACAGCCAAGACCCTGAAACGGATTGCGGAGGCATTGGAACGTCTGGCGCCGCCCGCCCGTATCGCGCCCGAATTCGACGCGGCGGAGGCCTTTGTCTGGCATGTGGAGCCGGAGCGGCTGGAGCCTGTGGCCGAAGTGGCGGGTGTGGCGTTGCGCCTGCTGGTCGGGGTGGACCGTTCGCGCGACACGCTGCTGGAGAACACGCTGCAATTCGCGCGTGGCCTGCCTGCCAATAACGCCCTGCTCTGGGGGGCGCGGGGCATGGGCAAATCCAGTCTGGTCAAGGCGGTCCATGCCGAAGTGATGGCGCAGGGCCTGCCGCTCAAACTGGTCGAATTGCAGCGCGAGGATCTGCCCTCTGTGGCGCGCCTGCTTAACCTGTTGCGCGCAAGGCCCGAGCGTTTCTTGTTGTTCTGCGATGATTTGTCCTTCAGCCATGATGACCAGCATTATAAATCGCTCAAGGCGGTGCTGGATGGCGGGATCGAGGGGCGGCCCGAGAATGTGATCTTCTATGCCACCTCGAACCGCCGTCACCTGATGCCGCGCGACATGATCGAGAATGAGCGCTCCAGCGCCATCAACCCCTCCGAGGCGGTGGAGGAGAAAGTCTCGCTGTCGGACCGCTTCGGGCTGTGGCTGGGCTTTCACGCCTGCGATCAGGACCAGTTTCTGGCGATGATCGACGGCTATTGCGCCGCCTACGGGATCAGCATCCCGCAAGAGCGGCTGCGCGCCGAGGCGATTGAATGGCAGGCCACGCGCGGCGCGCGTTCCGGCCGTGTGGCGTGGCAATTCGTCACCGATCTGGCCGGGCGCGAAGGTGTCAGCCTCTCGGGCTGAGGCTGACACGTTTCTGGAGGCTTAAGACCGCCCGCTTCAACGCGGCGCGAGGTAGGGTGTCGGATCGACGCTGTCAAAGCCCTTGCGGACCTCGAAATGCAGGTAATTCGACGAGCCGGAGCGGATCTGCGCGATCTTCTGGCCGCGCGTGACCTTGTCATCCTTCTTGACGACAGCCCCTTCCACATTCGCATAGACCGTCAGCAGATTGTCCGGATGCCGGATCACGATGATCGGGATCTGGTCCGCGCTGGCGGTGATTGCGGCGACAGTGCCCGCTTCGGCGGCAACGATGGCTGTGCCGGAGGGGGCCTGAATATCCAGACCGTCGTTGCGGCCTTTCTGATAGTCGCGGATGATCGTGCCCTGAACCGGCGTGGCCAGTTGCGCGCTGCGCGCCGGTGCCGTTTGGCTGGCGCCGAGATCGGGCGCGGTGGTTGGCGGGGCAGGTGCGGCGGCGGGGGTAGGTGTCTCACGCGGCAGCGGTGTGGCGGCGGAGGGCGGCGTCGGCGTGGGAGAGCCTGCACCGGGTGCGCTGACGGCTGCGGTGGTCGCGACGGGGCGTTGCGGCGCGGCGGTATCTGGCACGGGGATCAGCAAATACTGGCCTTCGCGGATCGTGTAATCCGCGCCCAGCCCGTTCCATTCGGCCAGCGAGCGCACCGAGACGTTGTAAAGCCGCGAGACGGTGAATGCGGTCTCGCCGCGCTGGACCTGATGGCGGGTCGGTTCAATGCCCGCCTGCGCGCGCGGTGCTGCCGCGGGGGCTGGGGCCGCTGCGGGCGTTGCACCGCCGGTCAGCGGGGGCAGGGTGGTCGTGCTGACAGAGCCGGGACCGGAGCGGTCAATCGCGCTGCTGGCCATGGAGGTGATATCCGTGCCGACAGCGCCCGTGGCGGGCGAGGGTTCGGCCACACGCCCCGGCAATGCCAGCACCTCGTCGGGGCGCAGGGGATCGGCGGGACGCATGCCGTTGAAGCGGGCCAGTTCCTCCGGATCGACACCGATGCGGGAGGCGACATCGGTCACGCTGTCACCGCGACGGGCCACAGCCACCTGATAGTTGGGATAGGAAATCACGCCGCGCGCATCCGGTGTGGGCCGGTTGGCGACGGGCTGGCGTGCTGCCTCTGCGGTATCCAGCGTATTGCCGAAATTGCCGCGCATGTCGAAATCCAGCGGTCTGTCGCAGGCGGCGAGCAGGCCGAGGGCCGTTCCCGTCAGCAACAGGCGGCGCAGGGTGTTGCCAAGCCGGAACTGTCCTTGATCATGTGCAAGGCAGGCGGCGGGACGGCTCTGTTGGGTCATCTCGATTTCCTCTGTCCTGCCCCTTGCGACGGGGCTTGGTTGTTTTGTGTCATACCGGCGATTGCTTCACACCGGGGCCGTCAGGCGCAGGGGCGGTCAGTCACGACCCAGTCCTTCCACCAACGGCACAAACCGTACCGGACGCAACTCGTCATACTCGAAGCCGGTCTCGTGACGGGTCACGCGGATCAGGCTTTGCACCGTATCGGACTGTCCGACAGGCAATACCATGATACCCCCGATTTTCAACTGGGCCAAGAGGGGGCCGGGCGGGTCTTCGGCGGCAGCGGTCACAAGTATGCGGTCAAACGGGGCCTGATCGGGCAGACCAAAGCTGCCATCGGCGGTGAAGGCGGTGACATTGCTGAGTTGCAGCGTCTCGAAGATCTGCCGCGCCTCGCGCACCAGACGGCGGTGACGGTCCACCGTGTAAACGCGGCGCGCCAGTTGCGACAGGATCGCGGCCTGATAGCCGGAGCCGGTGCCCACTTCGAGCACGGTGTCACGCGATGAGACGGCAAGGGCCTGCGTCATCAACCCTACGATGGAGGGTTGGCTGATGGTCTGGCCGCAGGCGATGGGCAGCGGCATGTCCTCATAGGCGCGATTGGCGAAAAGACCGCGGATGAAAGGGCCACGGTCGATCTTCTCCATCGCCGTCAGCACACGGCTATCCGTCACCCCCTTGGAGCGCAGGGTATAGAGGAACTGCATCTTGCGTTCCGCCTCGTCGCTCATTCGATCCCTTTCAACCCGTCCAGCAGATCATGCGCCGTCAGATCGGCGCGCATCGGGGTGACCGAGATATAGCCCTCGAGATTCACCGCAGCGTCCGTATCGGGCAGGGTCGGCACATGCTGCTCGCCGCCCTTGATCCACAAAAAGCGCCGCCCCGAGGGCGACAGATGCGGCTCGACCGAAAAGCGCGTATTGCGCCGGAAGCCCTGCGGCACCACGCGCGACCCCCGCACATCCTTGGCCAGAACCGGCGGAAAGTTGATGTTGTAGAAGGTCCGGTAATCCGCATTGTCCTGCGGCGTCGCATCCAGCAGCTTGCGGATCAGGGCGGCGGCATGGCTGCCCGCCGCCTCGAACGGATCGGGGGCCGCGAAATTCGACGGCCCCAGATATTGCGAGAGCGCCATCGCGGGGATGCCCTGCAAGGCCCCCTCCATCGCGCCGCCCAACGTGCCGGAATAAAGCGCGTTCTCGGCGGAATTGTTGCCACGGTTGACACCGGACAGGATCAGATCGGGGCGCGCGCCGTCCATCACGTCATGTATCCCCGCCAGCACGCAATCGGCGGGGCTGCCTTCGGCGGCAAAACGGCGCTCGCCCAGCTTGGCGATCATCATCGGATGGGTGTAGCTGATGCAATGGGCCACACCCGATTGCTCGAAGGCGGGCGCCACCACCCAGACCTCGCCATCCGCACCGGCAAGATCCGTGGCGATCCGTTCCAGCACGGCCAGCCCCGGCGCGTTGATCCCGTCATCATTGGTAATGAGAATACGCATATCTGCCCCAATCCGCCTTTTTTGATGGTGTAGAGGAGCAAGGCAGCAGGGGCAAGCAGACAGGCCCGCCTTTCACTGTTCTGCAAATACTCAATCCCCGATGCCACAGGAACACCCGGTACCGGAGGAGAGTTGGAATGAGTATTTGCAGCAAGATGAAGGCGGGCCGTGATCCTGGCGGTGAAGACTAGCCCAGCAAGGCCAGCAAGCGCGCCGCCTCGTCACGCGGATGGGACAGCGGGGTGCGATCCTCGCCGGGGAAAAAGCGCGCGCGGGTGGCGGTGGACATCGGCGCAGGCGTCAGAACATGCACTTTTGGGCCTGTCTTGACGGTTTCGGCCGCCCAGCTTTGCGCCAATGCAATCTGTGCCGCCTTGGTTGCGCCGTAAGCGCCAAAGAATTTCAGACCAGCGCGCGGATCGTCAAAGAACATCGCCGCGCCCGCATCGCCCAGCAGCGGAGCGATATAAGGGATCAACTGGCCAGTTGCGGTGACATTGCAGGCCACGGATTTGTCCCAGTCGCGCGCGTCGATGGTGCTGGCGGGCGAGAGCGGGGCGGCATGGACCGCTGTGTGCACCCACAGATCGACCTTGCCCCAACGGTCATGGATCGAGCGGCAAAGCTGCGCCATCGCGTCCGGCTTGGTGATATCCATCGGGGCCAGCGTCGCCTGACCGCCTGCGGCCTTGATCCGGTCGTCCAGTTCTTCCAGCGCGCCTGTGGTGCGGGCAACGGCGACGATATGATGGGTCCGCGACAGGGCCTCGGCCAAGGCGGCACCCAGCCCGCGGGAGGCACCGGTGATCAGGGCGATTTTCTCGGACATCTCGGCTCTCCTTGCACACTCACATAGGTGCGGTGTGCTGGACTGGGCCGCCAAGGTCAAGAGGGCAGGGGCAGGCTACCGCATCAGGGCATCGCGAGCCGTTGCGCCTCTCCATTGAAGATCATGTGGATCATGCCGGGTTCGATCGCGGCAATGGTTGCCTTGCCAAGCGCATCGCCCGGGCGCAGGTGCTGGATCTTGCCGTCCGAGGTCCGGATCATGGCGCGCGAGGCATCTCCCGCGACGATCGTGCCCAGCAGGGTGATGCCGTCCAGCGGCAGGCGCTCGGGCAGGGTCGCGGCTGAATGGGTCTCGGCCGTGGCCGGTGTGGTTTTGTCTGTCGTGCTCATGGGGGTCTTCCGTGCAGTCCGCGCCGAATCGGCGGGCATGGCATTGCTCTCTGGCGTTGGTACGCAGCGGCCGTGTCGCATGTCGGGGAGGAAGGGAAAAGGCCTGTGGGCTAGGCTTCGGCTGCACTACCCACGCGATGCGCGATCTGCCGCCCAGTCTTTGGCAAAGAGCCGCCGGACCCCGCGTGCCGCCCTGCGACTCAATGTCCGGGCGGCTTGGCCGGGCGCGGTGACGCGCCGTTCCTGGCGTCAAAGGAGGCCTTATTCAGCAGCCTTCAACTGGAAGCCCTGCTCGATCATGTCGGAAGGGGCCACCGGATATTCGCCCGAGAAACAGGCGTCACAATATTGCGGGCATTTCTTGTTGCGGCCCTGCGTCTCGCCTGCGGCACGGTAAAGCCCGTCGAGAGAGATGAACTTGAGGCTGTCGACCGCCAGATGCTGGCGCATTTCCTCTTCGGTCATTGTGGCGGCCAGCAGTTTGTCGCGCTGCGGCGTATCCACACCGTAGAAACAGGGCCATGAGGTGGGCGGCGAGGCGATGCGGAAATGCACCTCCTTGGCCCCTGCATCAAGGATCATCTCCTTGATCTTGCGGCTGGTCGTGCCGCGCACCACCGAATCGTCCACCAGAATCACGCGTTTGCCACGGATTAGAGCGCGGTTCACGTTCAGCTTGAGGCGCACACCCATGTTGCGGATGCTTTCTGTCGGCTCGATGAAGGTCCGGCCCATATACTGGTTGCGGATGATGCCCATGCCGTAGGGGATGCCGCTTTCATGGGCAAAACCGATGGCTGCAGGGGTGCCGCTATCGGGCACAGGGCAGACAAGGTCAGCGTCCTGCGGCGCTTCGCGGGCCAGTTCCACACCGATCTGGCGGCGCGTCTCATAGACGGAGCGGCCCCCGATGATGCTGTCGGGGCGCGAGAAATAGACATGTTCGAAGATACAGAAGCGCGGCGACTGGCGGCGGAACGGAAACCGGCTTTCCAGACCGTTCTGCTCGTCGATCACCACCATCTCGCCGGGTTCGACCTCGCGGATGAACTCGGCCCCGATGATATCGAGCGCGCAGGTCTCCGACGATAGCACCCAGCCATCGGCCACCTTGCCCAGCACCAGCGGGCGCACGCCCAGCGGGTCGCGCACGCCGATCAGCTTGGATTGTGTCATCGCAACGATGGAAAACGCCCCCTCGACACGGCGCAAAGCATCTTCCATCCGTTCGGGAATGTTCTGCTGCAAGGAGCGCGCCATCAAGTGGATGATACATTCGCTGTCGCTGCTGGACTGGAAGATCGAGCCGCGCTCGATTAATTCGCGGCGCAGGGCGATGGCATTGGTGATGTTGCCGTTATGGGCAATGGCTGCACCACCCATCGAAAACTCGCCAAAGAAGGGCTGCACATCACGGATGACGGCGCCTTTCGATCCGGCGGTGGAATAGCGCACATGCCCGATGGCCAAGGGGCCGGGCAGGGTCTGCATCAGGGTCTGCGAGGTGAAACTGTCGCGCACATAGCCAAAGCGATGCGCCGAGTTGAAGCCGTATTCGGGATGATGCGCGACGATCCCGCCTGCTTCCTGTCCGCGATGTTGCAGCGCATGCAGGCCGAGGGCCACGAAATTGGCGGCATCCGTCACGCCAAGAACGCCGAACACGCCGCATTCTTCATGCAGCTTGTCGCCGTCATCGTCACTGTAGGCGTCAAAATCGAATGGATGGGCGGGGGGCATCAGTTTGGGCAAGGCAGGCTCCGAATCCGAATGGCATCGCTTCGCCCCCTCATACGGGGTCGAAGCGGGAGTGTCACGAAAGGATCACAAATAACCCAAAGCAAGCGGACACAACTTTGCGACCGGATGCAATGCGGCTCAGTTCGGGGCTGCACAGACGCCGACGAGGTTCTCGTACTGCTGCGCGATCCAGCCCAGAGCCTCGTCCGGATTGCGCTCTGCGATCTGTCCGGTGAGGTTGGCGAAAACGCGGGCCGAGCGGCTGTCGTCGATCATCGCGACCTGTTGCGCGCTGACGATGGTGTCATAGGCAAAGAAGGCCACAGCCACCAGCAGGATACCGCGCATCACACCGAAGATGAAACCCGCGCCTTGATCCAGCCCGCCCAGAACCGAGCGTTGCACGACGCTTGAAAAAAGCGGCGTGAAGAGCGAGGCCACAACAAGCGCCAGTGCGAAGACGGCACCGAAGGCGGCAATGATGGTCAATTCGCAGCTATCCGCGATCATCGGCCCGACCATCGGGATTTCCTTGATCAGCGGTTGCACTGTGGGGGCAAACAGAAAGGCCACAAAGGCCGCCGCGATCCAGCCTGCAATCGCCAGAGCTTCGCGCACGAAGCCGCGGCTATAGGCCAGCAGCGCCGAGATGACGATGATCGCGGCAACCACGCCATCAATGAGGGTAAAGCCGTCCATGTATCGTCCCGTTCCTTGCCGCCAAGCGCATCCGCACCGCATAGTTCATCCGGCCATCAGGCGCTAGCCTGCACCGAACACTTCTCCCACGAAAGAGGTCAGATCGCCCATCCGTGTCAGTTTCATCCCGCTATCACCGCCCGGTTTGCCGCCGGAAGGTGCAATCGCCGCTGTGAAACCAAGTTTTTGCGCTTCTTTCAACCTGTTTTCGGACTGGCTGACCGGACGTAGCGCACCCGACAGGCTGATTTCGCCAAAAACCACTGTTTCGGGCGGCAAGGGTTTGTCCTCGCGCGCGCTCAGCAGGGCGGCGGCCACGGCCAGATCGGCGGCAGGCTCGCTGACCTTCATGCCGCCTGCGACGTTCAGATAGACGTCCATCCCCGCGAAAGGGATGCCGCAGCGCGCCTCCAGCACGGCGAGGATCATCGCCAGCCGCCCGCCATCCCAGCCCACGACCGAGCGGCGCGGCTGGCTGTGCGGCGAGGGGGCGACCAGTGCCTGAAACTCGACCAGCAGCGGGCGCGTGCCCTCGACACCCGCAAAGACCACCGATCCGGGGCTGGGCTCGCCGCGTTCCGACAAAAACAGCGCCGAAGGGTTCAGCACCTCGGCCAGCCCCGCGCCTGTCATCTCGAACACGCCGATCTCGTCGGCTGGCCCGAAACGGTTCTTGACCGCACGCAGGATGCGGAACTGATGGCCGCGTTCGCCCTCGAAATAGAGCACGGTATCGACCATATGCTCTACCACGCGGGGGCCGGCGATTTGCCCGTCCTTGGTGACATGGCCCACCAGAATCACCGACATGTCGCGCCGTTTGGCAAAGGTCGTCAGCTCATGCGCCGCCGCGCGCACCTGGCTGACGGAACCGGGGGCACTGTCGACATTGTCGGCCCACATCGTCTGGATCGAATCGATTACCGCCAGTTGCGGCTTTTCCGTCTCCAGCGTGGTCAGGATGTCGCGCAAGTTGGTCGCGGCGGCCAGTTGCACGGGTGCATCCGCCAGCCCCAGCCGCTGCGCGCGCATCCGTACCTGCGCCGAGGCTTCCTCGCCCGAGACATAAATGGTTTTCAGCCCCGCCTGCGCGAACCGTGCCGCAGCCTGTAACAGCAGGGTGGATTTGCCGATGCCGGGATCACCGCCCACAAGAATGGCGCTGGAGGGCACCAGCCCGCCGCCCAGAACGCGGTCCAGTTCGGAGATGCCGGAGTTGGTGCGCGGTGGCGGGGCCTCTTCGGTGGCAAGATCGGTCAGGCGGATCGGCGCGCCGCGTTTGGCGCCTAAGGATTTCGATGCGGGGCCTGCCGACAAAGGCGCTTCCTCGACAATCGTGTTCCATGCGCCGCAGGCGTCGCAACGCCCGGCCCATTTGTTGAAGGATGCGCCGCAAGCGTTGCAAGTGAAGCTGTTGGGTTTTGCCATTCCGGCTTGATGCCCGAGAGTGCGCGCCGGGTCAAACGCCCTGTGTTCCCTGCCGGACGGATTTCGCCGACCAAAGGCTGATTGCCAGCGACACAAGAATGCAGGCGGTAAAGAGGTAAAGCCCCCAAGCCACCTCGATCCGGCCCACACCAAGGCTTTTGGCGGCCACGATATAGAGCGCGATCAGGAAGATATCGGCCATCGCCAGCTTTCCCATCAGCACCACCACCGGCAGCAGCCTGTGGCTGAGCAGATCGAAATGGATCAACGCCAGCGAGACCGTCTTGAGCATGGGTGCGACCAGCGCGAAGAACGTGACGATCAGCGCCAGAAACACGTCCTGCTGCCATAAGGACTGCAAACCGGAGATGACCGAGATTTCCTGCACGCGGAAAAACGGCAGCAGTTGCGCGCGCAGCAGTGGCGCGAACCATGCCAGCGGGAACAGCACCAGCAGCACCAGATTGACCGCCACCAGCAGCGGATGCGCCGCAATCCGGCGCGACATGGTCACTGGGCCAGAAGCCATAGCACGAACAGCGCCGATACGAGCAAGCCGTGCAGCGCGTCCAGCACAGGCCAGCGGCGACCGGGCGCGAAGGCCGAGATCGCCAGCGGCACCGAGGCCGCCAGCGCCATCGCCATGCCTCCGCCGGCATTGGCCACCGCATAGGCGAACTGCGCCACAGGGCCGCCGGACATGCCCAGCAACGGCGGGCCAAAGCGCGCGATGATCCCCGCCAGCGCGATCACAGCAGCCAGCAAGGCGAAGGCGCGGGCCGGACCCTTGGCGATGATTGCGCGGAGCAGCGATAGCAGCAGCACGACCGGCAGATAGAATGTGGTCTTTAACGCCAGATAGGTCAGCAGGATCGGATTCGGTTCAAAAAATGCATTCATCGGACAGCCTCGATCGGGTCGTTTGCGCGGACATGACTGAACCGAACCAAAGGGCAAGCACCGGAATCGTCCGTTTGCGCTACCGGACCTGTGCAGTTGAGCACACCGTCATGCCGTTTCGCAACACCCCCGGCCATCGCGCGCACCGTTGCCCCGGGGTATCTGCCACCGCCGCGCATCCGGCGGCGCGGAGCGACCTCATCCCCCGACATAGCGCCGCAGATAGCGGTTGCCCAAGGCTGTCAGCATCTCGTACCCGATGCTGCCCGCCAGATCGGCCAGCGTATCGACGGTCTGGATATGGTTCAGAAGCTCCAGAGCCGTGGGCTCCTCGTCCAGATGCGTAATATCGACGGTGATCAGATCCATCGAGATCCGCCCGCGCACGGGACAGGGCGTATCGCCTGCGTAAAGCTGCAGGTCACGCGACATGATCCGGTGGATTCCATCGGCATAGCCCGCCGCCACGGTCGCCAGTTTCGTCGGGGCAGTGGCCGTCCATGTGTTGCCGTAGCCGACGGATTCCCCCGGCGCCAGCATCCGCGTCTGGATCACCGGCAGGCTGACATGGGCCACCGCCTGCGCCTCCGCAAAGGGCGCGCCGCCATAGAGGCCGATGCCGGGGCGGGTGAGATCGAAATGATACTCCGGCCCCAACAGGATACCGCCCGTCGCCGCCAGCGAGCGGGGCACGTCCAGCCCGTCGGTCATGGCGCGGAAACTGGCGAGCTGTGCGGCGTTCATCGGATGATCGGGCTCGTCCGCGCAGGCCAGATGCGACATCAGCAGCGTGATGTTCTGCTCCAGCGCAATGTCGCGCAGAGCTGCCCATTCGGCAGGCTCCATGCCCAGACGGTTCATGCCGCTGTCAAGCTGCACCCCGAACGGATGACCCGGCAGTGCCTCGACATGGCGCAGCATCTGGTCGATGGAGTTGATCATCGGCACCAGTTGCAGGTCGTTGATCCGGTCGGTGTCGCCCGGCATATGGCCAGAAAAGACGTTGATTTCCGGCCCCGGCCCCAAGGCCTCGCGCAGTTCCGCAGCCTCTTCCGTCAGGGCCACGAAGAACCGCCGCGCGCCCGCGCGCGCCAAGGCACGCGCCACGCGACCCGCGCCCAGCCCGTAGGCCTCCGCCTTGATCACGGCGGCGGTTTCCACTCCTGCACCAGAGGCGGCGTCAAGCACGCGCCAGTTGGCGACAAGCGCATCAAGATCTATCGTTAAAGTCGGTGCTGTCATGGCGCCGTTGTGGCATGCCGCGCCCCGAGGTCAAGACCAAAACAGCCCGCGCGCCGCCGGCTGGCGGCGGGTATGGATATTTTTGGCAAGAAGAAACAACCGGACGGGGCGCGCTGCTTCTTCTTGCAGCAAGTATCCACGGGGGGGGAGTCCCTTTAGGGACGGGGGGCAGTCAGCCCCCCAAAAAGCGCGGTCAGAAGCCCACGTCTTCGCCGCCGCCCTGTTGCCAGGCTTTGACCAGATTGCCGAAGCGGGTGAAGCGCCCCTCGAAGCTCAGTTCCACCGTGCCGATCGGTCCGTGGCGCTGCTTGCCGATGACAACCTCGGCCTTGCCGTGCAGACGCTCCATCTCGGCCTGCCATGTCGCCATCTTTTCCAGCTCGTGATCGCCCGGCTTCTCGCGTTCTTTGTAATATTCCTCGCGGAACACGAACATCACCACATCGGCATCCTGTTCGATCGAGCCGGATTCGCGCAGATCGCTGAGCTGCGGGCGTTTATCCTCGCGGCTTTCGACCTGACGGCTGAGCTGCGACAGCGCGATGACGGGGATGTTGAGTTCCTTGGCGATGGCCTTGAGGCCCATCGTGATCTCGGAAATCTCGTTCACGCGGTTCTCGTTCTTGCCCGCGCCGCGCACCAGTTGCAGATAATCCACGATCAGCACATCAAGGCCGTGCGTCCGCTTCAGGCGTCGCGCACGGGCGGCAAGCTGGCTGATCGGCAGGGCGGGTGTGTCGTCGATAAAGAGCGGGCAGGCTTCCAGCGATTTGGCGGCCTCGACGAAGCGGCGGAACTCGGTCTCGGTCATGTCGCCGCGCCGGATCTGTTCGCTGGGCACTTCCGACGCTTCCGACAGGATACGCGCGGCCAATTGCTCGGCGCTCATCTCGAGGCTGTAGAAGCCCACGACGCCGCCCTCGACCGTGCCTTCATGGCCATCGGGCAGGATGCCGCGCTTGTAGGCTTTGGCGACGTTGAAGGCGATATTCGTCGCCAGCGAGGTCTTGCCCATCGAGGGGCGACCGGCGAGGATCAGAAGGTCGGATTTGTGCAGCCCGCCCAGTTTCTTGTCCAGATCCACCA
>JBLRWK010000038.1:0-40885 GCA_047921295.1 Rhodobacterales bacterium
CTTCGACATCGCCAGCAAGCAGGCACGCACAGCCTAAAGGATACATCGAAACCTAACTGCAGTTGTCACTTGCAAAGGAGAACCCAATGACACGCAAAATCCACGAAGAAAACGAGCGCATCAAGCGCCGCTACCTCACTTTCCTGCGTGAAGCCAAGCGGGCGGATCATGCCACGGTCGATAAAGCGGCCGATGCCATCCTGAGGTTCGAGCGGAGCACCGGAAGCAAGCCTTTCAAGCGCTTCCACATCGATCACGCGACCAACTTCAAGCGCCAGCTTGAGTCCGATGTGAACAGCCGCACAGGCAAGCCGCTGTCGAAGGCAACAATTGACGGGACCCTGCGTCTGGTGAAGGTCTTCGTCCAGTGGCTCTCCGGTCAGCCTGGGTACAAGTCGCGCATCAGCTAAGCCGATGCGGAGTACTTCAACCTGAACCGCAAGGATGCCCGCATCGCCCATACCGACCGGGATACACCTCACCCAACGATGGAGCAGTGCCGCCATGCTTTTGCGCTGATGCCTAACGGAACGGAAATCGAAAAGCGAAACCGCGCGATGTTTGCGTTCCTGATGCTCACCGCTGCTCGCGATGGGGCCATCGCCTCTGCGCGTCTCAAGCATATCAATCTGGTTGAAGCGTGGTTCTATCAGGATGCACGCCTCGTGAAGACCAAGTTCGCCAAAACCTTCACCACTTGGTTCCTCCCCGTCGATTCCGCCTATCTCGAATGCCTCACGGAATGGATCACTTACCTGCGTCAGGATCGTCTGTTCGGCCATGATGACGCGTTGTTCCCCAAACCCGAACAGGGCTTGATCGACGGCAGCTTTGCCACCGTTGGCCTTTCCCGCGCCACCTACGGGAATGCTGGCAAGATCCGCGAGGTCATCAAGAACGCGTTCATCAACGCTGGTCTGCCGCCGTTCGCCCCGCACAGCTTCCGCAAGACGCTTGTTAAATACGGCGATCAGCTCTGCAAAACTCGAGAGCAGTTCAAGGCATGGTCGCAGAACCTGGGCCACGACTCCGTCGTGACCACGATCAGCGCCTATTGCCCCGTGTCCAACGAGCGGCAGGCAGAGCTGATCCGCAACCTGGGGTAAGGCCGATAGGCCTTACCCCAGGTTGCTGACTTGCGCATCGACAACATTTGAAGTTACGATTAGACCTTTGGTCAGAGGTTGGTGTGGACGTAGTTGAGCTTTTGCGGTGGCCTGGCAAAAGTGCATCTGAAATCGGTGGTCAAGAACACCCAGCTGTGTATCACATGCTTGATGTTGCGGCTGTAGCGGAACAGTTGGTCAGGCCTTTCGGTTTCACAGTCCAACAGCGTGACGCGCTGGTTTTCCTGATTGCATTGCATGATCTGGGGAAGATTAACGAAGCATTCCGCCGGATGTTGCGAGAACAATCATCAGGCGGGCCATATCGCCACTGGGAAGTCAGCGAGATATTGCTGCATGAACATGACGATTTGCTGGCGAACGTCCTCGGAGGCAAGCCCCGCAGACGTGAAATTTTGTATGCCGCAGTGGCAGGGCATCATGGCCGTCCTTCGCAGGTGCAGCTGGTGCATGGCTATGGGCCGAAAAACGTGGCGCTGAAAAACGCGGGCACCGGGGTTGGAGCAGCGCGTGCTGTGATCGCGGCATTTGCACCGCTCTGGCCGGATGCGTCGCTGGAGGGGTTCTCGCTTGAAGAGGCTCAAAGGCTCAGCTGGTGGCTGTCAGGGTTATGCACCACAGCGGATTGGATTGGATCGAATACGCAATGGTTTGCGGCTAACCCGGCCCAGATGCCAATACGCGATTATCTGGCGCAGGCCCGAATGCAGGCAGCCTTGGCGGTGGAACAGGCAGGCCTTCACCCCAGCTCTATTCGGTCGCCTCCCCTTTTTGATTTCGCCTTGCGCCCCGTGCAGAAGGCTTGTGCCGATGTTGCTCTGCCAGAAGGGCCAATGCTGGCGATCATTGAAGACGTGACGGGCGCAGGCAAAACCGAGGCTGCCCTCCTTCTGGCCCATAGAATGCTGCTGGCTGGCAAGGGCCGTGGTTTGTTCTTTGCTCTGCCGACGATGGCCACAGCGGATGCGATGTTCACCCGGACCTCGCAGGTTGTCGGTCGCCTGCTCGATAAACCTCGGGTGACATTGGCCCATGGTCGCGCGGGCTTGTCTGTCGATTATCAGGACATCATCCATGGACGCGCCGCCAGCCCAGATGATGTGACCTGCACCGACTGGTTGTCGGACAGCCGTAGACGCTCGCTTCTGGCTGATGTCGGTGTCGGCACGATTGATCAGGCTTTGCTTGCAGTCCTACCAGTCAAGTTCCAGACGCTGCGACATTTTGGTCTGTCGTCAAAAATCCTGATTGTGGACGAGGTGCACGAACTGGGCGAACCCTATATCGGCGCTGAACTGACCGCTCTTTTGCAGATGCACCGTGCAGCTGGTGGCTCCGCCATCCTGTTGACGGCGACGCTGCCCATGAAGCAACGTGCGCAGTTGTTAGCAGTTTATGGCGGGGGATCCGAAAGTTCTGCTTATCCCGCACTAACAATTGCCGGCGGGGCGGCAGTCTGTGATCTACCGCAAGAGACTGGACCGAAAGGTGTTGTCCAAGTGCAGCGGCTTGCCAATGGTGATGCCGCTGTGGCTGTGATTGCAAAATCGTTTGAAAAAGGCGCAGCTTGTGTCTGGGTGCGCAATTCGGTGGATGATGCGATAGCCGCAGTACTGGCATTGCAGGCCGCCGGGTTCGATGCTGCTTTGTTGCATGCGAGGTTCACCCTAGGTGACCGAAAAAGGATTGAAGCTGCTGCCCATCAGCGCTTCGGCAAAGAAAGACACGGCCCAGCCGGACAGGTGTTGGTCGGCACACAAGTGTTAGAGTCGTCGCTCGACTTTGATTTTGACGTGATGGTCACCGACCTAGCACCGATGGCGGCCTTGGTGCAGCGCGCAGGTCGGCTTTGGCGGCATATGGAGAAGCGGCCACGTGCCAGCCGCCCGGTGCCGGCCCCTGTCCTGTATGTCGTTTCGCCTGACCCAGCTGTGGTGACCGACGCGCGCTGGCTGCAAACTGTTCTAGGGGGAGGGGCTTACGTCTATCCGTTGGCTGATCAATGGCGCACTGCAGATCATCTGTTCAATGTGGGTGTCATTGAGGCCCCCTCAGGTCTGCGAACCCTTATCGAGTCGGTGCACGGGGCTGCGGCTCGCCCCGTGCCCCCCGTTCTGGAAGCGACTGAAATGGAACGCGAGGGCAAAGACGCGGCGGCCAAAGGCCATGCCGCCCACAACATCGTCAATTTCGACGCCGGTTACCGCCTTGGCGGCCGCGCCAACGACGATGCAACCTATCCGACACGACTGGGCGAGGAGCAGCAGATCCTTGTTTTAGCCCGGCGTGTCGATGGCGCTTTGCATCCCTGGGCAAATGGGCTGGAGGGTTGGTCGATGTCCGAAGTCTCGGTAAGTCGCAAACGACTGGCGCGACTCGATCTGCCCGATCAGACCAGCGCTGATATTGTCGCGCTGACTTCCGACTGGCCCGAATGGAAGCGGAATAGCCAGCGCGTCTGTGTCGTGGCAGAGGATGGGGTGATTTGTGCAGGGTTGCGTTATGATGAACGGCTAGGATTGATTTTTGAAGGTTCGGATTGACGCACCCAACAAACAATCTCTTTACAGAGTTGTCTTTCGCTGATTTTTTCGCTGCATAGTAGCGAGTGTACTTTATGATATTGAATTTGATCAACGACGCGTGGATTCCGGTGCTACGTGCCGATGGAAGCCGCAGCATTATTGCGCCATGGCAAATGGCCGAGCCGGGCATTGTCCGACCTGACTGGCCGCGTCCCGACTTCAATATCGCCTGCTATGAGTTCTTGATCGGTTTGGTATTCTTGGCCGATCCGCCCGGCGATATTGAGGATTGGGATGACCGAAGCGCTCCAGATCCGGCCCGCCTGAAGGAAAAGTTGGCCCCTTTTGCCCCGGCCTTTGATCTGTTGGGGGACGGCCCACGGTTTTTGCAGGACATGGAACACCTTGATGGCGCAGCGAATCCGGTTGATTCGCTTTTCATCGACAGTGCAGGTGCCAACACTGCGAAAAACAACGCCGATCTGATGGTGCATCGCAGCCGCTATCGCGCTCTTGAGCCAGCGATGGCGGCGATGGCACTTTATACCTTTCAGGCGTTCGCACCCGCCGGCGGGGCTGGCAACCGCACATCAATGCGCGGTGGTGGCCCGATGGTGACACTGGTGGACCCGCAGCGCGGACTTTGGCCACTGGTCTGGGCCAATGTGCCGACAAGTTCTGCCGGGGGCATCGACGAGTTGCCCTGGATGCGCCCGACGCGTGTGTCTGACAAAGGACTGGAAACCTTTCCTCCGGCTGGCCAACTTTTCGGCGTTGAGGTGTTTTTCGGGATGCCACGCCGTATTCGTCTTGTCGCGGATCAGGGCATGGTGACGGGAGTCATCCAACGCCCATGGGGGAAGAATTATGCAAAGTGGAAACACCCGCTCAGCCCGTATTACTGCCTAAAAGAAGGCGAGGAATGGTTGCCGGTCCATCCGCGAGCCGGACAGTTTGGGTATCGCAACTGGCTCGGGGTTGTGGCAGGCGCGACATCAACGGCCACACGCGAGCAGGGGCTTATTATCCGCGAGGGTCGTAACACAAGCAAAGAGGGTCGTGGCAAAGTCATCGTCGCAGGCTGGGCGATGGATAACATGAAGCCGCGCAATTTCATTTGGTCGGTTCAGCCGCTGTTGCGCCTTGAACCAGACGCTGAATACCGGCTCGAAAGCCTAATCCGCGCGGCAGAAGTTGCTGGTAGCGTTTTACGCGGTGCGCTGGAGCCCTTGCTGAAAGCAGGCGAGGCCCGCGAGGCTGAGCGTGAGGCGTTTTTCATCGCTACCGAGACCGCGTTTGATGCCAGGGTCGCGGCACTGGTTGCGGGCGAGGATGTTGCAACGCTCTGGCTGGAAGATCTTCGCGCGCAAGCTCTAGCACAGTTCGAGGCTTTGGCGTTGCCGCAACTGAGTTTGCGGGACACCAAGAAAATTGAGCAGATTGTGCAGGCGCGTAAATTCCTGGCACTGGCGTTCAAGGGATACGGCAAGCAGGGCAGAGAGCTGTTCAATCACCTCCAACTTGAAGTGCCTGTAGTCAAGAAAGGCAAAGCAGAATGAGCGACGAACGCAAAAGTTTTGGCCAGATCGTTCTTGGCTGGTGGACTGTCAATATCGGTGACCGAAATAGCTCTCAGGCACGGGCGCTCGCAGCAAGATTGCGGCGTGCAGGGCCAGTCGAGGCTCTGAGCGAACGGCAAGTGCAGACCCTCGCAAAGCTGCTTTCCGTCGGACCGACACAGGCGGAAAAGCTGGCAGGCTTGGTACGGATTCTGGCCGAAGTGCGCGATCACGATACTGCTACACTGGCCACCCGGCTGGGGAATGATGTGTTTTCTGATCTGCGATTTCAGCGGTTGATGCGCGCGCATGATGGAGAGCGCGACGCATTGGTGAGACGCGCGATCAGCATGGCTGACCGCCGCTGTAACATCTCTGCACTCGCAAAAGATATCTGGGATTGGGACGACAAAGCCCGGACCCGGTGGTGTTTTCATTATTATGGGGCGGATGCCCCGTCCGATTTGCCCAAGGAGCCCGTACAATGACAACCTTTGTCCAGTTTCATCTTCTGACCAGTTATGGCCCATCCAACCCAAACCGCGACGATCAGGGTAGACCTAAACAGGCGATGGTCGGCGGCGCGCCACGACTGCGGATGTCGTCACAATCTGTCAAACGCGCATTGCGTGAAAGCTCGTTTTTTGCGCTCGACTTGCAGGGCAATATGGGGGTGCGTACCAAACGGCTCTACGAAAAACTGGTCGCGCATTTGATTGCGGGCGGTGCATTAGAAAAGGACGCTGCTGCTGCCGCCGAAATGGTGGCGAAAATATTTGGTAAGCTTGAAGCTCCCAAAAAGGATGGTACTCCAGTGGCCACTACATTGGCCTTTATTTCGCCCGAAGAATGGGCCTTGGCCGAAGATCTGGCCGCAAGGGCTGTGGCGGGTGAGGCGTTGCCAACCGATAAAGATCTTAAGAAAACCGTTCTGCGCAGGGCCGATGGCGCAATCGATATCGCAATGTTCGGACGTATGCTGGCCGATGATGCGGATTTTAATCGTGATGCCGCGGTGCAGGTTGCCCATGCGATCACGACACATAGCGCCCAGGCCGAAGAAGACTGGTTCTCTGCCGTCGATGATCTGAACAAAGTGGAAGATACTGGCGCGGGCCACCTTGGGGAAATCGCTTTTGGGTCGGGAGTGTTTTATCAATATGTCTGCGTCAACTGCGATCTATTGATTGAAAATCTCAACGGTGACAGGGATCTGGCTGCCAAAGGCATGCAGGCATTGGCGCGCGCTCTTGCGCAATCCACTCCGCGAGGCAAGCAGAACACCTTTGCGCATCACCCTCGCGCTCACTATATTCTTGCGGAAACTGGGTCGCAGGCACCGCGCGATCTGTCGGGTGCTTTCTTTGACCCGGTCAAGCAGCAGCCATGGCTGGAGGCGTCGGTGACAGCGCTGAAATCCACCCGCGATGCAATTGACGCCGCCTATGGCAAAGTGTGGGATCAGGCTCAGGAGTTGCACGTTGGCCAAGCAGGCACGTTGGACGAGATCGTTCACTTTGCCGTCAGCGCGACCAAGGCGGCCTGATGCAACCCTTTCTTATCTTCGGCCTCACCGCATCACTTGGAGCGATAGGGGAGCTGGCTGGGCATGAACGACGTGGGTCGATGGTCTGGCCTGCACGTTCGGCTATTCTGGGGCTGTTGGGTGCGGCGCTTGGTATCCAGCGGGATGGCGACTTTCGCGCACTTGACGCGCTATCCTTGGCGATTGCGGTGTTTGATGAAGGAGCCGCCTTGCGCGATTACCATACGGTAGAAACGATCCCCAGCGCTGCCGTGAAGCATGCCAATTCCCGACCAGAAGCTCTGCAGACAGCGCGCGGCCGGACCAATTCTACCATCACTTTGCGCGACTATCGCTGCGGAGCGTTTCACGGTGTCACCCTGTGGGGTGGCGAGTTGGAGCCGTTGCAAAAAGCCCTCATCCAGCCGCGCTTCACACTTTATCTGGGGCGCAAATCCTGCCCACTCTCGGCTCCTTTGGGTGCATCTATCGTACAAGCTGACAGCCCAGATGGTGCTTTCGCGCAGCTTATCCCGCCTCCATGGCGGCGCAACGCCCGTGCGAGAATGGTGATCGAAGCTGCGGAACACGGCGAAGAAGTCCATGATTTGCCTGTTGATCGGGCAAAGTGGCATTTCGGGCCGCGCTATGTGATGCGCCGGGCAGTGGATATCACCCCTGTGGGAGGAGCAACATGACGCTCTATTTCAACCAGATGCGACTGTCGCGTACCCCCTCGGCCCGGGCATTGGCCAGCCTGATTTCACCTGCGGATCAGGCGATGCGGATTGATGCACATCACAAGTTGATTTGGGCTGCATTTGCCGATGAGGCCGACCGCGGGCGGGATTTTCTCTGGCGCGAAGAAGCTGATGGATCGTTTTTGACCTTATCAGCCAGACCTCCAATGCAGATGGATCTCTTCGACCTGTTTCAGAGCAAACCTTTTACGCCATCGTTGAGCGCAGGGGACACATTGTCCTTTGCTCTTCGTGTAAATGCCACACGAGCCAAGCGCGGGGCAGGGCGCGTGGACGTCGTGATGGATGCATTGTACGCGATCCCCAGGGATGCCCGCGCCGCTGCCAAATCCCAGATTGTGCAGAGTGAAGCGGCGATTTGGCTGGGCCGACAAGGTTCGAAGGCTGGCTTCACCCTTCGGTCCCTTACAGGTGCTGATTATACAACCCTGACCTTGCCCGACTATCGCGGCCCTCGCAAAGGCCAACCGCAGTTTGGGGTCCTTGACTTGACCGGGAACCTGACCGTCACCGACCCTACAGTCTTTGTTGAACAATTGGGGCGTGGTTTCGGACGTGCCAAGGCATTTGGCTGCGGATTGATGCTGATCCGCCGATCGCGATGAGCGCAGGCAACCTCCCTGGTCTCGCACCTCCCCGCCCGATCCCGCTCAAGGACAGATCATCGCTGGTGTTTGTCGAACGCGCGCAGCTGGATGTGCTTGATGGCGCATTTGTAGCCGTAAATGCTGATGGAACGCGGACGCAGATCCCGGTTGGCGGGTTGGCTGGGATCATGCTGGAACCTGGCGCGCGAATTTCGCATGCGGCGATTGCGCTCGCTGCACGTGTCGGGGCGCTGATCACCTGGGTTGGTGAAGGGGGTGTCCGGCTTTATTCAGCCGGTCAGCCGGGAGGTGCGCGATCAGACCGATTGCTGTGGCAAGCCTCTATCGCGCTGGACGATGCCGCACGCCTTCGCGTGGTTCGCAAGATGTTTGCGATGCGCTTTGGCGAGGACGCACCTTCGCGCCGCTCGATCAATCAGCTGCGCGGGATCGAAGGGGTGCGGGTGCGTGAAAGCTATGCCCTTCTCGCGCGTCAATATGGGGTCGATTGGAAACGCCGTTCTTATGACCCCAAGAATTGGGAGGCAGGCGACGTTGCCAACCGTTGTTTGTCTGCGGCAACCGCCTGTCTACATGGGTTAACCGAGGCAGCAGTGCTCGCCGCAGGATATGCTCCAGCAATCGGAATGCTGCATAGCGGTAAACCCCTATCTTTCGTCTATGACATTGCCGATCTTTATAAACTCGAAACTGTGGTGCCAGAGGCTTTTCGGATCGCGGGGCAGGCTTCGAATGGCAAACTGGACATGGCCCCCGACCGCGCCGTGCGTCTTGCCTGTCGCGATTCGTTCCGTCGGAGCGGTCTTCTGAGCAAAATTATCCCTGCAATTGAAGAGGTTCTGTCCGCAGGTGAATTGCGCCGTCCCGACCCGCCAGCAGATATGGTAGGGCCTGCTTTTCCAGATGAACCGGCATCCGGCAATGAAGGGCATCGATAAATGATGGTCGTTGTCGTCTCCAACGCACCGCCGCGCTTGCGCGGCCGTCTGGCAGCGTGGCTGGTCGAGCTGCGTGCAGGTGTATATGTCGGTGACTATTCGGTGCGGACACGCGACATGATCTGGAATCAGGTTCTTGCGGGCATTGAACAAGGCGATGCCGTTCTTGTTTGGAAAGCACCAACGGATCAGGGGTATGACTTTCTCACGATAGGCAAAAATCGGCGCCTTCCGGTTAACTTCGACGGCCTGAAGCTCGTGAGTTTTTTTCCGGACAGACGTGGCTAAGACGCTTCTGTCATAGTCGCTTAAATCGGTACGCTGTTTGACATCGTTAAAACCTTGGTGGAACAATAACATACACGAAGACTGTTCCCCGCACACGCGGGGATGAACCGCGCCTCACCGCTGTTTGGGGTCGCGTTTAGACCTGTTCCCCGCACACGCGGGGATGAACCGACCATCGCGCAGCGCGTGTTGGAATTGGGCGGCTGTTCCCCGCACACGCGGGGATGAACCGAGGCCAGCATGATCGAGGGGAAACGCCCTTGACTGTTCCCCGCACACGCGGGGATGAACCGATTGACCATTACACCGACTCCTTTGCGAAAGCCTGTTCCCCGCACACGCGGGGATGAACCGAAACGTGATGCTCTGGCCCGTCATGGTTCCAGCTGTTCCCCGCACACGCGGGGATGAACCGCCGACGATCGCAACCACGACGAAAAGGATAACCTGTTCCCCGCACACGCGGGGATGAACCGGCATACGCAGATGCCGCGAGTGAATTGCACGGCTGTTCCCCGCACACGCGGGGATGAACCGGTCCGGGGCCGTTGTTTGCCCCTTTGGCGATCCTGTTCCCCGCACACGCGGGGATGAACCGCGCGGCCTTGTTCATGCCCGCCGTGAGACCCACTGTTCCCCGCACACGCGGGGATGAACCGGCGCGACGATTACAGGCCGCGTCTCGATTTCGCTGTTCCCCGCACACGCGGGGATGAACCGACTGCAGCCCGCCGCGCTTTGAATGTGCCACCCTGTTCCCCGCACACGCGGGGATGAACCGGCGACGCTGTGATCAATGCCGCGATGTTCTGCCTGTTCCCCGCACACGCGGGGATGAACCGATTTTGCAGCACCCCACACTTGCGGCGCGGGACTGTTCCCCGCACACGCGGGGATGAACCGGTAACTATTGCCACCGTTTTTACCCTGATATCCTGTTCCCCGCACACGCGGGGATGAACCGGAGTACGTCGCAGCCTGCAAATACGCAGAGGACTGTTCCCCGCACACGCGGGGATGAACCGCGATAGCTGCGCCCGCAATGGCCGCGACCGAACTGTTCCCCGCACACGCGGGGATGAACCGGCTCCCGTCTCGCGCGATATAGACCGTGTTGACTGTTCCCCGCACACGCGGGGATGAACCGCAGTATGATCTGCACCACGCAGGGCGGACACACTGTTCCCCGCACACGCGGGGATGAACCGGGTATACTCGGGCGATCCTATTGGCGGACGCGCTGTTCCCCGCACACGCGGGGATGAACCGGGGTGGGGGGCTGCTGCGGCTCTTGGACGGCCCTGTTCCCCGCACACGCGGGGATGAACCGATGCAGGGACAGGCGACTAAGCTCATGCTGAGCTGTTCCCCGCACACGCGGGGATGAACCGGCCGGGCAGATCAACCGTTCAGATATTTTCATCTGTTCCCCGCACACGCGGGGATGAACCGGTTCGCCTCGGCACCTTTGCGCATCGGCCCGACTGTTCCCCGCACACGCGGGGATGAACCGAGGCTTGGGGGATCGTCCCCGCCGATGTCGATCTGTTCCCCGCACACGCGGGGATGAACCGCCTGTATTTCTGGACAGGCGACGAACGACTCCCTGTTCCCCGCACACGCGGGGATGAACCGCCCACGGAGCCACGGCAGACCCCACAGCAATACTGTTCCCCGCACACGCGGGGATGAACCGCAGTACCAGGGTACGTTCCTGATCCCGAAGACCTGTTCCCCGCACACGCGCCGATGAACCGAACGTTATAGCTGCCAGCCACGAGTGCAGCATCTGTTCCCCGCACACGCGGGGAAGAATCGGTCGTTCAGCGCAGACTGTAGCGACGTGTCGGCTGTTCCCCGCACACGCGGGGACAAACTGCGATCCAGGGCGCTTTCTAAAAGCGGCGATACTGAGTGTAAACTAATTGAAAATCACTTGTGGGGGCATCGATGGGGGCATAAGTTATAGACACACTAAATTTATTTATTAATATCAAATTTTTAGTATTTGAATAGGAGTCCGTGTGGGCACCACTTATCCAATGAATTATGGCTTATTAAAGTTTATCGGCGCGATATATTTCGCCGTGAGCCGACACGCAGCGTCGCGGTTAAGCGCATCCAGACTTGAGTCTGTCGCAGCGACTCGACCGTCGGTTACCCGCTGCTTTTGCTTCGGAATTTCACCACGGCGATCAGCATTGAACATGTGCGGCATTTATAGCATCTTCACGAGAATGAGCCGTGACCAATGTCAGCCGAGCAGCATTCCTTGCAACAAGGCTCTTTGACGGCGGGCCATCCTGCACGGCTCCATTGATCCGGTTAAGGGAATTGAAATGGCCCCAACCCTCAAAGATCTGCCGCAGATACAAATGCTACTGGACAGGCCCGCGATTGCCGGTCTGGTGACACGCTACAGCCACGGCGAGGTGGTTGAGGTGCTGCGCGGGATCATCGGGGAGTTGAGGTCGGCAATTCGGGGGGGTGATGCGCCCGCCCTGCCGGATTTTGCCAGCGCCGATTTCGCGGCGGGTGTTGCCGAAAAGATCGAGGCGGGCCGTGCGCCCACCCTCGTTCCCGTCATCAATGCCACGGGCATAATCATCCACACCAATCTGGGCCGCGCGCTGCTCGCACCTCAGGCAGTACAGGCGATGCAGGTGGCCGCGGCGGCCCCCTCAAATCTGGAACTGGATCTGGAAACCGGAAAGCGCGGCTCGCGACATGCCCATGTGGAGCGTCTGATCTGTGAGCTGACAGGGGCGGAAGCGGCGGTGGTCGTGAACAATTGCGCGGCGGCGATCCTGCTGAGCCTGATGGCGACCGCACAGGGCCGCAGCGTGGTCGCCTCGCGCGGGGAACTGATCGAGATCGGAGGCTCGTTCCGCCTGCCCGACGTGATCGCCCAGAGCGGGGCCGTTTTGCGCGAGGTCGGGGCCACCAATAAAACCCGCATCGGCGATTACGCAGCCGCGATTGACGACAGCACCGCCGTCCTTCTGAAAAGCCACACCAGCAATTTCCGGATTGTGGGCTTCACCGCCGCGCCAGACCGCCGCGAACTGGTGAAACTTGCACAGGAGCACCGCGTGATCGTGATGGAAGATCTGGGCAGCGGCGTGCTCATCGACCTGTCGCCCTACGGGCTTCCCGACGAGCCGGTGGTGCGCGAGATCCTGAAAACCGGCGTCGATCTGGTCATGTTTTCGGGTGACAAGCTGTTGGGAGGACCGCAGGCGGGCATCATCGCGGGGCGGCTGGATATCATTGCGAAGCTCAAGGCGCATCCGCTCATGCGGGCCATGCGCATCGATAAACTCTCGCTGGCGGCTCTTGGGGCGACCCTGCGCCTCTACCGTGCGCCGTTTGACCCGTTGCGCGACATTCCCGTGCTGGCAATGTTGTCGGCCCAGGTGGGCGAGGTCGAGGATCGGGCGCACAGGCTTGCGCAGATGCTTCGCGATATCGGGATGGAAGAGGTCGAGGTGAGCGCGAGCGTAGCCTATGCCGGCGCGGGGTCGCTTCCTGATCAGGATCTGCCCAGTTTCGCGGTCGCGACCGCGCTGCCCGACATGACGGTCGAACATCTTGCCGCCGCTCTGCGCCGGGCTAGCCGGCCTGTGATCGGTCGGATTGCACGCGGAAAGGTGATGCTCGATATGCGCACGGTTGCGGAGGATGAGTTGCCGCAGATCGTCAGCGCCTTTGCGCGGATTTCCAAGGCATGAACACCTGCTGCGTGGTGGTCATCGGCCATGTGGATCATGGCAAGACGGCCATTGTCCGGGCGCTGACGGGGAC
Source organism: Rhodobacterales bacterium (assembly GCA_047921295.1). Classification (GTDB taxonomy): domain Bacteria; phylum Pseudomonadota; class Alphaproteobacteria; order Rhodobacterales; family Rhodobacteraceae; genus Seohaeicola. The sequence continues at coordinate 13,136 of JBLRWK010000038.1, forward strand.
CGATACGGACCGCCTGCCCGAGGAAAAGAAACGCGGCCTGTCGATTGTGCCGGGCTATGCCCATGCGACCTATCCAAGTGGTGTTGTTGATTTCATCGATGTGCCGGGGCATGAGGATTTCATTCCGGCGATGGTGTCAGGGGCCAGCGGCGCGCGTGCCGCACTCTTGGTGATTTCCGCGACCGAGGGGATCCGCGCGCAAACGCTGGAGCATCTGGAGATTGCCGCTGCATTGGGTCTCGAGAAGGCCATCGTGGCGGTTACGAAATCCGATTTGCTGACGACGGTGGAGCGGGAGCATCGGATGGCCGAGATTCGCCACGCCTTGTCCGATACTGACCTTGGGGATGCGGTGATGATCGCGTGCTCTGCCCTGACCGGCGAGGGCTTGGAGGATTTGCACAGCCGATTGGAGGCGTTCATTACACGGCCGTCGCACCGCGCGGCTCCGCCGCACGCCTTTTTGCCGGTCGACCGGGTGTTCAGCCTTGCGGGGCGCGGGACCATCGTGACGGGGACTCTCACGGGCGGCGCATTGGCGTCGGGCGCGCAGGCGCAGCTTATGCCCCCCGGAGTGACCGTCACCCTGCGCGGATTGCATACAAGGGGTGCGGAACGGGACATTGTGCACGCAGGCGAACGTATCGCCGTGAACCTGCGCGGCATTGCGGTTGCGCAGATCGCCCGTGGCGCGGTGCTCTGGTCTGGTGGGGATTACGGGCTCTCGCACTGCATGGACGTCGCGCTCACGCGGCCTGCGAGGGATGCCCACAGGCTCAAACACAACGAACAGGTCCGCGTCCTGCTTGGGACGGCAAATGCCGTGGCACATTTGCGTCTGTTCAGCACTGATGCGGGTGGTGCCACCTATGCGCAACTGCGGTTCCAGAAACCGGTCGTGGGATTCGCGGGGCAGCGCGCGGTCCTGCGCCGCCTGTCGCCGCAGCAAACGATCGGCGGCGCGATTGTGCTCGATCCACAAGCAACGCCTGCGCGCCCGAACGATACTCTGCGTGTCGCGCTGCTCGCCGTTGCGGCGCGTCAGGACATCTCTGGCGTGGCGGCCAATTTGGCCCGCGCGCAGGGCGGTGCTTTCTCGCTCGGGCAGATGGCGCGGCTGATGCGCCGGTCTGTGCCCGACGCGCAGATCGCTCTGGGTCAGGGGTTCGTTTCTCTCGGTGCCGATTTTGTCGCCGCGCGGGAAGATGTCGTGGACTGCACCCTGAAAATCACTGCGGTATTGACAAACTATCACACGGAACACCCGCTGGACATAGCAGCCCCGCAATCCGTTCTGTCAGGCCTCAAGGCAAACGCCGCGCTGCTGGTCCATGCCGAGAGCGTGCTGCTGGAAAACGGACTTATCCGCGCCCACGGCACGCGGCTGGCCCTGAGCGGACATGATCCTCTGGCGCGTCTCACGCCCGACCAACGGACGCGGATGGCCGCGCTGGAAGCGATGTTTCTCGAAGCCGCCCTTGCGCCGCCCCGCCATCAGGATGTCGCGCAAGATGCGCTCGACCGCGACCTCATGGCTCTACTGGTGGACGTGGGAAGGCTCTGGGCTTTGCCCAATATTGCACTGGGACAAACGATTGTGTTCCACCGCGATGCTCTGGGCACAGCCGCCGTGCTCCTGCGCGCCGCGTTTCCGCCGCCTCTGAGCTTTTCGACCTCGCAAGCGCGCAGTGCCCTGTCGACCAGCCGCAGGATCATCGTACCCGTACTAGAATATTTCGACACGCAGGGCATTACCTTGCGCAGCAACGACTTGCGCAAAATGGCGCCGGATTTTTCGGTTACCCCGCAGGATGCGACTTGATAATGTGCGGATATACGGGGGTGACAGGAGTCTGGTGGCTTCCCTGGTCTTCAAAACCATGGACGCGTCTTAGGGGCGTGTGGTGGGTTCGATTCCCATCCACCTCCGCCATGCAGACGTTCTGGACAACGGGCGCGGTTCGCGCGCACGATGAACGGGACGCGCAGGAGGGCGGATATGAGCAGCACAAAAACTGAACTTTCATTGAACGACCTCGACGGGGTGGCGCACCGCCTGCCCGAGGGACGGCCGAGCCTGATCTGCTTTGTCAAAGAGGATTGCGAAACCTGCAACATCGCCGCCCCCGTGCTGGAGGCACTGCATAAAGCCTACGGCAGCAAGGTCGCGGTGCGGCTGGTCGCGCAGTCCGGTGAGGCCAACGCCGCATTTGCCAAGCGGCACGATTTGAGTATGCCCGTGCTTGACGACACCGCATGCAATGCGGCGTTTGATTGGGACATCGAAAGCGTGCCTTCGGTTTTCTGGCACAACGCGCAGGGCGAGGTGCAACGCAAATTCGAAGGGTTCGTGCGAAAGGACTGGGAGGCGCTGGCCGCCGATATGAGCGAGGCTGTCTCCCTGCCCACCGCCCAGATCGACTGGATCAGCTTGCCCGCTTGGCGGCCGGGGTGCGGCTCCAAACATCTCGATCCTTCGGTCTACGACAAACTTCGCGCCGAGGCTGATGGCAGCCTGATCCGCGCGCGGCGCATCGAAGTGGCCCCCGGTGACGATGTGGCTGAATTCATGTTTGATCAGGGGTTCTCCGACGGTCTGCCCCTGATCCCGCCCACGCCCGAACGGGTGATGCGGATGCTGGGCGGTACGCACCGCGATCCGCAGGAGGTGGTGGCGACCGTTCCGCCAAACATGGGCGTGGCGACGATCGAGAAGATCGCGATCAATGCCGTCATGGCGGGCTGCAAGCCCGAGTATCTGCCAGTGATCATTGCCGCCGTCGAGGCCGTGTGCACCGATGATTTCAACATCCACGGCGTCACCGCCACCACGATGGGTGCCGCTCCCGTGATGGTCGTGAACGGCCCCATTCGAGACCGGATCGGGATGAACAAGGGGCTTGCAGCGCTCGGCGCGGGCAACCGTGCCAATGCCACCATCGGCCGCGCGCTGCGCCTTGTGGTGCGCAATGTGGGCGGGGCCACTACCGGCGGAGTCGAGCGGTCGGTGCTTGGCAACCCGATGAAATTCACCATGTGTTTTGCCGAGAACGAGGAACGCTCCCCTTGGCCCGCCTTGCATGTGGAGCGGGGTTTTGCGCCGGAGGATTCGGTGGTCACCGTCTTTGCCATGACCGGAGGGCCGGTGCATATCGTCGATCAGACCTCTCGCGCACCCGACCAGATCGCGGGCTCACTGGGTCTGGGGCTGGAAGGTGTGTTTTTGCCGAAGCTGCACAATCTACCCGTCGATACCCTGCTGGTGGTCTGCCCGGAGCATATCGACACGCTGATGCGAGAGGGGGAGTATTCCAAGGAGCGCCTGCGCGACCGGATACAGGAAGTGACCATGCGCCCGCTGTCGGACATGGTGCAGGACGAACGCTCCGGCGCGGGAATCCCGCCGGAGACGGCGGAGGAAATGGGGCCGCAGGCGCTCAAGAAATCGGTGCCGAAATTCGCTGGCAAAGAGTACATCCACATCGTCGTCGCCGGGTCGGATGCGGGGAAATTCTCCTCCTGCTTTCACGGTTGGGCCACGGGAGCGGTCGGGTCCATCGCCGTCTCAAAGAAAATCGACTTGGGATGAATCTTGAGCTAAACTTGCCTGACAGGAGGAGTGATATGACGACAATTCTCGACCCGACGGACGAGCGAAAACCGGTGGAGCGGCAGATTACACCGCGCAACGGGAGCCTTTCCGGCGTGATCGGCCTTTTGGACATCAGCAAGCCGCGTGGGAACGTCTTTCTCGACGAGCTCGAACACCTGCTGACCCAGAAAGCGCCCGATCTGACCGTCAAGCGCTATACGAAGCCGACATTTGCCAAGCCCTGTCCCGAAGTGCTGCGGCAGCAGATACGCGACGAATGCAGCTTTGTAATCGAGGCTTTGGCCGACTGAGGATCTTGTACGACGTGCAGTATGCACGACAATTTCTGGTTTGAAACCCAGGGGATCCCGGCAGTCGCCATCGCATCGAGCGAATTTGATCAGGCCGCAATCAGCCAGCGCAAGGCGCTGGGTATGACTGACGCGCGCTATCTTTTGGTGCCGCACCCGATACAGGATGCGACCGACGCGGAGATGCGGGCTAAAGCGCAAGACGCGCTTGAACAGATCGTCAGTGCGCTAACCGAAAACTAGGCGCAGCACGACATGCGCAGCGGCTCGGACGGGCCGCTGCGACCCCCGGATCTTACAGTTTCATGCCGCCCAGTTCCGCAACACCGGTAAAGCTGCGGTTCCATGTGGGGCTGATCAGCACCTCGTTGATGCAGACGTGGGGCGGTGCCTCTGCGATGTAGCGCACCATCGACCCCAGATCATCCGCTTGCAGCATACGCGCCTGATCCTCCGCCGAGGGCGGTTTGGGGCGCGACTGCATGATCGGCGTCGCCACTTCGCCCGGCATCAGGGCGGTGCAGCGGATGCCGTTCACGCCCTCTTCCTGATTGATCGAATGGCTCAGCGCCACGACGGCGTGTTTGGACGCGGTATAGGCAGGCCCCGTGAGACGCGAGGGGTGGCGGCCTGCCCATGACGAGGTGAGGATCAGCGTGCCCGCGCCTTTCTCCCGCATCTGGGGGAGGACGGCGAGGATTCCGTTCATCACGCCGTTGAGATTGATATCCACCACCTTGGCAAAATCCGCCGCCGTGACTTGCCCCACAGCCCTGTTGGGTATGTTGACACCTGCATTGGCCATGAAAATATCGATACCGCCAAGCCGCGTGACCAGATCATCGGCGATGGCTTGTGTCGCCTGCGCATCCACGACGTCAAGCTGTGCGGCCTCCGCTTTGCCGCCTGCTTCGCTGATGTCGTGCACTACCCGTTGCAACTCCTCCAGACGGCGGCCCGAGAGCACCACATACGCGCCCGCCTCTGCCAGCGATCTGGCCGAAGCCTCGCCAATGCCGCCGCCCGCGCCTGTGACCCATGCGATTTTTCCGCTCAATGATGCCATGTCGATCTCCCTTGCTTTTTCCTGTCCCAGAAATTCACACATACCCGTCCGTGTCCATGATCTCCTTGATTGCCGGTTTTTGCGGACGGCGGTGTGTCGGAGGGTAGGGCGCAGGATCTTGTCCCGTTGGCCGGTCAGGGGCTATGCGGCGAAAAGGCCGGTTTGGGTCAGGCGGGCATGGCCCAGTGCGGTCAGGCTTTCCAGAAGCGGTTGCACCGTGCCTGCGCGGCCGCGCTGGAACTGGCGGGCGATCTGTTCGGGGGTGGCCTCGCCAAGGTCGTGCAGCGCGGATTGCACCGCTGCGATCTGTTCGGGCAGGGATTTGGGCCACGGCGCTTTGGTGGTGGTGTCCTTGGGGCCAAGGTCCATGGTGCCTTGGTTGCCTTTGGCCAGCGCCTTGGTGCCTGCGGGGTTCTGGTAATTGGGGCGCAGCCAGCGGATTTGGCCGCGCGATTCCTCAAGGGCGCGGGCGCGGTTCAGATCGACCAGCCGGTGCAGGATGTCATCATCCGAGAGGGTGGCAGGCCAGCCGTAAGCCTCGGCCACGGCGGCGTCGATCTGGTCATGCAGATCGCGCAGGATGCCGACCAGCCCCTGATCATAGATCTCGCGGTCCTTGCCCTCGATCCGCTCGCCCGCGCGGAGTTTTTCCAGCACGTTATACATCGCGGTCAGGGTCAGCTTGGGATGCGCCGCCTGCTGCGCCTTGCGATGCGCGTCAAGCTGCTCCCCAAGGCTGCGGAGATGGGTTTTCTGCGCCTCGGTTGGATCAGGGAAGGGGAAGGGGTTAAAAGCTTCTGAATGATTGTAGTTAGGTCGATCTTCTAGGAACGCGCCGTTAGCCAGTGCCCAAGATTCATGCGTTTTTGTCGATAATACGGATAGTATCCACGCATCATCAGCAGCCACCACAATCACCTTACTTTCTGCAATAAAAGCGACTGCACAAACTGGAAAACTCTATGTTTGGCAGTTCGGGTGGTGGCGATAAACCGCGGTAGGTCGCTTAACGCTGGTCTCATTTCTTTACGCGGTTCGCCGAAAATCCACCAATTGCGTCGATAGGTTTCTCGATTGTTCAAGTCTCGCTCTGGTTTCACTGTGTCAAGAATATGCTGATAAACGTTTGCAAATTTCTGTTTTGCCTCGCTTTCGCTAAGTCCAAATAAGTCAATTGCCATTGCGCCCCTGCTAGTTTGAGCGAGGTCGCGTCCGCTTATGAATGGCCGGATATGGTTTTCTAATCCTGAGGTGGCGCCGAGCCCTAGCTGCACAGCTTTTTCGGGTGTCACTACGAAACCCATCCCATGGAGTTTTACCCCCATGTGAGCCAAGCTTTCATTCGCCTTCAACGGCACCGCCCCCGCCACATCCGCCCCGATCCGCAGATTCGCAAAAATCTTGCCCTTCTGGATGTCGAAGCGGACCAAGCGGCCTTCGGCCTCGGCGTCGCCCTTCGTTTCCTCGGCCACGGTCAGCAGCCGCCCCGCGCCCCGCCCGCGTTCAGCCACTGTCATGGCGATCCGCACCGCAGCACCATCGCCTGCATCCACCCAAGGGTGATCGGGGATGGCAAAGATCAGCGACAGGCCGGTTTTCGGATCGGCCAGATGCGGCTCCAGCACCTTGCGGTTGAAGGTCTGGCGCAGGGAATTGGTAGTGATCAGCCCGAAGCGCCGCGTGGCCTTGGCCCGTGATTTCTCAGTGGCGGGTTTCCAGCCGCGCGCGGCCAGTGCCGCCTTGTCCCACCAGAACATGACGAAATCCGCACTTTGCGGCATCCGTGGATAGGCTTTCCACAGCGCCTCGGCATAGCCGTCACCCAGCGCGTCACGCATCCGGCTTGCCCCGATAAACGGCGGGTTGCCCACGATGAATTCCGCCTGCGGCCATGTCGCGGGGGCGGGTTTGAGGTAATCCAGCACAGGCGTGCGGGCGGCTGGGTCCGGCACCGCCTCGCCGGTGACAGGGTGGATAATGGTGCTCACGCCATCCCAACGGGTGACAGGCGCGCCGCTCTCGTCCAGTCGTGGGGCGGTGCCTGCATAGGTCAGCACCGCGTCACGATTCTCGATATTGCGGAAATCGCGCAGCACGGGCTCCGACGGGCTGGCCTTGCCATGGGTGCGGAAATGCCATTGCAGATAGCCGATCCACAGCACCAGTTCCGCCACCGCCGCCGCCCATGGGTTCAACTCGATCCCCAGAAACTGATGCGGGTCCACCGAGTGCCCCGCCAATGACAGCGCCGTCTGTTCCTCGCCCAGTTCGGCCAGCAGGGCGGTCACCTCGCCCTCCAGCCGCTTCATCAGTTCCAGCGCGACATAAAGAAAGTTGCCCGAGCCGCAAGCAGGGTCCAGCACGCGGATCTCGCACAGTTTTGCATGGAAGGTGCGGACGCTGTCCAATGCCTCTGCCATCCTGTCATCCGCCGCCAGACGTTGCACGGCGACTTTCACAACCTCCCAATCCCCACGCAGCGGCTGGATGATCGTCGGCACCACGAGCCGTTCGACATAGGCGCGTGGCGTGTAATGCGCGCCCAGCTTGTGGCGCTGGCGTTTGTCCAAGGCTCGTTCCAGCAGGGTGCCGAAAATCGCGGGCTCCACCTCGCGCCAGTCCTTTGATGCGGCATCTATCAGCAGGCCCAGTTGCAAGGCGTTCAGGGGTAGGGCCTCCGCCTCCTTGAACAAACCGCCGTTGAAGCGCTTGAGGTCTGTCGTCAGCACGGCAGAAAACCCGCCGGTGTTCATTGTCTCCCACAGGGCTTTGAGCGCGGGGGCCGCATGTTCGGGATGGCCGCGCAATTTGGTCAGCAGGTCGGTAAAGCTGCCATGCGGGATCAGGTCCACATCCTCGGCAAACATGGTGAACAGGCAGCGCATCAGGAAATTTGCCACCGCCTGCGGCTCATGGCCCTGACCCTCGAAGGATTTGCCCAGAGCGGCCAGCCTGTCCGCCACCTCGCGGGTGACTTGCGCTGTCACCTTGGCGGGGTCGAGCGCGTGCGGATCGGTCCAGATCATGCGCAGCCGGTCGCGGATGTCAGGCTTGCGCAGGTCATCGAGGGCGATCCGGTAGCGGTTGCCATCGGGAAACTGCGTGTAGCCTTGGCCTTGGCCCGAGAAATCCGCATAGACTTCGATCACATGGCCCACATCCACGATCAGCAGGAAAGGCGGCCATCCGTCACTGCGCGATACGGCGCGGGCATAGCCATCGGCCTGATTGCGGGCGCGCATCATCGTATCATCCCAACCCCGCGTGCCGCGCGTGCCGTGGCCCTTGCGGGTGGCTTTGGGCAGGTCCGACAGCAGGACGGCTTGGGCGTCATCCTGCGGTGTGGTGCCAGTCACACCCTGTTTCGCCTCCATCACGAAATGGCCCGCGCGGTAGAGGTCGACAAAGCCGCGCGTCTGGCTGGTCGTGTGAATGTAGGTCACAGGATGTTCGAAATGGTAGGCCTGCGCGATTTCGCTTTGCTGGGCAGGGGTGGCGCGCGGCACGTCCAGCACGTCGCAAAGCTCGTTCGCAAAGGTCTGGAAATTTGCGCGCTCGCTGCCACCGGACAGCGCCCAGCGTTCGATAAAATCATTCACTCGCAAAACGGTCACCACTTACAAAAACAACAGCTTTATTCTTGCACCGGTTGTGGTGAAAGCCAAAGGCATTTCGCAAGTTGGGGCACGCGTTGGACCTGGGAGGAAGCTGACGCTGCGTCCGCCTCTCTCAAAATTGCTGCGCCGCAGCATTAAGTGGAGCGGTGAACGTACGCAGCAGTAACGTACGCAGCAGTAAAAGGAACTGTGATGCCCCGCGCTTTATCGCATCCAAGGCCGAAATTGCTTCCCGGCACGCTTGTGGACTGGCGCTCGGCGCTTGGCTCGCATTATCTGCGGCTCGGGCGCGCGTCGCGCCAGCGCAGGTTCATGGCGTCCCTGCCGGACCAATCCATGCGGCAGATCGCCGACAGGGCCAGTCCCGATATCGTGTTGGGGATCGAAAGCGAGGACCGTGTTATCGGCGTGCTCGAACTGTTCAAGGGCCTCGATGACCATGCCGAGATCGGGATTTCGGTCGAGGATGCCTATCAGGGGCGCGGGTTTGGCAAGGCGCTTTTTCTTGACGGGCTGGTCGCGGCGGAACGCATCGGTGTGAAGACGGCGGATCTTTACTTTGCCAGCGAGAACCGTGGTATCCGCCGTCTGGTGCAGTCCGCAGGCGGTGAGATCATCCAGTGCGGGCCGGAATGCGAGGCGCATATCGACATCTCGCGGTTCGCTGCCAACAGGCGCGCACATGCATCCCAGATAGACGAGATCGCGCCGCACAAGTTGGCGGCGCGGATGCGGGTTGTCGCACTGAAGCAGCGGGACGGATCAAGGCAAGACCCTGACAGCAATCAGAAAGACTGACAGCGCGGGCCATTCTGCACCCGCAACAGGCGCGATATGCATTGACGGCGCAACGGGCACGGCCCATTCCTGTTGCGTCCGTGAACTGCGAAAGGTTGCCTGATGAATCCGGCTGAATGGTTGCAGCGCACTGCGCGTATGTCTCCCGCGCAACCCGCCTTGCTGTCCGGCGCAACGGTGGTGGCCGATTATCGAAGCTTTGCCGCGCGCGCGGCGGCTCTGGCGGGATTGTTGGCGGCGCAAGGCGTCACGCAGGGTGACAGGGTCGCTGTCTTTGCCAAGAATTGCCCCGAATATCTGGTCGCACTCTACGGGATCTGGCATCTCGGTGCGGTGGCTGTGCCGATCAATGCCAAGCTGCACCCGCGCGAGGCGGCGTGGATCATTGGCGACGCCGGGGCACGGCTTTGCTTTGTCACTGACGATATGAAAGCCGATCTGGCGAAGGCACTGACTGACGCGCCAACCGATCTGCCCTGCAACTTGCAGGCGCTGTCAAACCTGCCCGATGCGCCGCTTGATAACGCAGCGCCGCCGCATCCGACGGGTGCCGATGATGTGATCTGGCTGTTCTACACCTCTGGCACGACGGGGCGGCCCAAGGGCGTGATGCTCACCGCGCTCAACCTGACGTTGATGTCGTTGAGCTACCTTGCCGATGTGGATGATGTCTCGCCCGACGACAGCATCCTTTACGCCGCGCCGATGTCGCATGGTGCGGGTCTATATAATTTTATCCATGTGATGCGCGGCGCCCGCCATGTCGTGCCTGTTTCGGGCGGTTTCGATGCGGGCGAGGTGCTGGCCCTCAGCGCGCGTGCGGGGCCGGTGTCGATGTTCGCGGCCCCCACGATGGTGCGCCGTCTGGTCGACGCGGCGCGGCTAACCGGCGGGTTCGAGGGGATCAAAACCGTGATCTACGGCGGCGGCCCGATGTATCTGGCCGATATCATCGACGCGGTCGAGGTGATGGGGCCGCGTTTCGTCCAGATTTACGGGCAGGGGGAATGCCCGATGGCGATCACCGCTTTGTCGCGCGCCGAGGTGGCGGACCGGAGCACGCCGCATTGGAAAGCGCGGCTCGGTTCGGTCGGACGGGCGCAATCGGGCGTGCGTTTGCGGATTCTGCGCGAGGATGGCGTGGAGGCAGAGACAGGCGAGATCGGGGAGGTGACGGTTCAGGGCGCGCTGGTCATGGCGGGATATTGGGACGGTGATGAATCCCGCGGCGCAACGCCGACCCAGACCACCGCCGCGGCGCTGCGCGATGGCTGGCTGATGACGGGCGACATGGGCGCGCTGGATGCCGATGGCTATCTGACGCTGCACGACCGCTCTAAAGACGTGATCATCTCGGGCGGCACGAACATCTATCCGCGCGAGGTGGAGGAGGTGTTGCTGACACATCCCGATGTCCACGAGGTCTCGGTCGTTGGTTGCCCCGATCCCGAATGGGGCGAGCATGTGGTGGCGTTCGTGGTGTTCCGCTCCGGCGCATCCGTGCCGCAAGCCGAATTGGACGCGCTGTGCCTTGCCAATATTGCGCGGTTCAAACGGCCCAAAAGCTACCATGTTGTGACCGAACTTCCCAAGAACAACTACGGCAAAGTGCTCAAGGGCGCACTGCGCGAACGATTGAAGGAGATGACGGCATGACGGAACTGGCTGGAAAATGCGCGCTGGTGACAGGCTCGGTTCAGGGGATCGGCCTCGAGATCGCGCGTGCCTTGGCGCAGGCGGGGGCGCGGATCGCGGTGCATGGGTTGGCCGATGCGGCGCAGGGGCAGGCGGCCTGTGCCGAACTGGTCGCGGCAGGCGCACCGGAGGCGCGTTTCTTCGGTCACGACCTGTCTGATCCGGAGGCGGCGGGCCAGATGATGCAAGATGTTCTGGCGTGGCATCCGGTCGATATTCTGGTGAACAACGCGGGTATCCAGCACACGGCCCCGCTGGCCGAAATGCCGCTTGCCACGTTCCAGCGCATCGTGTCGATCAACCTGACTGCCGCTTTCATCACGATGCAGGCGGCCATGCCTGCCATGGCGGTGCGCGGCTATGGACGGGTGATCAATATCGCCTCGGTGCACGGGCTGGTGGCATCGGTGGACAAAGCGCCCTATGTCGCCTCGAAATTCGGGCTTGTCGGGATGTCACGGGTGGCGGCGCTGGAATATGCGGCGGCAGGCACCCGCGAAAGCGGCGGCGTGACGGTCAATTGCATCTGCCCCGGCTGGACCGAGACCGCGATTATCGAGCCGCAGATCACCGCGCGGGCCGCGCAGCATGGCGGCGACCGTGCTGCGGGGATTGCCGAACTGCTGTCGGAAAAGCAACCCTCGCGACGCACCTCTGATGCCGCCGAGATCGGCGCGCTGGCCCTGTGGCTGTGCAATCCGGTGGCCCATAACCTGACAGGCACGTCGATCCCCGTTGACGGCGGTTGGACGACGCAGTGAGGCGTCACCAAGGATAAGCGGCGGCGCTTGCACAGCGCCGCCCGCTGTCATGCTATGCAAGATCAGGCGCTCTTGTCGAGCTTGAGCAGATGGTCAACCGACAGCCGCCCCGGCCCCTGAGCGAGTACAACCAGCAATGCGGCCGCCCACAGGCCATGTGTAACCCACGCATCCGGAAAGACAAAAATCTGGATCACCGCCGTCATGACCAGAAGCCCGAGCGCCGACAGCCGCGAGAACAGTCCGAGGATCAGCAGAACCGGCAGAACATGCTCTGCAACTGTGGCCAGCACAGCGGCGGGGGCAGGCGGGACAAGCGGCAGGTCATAGACATGCTCGAACAGGAAATAGGTGGAATCCTTGATCGTGAAACCATCGACCTTGGTGCGGGCCGATTGCCAGAAGACCATGGCTGGAAACAGCCGCGCGGCGATGGCCACAAGGTCATGCGGCAACTGGTCCGCCAGCCCGTTGATGCGGCGGATCATATCGCGCGCGCGCGGCACAAAGCCGCCGGACGGATGAGTTGATGCAACCTCGTTCATGGTGATGCTCCTGTCTGGATATGGGTGACGAGTTGATGACGCAGCAACAGCGTCAGGGCTGTGGTCGGCTCTGCCTGACTGGCGGCCTGCCCAAGTGACTGGCCCGCCGCCAGCGCCGTAAGCACGGCGTGGGTGCCTTGATCCGTCGGCACAACGATAACGGTGAAATCAGGCTCCCGCGCGATCAGGGCGTGATCAGGCCCTGCTTGCAACGCCCCGCGCGTGGCATCGTGCTGGTGCGATTGCCATATCTGCACCGCAGGGTGGGTCGAGGTGAACAGCGTCACCGACGGATGCAGGACCAGCCGCAGCGTTTCGGGGTCGGGACCGTGCAAGGCATCCAGCGCAGCAGGGGCCGCATCGGCGGCGTGAAAGGCACATCCGCGGGCATATTCCAGCCGCGCCACATCTCCCAGAAACGGCAGATGGGCCACGGGGGAAAACGCGTCCAGAAAGGCCGGAAACGCCCCGCCCCAGTTGAGCAAGACAGGGTTGGAGGGAGGCTGCGCGGCAATGAATATCCGCGCCATCGCGGTGAAGAATTCCGCGCCAACAAGCTGCTCGATCACAGGAAAGCGTGCCGCCAGCGCGCGGGTCAGGCTGTGCTGTACATTGTTGCGATAGACCGCGAAACGCTGTGCCACCTCGTCAGGCGCGGGCGCGGTGATGCCTGCGGGGGGCTCGGGCTGCCACAAAGCCGCGTGAAAGCTGCTTTGCTGGGCGGCATGGCTGCGCTCATGCGGCATGGGTCTGGTGCTTTACGTTTGGCCCGAGCAGCCGCGCCGCGCGCGTAGCCTCGGCCGACAGGGTGGCGAAATCCGGCACATCGGTATCCCATTCGATCAGGGTCGGCAGCGGCCCGGTCCGCGCCAGAACCTCTGCGTAAAGCGTCCAGACCGGATCGGCGACAGGCGCGCCATGCGTGTCGATCAAAAGCGGGCCGGAGGGCAGTTCCTCCGTGTCATGTCCTGCCAGATGGATCTCGCCCACGGCCTCCAACGGAAAGGCGGCCAGATAGGCGCGCGGATCAAAGCGGTGGTTGGTGGCGGAGATGAAAACGTTGTTGATATCCAGCAGCAACCCGCAGCCCGTGCGCCGGACAAGCTCGGTCAAGAAATCGGTCTCGGACCATGTGGAACTGTCGAAAGTGACATAGGTGGCGGGGTTTTCCAGCAGCATCTTGCGGCCAAGCGCGTTTTGCACCTGATCTATATGGGCGCAGATCGTGGACAGCGTCTCGTCCGTATAGGGCAGGGGCAGCAGGTCGTTCAGCCATGCCGCACCGTGGCTTGACCACGCCAGATGTTCCGAGAAACTGGCAGGCTCGTAGCGCGCGATCAGGCGGCGCAGCCGTTCAAGGTGGTCGCGGTCCAGCCCGCCCGCGCTGCCGATCGACAGGCCGACACCGTGGATTGACAGCGCATGGTTCTCGCGCAGGGCCGCCAGCATGGCATGCGGGGCGCCGCCGTCGCCCATGTAGTTTACGGCATGGACCTCGAAAAAGGCCACAGCGCCCGGATGGGCCATGATTTCGGCGAAATGTTCGGGCTTGAAGCCCAGTCCGGTAGAGCGGGGGAGATGTGGCATCGCGCTTTCCTTCGGGAACGGTGGGGCAGGGTGCGACCCTGCCCCGACAGATGGCATCAGGCAGGCGGCAGGTCGCGGTCCAGTTCTTCCAGCGATCCCACACGCGCGGAACCGTCGGCCATGGCGGGCAGGTCGATCTCGGCGCAGGTGCCTGCGGGCACCAATGTCCACGCATTGCCCTGATAATCGACGGTGGATGTGCCCGAACAGGTTGTGCCGGGGCCAGCCGCGCAATCGTTCGCGCCAGCGAGCGACACGCCAAAGCATTTTTCCATCGTGGCGGATTGGGCATGTGCCTGTCCGCCAGCCAGCGTCAACGCGGTTGCAAGAGAAGCGGCAAGCGGCAGCGAGAGGGTTTTGGTGTTCATGAATAAATACTCCTGTTGGCGGGTGCGTCAGTGCGGTCCCGTGAAACAGTTCGTGACAATGGGCGCTTGTGTTACGCTCTTCACGCGTATGTGATCCGGCGGAGCAGGCCTCGCGTCTAAAGAAAAATGTGCGCCGGTCTGTAACAAAGGATGCGCGCGAACCGTACAGGGGGATGTGTTGGATAGCGTGGAACAATGGGAGGATCTGATGCGCGCGGCCAACCGTGGCGATGCGGGCGCATACAGACGGTTGTTGCATGTCATCACCCCGGTGCTGCGATCGGTGGTGCGGGCACGCGGTCATGCCCTCGGTCACGAGGGCTGCGAAGATGTGTTGCAGGATGTGTTGCTGGCCATTCACACCAAGCGCCATACCTGGATGGAGACGGCGCCCTTGCGTCCATGGCTCTATGCGATTGCACGGTACAAGGTCGTGGATGCCTTTCGCATTCGAGGCCAGCGGATCGAACTGTCGATCGAGGATTTCGCCGAAGGGTTCGCAGCGCCCCAAGGCCCCGATCCCCTGGAGGGGCGGGACATGGAGAAGGTGCTGCGCGCATTGGAGCCGCGCGCCGCAGAGATTGTGCGCGGTTTCGGTCTCAAGGGCGAGACCCCAGCCGAGACCGCAGCGCGGCTGGGGATGAGCGAAGGCGCCGTGCGCGTGGCTTTGCACCGTGCGTTGAAGACAATAGCGCGTTTGCGCGAAAGGATGATCGAATGAAGACCGACGACCTGTTATCAGTGCTCTCTGCCGATACCGTGCCGCAGCCGACGGTGGGCCAGCGCATGGCCCGCGCGCTGCCGGTGGCCTTTGGGTTCAGTGTTGCCGCGTTCCTGCTGTTCTGGGGGCTGCGGCCCGATCTGGGGGCCGCCCTCGGCTCGCCCGCGGTGCTTAAAACCATGCTTCCGGCGCTGTTTGCAGTGCTGGCGACCGGACTGGCCTTCGCGCTGGCACATCCCGGCCTGCGCGCGGATCGGCGTTCAATGGCTCTTGGAATGTTCGCGGCGGCACTGGCTGCCGCGCTCGTCACCCTGACGGTGCTGGGCGGGCTGTCGGGCTTGATAAACGCGCTTGTCACGCCCAGCCTTGCGGTCTGTTTGCTGTCGATCCCCGTGCTGGCGCTGCCGTTTCTGGGCGCGGCCTTGTGGGCATTGTCCACCGGCGCAACGCTGCATCCGCGATTGAGCGGGGCTGTCGCAGGCCTGATGGCGGGCGGGGCGGCGGCCACAGTTTATTCGCTTTATTGCGATCAGGATGCGGCGCTGTTCGCCTTGCCGGCCTATTCCGCTGCGATCCTGTTTGTCGGTCTGGTGGGTGCTCTGGCTGGCCCGCGCCTGCTCAGGTGGTAGGGTCAAAGCGTGCCGCCGCCTGACCCTGCGGGCAAAAGGGCACGCAGCACGGGGTGTTGCCCCCATGCTGCGTGCCTTACTGGTTTGATCGACACGAGGCCGTAGCGGCTCAGCTCCGGCGATCCGCGACGCTCAGGAAAAAGCGGACCATCTCCGCACTGGCATCCGGCCCCGTCGGGTCGGTGTAGGAGCCCGCTGCATCGCCCCCCGACCATGCGTGCCCCAGACCCTCGACCCGCCAGTATTCCAGCGCGGCATGGCCTTGCGCGCACAGGGTTGTCGAACGGCTGTACTTGCGCCCGTTACTGGTGCCCTCATCCAGCAATTCCGTGCCCTTGCCACGGGCCTCGTCGGCGATCCGCTGGCCGTTGGCAACATTGACCGTGCTGTCGGAGGTGCCGTGAAACACGATTGTCGGCACGGATTGCCCCGATGCGGGGGAACCCGCCGCCCCGTTGCCTGCCATCGCAGCAAAAGCCGACGGCACATCACGCGCCGATTTATACGCCAGCCCCGAATGCGCCCCCACGGCGGCGAACGTATCGGGATGGGTGCGCCCAAGGATCACCGCCATCGCGGCACCGGCAGACAGGCCCGCGACATAGACCTTGCCCTCCGGCACGCCATGTTCGGCCTGCACATGCCTGACCATTCCGGCCAACAGCGCAGGCTCGCCTTTGTCGCGTTCCTGATCGGCAGGGCTGAACCAGTTCCAGCACGATTGCATATTCGCCCCGCGCGACTGGGCCGGATAGACGACGATCAGCCCGTGCGCCTCGGCCAGCCGGTTCATCGCGGTGCCATTGGCAAAATCGACCGGATTCTGGGTGCAGCCATGCAGCATCAGGATCATGCCCGCAGGCGGCGTTTGAGGTTTGCCGGGGATATAGGTGCGGTATTCGCGGCTTCCGGCGGCATGGGAGAACGTGTCTTGAGAAAAACGCGCGCCATTGGCCAAAACTGGCTCGGCAGGCTGGGGGCCTGTGCGAGCTTGAGCCGGCATCTTCTTGGCCAACGCGGCCAGCGTGTCGCGCAATCCGCTGCGTTTGGCGGGATGGCCCACCTCCGGCTGGCTGAAAGCCGCAAAAAGGGAGGGTTGCGGCCTGTGCTGTGGCGCGGTACCGCCCGGGTTCAGCGAGGACTGGATCAATTGTGTGGCAGCGGCAGGGTTTCCCGCGCGCACCAGTTCGGTCGCACGGCTCATCGCCGCGGCAAGATCATGTTTCATCTGGGGTTCCTTTGGGGGTGTTGTTCAGGTGATACGCGCGGAGAGCGCTTTGCGGACATCGTCGCTGGCCTGCAAGGCACCCAGCACATGAATCGAACCGATGGTCGCCAGTGCAAGCTCCGGTGTGACGTCGCGGGCGATACGGGCAAGGCCGACCACCTTGATATGCAACACTTCGTTGGCGGCTTTCACGGCTTCCAGATCGGCCACGGAATAATCGCGCAGCCCCAGTTCCATCGTATGGCGCTCGATGGATTGCGTGACCATGTCGGACTGGTTGCCCAACTGGTTGCGGATCGCGGTGCGGATAAAATCGCTGCGATTGGCATAGAACCCTTCCTGCACCAGCAGATCGATCCGGCCCAGATCGACATAGCCAAGGTTGATTGTGACCTTCTCGTTCTCGGGGAACTTGCCCCGTAGCGGTGTGACGTTGCTCATCTGCCAATCTCCATCTGTATGGATGGTATATGGATGTATGGTGGAGGATTGCAAGCGGCAGATTTTGAGGCACGGCAGATTTCTGCCATCCGCCCCGCCTAGGAAGTCAGCCGCACCGCTGAGGCGAGATCAGCTTTGAACAACGCCGTCGCCTCTGCCTTGGCCTGCGGGTCGGTGAGGCGCAGCAGGTAGGACGGATGCAGCGTGATCAGCACGCGCTGGCCCGCTGCGGTCTGTGTGACATGCCCGCGCCGCGCCATGATGGCGGTGCCGTCGCCTGTCAGCGCCTCGGCGGCTGTCGCGCCCATGGCGAGGATCAGTTTCGGTTTCACCAGCGCTACCTCGGCCTCCAGCCACCAGCGGCAATGCGTGATCTCGGATGTATTGGGGCGCTGGTGGAGACGCCGTTTGCCGCGCGGGACGAATTTGAAATGTTTGACCGCATTGGTCACATAGGCCTGCTTTCCGTCCAGACCCACAGTCCCAGCGACCTGATCGAACAGTTGCCCCGCCGGGCCGATGAACGGCCTGCCGGTCAGATCCTCGCGGTCGCCGGGCTGTTCGCCCACAATCATCAGGGCGGCATCTGTCGGCCCTTCGCCGGGCACGGCTTGGGTCGCGTTCTTGTAGAGCGGGCAGCGGGTGCAGGCGGCGATGGCGGCGGGCAGTTCCTCCTGTGGGCCGTCCCACGCGGAGGCATATGTCGCCAGTTGCGCCTGCACGCTGGCCATACGGGCGGGCGGCAGCGAGGGGCCTGCCTCGGCCATCGCGCGGGCGCGGGCAGGGGCCTCGGCGATCAGATCACGGATGGATGCGGTCTCCGGCATGTTCTTCCAGTATTTCTTTGGCATTTCCGATTGCATCGCCTTCACCTTCAGCCGTGCCGGATTGAAGATGTTGCGGAAATAGGTGATCCAGAGTTGCTCGCCCGCATCCTCCGGCAGGTCGGGTTTTGCCTGTCCGTGCTGAAAGCTGAGGGTGCCATCCTCGAACACGGCGGTGACATCGGGGGTGACGATCCGCCAATCCATATCGCTGAAGCGGCGCACGAAGAAATCCGCTGTCGGCTCCACCGTGTGATGCGTCGGTTCGAACCACGCGGCGAAAGAGCGGCGCGGCGCATCCGGCGCGCCGATCTCGCGGAAGCGGACAAAGGCCTTCATCTTGTGCTGGCAGCGGCGCACGTTCTTTTCCATCTGGCGCAGGCGCGACAGGTCTGCATCACCCCTGTCGGTCATCAGGTGCGGCGCGTCTTTCAACCGCCACAGAAAGGCGTAGAGGCGGGCGAAGCGTTCGGGATCGCTGTGCCAGACAACGGTTTGCGCCATGCTGACGAAGCTGCGCGGCACGGTGGGCACGGCGCGGGCTACGGGTGTGGCTGACGTGGCGAAGAGATCAGGCGCGGCGGCCGTATCGCCCCAGATGATCTGCTCCGGCGGGACGCCTGCGGCCAGATATTGCCGCGCCGCATCGCGCCATGCCGTGGCCGCACCGATGGCGGGAATAACCGCCCTTTGCATCAGAAAAGCGAAAGCTGCAGCGGTGGCGGTGTGAATCTGGCGCGCAGATTAACCATGTCGGTCAGCCCGCCGGGAGACCAGCCGCCCGCCGTGACAAAGGCCTTGGCCTTTTTCATTGACGCCCCCATCCGCAGCAGATCCTCGTAGCGCAGGGCGCGGTGGCGGCGGGTGGTCAGGATACGGTTCACGGTCTTAACGCCGAAACCCGGCACCCGCAGCAGCATCTCGCGGCTGGCACGGTTCACGTCGAGCGGGAACATCGCGCGGTTGACCAGCGCCCATGCGAGTTTCGGATCGACCTCAAGATCAAGGTTTCCGTCTGCGGTGACGGAGGTAATCTCGTCCAGCTTGAAGTCGTAGAAGCGCAACAGCCAGTCGGCTTGATACAGGCGGTGCTCCCGGAGCAACGGCGGCTTGACGAGCGGCAGTTTGGACGAGGAATCCGGGATCGGCGAGAAGGCGGAGTAATAGACCCGCTTCAGTTTGTAGCTGGAGTAGAGCCGCGTGGATTGCCCCAGCACAGCGGCATCATTCGATCCATCCGCCCCGATGATCATCTGGGTCGACTGGCCCGCAGGCGCAAAGCGGGGCGGGCGTTTGCCGCTGAAGGATGTCTCCTTGCTGGCCTCCTGTCGCAAGCGCACATCGGCCATCGCCTTGCGGATCTGGGCAGGCTTTTTCTCGGGCGCGTATTGCTCCACCGCCGCGTCCGTGGGCAGTTCAACATTGATTGACAGCCTGTCTGCCAGCAATCCCGCCTCGGCGATCAGTTCGGGGGCCGCATCGGGGATGGTCTTGAGGTGGATGTAGCCGCGAAAATTCTCCTCATGCCGCAGTTTGCGGGCGATCTGCACCATGTCGGACATGGTGGCATCGGGCGAGCGGATCACGCCAGAGGACAAAAACAGGCCCTCGATATAGTTGCGGCGGTAGAATTCGATTGTGAGCTTGACCACCTCGTCCACGCTGAACCTTGCGCGCGTCACGTTGGAGGACACGCGGTTGATGCAATAGCTGCAATCGTAAATGCAGAAATTGGTCATCAGGATCTTGAGCAGGCTGATGCAGCGCCCGTCGGGTGTATAGGCATGGCAGATGCCGCTGCCCTCGTTCGAGCCAAGGCTTTTGCCGCCGCGCGAATCGCGCTTTGTTGATCCGGACGAGGCGCATGAGGCGTCATACTTCGCCGCATCGCTGAGAATCGCCAGTTTCTGCTCGAGAGTTTGTTTTGCCATATGTTCTCTTTATGTTCTTTTTGCCCTCGTGTCATTAAACTAGTTTAAAATTTTGAGCGGCCAGTGATTGTCATGTTGCAGGAACATGCAAATTCATGCTGAAATTGACATTAAACCCTCCGATTGCCTTTGATCTCCGGATCAAACTGGCGAATATATATTCTCCATCGTGACGGTGCGCCTTTCTGAAGGATCGGTCATGCACTGCGGCGATCCGGGCCGTTTGTGGGGGATACTCATGTCAGAAATAGATGAGATTGAGGGGAAGACCATTACGCTTGTGGCAAAGTGGGGAATGGGAACATACGTCTGGCAGGCCGAAGGTGACAGCCTGATCTGCTCGGATGACCTGCTGCGTCTTTACGGTCTGGAACACATGCCGCGCTCGTCGCGCGAGATTGCGGCGCTTGTCCATCCCGAGGACCGGTGCCGGATTGACCTCGAGACGAATGGCGCGTTGCGTTCCGATGCAAAGAGTTACAGCCGCAGCTTTCGCATCATCCGGCCAGACGGGTCGGTCCGCGCTATTCTGGATCGCGGCGCGATTTCACGTGATGCTGCGGGCAAGGCAACGGTCATCCGCGGTATCACTATCGACGTGACCGGAGAGGCCGGCTTTGGCGAGGCTCCCGTGACGGATGGTGGTCTGATCTTGCGCGGCGTTGGCGCTGGAGACGGTTTCGCCAACGGCCGCGATGTTGGGATGGCACAGACTGTGCACGAGGCAGCGCCCCAAGGATCAAGACAGGACAAGACCAAAGCGCACCGATCTGGCGGGCAGGAGAGTGCCGAGATGCGGTTGCGCGCCAGTGAACTGCGGTATCGCACCCTCTTCGATGCCATAGACGAGGGGTTTTGCGTGATCGAAGTGCGCTTTGACACGCCGGACGGGCGCATTGATTACCGTGTGGTGGAGGCAAACCCCGCCTTCTACAAAAAGACAGGATTTGAGGAGACAATTCTGGGGCGCTGGATGCGCGAGTTTGCCCCCGATCTGGAAGACCATTGGTACGAAATTTACGGCCGTGTCGCGCGGGCAGGGGAGTCTGTGCGGTTCGAGGAGAATTCCAAGGCATTGGGGCGTTGGTTCGATGTCTATGCGTTTCAACCCGATAGCGCGCAAAGCCATCGGGTTGCGGTGCTGTTCAACGATGTCACAACGCGCAAGCGGCACGAGCAGCATACCGAAATGGTGATGCGCGAACTCAACCACCGTTCCAAGAACCTGCTCGCCCTTGTGGAAGCGGTTGCCCGGCAAACAGCTTCGTCACATGCGGCTGATTTCCTGCCCCGTTTCGGCGAAAGGGTCCGTGCGCTGGCTTCCTCGCATGACCTGTTGTTCCAGCATGCGTGGCAGGCGGTGCCGATCGAGGACCTGATCCGCTCTCAACTGGCGCATTTCGCCGATCTTGTCGGCACACGCATCGGGTTTTCCGGACCTGTGCTGATGATCACTGCGGATGCGGCGCAGGCATTGGGGATGGCATTCCACGAACTGGCGACCAATGCGGCCAAATACGGGGCGTTGGCCAATGATACGGGCAGCATCCTGATCGCCTGGGATGTCGTTGGCGCAGGGGATCAACGCCATCTGACCCTGCGATGGTCAGAGCAGGGCGGCCCGGACGTGGCAAAACCGGCCAAACGCGGTTTCGGCTCCAAGGTGACCACAGAAATGGTGCAAGCCAGCACCGGCGGCAATGTCACCGTGGAATACGAGAACGCGGGCCTTACATGGCGGCTGAGTTGCGACGCCTCTGCCGTGCTGCGCGCCGCATAGCCAAGCCGTCCGGCTTGCGATAATCTCACCGCGCGTGACTGCCGCGCGGCGTCAGGCTTGTTTCGCCATCGCCTCGCGCAATGCCTCAAGCAGACGGTGCTCGAGGATCGGTTTGCCCACATTTGTCGCTTGCGCCAGCACATCGCTGCCGTCGATATCCTTGAATGAGTAGGCCGAGGCCAGCACGAACGGGATCAACATCTCGTTGAGCCGCAGCGCAACCGGCGTGACGGAATCGCCGCGCAAATTGCCGTCAAGGACAGCAATGTCGGGACGGGTTGTCTCCAGCAGTTGCAAAGCGCCCGCGACCGATGCCGCAGTACCTATAACGTTGAGTCCGTTATCTTCCAACATCGCCTCGATATCCATGGCGATCAGAAATTCATCCTCGACAATCATTACCGAAAAGTTTTGCTCAGCATCGGGACTGGCCGCGTCTTCCATCATTTCTCCTCGCGCGTTCACCGCTTTGCGAAAGTTAATACCACGGACAAACCCTCTGTCCCGTAAGATAGTTCCACGTTGCCACCAAGATCATACTCCGCTGCGAATTGCATCATCCGCGTTCCGAAACCGGCCTCGTCCGGTTTGATCGCCTCAGGGCCGCCGCGCTCTTGCCAGCGCAGCGCGACTAGCGGCTCTGTCTGTGACCCTTCCACTTCCCACCAATCGATAGTGACCTCGCCATGCGGCACTGACAGTGCGCCATGTTTCACCGCATTCGTTGCGAGTTCGTGCAGGATCATTCCCACCGGCATGGTCTGCTGAATGGAGAGTTCCGTCTGCGGGCCGTCATTGACGATGAGCGCCGCGTTCTGGTCGCGGTAGGGGGCCAGCATCGCGTTCAGCAGCGTCGACAAATCGGCAGTGCCGAGCCTGTTGGAAACGTCAATGGACCGCGCCAACGCGTCAAACCGGCTCAGAAAGGCCGTGCGGTAATCTTCCGCACTACGTCCCTCGACACGTGTCTGCCGCGCAAGGGCACGAGTCACAGCCAGCAGGTTCTTGACCCTGTGGTGCAACTCGCCGATCAGGATTTCGTTCTTTTCATTGGCGCGCTTTTTCTCGGTCGCATCCACGATGGTCAGCAGCAACACGCGCCTTCCCAAAGTCGGATGGTCAAGACGCTGGGCGCTGACGAGCATCGTGCGGTGCCCTATGGCGGGAAAGGTGCCCGTCACCTCATAATCAACAATAGAGGCGCTGCGTGGCAGGACCTGTTCGAGAAGGACAGCAAGTTCCTTTATCTTCCATTGTCCCTGTCCAAGCTCGGTAAAGGGGGCATCAATGGTGGCATCGCGGTCGGTATCGAAGGTTCTGTAGAATGCAGGATTGGCGCCGATCACCGTCAGGTTTGAATCGAGCACAAGCAGAGGGTCGCGGACGGTATCCATCACCCCTTGCGCCTGTGCATGTGCGCCCCGCAACAGGCGGTATAGATCATCGAGGTCCAAAAGTGCCTCCCAAGCCATCACCGACGAATAAAGTTCGCAAGCCAAACTCGAAAAGGCAAGATTTGGCTCCATCCAATTTTGAACAGAACATAGTGTTTCTCATCCGGGTGTTATTGTTTCAGCATCCGGCGCCCTACGCGGGGTATGCGGCCCCAACCAGTCATCCGCCGTGGGGCACATAGATCGATTTTTCCCTGTTGCTACCCCGCCTTAAGAGCAACCGGAAGCAGAGCCGCACACATTTGTTCAAATCCAGCCGGGAACAATTCACAATTCGGTGCGTTGTGATCCCGTGTTAAATGCGGGGCCACCTGAGGTGTCCCTCTCATTGCGACAGTAACCTGGAACCAAGGGAGTTCTCACATGCACAGCATCATCTATATCGTCGGCCTTATCGTCGTAGTTCTGGCCATCCTGTCCTTCATAGGCCTCGCATGATGCGCGATGCCGCAGCTTCATTATCAATTTTGCACGAGGGGACATCTTCATGATTACGCCATCTCCAAGATCACCGGTGGCTGACGCCGCCCGTCCCGATGCGGCCTATGTCGACTGGGCCGCAATTCTGGCAGGCGCATTCGTTGCTTATGCGCTGCTGCTGGTCCTTACCATTTTCGGTGCGGGCCTCGGCCTTTCCATGGTTTCGCCTGAACCGGGTGACGGCGTCTCGCTGCGCTGGGTCATGATCGGTGCCGGGATCTGGGTCGTCTGGACCACGATCACAAGCTTTGCCGCAGGCGGCTATCTTGCAGGACGCATGCGCCGCACCGTGGGTGATGCCACCGGAGACGAGATCGAAACACGCGATGGCAGCAATGGCCTTGTTGTCTGGGGTGTCGGCGCAGTCTTCGCCATGATCATGGGCGCCAGCGGCGTTGTAGGTGTCGTCGGCACCGTTGCATCGGGCATCGGCACAGCCACCGCCACCGTCGCAGAGACGATGGAAGGCCCGATTGACTATGCAGCCAGCGTTGCATTGAGAACCCAGACCGGGGAAGTCGCCGGTGACGAAGCCGCGCGCGACGAAATCGCATCCGTGCTGACCCGCAGCTTGCAGCGGGGCGAGATTGCCGAGAACGACCGTGCCTATATCGCCTCCATCGTCGCGGCCAATACCAATATGGATCAGGGCGAGGCGCGTGCACAGGTCGACAACGCCATCGCCGAGGCAGAGCAGACATGGCAGGAGGCCGTGGATCTTGCCGAGCAGGCACGGATCGCCAGCGTCATCGCCGCCTTCGTTCTTGCCGCCACCCTGCTTGCCAGCGCCGCTGCCGCCTATTTCGCAGCCGCCATGGGCGGGCACCACCGTGACCAGAGCATCGGCTTCCGTTCGTTCGGTCGCTGAACCCGGTCTTTGTCACCAGAAAGGAGAAAAGTCATGCCAGCACTTATCGCTTGGCTGCTCGGAGCGCCGCTCCTTGTTGTCCTGATCATTGCATTCTTGATGTAAATGCCTCTCACCACGCCGCAACTGCCGCGCTTTCAGATAGCAGCGCAAAGCGGCGTGGTGAACCCCACTGATTCAGAAAGTCCGGCGCCCCCGACGTCGAGAATACCAAAAGCCTCGCGCTACATTAGTATTCCTAAGATTGTGATTCTCGCAGCGCGTTGCCCGACCGATTCCCCGCAATAATCCGCGACACCCTGGCCGGATTGCGGCAATTTCCGCCGAATTATGGCCGGATTAAGCGCAACTTCGTCCGTTGTTCCCCTCTCGCGCTGAAAAAACCCCACTCCGGCCCGATCTTTGACAATGTCTCGCTCGACAGTTGGGGCTCTGGAACGTTCGTATGGTCGGTGATCTGCGACGACAGGGGGCAGTAGGGGAATTCAGCATGTTTGATAGGTCCATCCGGCTTGGTCAGACCTCAGGCAACCTGCGTAAAGCAGTGTCGAGGGTGTCTCTTACACTGACGGCCATGATGGCCTTTTGGAGTGCCGCACCGGCTGTTGCCGGGCAAGACGCCTTTCTCAAAGCGCGTATGACCGTGTCTGCTCCCGCAGGGGCGGCGGGCCTGTGCGGGCGCTACCCTTGGGCCTGCAAGACGACGCAAGCCGCCGCTGTGCGCGTCTCTGACAGCCAGCTATCCTACGCGGTTCAACTCAACCGCCAGATCAACCGTTCCGTCCGGTCCATATCGGATCAGGCGCAGTACGGGGTTATGGAACATTGGGCCTTGCCGACAGCGCGGGGCGGTGATTGTGAAGACTTCGCCCTCCTGAAGAAAAAGCGCCTGATCGAGGCAGGGCTGAACCCGCAGATGCTGCTGATCACGACCGTGCTGGACAGGCAGCGCAACGCCCATGCCGTGCTGGTGCTGCGCACCGCGCGGGGGGATTTCGTGCTCGACAACCTGCGTGACGATGTCCTGCATTGGCGCCAGACCGGCTACACCTTCCTGCGCATGCAGGACCCGGCTGATCCCCGACGCTGGACAGCGGTGATCGACGGCGGCATCCTGCGCAACGACAACGCGGTTTCGTCGCCACGTGTCGCGGCATCGGTTAGCGGGCCGGCAGCGCGTCCCGCAAAGGTAGAGTTCTCTCGCTAAGCTGGGCGCATCCTGCGCGCGTCTAATCCTGTTCTTCGCGAATACATTGGCCTGTCGTCAAATCTCGCGAGAGACGGGGCAGGGAAGAACCGGATGAGGTGTCATTCGTGCTCTTCTCCGGTTTGGCTTCCAGCCACGCAGGTATATCCGCCAACAACGCATCATAGCACTCCAACCGCGCCGCCTCGCCGGGAGCTTCGGCGCAATCAAGGTAGCGATCCAGAAAACAGCGCTTGATCCCCGTAGGGTCATAGACCTGCGCCGCGGCAATGACAGGGGCCGCAGAAGAAAGTGCAACCACCAGACAAATACGCCGCAGCGTTTTCCGTCCTTTCTGACCAGTGATAGGTGGAAAGCATGCATGCGTCATGTCGAAATGCCTACAACCTGTCAGTTGGTTTGCGTCAAGTGGCGCCAAACAATTCGCGCGCCGGTAGATAAAAAGGAAAAAGAAAAACTAATTGCCCTGATCGTCGGGGCCTGATGGTCAAGTGGCCCAAGGATTTCTACTCGGGCCACGAACCGTTTCTTATACAGCGTTGCGGTTATTAAGCTGGATCGCCGCCTGTACCGTCGCCGGGGGCTCCACCACCGTGTCCGCCTTTGCCGCCGTGCTCGCCACCGTGTCCGCCTTTGCCGCCGTGCTCGCCACCGTGGCCACCTTTACCGCCGCCGTGCTCGCCACCGTGGCCACCTTTACCGCCGCCGTG
Source organism: Rhodobacterales bacterium (assembly GCA_047921295.1). GTDB lineage: Bacteria > Pseudomonadota > Alphaproteobacteria > Rhodobacterales > Rhodobacteraceae > Seohaeicola. The sequence goes on from JBLRWK010000038.1 coordinate 39,749, forward strand.
CTCGCCACCGTGGCTACCTTTACCGCCGCCGTGGCCGTGGTCGCCTTTGCCGCCGCCTTTGCCGTCGCCATCGCCGTTCCCGTTCCCGTTCCCGTTCCCGTTCCCGTTACCGTTCCCGTTGCCGTTACCGTTACCGTTGCCGTTACCGTTGCCGTCACCGTTGCCGGCATCGCCGTCACCGTCCGCGTCGCCGTTGCCGTCACCGTTGCCGTTGTCGCCACCGTTGCCGCCATTTCCGGGAGCGCCTGGCCCGCCTGGCCCACCGGGAGCGCCTGGCCCACCGGGAGCGCCTGGTCCACCGGGAGTGCCCGGATTCTCGCCGCCTGCAAATCCGCCATCAGCGGGCGACGCTTCGCCGCCAAACGGGCTGGGCGAGGCGATCGATGCTGTACCGAAATCGGCAAAGGCGAGCGCCAATTCCGGGCATTCCTCAAGCCAGATTGCCAGATTGCGCTCGTAATTCGGATTGCCGCGGATCTGTGCAACCAGTTCCGGTGTGAAGTCGTCAGCGTTCAGTTCGCAAAAGTCGACACCCGTTCCCGTCGATTGAACGGCGGAGAACTTGTCGTAATACATGTCTGCCACAATAGGTACCGGAAGCGGCGGCTGTGCGCATGCCGCTGCCAGAGTAAGAAAGCTGCCCGTACAGGTTAGTTTTATTAGCGTTTTTTGTTTGGTGAACATCGAAGTCACTCCCGTCATAAAAGTCCGGAGCCTGCGCTCTCGAGATGTGCCCCCATCTCTTAATTCGAGAACTTATCAATAAGATCAGCCAATGAGAATCGAATTGTGTCGGGAACTTGTCGAAGATCGCCCTATTGTTGACTACTAGTTGGCCCTATTGCGGCGTTTTGGGGGCAAATAGAGTGGTGGTGTAGCAACAAAGGTGTTGGATTAAAGAGACCGCATAGGTAGACTAATATTCCGTGATTTCATAAACTTGGCGTTGCGCAGCGCTGAGTGCTGGCAATCTATCGTACCCCGCAAGGCAGGTGCGGTGCACTCTGTAGTGCCCGTGTTGCATTTTTGAGACGAGACGCGACAATCTTGTCGGACAAAATTATGCCCTAAAAAAATACACGTATACTCCGAGTCCCGCATAAGCCGAATTTGGTGACTTGACGGCTGGGCTTGCAA
>JBLRWK010000039.1:0-40075 GCA_047921295.1 Rhodobacterales bacterium
TAATCCAGCCGGTCGAAATAGGGCAGATTCTGCAGATAGGTCCGGCTTTCCATCAGCTTTTCGGTGCCACGGTGCAGCAGGCCGATATGCGGATCGCAGCGCTCCACGATCTCGCCGTCCAGCTCCAGCACCAGGCGCAGCACGCCGTGCGCCGCAGGGTGCTGCGGGCCGAAGTTGATATTGAAATTGCGGATCTTCTGTTCGCCCGTCTGGGCGTCGTTGAAACCTTTGGCGCCGTCCATCATACCTTGCCCTCCGTCTTCTCGTCACCCGGAAGTATATAGGTGGCCCCTTCCCACGGGCTCATGAAATCGAACTGGCGGTATTCCTGCACAAGGTTGACCGGCTCGTAGACAACGCGCTTTTGCTGCTCGTCATAGCGCACTTCGGTATAGCCTGTGGTCGGAAAGTCCTTGCGGAGCGGATAGCCGCGGAAACCGTAGTCGGTCAGGATGCGGCGCAGGTCGGGATGGCCGGTGAACAGGATGCCGAACATATCGAACACCTCGCGCTCGAACCAGTTGGCGGAAGGGTGCTGGCCCGTGATCGAATGCACCATCTCGTCCTCGCGGATCGCAAGACGCAGGCGGATGCGCTGGTTCCGGTACATGCTCAGGAAATGGTAGACCACATCGAACCGCTTGGAGCGGCCGGGATAATCAACGGCCGTGATATCCACCAGCGAGGAGAAGCGGCAGTTCTTGTCGCTTTTCAGGAATTCGACAAAGCCCTCGATATTCGAGGGCGTGATGTTCATGTTCAACTCGCCATGGGTCAGATCCCAGTCCAGCACGCAATCGGGGCGTCTGGCTGCGATATGCTGGGCCAATTCGTTCAGCGCATCACTCATCTCGTCGTTCCTTCTGGGTGCGGATCGGCGGCCCCGCCTCAGGGGCTGCCGGTGGGCCGCAGGTGTCAGCGCGTAATGGTGCCTGTGCGGCGGATCTTGCGCTGCAACTGCATCAGACCATAGAGCAGCGCCTCTGCCGTGGGTGGGCAACCCGGTACATAGATATCCACCGGCACGATACGGTCACAGCCGCGCACCACGGAATAGCTGTAGTGGTAATAGCCGCCGCCATTGGCGCAGGAGCCCATCGAGATCACGTAACGCGGCTCCGGCATCTGGTCATAGACCTTGCGCAGCGCGGGCGCCATCTTGTTAGTCAGCGTACCGGCCACGATCATCAGATCGGACTGGCGCGGGCTGGCACGCGGCGCGATCCCGAAGCGTTCGGCATCATAACGCGGCATCGAGGTGTGCATCATCTCGACAGCGCAGCAGGCCAGACCGAAGGTCATCCAGTGCAGCGAGCCTGTGCGCGCCCAGTTGATGATATCCTCGGTAGAGGTCAGCAGGAATCCCTTGTCCGCCAGTTCGGCGTTCAGGGCACGTGTGCCATGCTCGCGGTCGCCGCCCGCCGTATTGGCCCCGGTCATCACTCCCATTCCAAAGCCCCCTTCTTCCACTCATAGGCGAAGCCTACGGTCAATACGCCAAGAAACACCATCATCGACCAGAAGCCCACCATGCTCACATCCTTGAAGGCCACGGCCCAGGGGAACAGGAAGGCAATCTCGAGATCGAAAATGATGAACAGGATCGACACGAGGTAGAACCGCACGTCGAACTTCATCCTTGCATCGTCGAAAGCATTGAAGCCGCACTCGTAAGCGCTGACCTTTTCAGGGTCGGGGTTGCGCACGGCAATGATGACGGCGGACAGGATCAGGACAAGGCCAAGACCGATGGCGATGGCCAGAAACACGAGGATCGGCAGATATTCCCTCAGCATCCCTTCCAAGGTTGGCTCCTTTCGCGCCCAGCGGCGCAATCTGCTGGCTACAGGTTTGGCCGCAGGTTTACTCCCGCCCCCGCGCATGGTCAACCGAAGGCTTGTCATATTCGCGGAATTGAAGGCGATTAAAAAAGTCTTCGCATACAACAGGATACCAAAGGAAGACCGCTATCATGCGTCAATTCGCCAGTATCGCCGCGCGAATTATCCCGTGAATTTTCAACACTTTGACTGCGGTGACGCCGCAGCGCGGCATCCGCATCACGATTCTGGGCAGCTTTCGTGACCCTGTCCCCTGCGGGCGCATAGCTGCTATGCCCTGCCCGCGTCAGTCTTTCCAGACCGGCTTGCGCTTGCCGAAGAAGGCCGCGATCCCCTCTGGCGCCTCGCGGCCTTCCCAGCAGGCTGTCAGTTCGGAGATCGTATGCGCGATGGTCGCCTCGTCGATGACCGGCCCCAGATGGCGCAGCAAGGCTTTGGCACGCGCCACCGCTTCGGGGGCGCAATCCAGATAGGGCGCGACCTCGGCCTCGATGGCGGCCTCAAGGCCGGAGGCGGGCACGGCGCGGGCCAGCAGGCCAAGCTCCACGGCCTCGGCCGCATCGAACCGGCGGCCCGACATGAACACGCGGCGCGCCCGCGCCTCGCCCATCCGCGCGCAGACATAAGGCCCGATGGTGGCGGGGATCAGGCCCAGCCGCGTCTCGGTCAGCCCCATCAGGACCGTCTCCGCGCCGATGGCGATGTCACAGACCGAGGCCATCCCGACCCCGCCACCAAAGGCATTGCCCTGCACACAGCCGATCAGTGGTTTTGGCAGCGTGTTGAGCGCCTGCAACATCCATGCCAGCTTCGCCGCCTCGCGCCCGCGTGTCTCCGCATCCGCCGCCATCTGCTCCTGCATCCAGCCCAGATCGCCGCCCGCACAAAAGCTCGCCCCCTCTGCCGCCAGCACCACGACCCGCACGGTATCATCCGCGCCCAGCGCCTGCGCTGCCTGCGTCAACTCCGCGATCATCTGCGCCGAGAGCGCATTGTGCTTGGCCGCGCGCGCCAGCCAGAGCGTGGCCACCCCGCGCGCATCGGTGTCGATCCTGATTGTCTCGTATGTCATCCCTGCCCCCGCATCGCCCGCGCCATATCCGCCGCGCGGCCCAGAACAGCCGCATCCAGCCCCGTGTCATATCCCAGCGCCGTCAGTCGCGCATGCACCGCCTCTGTCGCCACATTGCCCGCAGCGCCGGGCGCGAAGGGGCAGCCGCCCAAGCCCCCCACAGCCGCATCGAACACCCGCAAGCCATTCGACAATGACACGTCGATATTCTCCAACGCGCGCCCCGCCGTGTCATGGTAATGCCCGGCCAGTTGCGCGGCAGGCACCTCTTCCAGCACCGCGCGCAGCATCGCGTCGATGGTTTCGGGGCGGCCCTGCCCGATCGTATCGCCAAGGCTGATCTCGTAGCATCCCATCGCGAACAAAGCCGCCGCCACCTGCGCCACCTGTTGCGGCGGCACTGCCCCGTCATAGGGGCAATCGGTCACGCAGGAGACATAGCCGCGCACTTTTATCCGCGTCGCGCGCGCCTCTTCCGCCACGGGCGCGAACCGCGCAAGGCTTTCAGCGATGCTCGCGTTGATATTCGCGCGGCTGAACCCTTCGGAGGCCGATCCGAAAATCGCGACCTCGTCGGCCTCTGCCGCTATCGCCGCCTCAAAGCCCTTCATATTCGGCGTCAGCGCCGCATAGCGCACCCCCGGCGCGCGCGTGATCCCCGCCAGCACCGCAGCACTATCGGCCATCTGCGGCACCCATTTGGGGCTGACGAAACTGGCCACTTCGATCCGGCGGAAGCCCGCGCCGCTCAGGCAATCGACCAGCGCGATCTTCTCCGCAAGGGGAATTGCGCGCTTTTCGTTCTGCAAGCCGTCACGCGGCCCCACCTCGAATATCTCGACCCGCTCACCCATCAACGCGCCTCCGCTCGTTCATCTTGCTGCAAATACTCACTGCACCACATCACCAACCGGCGCCCAAGGCGGATAGAAGTCACGCTCGTAGATCAGCGCCTCGCCGGGCTTGGGCAAGGCCGCCTGAAAGCCGGGGCGCTCGGTATTGCGGGCCATCCATTTCTCCAGTTCGGGAAAGCCTTCGGTGCGCGCGAAATAACGCCCCAGATAGACCGCCTGCCCCACCGCAATATCACAGGCCGAAAAGCCGCTGGTCAGCAGATGGTCGCGATTCTCGACCGGCGTGCTCAACCGCGCCTCGATAGCGGCATAGCATTTGAGCAGCCGCGCCGCTTCCAGTTTCATCACGACAGGGCTACGCATGGTATCATCATAAAGCAGGATATGCTGCTGCGTCAGCGCCGCAAGATGCTGGCTGATGGTTTCGGCGAAATGCAGCCAGACCAGCCATGCCATCCGGTCCATATCGCCGGGCGCGCGGCCCAGCCCGGCCTCGGGGAAACGTTCGCACAGATATTCCATGATCGCGGCGCTCTCGAACATGCGCTCGCCGTCGATCTCCAGCGCGGGCACACGTCCGGCGGGGGACAGGCTGAGGAATTCCGGCGCGCGCAAGCTCTTGTCAAAGGCGCGGACCTGCACGCGGTAGGGCACGCCCAATTCCTCGAGCAGCCAGAGCACCCGCATCGAGCGGCTTTGCGGGCAGTGATGCAGCGTGATCATGCAGCTTCTCCGGCCTCGGCCTCCAGCCGCACCAGCGCCGCACCTGCCTCGACCTGTGTGCCCGCGCTGACCAGCACCTCGGCCACCACGCCGTCACGCGCCGCCAGCAGCGCATGTTCCATCTTCATCGCCTCCAGCACGGCAAGCCTGTCACCCGCCTTTACCGTCTGGCCCGCCTCGGCAAAGACCGCCTTGACCATGCCCGGCATCGGCGCTTCCACCAGATTACCGTCACCCGTCGCGCCCGCATCGCGCGCCAGCGGGTCGATCACCCGAAAGGCCAATCCGGCCCCGGTAAAGACCGTGACAAGATCGCCCGTCATTCGCACCGCAGGGGCCACATGCCCGTCCAGCACCCAGCGCCCGCCTTGGCGGACGGCCTGCACCACAACCCCATCCAGCACCACCCGCCGTTTGTCCGCGCGATCGCAGACCACTTTCGCCACGAGTACCGCGCCATTATGCTCCAGCGCCACCTGCCGCTCCAGCGGCGACCAAAGCGCAAAGCCCGTATCCCAGCCGTCCCGCTCCAGAAGGCCCAGCGCCGCAAGTGCGGCCAGCGCCACATCGGCAGGCTGTGGCGCCTGCACCGCCACAAGCTGCGCCAGATCGCGCCCGATCAGGCCGGTATCCATATCGCCTGCGGTAAAGCCCTCATGCGCGCAAAGCGCCGACAGAAAGCCAAGGTTCGTGACCGTCCCCGCCACCTGCGTTCCCGCCAACGCCGCGCGCATCCGCGCCAGCGCCACGTCGCGGGTGGGGCCGTGGGTGACGATCTTGGCGATCATCGGATCATAGAAGGGGCTGATCGTATCGCCGGTCCGCACACCGCTATCGGCGCGGCATTCCGCCGGAAACTCCAAATGCGCCAGCGTGCCCGTCGCGGGCAGGAAGCCTGCCGGAACATCCTCGGCATAGAGCCGTGCCTCGAACGAATGGCCCGAGATCGTCAGATCCTCTTGCCGCGCGGGCAGAGCCTCGCCTGCGGCCACGCGCAACTGCCATTCCACCAGATCGACGCCGGTGATCGCCTCGGTCACCGGATGCTCCACCTGCAACCGCGTGTTCATCTCCATGAACCAGAACCCATCGCTGCGCAGGCCACGGCTGCCATCGACGATGAACTCGATCGTACCTGCCCCGCTATAACCGATCGCTTCCGCCGCGCGCACGGCGGCGCGGCCCATGGCCTCGCGCACCTCATCCGTCATGCCGGGTGCGGGCGCTTCCTCGATCACCTTCTGGTGGCGGCGTTGCAGCGAGCAATCGCGCTCGAACAGATGCACGGCGCTGGTGCCGTCGCCGAACACCTGCACCTCGATATGGCGCGGCTTCTCGATGTATTTTTCGACCAACACGTCAGGATTTCCAAAAGCATTTCTCGCCTCTGACTGAGCGCTCTCCAGCGCCTCGGTAAACCGTGCAGGCGCCTCGACGAGCCGCATCCCCTTGCCGCCGCCGCCCGCGACGGCCTTGATCAGCACCGGATAGCCGATGGCATCCGCCGCCCCCGCCAGATGCTCGGGGTCTTGATTGGACCCGTGATAGCCCGGCACCACCGGCACGCCCGCCTTTTCCATCAGCGCCTTGGCCGCATCCTTCAGCCCCATCGCGCGGATCGCATCGGCGGATGGTCCGATGAAGACCAGCCCCGCCGCCACGACCGCATCCACGAAACCGGGGTTCTCGGACAAAAAGCCATAGCCGGGATGGATGGCCTGCGCGCCTGTGTCCAAGGCGGCCTGAATGATCCGGTCCCCCCGCAGATAGCTGTCGGCCGGAGCGGACCCGCCGATATGCACCGCCTCGTCACAGGCCGCCACATGGGCCGCCGCCGCATCCGCATCGGAATAAACCGCCACGGTCCGCACCCCCATGGCGCGCGCTGTCTTGGCGACGCGGATGGCAATCTCGCCACGGTTGGCTATCAGGATTTTGTCAAACATCTGAATTCCTTTCCGACCCTTGTGCAGGGCGCATCGGCGCGAGCGAGGGGCCAGCCCCTCGCGCTCCCCGGAGTATTTGCGGCAAGATGAAACGAGGCGTCATCGTCACATCCGGAACACGCCAAAGCGTGTCTCCTCGATGGGCGCGCAGAGCGATACCGACAGCGACAGCGCCAGCACGTCACGCGCGCGGCGCGGGTCGATGATGCCGTCATCCCAGAGGCGGGCCGAGGCATAAAGCGGATGCGACTGGCGCTCGAACATGTCGATGGTCGGTTGTTTGAACGCGGCCTCCTCCTCGGCTGACCACGCGCCGCCCGACCGCTCGATCCCGTCGCGGCGTACGGTTGCGAGCACCCCTGCGGCCTGTTCGCCGCCCATGACGCTGATGCGGCTGTTGGGCCATGACCACATGAAGCGCGGCTGGTAGGCGCGCCCCGCCATGCCGTAATTGCCCGCGCCGAAAGAGCCGCCCACCACCATCGTAATTTTGGGCACATTGGTCGAGGCCACCGCCGTCACCATCTTGGCCCCGTGGCGCGCGATGCCTTCGTTTTCATATTTCCGGCCCACCATGAAGCCGGTGATGTTCTGCAGGAACACGAGCGGGATCTTGCGCTGCGAGCACAGTTCAACGAAATGCGCACCCTTCTGCGCGGCTTCCGAGAAGAGCACGCCGTTATTGGCGATGATCCCCACGGGGCAACCCTGCACATGGGCAAAGCCCGTCACCAGTGTCTCGCCGAAGCGCGGCTTGAACTCGTCAAAGCGGCTGCCATCCACGACACGCGCGATCACCTCGCGGATATCGTAAGGCGTACGCAGATCGGCGGGGACGACGCCGAGGATCTCGTCAGGATCATAGGCGGGGTCTTCCGGTGACTGCCATTGCACGGTGGCAGGTTTGGCGCGGTTCAGGTGGCTGACAGCACGGCGCGCCAGTGCCAGCGCATGGGCATCATCCTCGGCCAGATAATCCGCCACGCCGGACAGGCGCGTATGCACATCGCCGCCGCCCAGATCCTCGGCTGTCACCACCTCGCCCGTCGCGGCCTTGACCAAAGGGGGACCGGCCAGAAAGATCGTGCCCTGATCGCGCACGATGATCGTCACATCCGACATTGCGGGAACGTAGGCCCCGCCAGCGGTGCAAGAGCCCATGACAACCGCGATCTGCGGAATGCCCTTGGCGCTCATCCGCGCCTGATTGTAGAAGATGCGCCCGAAATGGTCGCGGTCGGGGAAGACCTCGTCCTGATTGGGCAGGTTCGCGCCGCCGCTATCCACCAGATAGATGCAGGGCAGATGGTTCTCCTCCGCGATCTCCTGCGCGCGCAGGTGCTTCTTGACCGTCATGGGATAATAGGTGCCGCCCTTCACGGTGGCGTCGTTGCACACGACCATGACCTCCAGCCCATGCACGCGGCCAATGCCCGCGATCAGCCCGCTGCCGGGGGCCGCACCGTCATAGAGCCCGTGCGCCGCTGTCGCCCCGATCTCCAGAAACGGGGCGCCGGGGTCGAGCAGGTTCGCCACGCGGTCGCGCGGCAGCATCTTGCCCCGCTCCAGATGGCGCGCGCGGGCCTTGTCGCCGCCGCCTGCCGCTGCGGCCTCGGCTGCGGCCTGCACCACTTCCAATGCGGCCAGATGGCCTGCACGGTTGGTCTGGAACGCCTCGGATGAGGGGATCGCTTTCGAGGTCAGCTTCATGTCTCACTCTCCCTTTCCCGCGTTGCGCGGGCCTTCAGTTCCTTGCGGATTACCTTGCCCGTCACCGTCATCGGCAAGGCGTCCAGAAATCCGATCTCGCGCGGATAGGCATGTTGCGCCAGCCGCGTCTTGACGTGATCCGCCAACGCGCGGGCCAAAGCGTCCGAGGGCGCAAAGCCCGGCTTCAGCACCACATAGGCCTTGACGATCTCGGTCCGCAGCGCGTCGGGCTTGCCCACCACACCGACGGTTGCCACCGCTGGATGGGTCAGCAGGCAATCCTCGATCTCGGCAGGCCCGATCCGGTATCCGGCAGAGGTGATCACATCATCCTCGCGCCCGACAAAGCGGATGAAGCCATCCTCGATCACGCCTTTGTCGCTGGTCACCATCCAGTCACCGCGAAACTTCTCCGCCGTCGCCTCCGGCCGGTTCCAGTAGCCCAGCATCATCGAGGCCGCACCGCGCCTGATGGCGATATCGCCCTCGCCGTCGCAGGGTTGGCCGTCCGCACCAATCACCGCCAAGTCGAAACCCGGCACGGCCCGCCCGATGAAGCCCGGCTTCGGGCTGAAAAGGGAGCTACAGCTTGAGGCCACCATGTTGCATTCGGTCTGGCCGTAGAACTCGTTGATGCTGAGGTCAAAGGCGCGCCGCCCCCAGTCCAGCATCTCGGCCCCCAACGGCTCGCCGCCGCTGGCGACCGAGCGCAACCCCGGCACGGAGCTTTCCGCCGCCTTGAGCATCCTGAGAGCGGTGGGCGGGAAGAACACATTGCGCACCCCGCCCCGCGCGATCACGTCCAGACACTCCGCTACGCTGAACTTCGCCATCCGCGCCGCCACAACCGGCACGCCCAGCGCCAGCCCCGGCATGGCGACGTCGAACAGCCCGCCGATCCATGCCCAATCCGCAGGGGTCCACAGGCAATCGCCGGGCTGGCCCAGTATATCGTGGCTGAGCGAGACGCCCGGCACATGCCCCGTCAGGATGCGGTGGCCGTGCAACGCCCCCTTGGGCGCGCCTGTTGTGCCGGAGGTATAGATCAGCACCGCCGGATCATCGGGGCCTGTCGCAGCCGTCTCGAATGGCGTCTCGGGTAGGTCCGCATCTTCCGGCACAAGCACGTCCAGACCGAAGCCGACCAGCAGCGCCACACCTTCGGCATCGCTCACCACCAGCCGCGCGCCCGCATCCGTCAGCCGTGTCCGCAACGCATCCTGCCCGAACAGCTTGAACAGCGGGATCGACACCGCGCCCAGCTTCCAAATCGCGATATGCGCCGCCGCCGTCCATCCCGATTGCGACCTGAGCACGCCGACACGATCCCCCCGCACCACACCGCGCGCGGCCAGCGCATGGGCCAAAGCGTCGGCCATCCGGCGCAGATCGCCATAGGGGATGCGCCGCGCCGCGCCGTTCGACAGATCGAGGATCGCCAGCCGCGAAGGCTCTTGCGTGGCCCAGTCATCACAGACCTGCACAGCCATGTTCAACCGCGCGGGCAGATCCCAGCGAAAGCTAGCAACAAGTTCGTCATAGCTGCGTCCCGCCTCCAGCATCGCGCTCAGGCCTCCGGCGCGGCGGGGCCGGAAAACGGCCTGTCGCCCGCCCGCCCCTCGTGCAGCAAGGCACCGTTGCGCCCGACGAAATAGGCCCGCTCCGCCGCACTGCCCTCGGCGCAGACCACCACCAGCCAGACCGGATCAGACCGCCCCGGCACCGCATGGCAGCGCCGGATCTCGTCCGCCGCAAGCCCCTGCGCGTCGACATAGCGTTGGGCATAGGCGTTGATCACATCGGTCTCGCTCAATGCGGCCTGCCTGCTGCCCGCCAGATAGCCCAGCGTGCCCGCCGCTACTGTCAGCACAGTGATCACCAGCAGAACGGTGGGCGGGATTCTCATCCCTGCGCCCTCATGCCCCGTCCCTTCATGCCATCGCCGCCATCATCTCGCGGCCCACCAGCATGCGACGGATCTCGGATGTGCCCGCGCCGATCTCCATCAGCTTGGCATCGCGGAAAATCCGCGCAACCGGCGCATCGGCCAGAAAGCCGGCACCGCCCATCGCCTGCACCGCCTGATGTGAGACTTTCATCGCCTCCTCGCTGGCATAAAGCACGCAAGCCGCCGCATCCGCGCGGGTCACATCGCCACGGTCGCAGGCCTTTGCCACCTCGTAGACATAGGCGCGGGCCGAGTTCATCGCCGTGTACATATCGGCGATCTTGCCCTGCATCAGTTGGAAATTGCCAATCGGCTGGCCGAACTGTTTGCGCTCGGCCATATAGGGCATGATCTCGTCGAGACAGGCCGCCATGATCCCCGTACCGATGCCCGACAGCACCACACGCTCGTAATCCAGACCCGACATGAGAACGCGCACACCGCGCCCCTCCTCGCCCAAAACATTCTCGAACGGCACTTCGACATCGTCAAAGACCAGCTCGGCGGTGTTGGAGCCGCGCATCCCCAGCTTGTCGAAATGCGGGCTGGTGGAGAAACCCTTCATCGTCTTTTCGATCAGAAACGCCGTGATCCCCTTTGATCCCGCCTCGGGGTCGGTCTTGGCATAAACCACCAGCGTATCGGCATCGGGGCCGTTGGTGATCCAGTATTTGTTGCCGCTCAGACGATAGTGATCGTTGCGCTTCTCGGCGCGCAGCTTCATCGAGACAACATCGCTGCCCGCCCCCGGCTCGGACATCGCCAGCGCGCCGACATGCGCGCCGCTGACCAGACCGGGCAGGTATTTGCGCTTCTGCTCTGACGTGCCGTTCAGGCTGATCTGGTTGACGCAAAGGTTGGAATGCGCGCCGTAGGACAGGCTCACGCTGGCACTGGCGCGCGCGATCTCCTCGACCGCGATCACATGCGCCAGATAGCCCATGCCTGCCCCGCCGAATTCCTCGTCCACCGTGATGCCCAGCAGGCCAAGCTCGCCCATCTCGCGCCACAGCTCGGGCGGAAATTCATTGCTGCTGTCGATCTTGCCCGCCATCGGCCTGACGCGCTCCTGCGCCCAGCGATGCACCATCTCGCGCAGGGCATTCACATCCTCGCCAAGATCAAACTTCATCGTTGCGGTGAACATCGGCTCTCCTCCCAGAGATGGCATCTACATTTATTGAACGCTTGTTCATTAATAGGCATGTTGCCTGAGTCGCGTCAACTGTCATGCTGCCGCATCCCCCCGCAGGCTGATCTGATCCAAAGCTGGCCGACCCTGCCCGCCTGTGTCAACATTGATGGACAGCCACAGGCGAAACGGCTAGGCACAGGGCATTGTAGCAAAGGAATGTCCGATGGCGTTGACACAGTTGATCTATTCCTCGCGGCCCTTCGGATTTGATGATGCGATCCTCAGCCAGATCCTGATGGTGGCGCGGCGCAACAATGCCAATGCCAATGTCACCGGATGCCTGATCTGCCGCGGTGATCTCTATCTGCAACTGCTGGAAGGCCCCGAAGAGGCAATCGCGCGGCTCTATGACGCGATCCTCGAGGATGACCGCCACATCGAGGTCACCCTGCGGATGCAGCGTGGCACGGGTATGCGGATGTTCGACGGCTGGGCCATGCGCGACGATCCCGCGCAAAGCTGGCTCTGGACCAAGGACGAGGTTGACGCAGGCGCGCTGGACCGCGCCACCGCTCAGGACTTTCTGGCGGTGTTTCAACGCGTGGCCGACGAGGCGCACTGACAGCCGCACTTCATCTTGCCAGAAATACTCAAATCACCCGCCAGCGCGGGTCATGCGGCCTGATGGACAGCGCTTACCTCGGAACGGATGATCCGGCCAAGCGTCGCGCAATCCTCAAGGCTAAAGGTCAGCGGCAGGCGCATGTCCAGAATCCCCGCCAGAATGCGGTCGCTTGCGGGCATCGGCACGCTGGGCGCATAGCGCCAGCTGTCATAGCGGCTGGTGAAACCCACAGGTTCCGCCGCCCCGAACCATTTCAGTTCCACCCCCCGCGCCGCACAGCGCGAGACTACCTCGCGGACACGCGCGGGTGTCCAGTCCAGCAGCAGGAACTGGAAGGAGGAGCCGACAAAATCCTCCACCGCGGGGCGCGCGATCAGGGTCAGGCCGGGGCAGCTTTGCAAGCCCGCCTCGACGATCCGGTAGCGTTCGGTCCATGCCGCGCATTGCGTGCCCAGCCGTCGCAACTGCGGGCGCAGGATCGCCGCGCGCAGATGGTCCATCCGGCCCGATATGTTGGGCGTGTCATATTTGACCGCCTCGAACACATCCGGCGCAGGCGCTGCCAGATGGCGCGGATAGAGCATATAGGAGCCCGACAGCATCACCGCCCGCGCCATGACCTCGTCATCATCGGTGACAAGGAAACCGCCCTCGCCCGAGTTCATATGCTTGTAGGTCTGGGTCGAATAGCAGCCGATGATCCCGTCCGTGCCCGACAGCCGCCCGCGCCAGCGCGCGCCCATCGTGTGGGCGCAATCCTCGACCACGCGCAGATCATAGCGCGCGGCAATCGCCAGCAGGCGGTCCATATCGCAGATATGGCCGCGCATATGGCTGAGCAGCAGCACCTGCGCCTGATCGGCCTTGGCTTCCAGATCATCCAGATCAATCGTCAGCGCCTCGGTCACGCCCACGAAAACGGGGATCGCGCCCACGGCGGCAATCGCCCCAGGCACCGGGGCCAGCGTGAAGGCATTGCTCAGCACACGGTCGCCCGGCCTGACCCCCAAAGCCCGCAGCGCGGTCGTCATCGCATAGCCGCCAGAGGCCACGGCAAGGCAGTATTTCACCCCCATCGCGGCGGCGAATTCCTGCTCCAGCAGGGCGACTTCGCCCTCTTCCTCGGCGGCCACGTTATAGCGGTGCAGCCGCCCGCTGCGCATCACCGCAATGGCCGCCTCGATCCCGTCTTCAGGGATCGGTTCCTGCTGGGTAAAGCTGCCAGTGAATATCTCGGGGGTGTTTTGGGTCATAGCGATGTTGTGGGGCGGCGCAGAGGGTTCGTCAATGCGCCAGCCATATATCTTTGCCCCCGCCTGCCCGCCATCTAGCCGATCAGCCGCTGCACCACGCCGGACAACTCGTCATAATGGCCGATCAGCGCCTCCGGCTTTAGCGCGGCTACATCATCACCCCCCGGCCCGAACGTCACCAGCACCGATGGCACCCCCGCCGCGCGCGCGGTTTCGCGGTCTGTCACCGTATCGCCCACCAGCAAGGCGCGGCGCGGATCGCCGCCCGCGCGGCGCACCGCCTCGACCAATGGCGCGGCATCGGGTTTGCGCACGGTGAGCGTATCTGCGCCCACGAGCGAAGCAAACGCCCCCCGCACCCCCAGTTGCGTCATCAGCGTCTCGGCCAGCCCCGCCGGTTTGTTGGTGCAGATCCCCACCGCGTAGCCATCGCGCGACAGCCGCGCCACAGCCTCCATCGCGCCGGGATAGAGCACGGTATGCACGTTGATCGCCGCGCCATAAGCCTCCAGCAACACGGGGTAGTAACGCTCGATCTGCGCGTCGATATCGCCGGTATGGCCGATCCGCACCAGCCCCAGCCGCAGCATCGCCTTGCCGCCGCGCAGGGCGGTGCCCGCATCGGTGGCCAGTTCAAGCACCGCGCCCTCCCCCATATCCGCAAAGCAGACGTTCGCCGCCGCGATCAGATCGCCGCTTGTATCGGCCAAGGTGCCGTCCAGATCGAAAATAACCGTTCTCATGCAGTGTCCTTTCCGGCAATCCCTTGCCGATAGATGTCATAACCCGAAACCAGACGTGATCCGATGCGGCCTTGCGCCCTAGGGTTATCCGGATAAAACGGGCGCACCAAAAGGGCAAAGAGAAACAGCATGAATACAGCACTCGTCATTCTGGCGGCCGGTATGGGCACGCGGATGAATTCGGACCTGCCCAAGGTGCTGCACCCGCTGGCGGGCGCGCCGATGCTGGTCCACGCGATGAAGGCAGGGTTCGCGCTGGAGGCCAGCGCCAGCGTGATCGTCACGGGCCACGAGGCCGAGGCTGTCGCCGCCGCCGCCCGCGACTGGGACGAGACCGCCGAGTGCGTGGTGCAGGAGCCGCAGCTTGGCACCGCCCATGCGGTGGCGCAGGCCGCGCCGAAGCTGGCGGGGTTCAATGGCGATGTGATCGTGCTTTACGGCGACACGCCCCTGATCCGGGCCGAGACCCTGGAGGCGATGCAGGCCGCGCGTCAGGACCATGATATCGTCGTGCTGGGTTTCGACGCCGCCGATCCGGGCCGCTACGGGCGTCTGGTCATGGACGGTGACACGCTGGAGCGGATCGTGGAATTCAAGGATGCCACGGATGAGGAACGCACCATAACGCTTTGTAACAGCGGCATCGTTATCGCTGATAAAGCTGTCCTGTTCGATCTGGTCGCCGCTGTCGGCAATGACAATGCGGCGGGCGAATACTACCTGACCGATATCGTCGCACTGGCCCGCGCCCGTGGCCTCAGCGCCACCGCTGTCACCTGCCCCGAAGCCGAGACGCTGGGCATCAACACCCGCACCGAACTGGCGCAGGCCGAGGCCGCGTTTCAGGCCCGCGCCCGCGCGCAAGCCTTGGAGGACGGCGTGACGCTGATCGCGCCCGAGACGGTGCATTTCGCGCATGATACGGTGATCGGCCGCGATGCGATCATCGAGCAAAACGTGGTCTTCGGCCCCGGTGTGACGGTGGAATCCGGCGCGCGTATCCGTGCCTTCTCGCATCTGGAGGGCTGTCACGTCAGCCAGCGCGCCGTGGTCGGCCCCTATGCCCGCCTGCGCCCCGGTGCGGAGCTGGCCGAGGATGTGCATGTCGGCAATTTCGTCGAGATCAAGAATGCCGTGCTGGATGCCGGCGCAAAGGCCAATCACCTCAGCTATATCGGCGATGCAACTATCGGCGCGGGCACCAATATCGGCGCGGGCACCATCACCTGCAACTACGACGGCGTGATGAAACACCACACCGAGATCGGGCGCGGCGCGTTCATCGGGTCGAACACGATGCTGGTGGCCCCCGTCCGCGTCGGCCACGCGGCGATGACGGGCAGCGGCTCGGTAATCACATCCGATGTGCCGGACGGCGCACTGGCGCTGGCGCGCGCACGGCAAGAGGTGAAGCCGGGCATGGCGGTCAAACTGATGGACATCCTGCGCGCCCGCAAAGCCAAAAAGAACAAGGAAAACAACTGATGTGCGGCATTATCGGGGTCTTGGGCAACCATGAGGCGGCGCCTTTACTGGTCGAGGCGCTCAAGCGGTTGGAATATCGCGGCTATGACAGCGCGGGCATCGCCACGGTGCAGCATGGCAGGCTGGACCGTCGCCGCGCGGTGGGCAAGCTGGTCAATCTCAGCGATCTTCTGGTGCACGAGCCGCTGGCGGGCAAGGCGGGCATCGGACATACCCGCTGGGCCACGCATGGCGCGCCCTCGGTGGTCAATGCCCATCCACATCAGGCCGGTCCCGTCGCCGTGGTGCATAACGGCATCATCGAGAATTTCCGCGATCTGCGCGCCGAATTGCGAGGCCACGGCCTGAACTTCGTGACGCAAACCGACACCGAGACCGTGGCGCTGCTGACGCAGCACCACATGGCGCAGGGCGCAACACCTGTCGAGGCCGCGCGCCAGACGATCGCCAAACTGCACGGTGCCTTCGCGCTGGTCTTCCTGTTCGAGGGCGAGGAGAATCTGCTTGTCGCCGCGCGCAAGGGCAGCCCGCTGGCCATCGGCCATGGTGACGGCGAGATGTTCGTGGGCTCGGACGCGATTGCGCTCGCCCCGATGACGGACCGCATCACCTATCTCGAGGAGGGCGACATCGCCGTTCTGACCCGCACCAGTCTGGAAATCCGTGACAGCAACGACAAACTGGCCAACCGCGCCATCAAGACCATCCAGATCGAGGCCGCGCAGGTCGACAAGGCGGGCCACAAGCATTTCATGGCCAAAGAGATCGCCGAACAGCCCCGTGTGATTGGCGAGGCGTTGCGCTACTACCTGTCGGGCGAGGGCGACAAGATCAACCTGCCCGGACAGGGCATTGATTTCACATCGCTTGACCGGCTGTCTCTTGTGGCCTGCGGCACGGCTTTCTATGCCTGCATGACCGCGAAATACTGGTTCGAGCAGCTGGCGGGCCTGCCCGTCGATGTCGATATCGCCTCCGAGTTCCGCTATCGTGAGCCGCCGATCCCGCCACGCACCGCCGCTTTGTTCGTCAGCCAGTCCGGCGAGACAGCCGATACGCTGGCCGCCCTGCGCTATTGCGAGGGCAAGGCCGCCAAGATCCTGTCGGTGGTGAACGTGGCCGAAAGCTCCATCGCGCGCGACAGCGATCTGGCCCTGCCCATCATGGCGGGCACCGAAATCGGCGTTGCCTCGACCAAGGCCTTTACCTGCCAGTTGACGGTTCTGCTGCTGCTGGCGCTGGAGGCCGCACACCAGCGCGGCCATATCACCGAGGAAGCCCTGCATGACCATCTGAGCGCGCTGCGGGCCTTGCCCGTGGCCCTGAATGCAGCACTTGATCTGAGCGGGTCCATCAAAGCCGCCGCGCGCAAGCTGTCCGAATCCACCGACGTGCTGTTTCTGGGCCGTGGCCTGATGTATCCTCTGGCACTCGAAGGCGCGTTGAAATTAAAAGAAATCAGTTATATCCATGCCGAAGCTTATGCATCGGGTGAACTTAAACACGGTCCCATTGCCCTGATCGACAAGACCATGCCCGTTGTCGTCATGGCCCCGCGCGATGCGCTGTTCGACAAGACCGTGTCGAACATGCAGGAGGTGATGGCGCGTGGCGGCAAGGTGATGCTGATCACCGATGCCGAGGGGGCTGCCGAGGCGTCGGATGATACATGGCAGGTGATCGTGATGCCGCGTGTCGATCCGATCCTGACCCCGATCCTCTATGCCCTGTGCGCGCAACTGCTGGCCTATCATACGGCG
The DNA here is from genome assembly GCA_047921295.1 of Rhodobacterales bacterium. Classification (GTDB taxonomy): domain Bacteria; phylum Pseudomonadota; class Alphaproteobacteria; order Rhodobacterales; family Rhodobacteraceae; genus Seohaeicola. Next base: position 17,096 of record JBLRWK010000039.1, read on the forward strand.
GTCGCCAAAGGCACCGACGTGGACCAACCCCGCAATCTGGCCAAATCGGTGACAGTAGAATGACTCTTGATGATGCATTGGCGCAGCTTCGCGCCCTCTGCGATCCGGCGCGCGCGACGGGGCTGGCCGAGTACCATAAAGCCCCCCGCGAGTATCTGGGGCTGACGACGCCGCAGATCACCGAACTGGCGCAAAGCTGGCGCGCGGAGATGGATGTGCCTGCCCGCGTGGCGTTGGCCGATGCGCTGTGGCAGACGGACATTTTCGAGGCCCGTATCGCGGCGGCCAAGCTGCTCACGCAGGCGCGGATGAAACCGGATGTGGAGGTCTGGGCGTTGATCGCCTCCTGGGTGCCGACATTCGACAGCTGGGCCATCGCCGATGCCGCCGCCATTGCAGGGCAAAAGCGGCTGCAGGCCGATCCGTCACGGATCGACACCGTCGCAGAATGGACCAAATCCCCGCATCACTGGACGCGCCGCTCAGCGATGGTCTTTACCCTGCCGTGGACCAAGCAGAACCACCCCAAGCCGGACGAGCTGGCAATCCGCCAGCGTGTGCTGGAATGGGCAGCGGGCTATGTGCATGATCCTGACTGGTTCATCCAGAAATCCGTGGCGTGGTGGCTGCGCGAACTGTCCAAACACGACGCCGAGCGCGTGCGCTACTTTCTGGCCAATCACGCCAAGCACATGAAGCCCTTTGCCCGGCGCGAGGCGTCAAAATACCTGACACCCGAACCCACGGAGCAAAACGTGCCGCCAGCCGAGGAATGACGTTGCTGGGCGCTCGGCACCTGACACATGATACCTTTTGACGGCTTGGAGCGTTGAGCGGACGTTTGCGTATCAATGCGACAGAGGGTATCGCAGGGCCGCGGTCGGGCGATCCAACGTCGCAAAGTGGCAGTTTATCGCTCAGCAACATTCAACCTCTGGCCGTGGCACGTACGGCAGCCAATCGCCCGGCCGGGGGGCGGCCGTGCGATGCCCGGGCCGCTGCGCGGCTGTTTCGGGCGGGGCGGCACGCTTCCCGCAGAACTGCCCCTCGCGACCCATTGCGTGGGGAGTGCGGCAACCTTTCGCCAAGAGACGAACGCTAGTTGGTGAACACGTCCACACGCGGCAGTCCGGTCAGTGGTGCATCCAGCATCCGCATGGCCGAGATCGACAGCCTGCTGCCACCGGAGGCTGGCCCGTCAATCGGGATCAGGTCCAGATTGAGCCGCCGCCCCGTCGGACGGTAGAGCACGCTGCCGCGTTGCGGGCTGCTGACCAGCGGCGTTTCCATCCAGAATCCCGGACGGGCCGGATCGCCGAGCGAGGCGACCGTGGTGCCGATCGACCCGGCGGAGGGCGTGGGCGCGGCCACCGCAGCCTGACGCTCGTCTGCGCTGGCCACGTCGAAATCATCGACGGTGCGCGGCGTACCCGTCAGCGGCGGGCGCGTGCTTGTGGGTGCTGGTGCCGCCGCAGGCGTTGGCGCAGCGGTCTGACCCGCGCTTGGCGGGGTCAGGGCGAACTCCGCACAACCCGCCAAAAGCAGGGCGGTGACGGAAAGAGGCAGGACAATCTTTTTCATATTTCCAATCTAAGCCTCAAATCCGGGCCGTGCAATCACACAATCCCCCTTGCTCAGGGTTCCGCCGATCCCTACGTTTCCTGCATGGATCATAGCATACCCCCCCAAGCCACAGCGCCGCTGATCGACCCTTTCCAGCGGGCCATCAACTATCTGCGGGTTTCGGTCACGGACCGCTGCGATTTCCGCTGCGTCTATTGTATGTCGGAAAACATGACCTTTCTGCCCAAAGCCCAGCTTCTGACGCTGGAGGAGTTGGACACGATGTGCTCGACCTTCATCGGTATGGGGGTGGAGAAATTGCGGATTACCGGCGGGGAGCCTTTGGTCCGCAAGGGGATCATGACATTCTTTGACGCGATGACGCGGCATTTGGACAGCGGGGCCTTGCGCGAGTTGACGCTGACGACCAATGGCAGCCAGCTTGAGAAATTCGCGCCTGATCTCGCGGCGGCCGGGGTGCGGCGGATCAATGTCTCGCTCGACACGCTGGACGATGCGAAATTCGCCGATATCACCCGCTGGGGCCGCCTGCCACAGGTGCTGCGCGGCATTGATGCGGCGCAAAAGGCGGGGCTGCGGGTCAAGATCAACACTGTGGCGCTCAAGGGGTTCAACGAGGACGAGCTGTTTTCGCTGGCCGCATGGTGCGCCGAACGCGACATGGACCTGACCTTTATCGAGGTCATGCCGATGGGCGATATCGGCAACGAGGACCGGCTGGATCAATACTGGCCCCTGCGCGATCTGCGCGCCACGTTGGCTGAACGCTACACGCTGACCGATCTGGCCGAGCGCACGGGCGGGCCTGCGCGCTATGTGCGGCTGGAAGAAACGGGGCAGAAAATCGGCTTTATCACGCCGCTCACCCATAATTTCTGCGAAAGCTGCAACCGTGTGCGGCTGACCTGCACGGGCGAGCTCTATATGTGCCTCGGCCAAGAGGACATGGCCGATCTGCGCGCGCCGTTGCGGGCCAATCCGGGCGACACCGATGCTTTGGAGCAGGCGATCCGTGCCGCGATCCGGTTGAAACCCAAGGGGCATGATTTCGACTATTCGCGGCAGGTGGTGGATGGCAAGATGTCCCGCCACATGAGCCATACAGGCGGATGATCCGGTAATGTCGGGCGGATACGCCCCTGCCCCGAAACCGGGGCTGACGGCTCTGTTGCGGGCCTATCTGGGGCTGACCGCCCTTGCCCCCGGCCTGTTGACGCGGATGGCGCGCAAAGGGCACGCGGCGCAGGGTGCCGCACCGGAGCGGCTGGCCGAGCGAGCGGGGCAGGCCTCTGCCGCGCGGCCCGATGGCCCGCTGGTGTGGTTTCACGCCGCCTCTGTCGGAGAGGTGGCCTCCAGCCTCGATCTGGCGCGCGATCTGGAACGCGCAACAGGCGCGCGGCTTTTGTTCACCACCACCACCGCGACGGGGGCGGAGACGCTGGCGCGGCGTTTGCCGCAGGCGATCCACCAGTTCCAGCCGGTCGACACACCGGCCTCGGTCGGCGCTTTTCTGGATCATTGGCAGCCCGATCTGGCCTGTCTGATGGAGAATGATCTGTGGCCGCGCCTGATGATCGAGACAGACCGGCGCGACATTCCGCTTGTGGTGATCAACGCGCGCGCCTCGCGCAGCCGCACCCGCGCACCCCGCGCGATTCGCGCGCTGCTGTCGCGGGCCGCGCTGATCAGCACGCAGGATGCCGCCACCGCCGCGCAGATGCGCGGGCTGGGCCTTGATCCGGCGCGGATCATGGACACCGGCGATCTGAAAGCCGCCGCCAGCCCCCTGCCCGCCGATCCGGCGGCATTGGACCTGCTGCGGCAGGCTATTGACACGCGCCCCGTCTGGGCTGCGGCCTCGACCCATCCCGGCGATGAGGGCGCGGTGATTGCAGCGCACAGGGCCGCGCTGCAGACACATCCCGACCTGCTGCTGGTCCTGATCCCGCGCCATCCGGCGCGCGGGGCCGAACTGGGCCAGAGGCTGGGCGAGGCGGGTTTCAGGACAGCCCAACGCAGCGCAGGGGCACTGCCAGAGCCGGACACGCAAGTCTATCTGGCCGATACCTTGGGCGAGATGGGCCTGTTCTACCGCCTCACGCCGCTGGTTTTTCTGGGCGGATCATTCGGCACCGAGGGCGGGCACAACCCCTATGAACCGGCGATGCTGGGGGCGGCTGTGCTGCACGGGCCGGGTGTTGCGAACTTCCGGCGAGCCTATGCGGGGCTGACGCAGGCGGGTGTCGCGCTGCGGGTTCTTGACGGGGCCGATCTGGGGCGGCAGGTCAGCTGGCTCACCGCAAGCCCCGCGCTGGCAGAGATGCGCGCCAATGCCGGCAGCCTGCTGGATGCGGGCGCGGATGCACGGCGCAAGTTGCTGGCGCGACTTGTGCCATTGATGGAACGCAAAACGGCGCGCTGAGCGGCGCGCCGTTTCATTTCGTGACCCGCAAGGATCAGGCCGCAGGCATGCGCTGCTCCACAATGCCCGCCCACCAGCTACAGCCCACAGGTATCGCCTCGTCGTTGAAATTGTATTCCGGATGGTGCACCTGCGCGCCGGGGCCGTTGCCGACAAGGATATAGGCGCCGGGGCGTTCTTCCAGCATGAAGGCGAAATCCTCGCCGCCCATGACCAGCGGCGCCTCGACCACATTGCCGCCGACACCATGCGCCACATCGCGGGCGAATGCGGTCTGTTCCTCGGAATTGACCATGACCGGATAGCCGCGATGGTAATCTACCTCCGCGACACCGCCATACATCGCCCCCGTGGCCGCCGCGATCTCCTTGATGCGGCGTTCGGCCATATCGCGGTTCTCGGTGCTCTGTGTGCGCACGGTGCCTTTGATATGCACCTTTTGCGGGATCACGTTGAAAGCGGTGGAGGAGGTCTGGAACGAGGTCACCGACACCACGATCTGGCTGACCGGATCAGCATTGCGGCTGGCGATGGTCTGCATGGACAGCACCAGTTGCGCGGCCATCACTGTGGTATCCACCGTTTCCTGCGGGCGCGCGGCATGGCCGCCCTTGCCCTCAAGATAGATATCGAACTGGTCGGTCGCGGCAAAGAACGGGCCGGAACGGATGGCGAAATGGCCGACGGGAAGGTTCGGCATATTGTGCATGCCGTAGACTTCCTGAATGTTCCAGCGGTCCATCATGCCGTCTTCGCACATCTCGCGCCCGCCGCCGCCGCCTTCTTCGGCGGGCTGGAAGATCACCACCACGGTGCCGTCAAAATTGCGCGTCTCGGCCAGATATTTGGCCGCGCCCAGCAGCATGGCAGTGTGGCCGTCATGCCCGCAGGCATGCATCGCGCCGGGCGTTTTGGAGGCATAGGGCAGCCCCGTCGCCTCGAGAATCGGCAGAGCATCCATATCGGCGCGCAGACCGATGACCTTACCGGAGGTGTCGGTCTTGCCCTTGATCACGGCCACAACGCCAGTGCGCCCGATGCCGGTTGTCACCTCGTCACAGCCGAATTCCGCCAGCTTGTCCGCCACTAGCGCCGAGGTACGATGCGTCTCGAACAGGATCTCGGGGTGCTCATGCATGTCACGCCGCCAAGCGGTGACTTCATCCTGCATTTCTGCAAAGCGGTTCTTGATCGGCATGGGTCTTCCTTTTCATTTCTGCATATCTGCCCGCCCATGGCGGTGCATAGATCAAAGCCGTTCGAGCAACCGGCGCATGAAATCGTGGCCTGCTTCGAATTGCGCTTTGGTGATATATTCGTCCGGCTGGTGCGCTTGCGCAATATCGCCGGGGCCGCAGACCACGGCGGAATAACCGCGTTCCTGAAACTGTCCCGCCTCGGTGCCGTAGCTGACCACATGACCGCCATTGTCGCCTGTGATGGCGCGCACCAGCATTTCGGCCTCGCCTTCGGTTTCGGGCTTCAGCGCGGGCACCTCGAACTTCTCGGTAATCTCGATGCGGGTGGACGGATGCACCGCCTGCATCTGCGCCTCGACCTGTTTGACGCGGGCAAGGTAGAGATCGCGCCAGTCCGACAGATTGTCACCCGGCACGGCGCGGAAATCCATTCCGAAGCGGCAATCCTTGGCGGTGATGTTATGCGCGGTGCCGCCGGAGATCACGCCGACATGCGCCGTCGTCCACGGCGGATCGAACATCGCGGCCAGCGGGCCGGGGGTGCGGGCCATGTTCTCGGCATTCACCTGATTGGCCCATTCTATCAGCTTGGCCCCGTACATGATCGCATTGACGCCCGTGTGCATGATCGAGCTATGTACCTCGAAACCGATCACATGGGTCCAGAACCCCTGCCCGCCCTTGTGACCTGTCACCGCCTTCATCATCGAGGGCTCGCCCACGATCACGGCCGAGGCTTTCGGCAGCACCTCCAGCATCCGGTCGATCATCGGTGGCGCGCCGACGCAGCCCACCTCCTCGTCATAGCTCAGCGCCAGTTGCAGCGGCCGTTTAACACCGCGATGCTGCGCCTCGACCAAAGCCCAGATCGAGAGCGCATCGAACCCCTTCATGTCACAGGTGCCGCGCCCGTAATATTTGCCGTCACGTTCGACCACCTTGAACGGATCATCGGACCATGGCTGGCCATCCACCGGCACCACATCGGTATGGCCGGACAGCACCAGCCCGCCCTCTACATCCGGGCCGACATGGGCAAAAAGCGCGGCTTTCTCGTTATCCTCGTTATAATGACGATGCGCGGTGATGCCGTGGCTGTTGAGATAGTCCTCCACCCAGTCGACCAGAGGCAGGTTGCTGTCACGGCTGACCGTGGGAAAACTGACCAGCTTTTCCATAAGCTGGAAGGGGGTAAGTCTTGTTGTCATGATGGTCCTCGGTCCTGAAATCAGTAGCCACTCTCCGTGGTCAGCACGAAATGGCCCTTGGACACTTCTTTATACTCTGACGGGGCGGATTGATAGTTGACCGGATGAATCGGCGAAGGGATCGGCTTGAAGTTCAGATCACGCTCGGTCTTGCGCTGGCGCGGGTCTGCCACCGGCACGGCTTTCATCAGGGCGCGCGTATAAGCGTGCTGCGGATCCTCGAACACGGCCTGACGCGGCCCCATTTCCACAATCCGGCCCAGATACATCACGCCCACATCATGGCTGACACGTTCCACCACGGCCATATCATGGCTGATGAACAGGAACGACAAGCCCAGATCGGCCTGCAATTCCATCATCAGGTTCAGCACCTGCGCCTGCACCGACACATCCAGCGCCGAGACAGCCTCGTCCGCGATGATCAGCTTGGGGTTCAGTGCAAGCGCGCGGGCGATGGCAACGCGCTGGCGCTGCCCGCCTGACAGTTCATGCGGATAGCGGCGCATGAAATTGCGCGGCAGGTGCACGCGGTCGAACAGGTCCGCCACCTTGTCCGTCAGCGCGCTACCCTGATGGGTGCCGAAATTCCGTAACGGCTCGGCCACCTGATCGGAAAGCTGCATCTGCGGATTGAGGCTGGCGAACGGGTCCTGGAACACCATCTGCATATCTTGGCGAGCACGCCGCAGGGCGCGCGTATCCAGCGCCATGATATCGGTGCCATCCAGCATGATCTGGCCCGACATCGGCTCCACCAGCCGCAGGATCGAGCGCCCGCAGGTGGATTTGCCGCAGCCGCTTTCGCCCACCAGTGACAGGGTGCGGCCCTTGTTGAGCGTGAAGGACACATCCTCGACCGCATGGACATTGGCCACGGTGCGGCGGAACAGCCCGCCGCGCACAGCAAAGCGCGTGGTCAGGTTCTTCACCGTCAGCAGCGGAATATCGGTGCCGGGGATCGGCACGGCGGCGGGGCCGGTTGCCCCCAGCAGGCGCATCGGTTCGGGCAGCGGCTTGCCGGTCATCTCGCCCAGCTTGGGCACGGCAGAGAGAAGCGCCTTGGTGTAGTCGTGCTGCGGGTTCTCGAATATCTCGTGAACCGTCCCCTCCTCCACCTTGTTGCCGCGATACATGACGACAACGCGGTCGGCCATCTGCGCCACCACGGCCATATCATGGGTAATGAACATCACCGCCGTGCCGGTCTCGCGTTTCAGACGGTCGATCAGGGCGAGGATTTCGGCCTGAATGGTCACATCCAGCGCGGTTGTCGGCTCGTCCGCGATCAGCAGGCGCGGCTCGCAGGCCAGCGCCATTGCAATCACAACGCGCTGACGCATCCCGCCGCTCAATTCATGCGGGTACTGTTGCAAACGCCGCACAGGTTCGGGAATACGTACCTGCTGCAAGAGATCGAGCGCGCGGGCCTCTGCCTCTTTTTTAGTCATCCCCTTATGCAGGCGCAGCCCTTCGGTGAGCTGCCGCCCCACGGTAAAGACCGGGTTCAGCGCGGTCATCGGCTCCTGAAAGATCATGCCGATCTCGTTGCCACGAATCGTCCGCATCAGATCCTGATCGGTTTTGCCAAGGTCGACCTGCCCGCCGGACTTGCGCTCGAACAGCAGCCGACCGCCTGCAATCGTGCCGCCGCCGAACTCCACCAGCCGCATCAGCGACAGGCTGGAGACCGACTTGCCAGAGCCGGATTCCCCAACAACACATACTGTTTCGCCGGGATTGATGGTGAAGGACACATCCTCGACGCCCACGACAGGGCCATCCTTGGTCTGGAATTCCACCCGCAGGTTTTCGATCCTCGCGATGGGCTGGTCCAGCATATGAGCAATCCTGTGTCCGGGGTTCCGATCCCCGACGCTACAGACAGCGATCCGAGCCTGTCAAATGGCTTTGCATCATCCCCGCCTTCCTGCCGGGGAAGATGACGCAAGCAAAACCTGTGCTTGATTTTTAAACTTAACCAGTTTGTGATGCAGGGCATCCGGGGGCGTTCGCATGCAAACAGCACGGGAATCGGCTCTGAGGTGCGACAGCGGCAAAGCGTCTGGCGACAGACCGGCGCAAAAGGTTGGCGCGGCAATAAAAACGAGAGGCACGCATGTGTCCAACATGGAGAGACAAATGACCCTGAAAACAACTCTGCTTGGTGCAGTGGCGCTGGCCGCCATCGCTCCGGCCGCGTATGCCGAGCGCGGCGCGGATGGCCATGTCAACATCATCTACTGGCAGGCACCGTCGATTCTGAACCCGTATCTGTCCGGCGGCACCAAGGACCAGGAATCGGCATCCATCATCATCGAGCCGCTGGGCCGCTATGACGAGAACGGCGCGATGGTGGCGTTTCTGGCCACAGAGATCCCGACGCTTGAAAACGGCGGCGTGAGCGAGGATCTGACAGAGATCACATGGACGCTGAAGCCCGACCTGCTGTGGTCCGACGGCACACCGTTCACCGCCAATGACGTGAAATTCACCGCCGAATATTGCATGCATCCCGAAGGCGGCTGTGCGCAAGCCGCGAAATTCGAAGGCGTCAGCGAGGTCGAGGTGATCGACGACCTGACGATCAAGGTGACGTTCTCGGAAGCCAAGCCCAACCCCTACGGCCCCTTCATGGGCGCGCAATCCCCGATCATCCAAGCCGCGCAATTCGCCGATTGTCTGGGCGCGAAAGCCCCCGAATGCACCGAAGCCAACTTCAACCCCATCGGCACCGGCCCTTTCCGCGTGACCGAGTTCCGCCCCAATGACGTGATCTCGCTCGAAGCCAACCCCAACTACCGCGACCCGGCCAAGCCCGCCTTTGCCACGATGACCTTCAAGGGTGGCGGCGACGCGACAGCCGCAGGCCGCGCCGTGCTGGAAACCGGCGAGTTCGACTATGCATGGAACCTGCAGCTTGCACCCGAAGTGATCGAGCAGATGGCCGCCGGCGGCAAGGGCAAGACCATCGCGGCCTTCGGCTCGCTGGTCGAGCGTATCCATGTCAACATGACCGATGCCTCCTCCTCGCTGCCCGAGGGCGAGCGTTCCACCGCCAAGCATCCGCATCCCTCGCTGAGCGATCCGGCCGTGCGTCAGGCGCTGTCGATGGCGATCGACCGCGATCTGCTGGTCGAGATCGGCTATGGTCAGGCGGGTCGCCCGACCTGCAATCTGGTGCCTGCGCCTGAGCTTTATGCCTCCGACAACACTGATTGTCTGGTGCATGACATCGACGGTGCAAATGCCCTGCTGGACGAGGCGGGCTGGACCCGTGGTGCGGGCGGCATCCGCGAGAAGGATGGCGTGCGCCTGTCCTATCTGTTCCAGACATCCACCAACGCCGTGCGTCAGGACTTTCAGGCCTTGATCAAACAGTGGTGGGACGAGATCGGTGTCGAAACAGAACTGCGTAACGTCAGCGCCTCGGTGTTCTTCGGCGGCGATCCGGGCAGCCCCGACACGTTCCAGAAGTTCTATGCCGACCTGCAAATGTTCGCCAACAACTTCGACGGCACCGACCCCGAGGCCTATCTGGCGGCACAGCTTTGCGGCAAGGCCCCGCGCCCCGAAACCCAGTGGCAGGGCGAGAACATCAGCCGCTTTTGCGACCCCGAGTTTGACGCGATGGTCGCCGAACTGGGCCGCACGGGCGAGTTGGAAAAGCGTGGCGAGATCGCGCGCAAGCTCAATGACATGCTGACCAAAGAAAGCAATGTCATCATCCCTCTGGTGGATCGCGGCCGCGTTTCAGCCCATTCCAACACGCTGGGCGGTGTGGTGCTGAACACATGGGACAGCGAGTTGTGGAACGTGGCCGACTGGCACCGGACCGAGTAACCGTCTGACATCGCGGCCCCGTCCCCTTTGCCGGGGCGGGGCCGTTCATTTTTCCGGTAAACCTCACCGCGAGTCGCAAAGGCGCCGCCCATGCTGACCTTTACTATCCGGCGACTGGTTCTGGCCGTCCCGACCCTGTTGTTCATTGCCCTTGTCATCTTCATGCTGCTGCAACTGGCCCCCGGTGATCCGATGGCGCAGGTGCCGCTGACCGTGCCGCCCGAAGTCAAGGAACGGATGCGCGAGGCGCTGGGCCTGGGTGCCCCGGCGCATATCCAGTTTTTCAAATGGATCGTGCAATTCTTCTGGATCGAACCGCAGGTTCTGATCGACCATATCTTTGGCACCAGCTTTTCCGAGGGCAAGCTGCGCGTGCTGTCATGGCAGACCCGCAGCCCCGTGATGGATATCGTGGTGCAGCGCCTGCCGCAGACCCTGTGGGTTGTCGGCATGTCCTATGTGCTGGGGGTGATGATCGCCCTGCCTATCGGGATCTATTCCGCCTACCGGCAATATTCGGCCTTCGACCAGATCGGCACCTTCGTGTCGATGGTGGGCTTTTCGGTGCCGACCTTCTTCACCGGCGTGCTGCTGATCGTGATCTTCTCGGTCAATCTGGGCTGGTTTCCCTCCATCTACGATACCACGCATAAAGTGCGCGACTGGGACAGTTTCATGTTCCAGATCCGCCAGATGATCATGCCTGTGGCGGTGCTGGCGCTTTATAATGCGGCGCAGATCAGCCGGTTCATGCGCGCCTCGATGTTGGACAACCTCAATCAGGATTACGTCCGCACCGCGCGGGCCAAGGGGCTGGGCGAGAAAACCGTGGTGCTGGTGCATGTGCTGCGCAACTCGATGATTCCGGTTGTCACTGTGATCGCGCTGGGTGTGCCGCAGGTGTTCGGCGGCGCGATCATCACCGAGCAGGTATTCAAGGTGAACGGTCTGGGCCAGCTTCTCATCACCTCGATCGAGGCCAACGACCTGCCGATGGTGCAGACGCTGACCTTTATTTTCGCGCTGCTGATCGTTGTTTTCAACCTGATCGCAGATGTGCTTTACGGCATTCTTGACCCGAGGATCCGCTATGACTGAGTTGATCAACCAGCCGATCCCCACGGCCCCGCCGCGCAGCCAGTGGCGCGATATCTGGGACCAGTTCAGAACCCACAAGGGCGCGCTGCTGGGCGGCATCGTCTTTCTGCTGATCGTGGCCTCGGTCTTTATCGGTCCGCTGCTCTGGCCCTATGACGCGACATTCATCGACATCCGGTCGCGCAATCAGGGGCCAAGCTGGTCACACCCTCTGGGCACCGACCAGTTGGGCCGCGATATGCTGGCGCGGATGATGGCGGGCGGGCAGACCTCGGTGTCCGTAGGGATCACCGCGATGCTGCTGGCGCTGATCCTCGGTAGCCTGATCGGGGTGCTGGCGGGCTTTTTCAAAAGCCTCGACAATATCCTGATGCGCCTGACAGACCTGTTTCTGGCGCTGCCGCTGCTGCCGCTGATCCTTGTGATGGTGCTGCTGTTCCGCGAGCCGCTGAACGCGGCTTTCGGGCCTGAGACGGGGATTTTCATTCTGATCGTCACGGCCATCGGGATTACAAGCTGGATGCCCACGGCGCGGATCGTGCGCGGCGATGTGCTGACGCTGAAGGAACGCGAATTCGTGCTGGCGGCGCGCTCCATCGGGACCACGAATTTCCGCATGATCACGCGCCATGTGCTGCCCAATGTGATGTCGCCCATCATGGTCTCGGCCACGCTGGGCATCGCCAATGCGATCATCACGGAAAGCGCGCTGTCATTCCTTGGCCTTGGCTTTCCGCCCGATTTCCCGACATGGGGTCGGCTGTTGTTCGATGCGGTCGACTACATGCAGCAGCATCCGCAGCGCGTGCTCTGGCCCGGTCTGGCGATTTCGCTGACGGTGCTGAGCGTGAACTATCTGGGCGACGGCCTGCGCGACGCGCTGGACCCGCGCATCAGGGGGCGGTGAGACGAGCGACGGGAGGGACAGATCACGGTCTTGATAAATAGCCCGGACCCGTAATACTGGGAGCCATCAGCCCATCCGCAAACCATTCCCTTGGTGGAGGCCCCCCATGTTCGACTCCTTCGGCTTCGAGACACTCACCGCGCCGCAAGCCGCCCTCTGGCTTGCGATCCTCATCGGGGTGACCTTCGGTATTCTGGCGCAGATCACGCGCTTCTGCTTCCGCCGCTCGCTTGTCGGGGCGGATCGCAAGCAGGCGATGGGCGTCTGGATGACCGCGCTTGCCGTGGCCGTGCTGGGCACGCAAGGGGCGGTTACCGCAGGCTGGATCAGCTTTGCGAACCACCGCTTCATGTCCACGGAACTGCCCGCTTTGGCGATTGTCATCGGCGGGCTGATGTTCGGGGCGGGCATGGTGCTGACGCGCGGCTGCATCTCGCGCCTCAGCGTGCTGACCGGATCGGGCAATCTGCGCGCAGCACTGGTGCTGGTGGTCTTCGCCGTGATCGCACAGGCCACGCTCAGAGGGGTGCTGGCCCCGCTGCGGCTGTCCCTCGGCTCCATCACCTTGTCGCTCGACAGCGTGGCCTTGCCCGGCCCGCCGCTGCTTTGGGCTGGGCTGATTGCCGTGATAGCGCTGACCGTCGCGTTAAGGTCAGGCAACCGCGCATCCATGCTGGTGCTGGCCGCATTGCTGGGCGCATTGGTGCCGCTGGGCTGGGTTGGCACGGGCTATATCCTGCTGGACGATTTCGATCCGATTGCGATGGAAAGCCTGTCCTTCACCTCGGCTGGGTCGGATGCGCTGTTCTTCATCGTCGCCTCCAGCGCGATCTCGGCCACCTTCGGGGCGGGGCTGATCGGGGCGGTGGTTCTGGGTGGGCTGATCAGCAGCCTGATCCGGCGCGAGTTCATGTGGGAGAGCTTTCACAGCCCCCGCGAAACCGGACGCTACATGTCAGGTGCAGCACTGATGGGCGTAGGCGGCGTGCTGGCGGGCGGCTGCACCGTGGGGGCGGGCCTGTCAGGCGTGCCCACTCTTTCGCTGGCGGCGATCCTTGCCATCGCGTCCATCGCGGTGGGCGGGTTACTTGCCCACCGCCTGCTTAATGCAGGCTCCTCTGGACGCGCCGCACCAGCCACCAGACCAGCAACATCACCGGCAAAATAAGCGCCGCTGTCATCGTGCCCCGGCTGATATCCATCGCCTCGGCCACCGGATAGACGGCGTAGGACATCAGCGAGACGGCGTAATAGCTGATCGCGACAACGGACAGCCCTTCAACGGTCTTTTGGAGCCGCAACTGCATATCGGCGCGCACGTTCATGCTTTCCAACAAGGACTGGTTCTGCGCCGAGCGTTCCACATCCACTCTTGTCCGCAGCAACTCCCCTGCCCGCATGGCACGGTCCGCCATCGCCGCCAGCCGTGCCTGCGAGGCCTTGACCGTCCGCATCGCAGGATCATACCGGCGCATCATGAATTCCCCGAAGGTCTGCCGCCCGTCAAAGCGCGCCTCGCGCAGCACTTCGATGCGCTGGTGGACAATCGCCTCATAGGCAGCCGCCGCACCGAAGCGGAAGGAGGCACGGGCGACCTTGTTTTCCAGCATGGCCGACACTTCCAGCAGCCCTGCCAGTGTCTGGTCGGCGGGCTTTTCGTTGCGGCTCATGTCATCCATCAACTGAGTCAGCTGCGCGTCTATCGCCGCGAGGGTGGAGGACATCGCCTTGACCTGCGAGAAGGCCAGCATCGACATGGTCTTGTAGGTCTCGATCTCGCACAGCCGCTGCACCACCCGCCCCACGCGGCGCGCGCCGGTATCGGGCGAGACGAAGATCGCAAAGCGCATATGCCCCGCCGGATCAATGCGGAAATCACCCGCGACGATGGCGGCATCGTCCAGCACCCGGCTGACCGCAAGGCTTTCGGGCACGAACCAGTCGTTCAGCTTCTCGATCACCTCCGCTTTGTCGCGCGACTCCTCCATCCGGATCAGCGCCGAGGTGACGCGCACGCCCGGCGCACGGACCAGCCAGTCCGCCGGAAACACCTCGAAATCCGCCGGATCGAAGGCGCGGCTGCCCAGCGTTTCGGTAAAGGCGGTGTAGGTCACAAACTCGGTATGGCTTTCCCATTTCAGCATGTGCTTGCCGATCTGGCCGAAATAATGCGTAGCCCCCGGTTGCGGATGGGCTGCGCCGAAGCGGTCGAGCAATTCGGTCAGATGCGCCAGATCTGCCGCGCGGTCGCGGCTGGCGGCATCCTGTTCTTTCTTGATCGCCAGATAGAGGGCCACACCGGGCGCCTCCACCGAGGGGAAAGGGCGGGCATGCAGTTCGTTTGCCAGTTCATAGCGCAACGGATGGTCTTGGATGGACGACATGGGGCGACTCCTGAATTGCGCTGATCGTATAAGCTAACCCGATCAATAAAAAGATAAAGTTGTTTTATTTCAGTTATTTACGGAACACGATGGTATACGGCAGTGTAATTTTCGGCCAACCCCGTGTCACCATACGAAAAAAGGCGCCCCTAGGGGCGCCTTTTGCTGTCACGAAAAAGCAACGGATCAGCTGATTTTGGTCAGCAACTCGTCCAGCGATTTTTTGGCATCGCCGTAAAGCATCCGTGTGTTTTCCTTGAAGAACAGCGGGTTCTCGATACCGGAATAGCCCGTCCCCTGCCCGCGCTTGGACACGAAGACCTGCTTGGCCTTCCAGCACTCCAGCACCGGCATCCCTGCGATGGGGCTGTTGGGATCGTCCTGCGCGGCGGGGTTCACGATGTCGTTCGAACCGATCACGATAGCCACATCTGTGGAGGGGAAATCCTCGTTGATCTCGTCCATTTCCAGCACGATATCGTAAGGCACCTTCGCCTCGGCCAGCAGCACGTTCATATGGCCGGGCAGACGGCCCGCCACAGGGTGGATCGCGAAACGCACAACCTTGCCCTTGGCGCGCAGGCGTTTGGTCAGTTCCGACACGCTTTGCTGGGCCTGCGCCACCGCCATCCCGTAACCGGGGATGATGATGATGCTGTCAGCCTCGTCCAGCGCCGTGGCAACACCGTCCACGTCGATGGCGATCTGCTCGCCCTCGACCGCCATCTGCTCGCCTGCCGGGCCACCGAAGCCGCCCAGAATGACGCTGACGAACGAACGGTTCATCGCCTTGCACATGATGTAGGACAGGATCGCACCCGACGAGCCGACCAGCGCGCCCACAACGATCAGCAGATCGTTGCCAAGGCTGAAGCCGATGGCCGCCGCCGCCCAGCCGGAATAGCTGTTCAGCATCGAGACGACCACGGGCATATCCGCGCCGCCGATCCCCATGATCAGGTGATAGCCGATGAACAGGGCCAGCAGCGCCAGCAGCACCAGTGTCCAGCTTCCGGCCTCGTTCATATACATGATCGCGAACAGCAGCGAGAGTGCGGCGGCACCGGCATTCAGCATATGCCCGCCGGGAAGCTTGTTGGCCGATGTGTCAACCTTGCCGGCCAGCTTGCCATAGGCGATGACCGAACCGGTAAAGGTGACGGCACCAATCCAGATCCCCAGCAGCAGTTCGACCCGCAGGATCGAGATCTCGATCGCGGTTTTGCGCGCGATCAACTGCCCGAAGGAGGACAGCTCGTTATAGACCGCCGCAGGCAAGCCAACCGCGGTATAGCCATCCGGCGCCACCGTCCCGAGGACCAACCCGTTCGCCGCATAGACTTCGGAGATGTTGTTGATCATGATGTCGGCGTTGAAGCCCACAAAAACCGCCGCCAGACCGACCAGCGAATGCATGATCGCCACCAGTTCCGGCATCTGGGTCATCTGCACCTTGGTCGCCAGTTGATAACCGACAGCAGCACCCAGCGCGATCAGCACCAGTGAGGCGAGCCAGAGGCCTTGCCCCGGTCCGATCAATGTCCCGACGACAGCAATCGCCATACCGACGATACCGTACCAGACGGCACGTTTCGCGCTTTCCTGCCCGCTCAGCCCGCCCAGCGACAGGATGAACAGCACGGCGGCAACAGCATAAGCTGCGATAGTGAATCCGTATTCCATGATGCCCGCTCCTTAGGATTTCTGGAACATGGCGAGCATACGCCGTGTCACGAGGAAGCCGCCGACGATATTGATCGAGGCCATGAAGATGCCCAAAGCCGCCAGCAAGGTAATCAGCATGGAGCTTGAGCCGATCTGGATCAGCGCCCCGAGGATCACGATGGACGAGATGGCGTTGGTGACCGACATCAGCGGTGTGTGCAGGCTGTGCGCGACGTTCCAGATCACCTGGAAACCGATGAAGACCGACAGCAGGAACACGATGAAATGCTGCATGAAGCTGGCAGGCGCGACCAGACCGACCGACAGAACAAGCACCGCGCCGACAGCCAGCAGCGTTACCTGATTGCGGGTCTGCATCTTGAACTCGGCCATTTCCTTGGCGCGTTTTTCCTCGGAGGTCAGTTCCTTGACCTTCTCCTTGGGCTTTTGCGCGGCAATCGCGGCCACTTTCGGCGGCGGTGGCGGGAATGTGACCTCCTTGGCGTGGGTCACGGTCGCACCACGGATGACGTCATCCTCCATGTTATGCACGATCTGTCCGTCTTTGGCGGGTGTCAGGTCGGTCATCATGTGGCGGATGTTGGTCGCATAAAGCGTCGAGGATTGCGCGGCCATCCGGCTGGGGAAATCGGTATAGCCGATGATCGTGACACCGTTGTCGGTGACGATCTTCTCATCCATCACGGTCAGCTTGCAGTTGCCGCCCTTTTCCGCCGCCAGATCGACGATCACCGAACCCGGCTTCATCGCCGCAACCATGTCGGGCGTCCACAATTCGGGCGCCTCGCGGTTGGGGATCAAAGCCGTGGTGATGACGATATCCATATCGGGGGCCAGTTCGCGGAACTTGGCAAGCTGTGCCTCGCGGAATTCGGGGGAAGACGGTGCGGCATAGCCACCCGTCGCCGCACCATCCTGCACCGCTTCGGCGAAATCGAGATAGACGAACTGCGCACCCATCGATTCGACCTGCTCGGCCACTTCGGGGCGCACGTCGAACGCATAGGTGATCGCGCCAAGGCTGGTGGCCGTGCCGATCGCGGCAAGCCCTGCCACGCCCGCGCCCACCACCAGAACCTTGGCGGGCGGCACCTTACCGGCCGCGGTGATCTGGCCGGTAAAGAAGCGGCCGAAGTTGTTGCCCGCCTCGATCACCGCGCGGTAGCCCGCGATATTCGCCATGGACGACAGCGCATCCATCTTTTGCGCGCGGCTGATGCGCGGCACCATATCCATCGCGATGACATTGGCACCCTTGGTCGCCGCCTGTTTCATCAGCGCCTCGTTGGCGACCGGATAGAACATGGAGATCAGGGTCTGCCCCTCGTTCATCTTCTTGACTTCCGCCTCGGACGGCGGGCGCACCTTGGCGACCACATCGGCGGCCTTCCACAGGGCGGCAGCGGTCTTGACCACCTCGACACCCGCATCCGCATAAGCCTTGTCCGAGAATCCGGCAGCCATACCTGCTCCGGTTTCGATCACGCAATCATATCCCAGTTTCTGCAACTGAAGCGCAGAGTCGGGGGTCATGGCCACACGGGCTTCACCCTCGAAAATTTCCTTTGGCGTACCGATCTTCACGTCTCGCGTCCCCCTTTTCGCAGGTCTTGCTCAGCTCTTGCCCCGGACGCTGCGCGACCGGAAGCTTGGTTATAGTGCGGCGCAACAATATTTCACAAGCAGATCGGTTCTGCGATGCACTTATTGCGCGGGAGTGTCAAATCCATCGGCGGGTTTTCTGGCAATAGCGGGCGAAATCCGCCCTGAACTTGCGCCTCAGGCGGTTTTCCTCGGGGATGACAAAGCGCTTTTCCAGTATCCACAGGAATACCGGCACCAATGGTAGCGCAAGCACCGCATCGAAGCGCAGAATCAACCCTGCCAGCACCAGCACATCGCCCAGATAGATCGGATTGCGGCTCCGGCTGAAGATGCCGGACTGCACCAGTTTATCCGCGTCACGATGCGGAATAACGGTTGTCTGCGCGCGCCGCATCTCGTGCGCCGCCAGCACCATCAGGATCAACCCGCCCCCGACAAGCACGCCCCCGGCAAAATCTGCCCATCCCCCGCCAAAGCTCAATCCCAGCGGCACAAAGCGCACTTGCGCCCATGCCAGCGCGATCATCAGCGCCAGCCAGACGGGCGGCAGGTCGATCCATTTTGTCATGATGTGAGCATCCTTGCGGGCTGGCATATTTGCCGATGCACACATTCATCCAACCGCATATCATTGTAAAGTAACCTTACGGCACGACATGGCCCACGCGCCGCGCCGGAAGCCTGCCGCCCTTGCCACCGCGCGGATGACGGGTAGTCTGGCCACCAAAGTGGAGGAGAACATCATGCTACACAAAGGTAAACACGCGCTCGTCACAGGCGGCGGCACGGGGATCGGTCTGGCCATCGCCCGCGCTCTGGCAGCCGAAGGCGCAGAGGTCACCATCACCGGCCGCCGCGCAGATGTGCTGGAAAAGGCCGCAGGCGACGGCCTGCACCCGCTGGTGATGGATGTGATGGACGAGGCCTCGATCACCGACGGCATCGCACAGGCGGTTGCCGCGCGCGGCCCGATCCAGATCGTCGTCGCCAATGCGGGCATCGCCGAGGGCAAACGCCTGCAAAAGACCGATCTCGATTTCTGGCACCGGATCATGCGGACCAATCTGGACGGCGCGTTCCTGACCATCCGCGAATCCATGCGCGGCATGCTGGAGACCGACTGGGGCCGCGTGATCGTGGTCTCCTCGCTGGCCGGTCTGCGCGGGCTCAAGGGCGCGGGTGCCTATTCGGCCTCGAAACACGGGGTAATCGGGCTGATCCGCTCCTATTCCGAGGAGCATATGGGC
Source organism: Rhodobacterales bacterium (assembly GCA_047921295.1). Classification (GTDB taxonomy): domain Bacteria; phylum Pseudomonadota; class Alphaproteobacteria; order Rhodobacterales; family Rhodobacteraceae; genus Seohaeicola. Next base: position 36,279 of record JBLRWK010000039.1, read on the forward strand.
GGGCCGATCACCTTCAACGCGCTCTGCCCCGGCTATGTCGAAACGGATATCGTGGCGCTGCAATCGGAATCCATCGCGCAACGCACCGGCATGACCGCCGAACAGGCGCGTCAGGGCATGGCCGACAGCAACCGCCACAAGCGCCTGATCTCGGTGGACGAGGTCTCGACCGCCGCGATGTGGCTGTGCCACCCGCAATCCGGCTCGATCAACGGGCAATGCGTTGAAATCGCGGGCGGTCAGGTCGGCTAAAGCCGGTCGGCGGGGGTTTTTCTGGACAAACCGGCGCAAAAGCCATATCGGACCGATATGTTTTAAGCCTAAAATATGTTCCGGAGCCCCCGATGACCGATTTTGCCGCAACCAAGGCGCTGTTCCACCTGCCCGAAGACATGATCTATCTGGACGGCAACTCGCTCGGTCCATTGCCACGCGCGGCGGCAGAACGCGTGCGCAGCGTAATCGCGGATGAATGGGGCGAGATGCTCATCACCGGCTGGAACAAGGCCGGATGGATGGAGCAGCCCACCCGCGTGGGTGACCGGATCGGGCGGCTGATCGGCGCAGAACCGGGCCATGTCGTGATGGGCGACACGCTCTCGATCAAGGTTTATCAGGCACTGGCCTCTGCGCTGGAGATGCGCCTCGACCGCCGCGTAATACTCTCCGATAGCGGCAACTTTCCCTCCGATCTCTATATGGCCGAAGGGCTGATCGCCTCGCTGGGGCGCGGCCACGAACTGCGTGTAGTCGCCCCCGAGGATGTGGCCGACGCCATCACCGACGAGGTCGCCGTGACCCTGCTCACGGAGGTGGATTACCGGACTGGCCGCAAACACGATATTGCAGACCTGACCGCGCGCGCCCATGCGGCAGGCGCGCTGACGATCTGGGATCTGGCGCATAGCGCAGGCGCCCTGCCCGTCGATCTGGCGGGATGCGGCGCGGATTTCGCCGTGGGGTGCACCTATAAATACATCAACGGCGGCCCCGGCGCGCCCGCCTTCATCTACGTGGCCCCGCGCCATGCCGATGCCGCCCGCCCCGCCCTGTCCGGCTGGCTGGGCCACGAGGCGCCCTTTGCCTTCGATACCACCTACCGTCCCGGTGCCGGAATCGAGCGGATGCGCGTCGGCACGCCGCCGGTGCTGGCGTTGGCAGCGCTGGAGGCGGCACTCGATATCTGGGACATGACCACGATGCAGGATGTCCGCGACCGCTCCATCGCGCTGAGCGAGCGCTTCCTCAAAGGGGTCGAGGCCACCTGCCCGATGCTGACCCTCGCCAGCCCGCGCGACGCGGAGCAGCGAGGCTCTCAGGTCTCGTTCCGGTTCGAGAACGGCTATGCCGCGATACAGGCGCTGATCGCGCGCGGCGTGATCGGCGATTTCCGCGCCCCCGATATCATGCGCTTCGGCTTCACACCGCTGTTCATCGACGAGACCGATGTCGGCAGCGCCATCAACATCATCGCCGATGTGATGAACAACCGGCACTGGGACAAGCCGGAATTCAAGACCCGCGCCCGCGTCACCTGATGCCGATGCCCTTTGCCGCCACCGACACCCTGCCGCTCTGCCGCCCCTGCGGCTGGGCCGCACTTTGGCGGCGGTTGGCGAATTGCGCTGCGCTGAACGTCTGACCACGCCTCTCGTTTCTTCTTGCATCAAATATCCATGACGCCACCATAGTGTTGCGCGTCGCCCGCAGAACACGAGGCCACCATGACCACAAAACCCTATGATCCCGCCAATGAGGGCGCGCAGATGTCGTTTGACGGGCGCATGTCCTATGGCGACTACCTGTCGCTGGACGTGATCCTGAACGCGCAGAAGACATGGACCGATACCCATGACGAGATGCTGTTCATCATTCAGCACCAGACATCCGAGCTATGGATGCGGCTGGCCATCCACGAGATCAGTGCCGCACGTCAGGCCCTGTCCGAGGGACAGTTGCGCCCCGCCTTCAAGATGCTGGCCCGCGTGGCGCGCATCTTCGAGCAGCTCAACAACGCATGGGACGTGCTGCGGACCATGACGCCCAGCGATTACACCGCCTTCCGCGATGCTTTGGGGCAATCCTCGGGGTTCCAGTCGCACCAGTACCGCCAGATCGAATTCATGCTGGGCAACCGCAACCGTGCCATGCTGAAGCCTCATGCCCATCGCCCCGACATCGTGGCCCTGCTGGAGGCGGAACTGGCGCAGCCTTCTCTCTATGATGTGGCCTTGCGCCTGCTGTCGCAGACCGTGCCGCTGCCCGATGCGGTACTGTCGCGCGATGTGGGGCAGAACTATACGCCCTCAGATGCGGTGAAAGCAGCGTGGATCACCGTCTACCGCGCGCCGCAGACGCATTGGGAACTTTACGAACTGGCGGAGAAACTGATGGATTTCGAGGATTACTTCCGCCGCTGGCGTTTCAACCATGTCACCACGGTCGAACGGGTGATCGGCTTCAAACGCGGCACGGGCGGCACGGGAGGTGTGTCCTATCTCAAGCGGATGCTGGAGGTGGAGCTGTTCCCCGAGCTTTGGCACCTGCGGACCGATCTTTGACGACGCACTGCGCGGTGCTGTCGTTCTTGGATATTTAAGGCAAGAAGAAGCGAGCGGCCGACTTTCAATTCAGCCGGGTGTCAGCGCACGGGCGAAGACAGCGGCCAGCAGGGCGGCGGCCGCGCGGTAGGCAGCGGGCGCGGGCATCGGCGTCTTGAGCCCGTGCAGAGCGGCCATCATCGTGGCGGCCAGCGCCGTGGCATCGCCCTCCGCTATCGCCAGCGTGGCGAGTCCCTTAGCGGCCTGCTTGTCCAGCCATCCGGCATAGACCGCAACCAGCTGTGCCTCGCCCGCCTGCGCGATATCGGCGCTGGAGGCATATTTGGTGTCCAGCAGTTCATCGCCATGCGGAGAGGAGAGCAGTACTTCGAAAATCTGGCCGGTCTGCGCCTCGAACGCCTGCGTCAGCGCCTCCTGCAAGGGCAGATCTCGGGCAAGTACCGCCCTGACCTGCGCCACCGCATCGTCATAATAGAATTGCGCCAGCGAGCGGAAGATGTCTTCCTTGTTGCGGTAATGCAGATAGAGCGCGGCGCGGGACATGCCGGACGCGCGGGCTATATCCTCCATTGAGGTGCGGCGGTATCCATAGGTCGAGAAGGCCTCGAACGCGGCTTTCAGGATCGCCTTGCGGCGCGGGTCCGTGGCAGGGTCGGAGGTGTGGTGAAGGGGTATCTGTTCGGCCATTCAGGTTCTGTGACAGAATCTGTCCAATTCGTCAATTTGCCAGATTGACACAATGACAAAATTCGCCCATTTTGTCAGAAACCAGTTTTGCGCCGGAGTATGCGATATGTCCACCAGCCTGACCGTCAACGGAACCGCCCTTTCAGTCGACCTGCCGCCGGAGGTGCCGCTGCTGTGGGTGCTGCGCGACGAGATCGGGCTGACCGGCACAAAGTTCGGCTGCGGTGTGGCCGCTTGCGGCGCCTGCACCGTGCAGATCGACGGCCAGGCCGTGCGCTCCTGTCAGATGTCGCTGGGCGATGTCTGGGGCGAGGTGACCACCATCGAAGGCTTGGGCACGCCGGATGCGATGCATGCGCTGCAACAGGCATGGGTGGCGCATCAGGTGGCGCAATGCGGCTATTGCCAGTCCGGCCAGATCATGCAGGCCGCAAGCCTGCTGGCCGAGAACCCCGATCCAACGGACGGCGATATCGATGATGCGATGCAGGGCAATCTGTGCCGTTGCGGCACCTACCCCCGTATCCGCGCCGCGATCCATGACGCCGC
>JBLRWK010000040.1:0-38886 GCA_047921295.1 Rhodobacterales bacterium
CGCTGACACTGGCCGAAACCGCCAGCGTATTCGGCGAGATGCTGACCTTCCGCAAGCTGCTGAACGGGGCCAGAACGCAGGCCGAGCGCAAGACGCTGCTGGCCGGCAAGGTCGAGGATATGATCAACACCGTCGTGCGCCAAATCGCATTCTACGATTTCGAGTGCAAGCTGCACGCGGCACGCCGCCACGGCGAGTTGACACCCGATGACATCAACGATCTGTGGATGAGCGTGCAGGCGGAAAGCCTTGGGCCGGCCTTTGATTTCATGGACGGCTATGAGACCTTCTGGGCCTATATCCCGCATTTCGTCCATTCGCCCTTCTACGTCTATGCCTATGCCTTCGGCGATGGTCTTGTGAACGCGCTCTACGCGGTCTACGAGGAAAACCCCGAGGGCTTTCAGGACAAGTATTTTGACATGCTCAAGGCGGGCGGTTCCAAACACCACAAGGAATTGCTGGCCCCGTTCGGGCTGGACGCGTCTGATCCGCAGTTCTGGGACAAGGGCCTGTCGATGATTTCCGGCATGATCGACGAGCTTGAGGCGATGGAGGATTGAGCGTCACGCTCAGCCCCCTGACGGCGGCGGATCAGAAAAAGGTCGCGCATCTCGCCGTGCGCCCCGAACAGTTGCGCTTTTCCGGCACGGTCGCGGAGTCCTTTGCCGATGACGCGCATGCGGATTTCCACGCCATCCTGCAGGGTGATCTGCCGGTGGGCATGTTCAGGATCGACCGTGGCTATCATGCCGTCCATGGCTTTGCAGAGCCGACCGATCTCGGGCTGCGCACCGTGATCGTGGATGCCGCCTATCAGGGTCAGGGGCTGGGCACGGCGGCGATGCGCGCCTTGCCGCGCTATCTGCAAACCCACTACCCGCAGGCGCGCCGCCTTTGGCTGACCGTCAATCTGCAAAACCCCGCCGCGATCGCTAGCTATCGCAAGTCGGGCTTTCAGGATACGGGTGCCATCTGGCCGCACGGCGGCGCGGGGCCGCAACATATCATGCGGCTGATGCTGACTCGCTGAGCCGCCTTCTTCTTGCGTGAAATATCCCGGGGGCAGTCCGCAGGACGGGGGGGCAGCGCCCCCTACCCACACGCCTCACTTCATCTGGCTGTCCTTGGAGCCGCGCCGGTTGATACCGCCGCGTGATTGTTGGGCAGACTGGCGCTCCTGCTGGCAATCGATGCACAGTTTGACGCCCGGAATCGCCGCACGACGCGCCTCGGGGATCGGTTCTTCGCATTCCGCGCAATGGGTCAGGCTGTCACCGACAGGGGCGCGGCGCGCCTTGAGGCGCGCCAGCTCGTCCTGAATGGACGCTTCGATCTGTTCGGAGACGGCACCATCGCGTGCCCAACCGCCAGCCATGTTCACCCCTCCTTCAGTCGCCTGATATCAGGCGTCTTCCATCATGCCCTTTTCCGAGGCCAGTTCGCGCATCCGCTTTTGCAGCTTCTCGAAAGCCCGCACCTCGATCTGGCGGATCCGTTCGCGGCTCACCTCGTATTGCGTGCTCAGATCCTCCAGCGTCACGGTCTCGTCCGCCAGACGCCGCTGCGTCAGGATATCGCGCTCGCGCTCGTTCAACACATCCATCGCCTGCGCCAGCATGGCGCGGCGGGCCTGCATCTCGTCACGCTCGGCATAGTCGTTGGCCTGATCAGCATCCTCGTCTTCCAGCCAATCCTGCCACTGCATGGAGCCTTCGCCCTCGGAGCCGATAGTCGCATTCAGCGAAGCATCGCCCCCCGACAGGCGGCGGTTCATGCTGATGACTTCAGCCTCGGTCACGCCCAGGTCGGTCGCGATCTGCTTGACGTTTTCGGGGCGCATATCGCCCTCTTCCAGCGCGCCGATCTTGGATTTCGCCTTGCGCAGGTTGAAGAACAGCTTTTTCTGCGCCGAGGTCGTGCCCAGTTTCACAAGGCTCCACGAGCGCAGGATGTATTCCTGAATCGAGGCGCGGATCCACCACATCGCATAAGTGGCCAGCCGGAAGCCCTTTTCGGGGTCGAACCGCTTGACCGCCTGCATCAGGCCGACATTCGCCTCCGAGATCACCTCGGCTTGCGGCAGACCATAGCCGCGATAGCCCATCGCGATCTTCGCCGCGAGGCGCAGGTGGCTGGTGACCATCCGGTGCGCCGCTTGCGTGTCCTGCTCCTCGACCCAGCGCTTGGCCAGCATGTATTCCTCTTCCGGCTCCAAAAGCGGGAACTTACGGATTTCCTGCATGTAGCGGTTCAATCCGCCCTCGGGCGTTGGTGCCGGCAGATTGGCATAATTGCTCATAAAACCATCCCTTTCGTGAAGGGCCCCTTGAAGTTACGGGGCTTAACATCGAATTTATGTCTGTCGCCCCCGTCTTTCAAGTCGGCTCAGGGCAACATGTTTAACGGAACATAACCGAATTTCCGTCGGTAAAACGGGTTTGTCACACAAGTAACGCCGTTGTGCGGCCAAGTGTTCCCGCAATCCGCTGCAATCGGCCTTAACACGCGCGTGACATTCTCATGACCACAAGCGCCCTTACAACCGCCCTAGCCTTGCAGCAACGCGATCAGATCGGCCATGTCCTGCGGGATCGCCGCCTCGAACCGCATTGAGTCCCCAGTAACAGGATGCACGAAACCGAGCACCTGCGCATGCAAAGCCTGTCGCGGAAAATCGCGCACCGCCTGTGCGGCACTGTCGCTGATGGACTTTTGTGCCAGCTTGCGGCGCCCGCCATAGGTCGGATCGCCCACCAGCGCATGGCCTGCATGAGCCAGATGCACGCGAATCTGGTGCGTGCGGCCGGTTTCCAGCCAGCATTCGACAAGGCTCAGCACCGGCGGCGCGCCGTATTCGGCGACAATCCGCGCCCGCGTCACCGCATGCCGCCCGCCTTGAAACAGCACTGCCTGACGCTGCCTGTCGGCCTTGTGCCGCGCCAGATGGGTGGTGATCTTCATGATATTGCCCGGCTCGAAATTCACGCCCTTGACACCGCGCAGGCGCGGATCGTTCCCGTCGGGCACGCCGTAGACCACGGCCTTGTAATAGCGCTCGACGGTGTGTTTCTCGAATTGCGCGGCCAGCCCGTGATGGGCGCGGTCGGATTTGGCGACAACCAGCAGGCCGGATGTATCCTTGTCGATCCGGTGCACGATACCGGGGCGTTTCATGCCGCCCACGCCGGACAAAGCATCGCCGCAATGGGCGAGCAGGGCATTGACCAGCGTGCCGGAGGGCGATCCGGGCGCGGGATGCACCACCATGCCTGCGGGTTTGTCGATCACGACAAGATCGTCATCCTCGAAGATGATGCTCAGCGGGATATTTTCCGGCCCGATATGGCTGTCCTCGGCCTCGGGCACGGCGATCTCGACGATGTCGCCCTCCTCCACGCGAGCCTTGGGATCACTGGCGACCTGCCCGTTCAACGTGACATGGCCGTCGGCGATCAGCCGCATCAACCGCGTGCGCGACAGGTTCGCATCATCTGGCACATCACGCGAAAGCGCCTTATCAAGACGCGGTGGCGGATCGGCAAAGATCCGGACAGAAAGGCGGCCTTGGCCCATGAGCGATCAATCTCCACAGCCCGAGACGGGCCAAAATACCAAGCCCGGAACGGGCCAAAATAACAAGCCCGACGCGGGCACTTCGGCACCCGAACCGGCCAACCTACGATTTCTGCGCCTGCTGGTCACGGTCCTGACGGGCACGATGATTGCAGGGCTTCTAGTGCTGATCGCGCTGCTTGTCATCCGTTTCCCCAGCGCCACACCGCCATTGCCTGACACGATCACCCTGCCAGATGGCGCGCGCGCGCAGGCCTTTACCGTTGCACCCGGCTGGTATGCCGTGGTCACCACCGATAACCGCATCCTGATCTACAACCGCAGCGACGGTGCGTTGCGGCAGGAAATTACCGTTCAGGCCGAATGAGTTAGGGTAGGATGGTACCACCTCCCCGGCTTGAACGGGGGACCTCTTGATCCACAATCAAGCGCTCTAACCAACTGAGCTAAGGCGGCACTGCCGTCGATTTAGCGGCAAGAGCCTGCGATTGCAAGAGCATGCAGGATCAAAATTTCAGCTTTGATCACCGGACAGGCCACATCCGCCATCAAGCGGCCATGCTTGCCAAGCGACAGTGAAACCGATAGCAAAACCACCAGCCAGCGGAGACATCATCATGGGTATCAACAGCGAACGCGACCAAGAGGCGAACCTTCAGATCGGCCCGACCGAACTGGGCATGGTGCGGATTTTCGTGGAATCGCAGGGCATCGAAGTGCCGATGGATTTCGACCCCGAAGAGGCCGAGGAAATCGCCGAGGAAATCCGCGCAGCCGCATCGGCGGCGCGGCTGGTCAAACGCTGATCCACAGGATCAAAAGGCGATCCGCGCCTCGGGGTCGCGCAGGCTGAGCAGGCGTTGTGCCGCGACGCGGCCAAACATCTGTGTCATCTTGCGCCGTCTGGCCGCTGGCAGGCGCGTTTCGGGCGCCATGCGGACAATCTCGGCGTCATAGGCATCCGACAGGATCAGCCCGCTGTCATCGGGCAGCAGTTCCACCGGAAAATCCGCATCGACCGCCCAGAAAAACCTGTCGCACCAGTCCAGATAGCCCTGCCATTTGGTGTCGGCCATATAATCGGCGCGGCAGGATTTGCATTCGACTACCCAGATCTCGCCGCTTGTGGTCAATCCAAGCAGATCAACCCGCAATCCGCGTGCGGGAACGAATTCCTCGATCGTGACAACGCCGTGTCCCAGCAGATGGCGCGCCACGCCACGCGCCAGAAGCCGCCCGTGCTGGGTGATGCCTTGCTGGGTGACGCCATGCTGTGTGGTGGATCGGCTGAATTCGGTCATGTCCCATGATACGAACAGAAGGGGAACGCATGCAACCCCTTGCCGAACCGTCTGCGAGCACCTAACTGTTGCTGTGGCGGGTGCTGCTCTTCACGTGAACGGTTACATTCCAGTGGCCTTAAACACTTCCGAGGGAGTTGGCTCTGATCAGACCCTGGTTTGGTTACCTGACGCCCACCTGTACACACAGGCTCTCGGGAATGCGTCAACCACACGGCCGCTGCGGGCCCGCCACTTTTATCCGTGATACCATGGGGTTGCGCCCTCACCTGCCCTTACGGGCATCGTCGGGCCTGCGGTTTGCGCTATGCGGCGCGGGTGCCAGCCTGTAAGTCGGAATTTTGACCGACTTATGCGGGGTGCGGTGATGGATCTTCAAAGCATACTCAACACCATCTTTGACGAGATGCAGGGCCAAGCCGACCGCGGGGCCGTGGCGGATTACATTCCCGAACTGGCGCAGGTTTCGCCCGCGCATTTCGCCATGAGCATCTGCACGGCGGATGGACAAAGCTATGACGTGGGCGAGACGGCGGTGCCGTTTTCTATCCAGTCGGTCAGCAAGGTGTTCACGCTGGCGCTGGCCTTGGGGCGGCTGGGCGATCAGCTTTGGACGCGGGTGGGGCGCGAGCCGTCGGGCCTTGCGTTCAATTCCATGATCCAGTTGGAGCACGAGAACGGAATACCGCGCAATCCCTTCATCAACGCAGGCGCGCTTGTCGTGACCGACGCGATTCTCGCGCGCAATGCCCCGCGCGAGGTCTTGGGCGAGATCCTGCGCTTTGTCCGGCAGGCGGCGGGCGATGACGATATCCACATCAACCACCGCGTTGCAAAATCCGAGCAGGAAACCGGGCATCGCAATCTGGCGCTGGCGCATTTCATGCGGGCGCATGGCAACATGGATAACGCGCCCGAGCTGAGTTGCGGGGTCTATTTCCACCAATGCGCCATCGAGATGTCGACGCGGCAACTGGCGCAGGCTGGGCGGTTTCTGATGGGGGGTCACGCCCCGTCGCGGCTGTTGTCCCCGGCGCGGGTGCGGCGGATCAACGCGCTGATGATGACCTGCGGGCATTATGACGGGTCAGGGGATTTCGCATTCCGCGTGGGTCTGCCTGGCAAATCGGGGGTCGGCGGGGGGATATTGGTGATCGCGCCGGGGCGGGCCTCGATCGCGGTCTGGTCGCCGGGGCTGGACGCGCAAGGCAATTCGCGGCTGGGCACCCTCGCGGTCGAGAATCTGGCGCAGGCGACGCAATGGTCGGTGTTCGGATAAGCGGTGTCTGACACGAAAAAGGGGCCCGAAGGCCCCTGAAATCGTCGTGTCTAATCCGGATCGGCGACAGTATCAGTGCCGGGGGCCGGTTTTTTGCCCCTGCCGCAAACGCGCGATGCTGCGCACGGGAATCATCTGCGATGTGTCGATGCGGATCGGACGGCGCGGGCCGCCGCGCGGCTCGTCATCGTCATCGTCCTTCATGTTCATCACGGCAATCGCGAACTGCACACCGGCGAAAACCACGCCATTCAACAGCCAAAGCACCAGCACCGCCAGAAGGCCAACATCCGAATGTGTCACCAGATGCCACAGATTCGCGATATTGAACCACAGCAGCATTGCCACGAAAACGCCGGCAAGGCCGAACCCGATAGCGGCTTGGGTGATATACAGGCGGATGAGCTTGGGCATGACGACCTCTCTGATGCGCTTGTCCCTAATGTAGCCCTTATTTCCCGCCTCACAAGGCCTGTGTGCAGGATGCGGCGGATCGCCACCGGAAAAGAGCGCTTGCAGGCCACCTGTCCCGCCCAAGTGACCGGTTCTTCCGCATTTTTGCCGGTCAACTTCAAGTTGCTGTTGTTATTCAACATCTCTGAGATAGGTTTGCACGACATGATGGACATTGCGAAAGCGGGCGAATGGCGACGGTACAAGAGATTGAAGACCTGATCGGCCGCGTGGCGCTTGGTGACCGCAAAGCTTTTTCCGCGCTCTATGACGCCACCAGCGCGAAACTCTTCGGCACCGTGATGCGTGTCTTGAATGACAGGGCTGGCGCGGAAGATGTCGTGCAGGATGCCTATATGAAGATCTGGCGGTATGCCGACAGGTATAGCGCGAATGGGATGAGCCCGATGACATGGATGATCACGATTGCCCGCAATACGGCGATCGACCGCATACGCCGCACCCGTGCGACCGTGGATCTGGACGGTGTGGCCGAGCATCTGACAGCCCCCGGCCCCGGACCCGAGCAAAGCGCCGTGGCCGCAGGCGAGGCGCGCCGCATCACGGCCTGTCTGGACGAGCTGGAGCAGGATCGCGGATCGGCGGTGCGCGGGGCCTATCTGGAAGGGCGCAGCTATGCCGATCTGGCTGAAACTTTCAACGTGCCGCTGAACACGATGCGGACATGGCTGCGCCGCAGCCTGCAATCACTGCAGGAGTGTATGGCAAGATGAGCGATCTGAGCACAGACCCGCCGCGCGAGGATGATGACGACCTGCTGGCAGCAGAATATGTCCTGCACCTGCTGGACCCCGCCGAGGAGGCCGCCTTTGCCGCCCGCCTGTCCCGCGAACCGGCGCTGGCCGAGGCTGTCGCGGCATGGAGCGCGCGTTTCTCAGGACTTGATGCCGAGGTTGTGGAGCTTACGCCCCGCGCCGCCGTGAAGGCCGGGCTGGAGCGCCGCCTGTTCGGCAAACCCGAGCCGACGTCCTTCTGGCAGCGTGCGGGCCTGTGGCAGGGCATCAGCCTTGCCTCCGCCGCAGTGGCCGCCTTCTTTGCCTTCCAGACGCTGCAACCTGTCGAGGAGCCCGCCCGCGCGCCGCTCTTTGTCAGCGAGATCACCGCCGAGGACCAGAGCCTGCGGCTGCTGGCTGTCTACGACAGCGCAGCGGGCGAGGTGCGTCTGACTCGGACGGCAGGCGCCGCAGCCGAGGGCCGCGTGCTGCAACTCTGGGCCATTGCGGGAGAGGCTACGCCCGTCTCGCTGGGCGTGCTGCCGGATGCGGCCGCCACGGCTGTCGATCTGCCGGAGGCGCTGCGCACGGATGTCGCAGGTCTGGTGCTGGCTGTGTCGGACGAACCGCCCGGCGGCTCCCCCACAGGCGCGCCGACAGGGGCGGTTCTGGCTGTGGGTCAGGTCAGCGAATTGTAAATGCGGCCAGCGCCGCGCGGAAGACCCGCGCGGCGCTTCGGCTCACGCTTGGGTCTCACACTGCGGTCTCATGCGCCGATTACGATCTCAGCCACGAATAATAAATCACCAGACAGACGAAAACGACGATGATCTGGACAATCATCGCGACGATCAGGAATTTGGTGCGTTTGTAGTCTTTGTCGACGTCGATCTTTTTCATCGATAGGCCCTCCGGCGGATGATGGTATTGTCTTGAAACCCCCATCAGTTCGGGCTGCTGCATGTCATCTGCAGCGGTCGCGCGGCATCACGGCTTGTCGCCGCGCCTGCCCGCTCTATCAGACATGGGCATGGCACGGCCCCGTTCAACCGTAGTCTATGGTTATTGCATATTTTTCTTCAGCGGCAGTCAGTTCGGAGACGTGACACGTCCATCCGCATGTTGCTGCCCAAACGGCGCTCAGAACGCGCCCGGCTGCGCCTCACGCGCCATATGGTCCAGCACGGCATTGACGAATTTGGTCTCTTTGCTGTCGGGAAAGAACGCATCGGCCAGTGCGACATATTCGACGATCACCACCTTGGGCGGCGTATCGCTCTGCACCAGTTCGGCACCCGCGGCACGGAACAGGGCGCGCAGCACCGGATCGATACGGGCAATCGGCCATTTCGCCACCAGTGCGCGGTCGGTCATCTGGTCGATCTTCGCCTGCCAGTTCACCGCATCCTCGAGGATCTTGCGGAACAGATCGACATCGCCATCCGACAGTTCCGCACCATCATAGGTCACGCCGAAACGGTGCTCCAGAAACTCGCGCCGCACCAGTTCGACCGTCTGGGACGAATGTTCCATCTGGAACAGCGCCTGCACGGCATAAAGCCGCGAGGCCGCGCGCATCTTGCGTTTGGCATTTCCCGAAAGGGCTGTCGGTGGGGCGGTGTCGTCGATCATGTTGAGGGCGTGCCTTTGGTGGAACCGGCCAGTCGGTATGCGTCCGAGGCGGGCTTGAACCCGATCCCCTTGCTGGCCGTGCTCCACTTACGGGCCAGTGCGACCAGATGCAAGGCCGCAGCCGCGGCACCGCCGCCCTTGTTCTGGCCTGCCGGATCGGCACGCACCTCGGCCTGCGGGCGGTTTTCCACCGTCAGGATGCCGTTGCCGATGCACAGGCCCTGCAAGCCCAGCAGGCTGATGGCGCGGCTGCTGTCATTGCACACCGTGTCGTAATGCGTGGTCTCGCCGCGGATCACGCAGCCCAGCGCCACATAGCCGTCGAAATTGCTCAACCGCTCGGCAATCCCGATGGCGGTGGGCAGTTCCAGCGCGCCCGGCACCTCGACCAGTTCCCATGTGCCGCCTGCCGCCTCGATCTCGGCCTTGGCACCTGCCACAAGGTTGTCGGCGATATCCTTGTAATAGGGTGCCACCACGATCAGGATCTTCACCGGCTTGTCAAATGCCGCGCGCGGCAGAACGTAATGCGCCTCATGTCCGGCCATCTCAATGGGTCTCCGTGATCTTGCGGGTGCCGGTGATCTCGAGACCGTAAGCCTCAAGACCCACGATTTTCGGTGTCGGCGAGTTGGTCAGCAGCTCCAGCCTGGACAGGCCCAGCGACGACAGGATCTGCGCGCCCAGCCCGTATTGCCGCAGAGTCTGCGGGCTGACATCGGCACCGGTTGCCAGTTTCATATGCGTATCGCGCAACAGCACCAGCACGCCGCGCCCCTCGTCGGCGATGGTCTGCATCGAATTGGAGAACTCGAAAGCGCGCCCTTTCGGCCCTGCCCCCACCATGTCCTTGAGCGGGTCGAGCGCATGCATCCGCACCAGCATCGGCGCGTCACCTGCCAGATCGCCTTTGATCAGCACGATATGTTCGGCCCCCTGTGTCTCGTCATTATAGATCCGCAGCGTCCAGTCCCCGCCGAACTCGGACTGGATCACCTCTTCCGAGCGGACCTTGACCAGATTGTCATGCCGCCGCCGGTAGGCGATGAGGTCCGAAATCGTGCCGATCTTCAGCCCGTGCTTCTGGGCAAAGCCGACCAGATCGGGCAGCCGCGACATCGAGCCGTCGTCGTTCATGATCTCGCAGATCACGCCCGACGGATTCAGCCCGGCCAGCCGCGCCACATCCACCGCCGCCTCGGTATGGCCGGCGCGCACCAGCACGCCGCCATCGCGCGCGCGCAGCGGGAACACATGGCCCGGCGTCGCGATATCTGCCGATGTCTTGCCCGCATCGATCGCAACGGCAATCGTGCGCGCGCGGTCATGGGCGGAGATGCCGGTGCTCACGCCTTCACGTGCCTCGATGGAGACGGTAAAGGCGGTTTCGTGCCGCGACGAGTTGTAGGAGGCCATCAACGGCAGGCCCAACGCATCCACCCGCGAGCCCGTCAGTGTCAGGCAGATCAGCCCGCGCCCGTGGGTCGCCATGAAATTGACCGCCTCCGGCGTCGCCATCTGCGCGGGGATCACCAGATCGCCCTCATTCTCGCGATCCTCGTGATCGACCAGAATGAACATGCGCCCGTTGCGGGCATCCTCGATGATTTCCTCAATGGAACTGATCGCGTCGCGCCAGTTTTCCTCGACCGGGCCGGGTGTCTCAAAAGGGGCGCTGTCAGCCATGGCATGTCCTTTTCCTGTTGCTCCGCAGATAGCGCAGCAGACCCGCCTTGGCCAGAGGCAACGCGGCGACAATTCCGCCCCGATCCGGCATTCCCTGCGGCCCGCGCCACCCGTCTGCGGCTTCTTCTTGCGCCAAATATCCCCGCCGGAGGCTCCTGCCCCTGCCTGCGCCCGAAGGCCGCCTTGGATCAGGACATCTCGGCCAGACGCGCCACATACCGCGCCAGCGTGTCGATCTCCAGATTGACACGGTCGCCCAGCGCCACCTCGCCCCATGTCGTCATCTGCTTGGTATGGGGGATGAAATTGATGCCGAAATCGCAGCCGTCGACCTCGTTCACCGTCACCGAGGTGCCGTTCAGCGCCACCGAGCCCTTGGGCGCGATGAACCGTGCCAGTTCTTTCGGGGCGCGCAGGGTCACGCGGGTGCTGTCGCCCTCGTCGCGCAGGGCCACCACCTCGGCGATCCCGTCGACATGGCCCGACACGATATGCCCGCCCAGTTCGTCACCAACCTTCAGGGCGCGTTCCAGATTGACGCGCTTGTCTGTCGTCCAGCCGGAAACATTGGTCTTCGAGACCGTCTCGGCAGAAATGTCGACATCGAACCAGCCGGTGTCCTCTCCGGCATCCTGCCCCTTGGCCACCACGGTCAGGCAGACCCCGTCGCAGGCGATGGAGGCCCCCAGATCAATCCCCGCGATGCGGTAATGCGTGCCGATGCGCGCGCGCAGATCGCCGCGCTGTTCGACGTCGCGCAGTCTGCCGATATCCGTGATGATGCCTGTGAACATATGCGTTCCCTTCCCCGCGTGGCACTGCTGCCACTTGACCTTTGCCCCGCCCCCGGTGTTCCGTCAGCGTGACGTCAGACCTAGCTTCTGACCACACCGGAAACAAGATGCTCCACAAAAGAGCCATATTTTCGCCCATGGGCCACGGTAAAGCGCAGTATGTGTAATGTTTAGGTTGGTTGAGATGGATATGAGTGCACATCGGCCCATCCCCCCGGGTGAGCGCGTTTTTCTGTTTCTGCAGGGGCCGCACGGTCCGTTCTTCCACGCATTGGCCAAGATGCTGCGGGTCGCGGGATCAAAGGTCTGGCGCGTAGGCTTCAATGCCGGAGACCGTGCTTTCTGGTTCGACCCCGACAGCTACATCCCGTTTCAGGACACGCAGGCCGCATGGCCCGCCTTTTTTCGCGGGCTGGTGACCGGCAAAGGCGTGACCGATCTGGTGCTGTACGGCGACACCCGCGAGATCCATGCCGAGGCCATCGCCATCGCCCGCGCGGCAGGGATCAGCATCCATGTGTTCGAGGAAGGCTATATCCGGCCATACTGGGTCACCTACGAGCGCGGCGGCTCCAACGGGCATTCGCGGCTGATGCAGATGAGCGTGGACGAGATGCGTGCGGCGCTGAAGCTGTCGGATATGGACGCGCCCGAACCGCCCGCCCGCTGGGGCGACATGCGCCAGCATATCTTCTACGGCGCGCTCTATCATTGGTTTGTGATGTTCCGGAACCACCCCTACGCCAATTTCCGCCCCCATCGCGACCTTCCCGTGACGCAGGAGTTCCAGCTTTACCTGCGCCGTCTGGTCACGATGCCATGGCATGCCATTGAGCGGCGCATCGCGCAGTGGCGCATCCGCAACGGCGGTTTTCCGTATCATCTGGCGCTGCTGCAACTGGAGCATGATTCCAGTTTCCGCAACCATTCCCCTTTCACCAGCATGAGCGAGTTTCTCGACGTGGTGATCCGCGGCTTCGCGCAGGGCGCGCCTGCGCATCACCGTCTGGTCATCAAGGCGCACCCGCTGGAGAACGGCCGCGTGCCGCTCGCGGGCGAGATCCGGCGCATCGCCAGAGAGGCGGGGATCGCCGGACGGGTGCATTTCGTCAGCGGCGGCAAGCTGGCGCAGCTTCTGTCGGATGCGCGCAGCGCCGTTACGGTCAATTCCACGGCAGCGCAACAGGTGCTCTGGCGCGGCATCCCGCTCAAGGTGTTCGGGCAGGCCGTCTATGCCAAGGCGGAGTTCGTCTCGGACCAGCCCTTGCCCGATTTTTTCGCCGGTGCCACGCGCCCTGACCGGCGCGCCTATCAGGACTACCGCCGCTATCTGCTGGAAACCAGCCAGATACCGGGCGGCTTCTATTCGACGCGCGGACGCCGCCAGTTGCTGCGTCAGGTGGTCGATATGATGCTGGCCGCGGAAGACCCGTATGATGCGCTGCGCTCCGGCAAAGCGGCACCACGGCAACAGTTGCGGGTCGTGACCTGAGCGGATGAGGTTGAAGGGCTGGATTTAACAACCTGTTCACGCTAGGGTTCTTGGATAAACAAAGTTGCCGGACAAACCGGTGGCGAAAACAAGATGTGTTCTTGAGGCAGTCGTATTCAAGGTCGAGGAGACCGGGCAGTGAAACCCCTAGCAAATCCATGGGCGAAATGTGTCGCCCTTTTTCTCGTGATGTCGATTGTGGCATCTTGCGGATTGCCCCGCGTGGGCCCCAATAAACGCGAAATATTTGCGGGGTCCGTCCAGAAAGAAGGCGATGCTTTCGTCGTCGCCGTGAACGACCGCGTGACGCGCGCCACCGCCGTGGTGCCCGCGCTTGGGTTTTCCGAAGCCTTCATGTCGGCAGGCGTCATCGGGTCGGACACGATTTCCGCCGGTGATACGCTGGGTCTGACGATCTGGGAAAATGTGGATGACGGGCTTTTGTCCGGTGCGGGGCTGAACTCCACCTCGCTGGAAGAGGTGCAGGTGGACGGCGCGGGCTTTATCTTCGTGCCTTATGCGGGCCGCGTGAAGGCAGCGGGCAACACGCCCGAGGCGCTGCGCCGCGTCATCACCGAGCGGTTGCAGGACCAGACCCCCGATCCGCAGGTGCAGGTGCGCCGTCTTGCGGGCGACGGGGCGACAGTCTCGCTGGTGGGGGCGATCGGCGGACAGGGCGTCTATCCGATCGAGCGTCCCACACGCACATTGTCGGCCATGCTGGCGCAGGCGGGCGGCGTGACCATCGAGCCGGAAATCGCGCAGGTGACGGTGATCCGTGGCCAGCATACCGGCAAGGTCTGGTTTCAGGATCTCTACCGCAACCCGCGTTTCGACATCGCGCTGCGCGGCGGTGACCGTATCCTGATCGAGGGCGATACACGCTCGTTCACAGCCCTTGGTGCCACCGGATCGCAATCGCGCGTGCCGTTTGAAAGCCAGACCCTCTCCGGCGTCGAGGCGCTGGCGCAGGTCGGTGGCCTGATGAGCAGCACCGCCGATCCGACAGGCGTGTTTATCCTGCGTAACGAGCCTGCCGACATCGCCAACATGGTGCTGGGCCGCAACGATCTGCAGGGCGAGCAACGGATGATCTACGTGCTTGATCTGACAAAACCCAACGCCCTGTTCATGGCCCGCGACTTTGCGGTGCGGGATGGCGATACGCTTTACGTGACAGAGGCACCTTTCACACAATGGAGCCGCACGATCTCGGCGCTGACCGGATCGCTGACCACGGCGAGTTCGCTGGCTTCCACACCGGGCCTGTGATCCGTGCCTGAAACGGCCACCGAAAACGCCGCCGGGGGGACATCCTCCCGGCGGCTTTTCTATTACACGGGCGGATTTCTAACGCAGCGGCGCATCCGGCGCATTCTGGAACTTGCGGGCCACGAATTGCGGCTGGGTGCCGGACGCGTGCAACCCGGCCCGGAAGACCGGATCGCCGTCTGGGGACACTCGCCCTATGCCGCAAGGGGCGAGGCGGTGGCCCGCCGCACAGGGGCCAAGCTGCTGCGGATCGAGGATGCCTTTCTGCGCTCGGTCCATCCCGGACGGGGTGGCACGCCGCCACTGGGTCTGGTGATCGACAGTCGCGGCATGCATTTCGACCCCGCACAGCCCTCGGATCTAGAGGTGCTGCTAGCCACGCATCCGCTGGATGACACCGCCCTGCTGGACGCGGCCCGCGCCGGTATGGCGCGGCTGCAAGAGGCCGATCTGAGCAAATACAACGCGCATGTTCCGGCCTTTGAGGCAGATACCGCCCTGCCCGCGCCCGGCTATGTGCTGGTGATCGACCAGACGCGCGGGGATGCCTCCGTCATCCATGGCGGCTGCGATTCCAACACCTTCCGCGAGATGCTGTTTCACGCCTGCGAGGCCCATCCCGGCCAGCGGATCGTCATCAAAACCCATCCCGAAACCATGGCAGGCCACCGCAAAGGCTTTTTTGATGCCGCCGCTCTGGCGCTGGCACCGGGGGCAGATATCACGCTTCTGGATGCGCCTGTCAGCCCAAGTGCGCTGCTGGCGGGAGCGGTTGCGGTCTATGCAGTGTCGTCGCAAATGGGGTTCGAGGCTATTCTGGTAGGGCATCGCCCGCATGTCTTCGGCCAGCCCTTCTATGCGGGCTGGGGCCTGAGCGAGGATGCGCGGCCCGTACAACGCCGCCAGCGCAAACTGACGCGGGCACAGCTTTTTGCCGCCGCGATGATCCTCTATCCGGTCTGGTATGACCCCTGCCGCGACAGGCTGTGCCCGCTGGATCAGGCCATCTCGGCGCTGGAGGCGCAGGTGCGGGCATGGCGCGAGGACAGGCATGGCTGGCAGGCCAGCGGCATGCGGCTGTGGAAACGCCGACCGCTCAACGGGTTTTTCGGGGGCGTCAAACCAGTGCGGTTCCGCGATGGCCCGCCACAGGGCGGACGCCGCGCGATGGTCTGGGCGAGCAAGGCCGAGGCAGCACCGCAAAGCGCGGTGCGGGTCGAGGACGGGTTCCTGCGCTCGCGCGGGCTGGGGGCGGATCTGGTGCCGCCGCTGTCGCTGGTCTGCGACGATCTGGGCATCTATTACGATCCGCGCCATGAAAGCCGTCTGGAACGGCTGATCGCCACCCGCGCGACGCTTCGCCCTGATCAGGCAGCTAGGGCGCAGGCACTGGTGGCCACGCTGGTGGCGCGGGGGCTGAGCAAATACAATCTCGGCAACGACGCGCCCGATATCGCCTCATTGGCCACAGGGCGGCGGGTGCTGCTGGTGCCCGGTCAGGTAGAGGACGACGCCTCTATCCGCTACGGCGCAAGCGCGATCTGCACCAACCACGCCTTGCTGGCGGCAGCGCGGGAAGCACATCCCGACGCCTTTATCATCTACAAACCCCACCCCGATGTGGAGGCGGGTCTGCGTCCCGGCCATATTGAACGCGCGGAACACCTCGCCGATCTTGTCGCGCAACAGACCGACCCCGCCGCCCTGCTGGCGCAGGTCGATACGGTCTGGACCATGACATCGCTGCTGGGGTTCGAGGCGCTGATAAGGGGCGTCCGTGTGGTGACGCTGGGCGCGCCGTTCTATGCGGGCTGGGGGCTGACGGACCATCGCGGGCCGGACCTGCCACGACGCAGCGCGCATGTGTCGCTGGACGGGCTGGTCCATGCCACGCTGATCGATTACCCGCGCTACCGCGATCCGGTCAGCGGCCTGCCCTGCCCTGTTGAGGTGGTTGCCGCAAGGCTGGCGCAGGGCGAGGTGGCGCGCGGCGGGCCGGTGAACCGGCTGCTGGCCAAGGCGCAGGGTCTGCTGGCGGGACAGGCGCCTCTGTGGCGGCGCGGCTGAGGCAGCCGTGTGATGGATATTTAAGGCAAGAAGAAGCTGGAAGCCTCAGTCCGGCTTTTGCCAGCGGTGCAGGATATCGGGGCCAAGGCGGCGGGTCTCGATCAGTTCGAACCGTGGGGCCTGCGCGAGTTTGGCAACCCCAAGCGTCGCCAGCCCGGGCTGGCCCTCGGCCCCGATCAGCACACCTGCGGTCATGCCGATCAACTCGTCCACCAGCCCCGCCGCGATCAACGAGGCGGCCAGCGCGCCGCCGCCTTCGCAGAATACCGACGTAAGCCCCGCCTGCCCCAGCGCCTGCAACAGGGCCGCGGGATCAATCTGCCCCGCCTGCACGGCGCAAGGGATCAACCGCGCGCCAAGCCCCTCCCACGCCTCGATCAGGCGCGGATCGGCATTCGGGCCATGGCAGAGCCAGACCGGCGTGTCTTGTGCAGTGCGCGCGAGGATGCCGGTCAACGGCAGATCGAGCCTGCGCGAGACCACGATCCGCACCGGCTGGCGGGTGATACCAAGGCCGCGCACGGTGAGCGACGGATCATCGGCGCGGGCCGTGCCCGCCCCCACCATCACCGCATCATGGCGCGCGCGCAGGGCGTGCACGTGGCGGCGCGCCAGTGGGCCGGTGATCCACTGGCTGTCGCCGGTGGCGGTGGCGATGCGGCCATCGAAACTGGTGGCGAGCTTGAGAGTCACGCGGGGCCGTCCCTCGGCGATCCGCAGGAAGAAGCCCGCCAGATCGCGGGCGGCCTCGGCGGCCATGACGCCTTTGGTGACCTCGACGCCCGCCGCACGCAACCGCGCGAAACCGCGCCCCTCGACGCGGGGATCACTGTCCTGCACGGGAGCCACCACGCGGGCGATTCCGGCAGCGATCAGCGCATCCGCGCAGGGCGGGGTGCGGCCATGATGGGCGCAAGGCTCAAGGCTGACATAAGCGGTCGCGCCGCGCGCCGCAGTGCCAGCACGCGCCAGTGCCTGCGGCTCGGCATGCGGCCTGCCTCCGGGGGCCGTCCAGCCGCGCCCGACGATCCGGCCGTGGTTGACGATCACACAGCCGACAGCGGGGTTGGGCCAAGTCTGGCCCTGCCCGCGCCGCCCCAACGAGAGGGCGAGCGCCATGTAAGCTGTATCTGCCCTAGTCACGGGGCCAGTTCACGTCTCTGGGGCGGTGTCGGGGCGCAGCTCCGAGACGAATTTGTCGAAATCATCCGCAGCCTGGAAGTTCTTGTAAACGCTGGCAAAGCGCACATAGGCCACGGTGTCGATCCGGGCCAGCGCCTCCATCACGATCTCGCCGATCACCTTGGAGGGGATATCCGTCTCGCCCATGCTTTCCAGACGCCGCACGATGCCCGAGACCATCTGGTCCATCCGTTCCGGCTCGACTGGCCGCTTTTGCAGCGAGATGCGGATGGAGCGTTCCAGCTTGTCGCGATCAAACTCCTCCCGCCGTCCGTTGGATTTGATCACTACCAGATCGCGCAGTTGCACGCGTTCATATGTGGTGAAACGCCCGCCACAGGCCGGGCAAAACCGCCTGCGCCGGATCGAGACATGATCCTCAGCGGGGCGAGAATCCTTGACCTGAGTGTCGATATTTCCGCAAAACGGACAGCGCATCGCTGCTCCCCTTCATCGTCTCTGCCTCTGGCTATGGGGTTAATGCCCCATTTATCCACAGGCACTATAGGGGCTTGCCTAGGTTTTGGGTAGCGGGAAAATATCACCGCAAGATAGGGCGTGACCTTTTGGTCATGGGGCGGAAATGCCTTTGTGAAAGCCCTGGGCAGAGCTTGTGAAACAAGGGTTTCGCCAAGGGTTTGCAGCAACCGACCATAATCAGAAACGGTCGAAAATGTCTTCGATCCGGTCATCACAGAAGCTGGCCGCATGACCGATCGAGCGCGAGAACCCGACGTCGCGCAGCGAGACGGTGTAGCGGCTGTCTTGCGGTGGTCCGACAGGCGCGACAGGGTCGGGGCTGAAGCGGATGCTGGTGCGGCCCTGTGCCAGCGGGCTTGGGCCACGGCCCCGCTCGATATAGAGCCGCGTGGCGGTGGGCAGGCGCAACACGTCGCGGGCATGTTCTGCCGCCGCACACCAGACCTGACGCGGGCCTGCGGCATGCTCCTGCAGCACCTCGAACGAGCGGCTGTCGGGCACCTGCACCACTGTCAGCGCGTAGTTGTGGCGGAAAGCCTGCGCCGGTTCGGGCGCTGCCGAGAAAAAGAGCGCGCAGGCAAGCACGGTCAGGCTCAGGGTAGTTGGGCGTTTCATGGTCGGAAACCTTCCATTTTTTTGCGAGGGCCGCCGCATTGGTGCGGACACGGCAGGGCCGCGTTACGGCACATCCATGTGGTCGGTACAAAACTGCAGCGCTTGCGTGAGGTTCATGCTCGCACCCGTCGTGCGGATGCTGGTGTAGCCCAGAAGAGTGGCGGCTCCGGCCTGCCCCGCCTCCAGCCCGGCCTGATCGGCGGATAGGGTGAAGCCCACGGCGGTGCGGCCCGGTTCAGTCTGGCTGGGCCCGAGCGGGCTGGCCACGTAGATCCGCTGGTTCGATTGCGCGCCCAGATTACGGCGCGCGTGATCGGCGGCGACGCACCAGATATGCGAGGGGCCAGCGCCGCGCTGCTCGAACACCTCGAATGTGTCAGGCCTGTCAGTGGCGCGCACATCCAGCGGGATATGCGGCTGATAGGCCGCAAGGGGCGCGGCCAACATCGCGACCAGCGCAGACCAAGGGACAATTCTGGTGCCTTTTGGCATGATGCCGCTCCACAATCAGTTCGGATGAGTCACCCGTAAAGGTAGAGCATCCCCCTGCCGAGTAAAACGGCTGTGTCACACAGATGCGTGAAGCGCGCGCGGCGCGACACCCGAAGGGCCGCGCCGGGCGGCGGGATCACTGGTCCAGAAAGCTGCGCAATTTGCGCGAGCGGCTGGGGTGCTTGAGTTTGCGCAGCGCTTTCGCCTCGATCTGGCGGATACGTTCGCGGGTCACGCTGAACTGCTGGCCCACCTCTTCAAGCGTGTGGTCGGTGTTCATGCCGATGCCGAAGCGCATCCGCAAGACACGCTCCTCACGCGGGGTGAGGCTGGCCAGAACGCGCGTCGTGGTCTCCTTGAGGTTTTCCTGAATGGCACTGTCCAGCGGCAGCACGGCATTCTTGTCCTCGATGAAATCGCCAAGCTGGCTGTCTTCCTCGTCCCCGATGGGGGTTTCGAGGCTGATCGGCTCCTTGGCGATTTTCATCACCTTGCGGACCTTTTCTAGCGGCATTTGCAGCTTTTCGGCCAGCTCTTCCGGCGTCGGCTCGCGTCCGATCTCGTGCAGCATCTGGCGTCCTGTGCGGACCAGCTTGTTGATCGTCTCGATCATATGCACCGGAATACGGATGGTGCGGGCCTGATCCGCGATGCTCCGCGTGATCGCCTGCCTGATCCACCAAGTCGCATAGGTCGAGAATTTATAGCCGCGACGGTATTCGAATTTGTCGACGGCCTTCATCAGGCCAATGTTGCCTTCCTGAATGAGATCAAGGAATTGCAGGCCACGGTTCGTGTACTTCTTGGCGATCGAGATCACCAGACGCAGGTTCGCCTCGACCATTTCCTTCTTGGCCTGACGCGCCTCTTTCTCGCCCTTCTGGACCTGCGAGACGATGCGACGGAATTCGCTGATGTCCAGACCGACATACTGGCCGACCTGCGCCATATCGGCGCGCAGTTCTTCCACCTTGTCGGTGGAGCGCTCGATCAGCGCCTGCCAGCCGCGACCGGGCTTTTCGGCCATACGGTCCAGCCAGTTCGGGTCCAGCTCGTAGCCGCGATATTCATCGACAAATTCGCGCCGGTTGATGCGGGCCTGATCCGCCAGCTTCACCAGCGCCGAGTCGATCTGCATCACGCGGCGGTTGATTCCGTAAAGCTGGTCAACCAGCGCCTCGATCCGGTTGTTATGCAGGTGCAACTCGTTCACCAGCAGCACGATTTCGGAGCGCAGGGTCTGATAGGTGCCCTCATCGGCGGTGGAAAAGCTGGAATCCTCGTTCAGCGTGGCCGAAATCCGGCTGTCCTGCATTTCCGACAGGCGCGCGTAATCATCCGCGATCCGGTCGAGGGTTTCCAGAACACGCGGCTTGAGGGCGGCTTCCATGGCGGCAAGGCTCATATTGGCCTGCTCGTCCTCGTCGTCGTCATCATCGCTGCTGATCGGGTTGCCGTCGGCATCCAGTTCCTGCTTGTCGTCTTCCGCGCCAACCGGACGCGGGGCGCGGCTGACATTCGCGGCGGCGACAACGGGTGTCTCGCCAACTTCGCCCTCTTCGCCCAGATGGGTGCCGAACGTCGCCTCAAGGTCGATTACATCGCGCAGCAGAATGTCTTCGGACAAAAGTTCGTCGCGCCAGATCGTGATGGCCTGAAAGGTCAGCGGGCTTTCACACAGCCCGGCGATCATCGTGTTGCGACCGGCCTCGATCCGCTTGGCGATGGCGATCTCGCCCTCGCGGCTGAGCAGCTCGACGCTGCCCATCTCGCGCAGATACATGCGGACGGGGTCATCCGTGCGGTCCAGCTTTTCGGAGGTGCCCGACGACAGCGCGATATCGCGGTTGGACGAGATATCCACCACGGCGGTCGATTTCGCCTCTTCGTCGTCGACCTCGTCATCCTCGATGATGTTGATGCCCATCTCGGAGAGCATCGACATCACATCTTCGATCTGCTCGGACGAGACCTGCTCGGGCGGCAGGACCTGATTGAGCTGCTCATAGGTGATGTAGCCGCGTTCCCGCGCCTCGGCGATCATCTTCTTGACCGCTGTCTGGCTCATATCGAGCGAGACTTCGCCGTCCTGATCGTCCTGTGGCGTTTCGTCGGTGTCTTTTGCGGCCATGAAATGCTCCTGCATTGGCGGGCGGTCTGTCGCGTTCGGGTGCGGCACACGGGCGAGCGCCAGGATGGTCATGTGATCGTCCGAATCAGATAGTGATTCGCGGTGATTCGCAAACCGTTTACAGCGATTTGTTTACCAATTCCCTGATAAAACTGCTACCTGCCCGGTTTGCTGAATGTAATCTTATTCATCAGGTCATCAAGCGCACTCCGTTCATCGCGATTGATTCGCGCCCCGTTCGGCCCTGTGTCGTATTCGGTCCGGTCCTCATTCTGGCTGCGCAGCGCCTTGTTATGCGCCTCCGCTGCCTGACTCAGCCGCCATGTGACAGCCTCGTCCGCCAGACCTTCAAGGTCTTCCTGCGCCTCCGCGATCTCGAGGATCAGCCCGCGCAAACAACTCAGCTTGGCCAGTTCCTCGGCCACCGTCATCCGCGCCAGTTCCAGATTGCCCGGTTGCCGGACGGGGGGCGCAATACGGACATGGGGAAGCGCGAAGAGGCTTTCAAGAACGTCCGCACCAAGTTCCTGCCGCGCCTGCTCGGATAATTGCGCGGTCCCCTCGGCCATATCCGCCGCGACCCGCAGGATCGTGTCGCGCAGATGGGCGTGGCCAGGGGCGATGCAATCCATCTGCTCGATCTGGGATTCGAAATCCTCGATCACGGCGGGGGTCGAGATCAGCGTGGCAAGGATCACCGCCTCGCGCAATTGGTCTCCGACCTCGTCGCCCGCCTGCGCCAGAAGCGAGGATTTGGTGCTGGATTGCGGCACGGCAGGCGGCTGCCAGCGCGGCCCGCCGGGGGTCCATGCGGCGCGGGGCGCGCGCGGGGCGCCTTGGGCGGGGCCGGATTTGCGGCGAGTGCCGAACAGTTCCCAGCGCAGTTCCTTGATCGCCTCGCCGTAATGCGCGCGGATCGAGGGGTCCTTGATCAGCTTGATCTTGGCGCGCAGGGATTTGTCGAGCATCGCGCGGCGTTCGGGGCTGTCGAACACCTGCCCCTCGGTCTCGCGCTGCCACAGCAGATCCACCATCGGCACCGCCTGATCCAGCAGCGCCTGCATCGCCCCTGCCCCGCTGGCGCGGATCAGATCGTCAGGGTCCTTGCCTTCGGGCATCACCGCAAAGCGCAGGGATTGCCCCGCCTCCAGCAGCGGCAGCGCCAGATCGATCACCCGCATCGCGGCCCTGATCCCCGCACTGTCACCGTCCAGCGCGATCACCGGCTCGGGCGCGATACGCCACAGGAGTTGCAACTGCGTCTCCGTCACAGCAGTGCCCAGCGGCGCGACGGCTGCGGTGAATCCGGCCTCCGACAACGCGATCACATCCATATAGCCCTCGGCCACGATCAGCGGCTTGCCCTTGCCCGCCGCCTCCCGCGCCGGAGCGTGGTTGTAAAGCGTGCGGCCCTTGTCGAACAGGTCGGTGTCGGGCGAGTTGAGATATTTGGCATTGTCATTGGGGTCCATCGCGCGCCCGCCAAAGGCAATGCAGCGCCCGCGCACATCGCGGATCGGGAAGATGATGCGGTTGCGAAACACGTCATAGGGCCGTTTGCCGGTGTTGGAGGGCTTGGCCAGACCCGCGCCGAGAATCAGGTCCTCCGGCACGCCCTTGGCGGTCAGATGATCCCACAACGCTTGCCAGCCATCGGGGGCAAAGCCGATCCCGAACCGCTCCAGCGCGTCCTGTTTCAGCCCGCGCCGGATCAGGTAATCGCGCGCTGGCCCCGCAGCACCGGTCCGCAGTTGCAGGGCAAAGAATTGCGCCGACTGCTCCATCACCTCGATCAACTGCGTCCGGTGATCGGCTTTTTCCTGCGCCTGCGGATCGCGCGCGGGCATCTGCATGCCAGCCTCGCGCGCCAGAATCTCGACCGCTTCCATGAAGCCGACATTCTCGGTCTCGCGCACGAAAGACAGCGCGTCGCCTTTGGCATGGCAGCCGAAGCAATAGTAAAAGCCCTTGCGGTCATCGACATGGAATGACGCGCTTTTTTCCTGATGGAACGGGCAAGGCGCCCACATATCGCCCTTGCCCTGATTGGATTTGCGCATGTCCCACATGACTTTGCGCCCGACAACCTGTGTCAGGCTGGTGCGGGTGCGCAACTCGTCCAAGAATCCGGGTGGCAGGCTCATGACGGGCAATATAGGCGCAGCGGCCGGGCAAAGCCATGGCCGCAGACCCGATCAGATGTGGATAAAACAGCCCCGCGCGAGACGCAGCGGATCAGGGCCGGTAGCCCAGACATTGCGTCTGGAAAGCCGATGCGGTGTCAGCGGTCAGCTGGTCCGTGGGCAGTGTGTAGATCCATCCCACCAGAACCGAGACGGAGGGAGCGTAGCGCGGATCAATGCCGCTGTCGCTGGCCTCGAGTTGCGCGATCGCGGCAGGCTGGTCGGCACCGCCAGCGCGCAGGTCCACGGCGCGGGAGACGATCATCGCCTGCCCCTCGCAGCGCGTTGCGCGCTCGGCATCGGTTTCGGCCAGAGCAAGCGAAGCGCTGAACGTAAGGCCCGTCAGGCAGGCGGCAGACAAGACAAAGGCGCGCATCATTTTCGGGAACTTCCGTCAAAGGTTATCTTTACCTAATATCTCAGTCCGCAGCGCGGGCCGCAACCCCTTCCATCGCGGTGACAAGATCGTGCACCAAGGTCTGCGCCATCGAGCGGAACACCATGATCATGAACACCTCCTCCCCCACCTTCGTGATGGAGGCGTGCATATGCCGCAAATCGGTGCGCGCTGTGTGACCACGCCTGAAATGGCTGGCCCGCAGGTCAATCGGCGTCAGTCGCGCCAGCGCATCCGTCACCCCTGCCCCGTCCAGTTGCACAACCGCCCATGCGTCACTGAGATCGGTGACGGCGGCATGTTCATCCAGCCCCGGATCGGGCGGCGGTCCCATCAGCAGGTAATGCGCGTGCCCGAACCACAGCGCCCGCGCGCCCGCCTTTCCGGTGGCCCGATTCGGGGCGGGCAGCGCCATCCCGTGCGCCGCCTTCAGCGCGCCGCCCAACCCGCTGCCCAGCGCTTTGCCCTTGTAAGGGGACAGCGCCGTCAGATGGCCGGGATCGCCCTCGGACAGGGTCAGCGCGCCGATCTTGCGCGGCAACAGCCCCGCGCAGGGGCTTGCCGCGTCGAGGACAAAAACCGGATCAGCCACGGGCGCGCCCTCCTTCGGGATCGAAAAACACCGGATCGCAGACCTCGCACAGGGTTTCGACGGCGCGCAGATGATCGACCATGCGGATCACCTCGCCATGCCTGTGGCGGCCCTGTTTGAGAAAGGCCAGCCCGAGGAACGTCTCAAGCGACGGCGAGAACCCGACCGAGGTGACATAGCCCTGCCCATTCTCGCGCACCGCCGCAGCCTCCCGCGCAAACAGATGTGCGCCAGCGGTCAGCATCTTGACCGCGCCCACAGGTTTCAGCCCGACAAGCTGCTCGCGGTCCGGATCGACCAAGCCAGGGCGCGCCGCAGCGGCCTTGCCGATGAAATCCTTCTTGGCGGACATCATCCTGTCCATCCCGATGTCAAAAGCGGTGGTGCGCCCGTGAATCTCGGCATGGGTGATAAAGCCCTTCTCGATCCGCAGCACATTGAGCGCCTCCATACCGTAGGCCCCGCCGCCCATCGCCTCGGCCCGTGTCACCAACAGGCGGAACAGGCTGGCCCCGTAGCGGGCAGGCACCGCGATTTCATAGGCATGTTCGCCCGAAAAGGAGATGCGGAACAGCCGCGCCGCGATGCCCTGCACCGACACGCCGCCGCAAGACATGAAGGGAAAGCTGGTATTGTCGACAGGCGCATCCAGCAGACCGTTGAGCAGATCGCGCGATTTCGGCCCCGCCACGGCGAATTGCGCCCAATGCTCGGTGACGGAGGTGAAGCTGACCTCCCATTCGGGGTGCAAAGCCTGATGCACGAACTCCAGATGCCGCATCACCTGTCCGGCGGCGGCGGTGGTCGTGGTCATCACGAAATGCTCCGGCCCCAGCCGCGCGGTGGTGCCGTCATCCATGACATGTCCGTCCTCGCGCAGCATCAGCCCGTAGCGCACGCGGCCCAGCGGCAGGGTCGAGAACATGTTGGTATAGACGAAATCCAGCAACGCGCCCGCGTCCGGCCCCTTGATATCGATCTTGCCAAGGGTGGACACGTCACAGATGCCGACAACGTTGCGGACCATGTTCACCTCGCGGTCGCAGGATTGCCGCCATGTCGTCTCGCCCTTGCGCGGGAAATAGCTGGGCCGGTACCACAGCCCCGCCTCGATCATCGGCGCGCCCGCCGCCACACTGGCCGCATGGCTGGTGGTGAAACGCTGCGGCGCAAAGCCTGCGCCCTGCGCGCCCGCCCCCATCGCGGCGATGCTCACAGGGCTGTAGGGCGGGCGGAAGGTGGTGGTCCCCGCCTCGGGGATGCCGCGCCCCGTCACATCGGCCAGCACGGCCAAAGCGGCCACGTTGGAGTTCTTGCCCTGATCGGTCGCCATGCCTTGGGTGGTATAGCGCTTCATATGCTCGACCGAGCGGAAATTCTCGACTGCGGCCTGTTTGATATCCTTGACCGTCACATCGTTCTGGAAGTCCAGCCACGCGCGCCCCTTACCAGGCACGGCCCAAAGCGGCGTGATCCGGAAGGGCGCATCCTCGGCCTGCGGGAGGGGTGCTTCAGACGGTTTGAACCCCAGATCGGCCAGCGCCTCAGCGGCCGCCCTTGCGCCTTCGGCCAGACAGCCATGGGTGGACATCGTACCGTTGCAGGCCCCCGCCGCCGCCAGCCCCGGAATGGCCCAAGGGGTGGGCACGAAGCTGGCAAGTGCCGCATCCCATCTGGGCCGCCCGTTCATATGGCAGGTGAGATGCACCGTCGGATTCCAGCCCCCCGACATGGCCAAACAATCGGTGCGGATAGTGTCGATGCCGGAGGTGGAGGCGACGCTGATCGCCTCCAGCCCCTTGCGGCCATGCGCGTCACAGACCTGCGCGCCTTTGAAGAAACGCACATCCAGATCGGTGGTCGCATCGGGGCGGCTGTCGATCAGCGCGGTCACATGCACCCCCGCGGCCAGCAGATCGGCGGCGGTGCGATGGGCATTATCGTTGTTGCCAAAAACAGTGACTGCCCGTCCGGGGCTGACCGCCCAGCGGTTGACATAGGCGCGCACCGCGCCTGCCATCATCACGCCGGGGCGGTCGTTGTTGCGGAATGCGACGGGGCGCTCCAAAGCGCCTGCGGCGAGAACGGCGCGCTTGGCGACGATGTTCCAGAACGTCTCTCGTGGGGCATATGCGCGGTTCGCCACATCGGGTGCCAGCTTTTCGAGCGCGCCGTAGGTGCCCTGATCATAGGCGCCGGTGACGGTCGTGCGCGTCATGATCCGCACATTGGGCATGCCGTCCAGTTCCGCCGTGACCGCAGCCGCCCATGCTGCACCCTGCCTGCCATCCACCTCATAGGTCTCGGCATTCAAACGCCCGCCGGTGCGGCTGTCCTCGTCGCACAGGATCACGTCGGCCTCGGTGCGGGCCGCTGTCAGCGCCGCCATCAGCCCCGCAGGCCCCGCGCCGATCACCAGCAGATCGCAATGGGCAAAGGCGCGCTCGTAACGGTCGGGATTGCTTTGCCCCGACAGCGCGCCAAGCCCTGCCGCGCGGCGGATCAGCGGCTCGTAGACCCGCTCCCAGAAGGCGCGTGGCCACATGAAGGTCTTGTAGTAGAAACCCGCCGCCAGAAAGGGGGCTGCCAGATCGTTCACCGCGAGCAGGTCCAGCTCCAGCGAGGGCCATGCATTCTGGCTGCGCGCCTCAAGCCCCGCGTGCAGTTCCTGCATGGTGGCACGGATATTGGGGTCTTGCGCGGCCCCCTGCCCCACGGTGACCAGCGCATTCGGCTCCTCCGATCCTGCTGTCAGTACACCGCGCGGGCGGTGGTATTTGAACGACCGACCCACCAGCCGGATGTCATTGGCTAGCAAGGCCGAGGCCAGCGTATCGCCCGCAAACCCCTCGTAGCGGTGCCCGTCAAAGCGGAACGCGATCCGCGCGTTACGGTCGATCTGCCCGCCTTTGCCCAGCCTCATGCGGCACCCCCGGCCTGTGTTTTTCCGGCCTGTGTTTTTCCGGCCTGTGTTTTTGCCAGTTCCGCGCCCAGCACCTCATGCGTGAGGGTATTACGCGTGACCACCAGCCACGCACCGCACCCCGCCTCGTGATACCACAGGTCGCGCGTCACCCCGGCAGGGTTGTCGCGCAGATGCAGATAGGCGTCCCAGTCCTCGGGCGTATCATCGGCATCGGGGCGGCGCAGCGCGATGGCATCGCCCTGATAGGTGAACTCGCGCCGGTCCCTCTCGCCGCAAATCGGGCAGGTAATCCTCATTCTTGCTCCGTCTCAACGGGGGCTGGCCCCGGTCTGGTGTTGCGGGGTTTGCGCCCCTAATGCAGGTTGTGCTGCGAGCCTGTGCCTTCCTCGTCCAGCAGGCCGCGCCCGGTGCGGAAACGGTCCAGCCGGAAACGGGCGGCGGGGGCGTGATGGCGATCTGTCGCGATCAGATGCGCAAAGGAAAAGCCCGAACCGGGCACCGCCTTGAAGCCGCCATAGCACCAGCCGCAATTCAGGTAGAGCCCGTCGATATGCGTCCGGTCGATGACAGGGCTGCCATCGGGCGTCATATCCATGATCCCGCCCCATGATCGCAGCACGCGCGCCTTGCCGATCATCGGCATCAGGGTCATCCCCGCCTCCATCACATGTTCGACCATCGGCAGGTTGCCCCGGCTCGCATAGGAGGCGTAGAAATCCAGATCGCCGCCGAACACCAGCCCACCCTTGTCGGACTGGCTGATATAGAAATGCCCCATGCCGAAGCTCACGACATGGTCGATCACCGGCTTGATACCCTCGGTCACGAAAGCCTGCAGTACATGGCTCTCGACCGGCAAACGCATCCCTGCCATGGCCGCCACCTGCCCCGAACGACCCGCCACGACGATGCCGACCTTCTTGGCGCGGATTGCGCCGCGTGTGGTCTGCACACCTTTGACGGTGCCGTTCTCGATGTCGATACCCGTGACCTCGCAGTTCTGGATCAGGTCCACGCCGCGCTGGTCAGCGCCGCGCGCATAGCCCCAAGCCACCGCATCATGGCGCGCAGTGCCGCCGCGCGGATGCAGCAGCCCGCCGTAGACCGGAAAGCGGGTATTGTCGAAATCCAGATAGGGCAGGTATTTGCGCACGCCCTCGCGGTCCAGCAGCACGGCATCGTCGCCCTGATTGATCATCGCATTACCGCGCCGCGCAAAGGCATCGCGTTGGCCGTCTGAGTGGAACAGGTTGATCAGCCCGCGCTGCGAATGCATGACGTTGTAGTTCAGATCCGCCTCCAATCCCTCCCACAATTTCAGGGAATGGCTGTAGAACTCTGAATTGCCCGGCAGGAAGTAATTGGCCCGCACGATGGTGGTGTTGCGCCCGATATTTCCGCTGCCGATATAGCCCTTTTCCAGCACCGCGATGTTCCGCAACCCGTGCTCGCGCGCCAGATAGTAAGCGGTGGACAGGCCATGCCCTCCGCCGCCGATGATGATGATGTCATACTCCGGCTTGGGCGCGGGATCGCGCCAATGCGGTGTCCATCCCCGATTGCCGGTGAGCCCTTCCCTGAGCACCCGAAGGCCTGAAAACCGCATACGTCCGTCCCCTGCTTTCCGGCCAGTGAACCGGTTTGGAGCCGAGTTTTCAATAGCTACGGGCAAAAGCCTTGCCCGTTTCCGACCAAGTGCGTCGCATATTGCATCATGCGGCAAGATGCGGGCTGCTCCTCCGCCCGACGGGCGTCCTCGCGCG
Organism: Rhodobacterales bacterium; assembly: GCA_047921295.1. GTDB lineage: Bacteria > Pseudomonadota > Alphaproteobacteria > Rhodobacterales > Rhodobacteraceae > Seohaeicola. The sequence goes on from JBLRWK010000040.1 coordinate 29,048, forward strand.
GTGTGGCGCTGCGAAGACGCCCAAACGGGCGGAGGAGCGGCCCGGTCTCAGATCCCCTTGGCGCGGTAGCTGGCCGCGACCTTGCCGATCGACACGATATAGGCCGCCGTCCGCAGATCCTTGACGTCATCGCGGGCATGCCAGACCTCGCGCATCGACTGGTAGGCCGTGCGCATCGTGTCATCGAGACCAGAGCGCACCAGTTCCAGCTCGTCCGAGCCGCGCAGATATTGCTCCTTGAAACCGGGCGACAATGTCCAGCCGAGCCCGCGATCGGCGCTGAGGCGTTCCAGTTCGTTCACCAGCATCAGCGTGCGCGCCTCCTCGGCGCGGCGCTGCATACGGCCGAACCGGATATGGCTGAGGTTCTTGACCCATTCGAAATAGGATACCGTCACCCCGCCGGCATTGGCATACATGTCAGGGATGATCACCACGCCTTTCTCGCGCAGGATATCATCTGCCGCTGCAGTGATCGGCCCGTTCGCCGCCTCTATGATCAGCGGGGCCTTGATGCGGGCAGCATTGGTGCGGTTGATCACGCCCTCCAGCGCGGCGGGGATCAGGATGTCACACTCTTCCTCCAGCACATCCGCGCCGTTTGCGATATGTCCGGCATCGGGAAAGCCCTTGACCCCGTTATGCTTGATGATCCACTCACGCACCGCTTCCACATCCAGACCGTCAGGGTTGAACAGCGCACCGTCCCGTTCAATGATGCCGGTGATCTTGCACCCATCCTCGCGGCGCAGAAAGCTTGCCGCGTGATAGCCCACATTGCCCAGCCCCTGCACGATCACGCGTTTGCCGTCCAGCGAGCCGGTCAAGCCAGCGGCCTTGATATCCTCGGGATGGCGGAAGAACTCGCGCAGCGCATATTGCACGCCCCTGCCCGTCGCCTCGATCCGGCCCGCAATGCCGCCCGCGTTGAGCGGCTTTCCGGTGACGCAGGCCTGCGCGTTGATATCGGTGGTGTTCATGCGGGAATACTGGTCCGCGATCCACGCCATCTCGCGCTCGCCCGTGCCCATATCGGGGGCGGGCACGTTCTGCGCGGGATCGATCAGGTCGCGTTTGATCAACTCGTAGGCGAAACGGCGGGTGATCAATTCCAACTCGTATTCGTCATAGTCACGCGGATCAATCCGCAAGCCCCCCTTGGAGCCGCCGAACGGCGCCTCGACCAGCGCGCATTTATAGGTCATCAGCGCCGCCAGCGCCTCCACCTCGTCCTGATTGACGCCCATCGCGTAGCGGATACCGCCCTTCACAGGCTCCATATGTTCGGAGTGGACAGAGCGGTAGCCGGTGAAGGTGTGGATCGTGCCGCGCAGCCGCACCCCGAAACGGACCGTATAGGTAGAGTTGCAGACGCGGATCTTTTCTTCCAGTCCGGGAGACAGGTCCATCAGCGCCACCGCGCGGTTGAACATCAGATCGACGCTTTCGCGAAAGCTGGTTTCCTTGAGGTTGTCCATGTCCTGTCCTTTCCGGAGCGCGGCACCGGATGGGCCGCACCTTCATGTTGCAGAGTCCGATGAGTCGACGGTTAACATCTGCCTGAAAAATGTGCACGTTTTTATCGTTAAGGCGCGGCCCTTGCTGATTCTATCTGGCTTGATTTCGCCACAGCAAGAGGCCGGAGCAAGGCTCTGGCAGCCCTTTGCGGTTAAAGCCGCCGGAAAACCGGTGCCCCTTTAACGCCTTAACCGCGCCTCAGCGTTTCCGATCCAGTGACAATCTCAAAAATCTGCCCGAAATGTGCCACAAACACATGTAAAAACACAATTAAATTTGGGGGGAGGGCCAAACTTCGGCCATAGTTACGAGGCATTTCTTAGCTTCCGCTTAATTTCTGCGGCCAAGGCGCTCCAACCCAGTCCGACGACGGGACGGGGCTCAAGTCCGAGGAACCTGTAATGATGATTGTATTGAAAAAAACCCTTTCCGTGACGCGTTCCGGTCCACGCACCCGGAATCTTGCCCGTTTCCGCCGAGAGGATGACGGGGCGATGGTTATTTTTTCGTTAATCCTGTTCATGATCATCCTGTTCGTGGGGGCTTTGGGTGTCGATCTGATGCGCTTTGAGAATGAGCGCTCGAAGCTGCAAAGCACTTTGGACCGTGCGGTTCTGGCGGCGGCGGATATCGATCAGAGCCTTGATCCGTCTTTCGTGGTCAACGAATATTTCACCAAATCCGGTTTCCCGGATTCAGTGACCGGCGTGCAGGTGAGCGAGGCGCTGGGCTTCCGTTCGGTAAGTGCGACGGCGCGCAAGCAGGTCGGCACGCATCTGTTGCATATGCTAGGTGTCGATACACTGTCAGCGCCTGCCGCCGGAGCAGCGGAACAGCGGGTCGACAACGTCGAGATCTCGCTAGTGCTGGATATCTCGGGGTCGATGGCGTTCAACGACCGGATGACGAACCTGCGCTCTGCGGGCCGCGATTTCATCGACGCTATTTTCGAGAATGCCGCAGAGAACAAGGTCTCCTTGTCGATCGTTCCCTATAACGGGCAGGTCAATGTCGGCCCGGATCTTATTGACAAGTACAATATCACCCAGCGGCACAACACGTCGTTCTGCGTCGACTTGCCGGCATCGGTTTACACCACGGCGGCCCTGTCCCGAACCTTGGCGATGCCGCAGCATGTGCATGCTGACACATATAATGGCTCCAACACCAGCACGAGTTACAGCGAGCATCTGATGACCCCCGCGACGGCCAATCGCTGGTGTGATGCAGAGCCCGCGAACCGTATCCGTGTCCATAACAACAACGTCACAAATCTAAAAAATCAGATCACCGCTTTGCAACCCATCGGGGCGACGTCCATCGACGCGGGTATGCGCTGGGGCGCGGCCCTGCTCGACCCGAGCGCGCGCGGTGTCGTGTCGGAACTGGTTTCCGAGGGGAAGGTGATCAGCGCATTCAACGGGCGCCCGCTCAACTATGGCGATCCGGATGTTCTCAAGGTGCTTGTTCTGATGACCGACGGTGAGCACTGGCCGAACGAGTTTGTCAACGGCGCCTACCGCTACGGCCCGTCGAACGTGTACCGCAGTGATATGGATAACTACTATTCGATACATCACCCTAACGTGAATTTGACCAACAAATATTGGGTTCCGCATCTCGGTGCATGGCATTCGGGTCCGTGGACCGGCTCTACCTCGACAACAACCTGTTCATGGTGGTCCTGTAAGACAACGACGGTTTACGGCAATGCCGTGCAACTGACCTGGCAGCAGGTGTGGCAACAGCTCCGGGTGCAATGGGCGGCCCAGCATTTCTTTAGCCGGGCGTTCAACGAGCCGTTGTCCACGTCGATCAACCGGCTACGCACCCGCGAAGGCACGCTGATCGGTGCCGGTCCGCATGAGGTCAGCACGATGAACAACCGCTTGCTGGCGCTTTGTGACAAGGTCAAGCAACAGGGCATCGTGGTTTATACCGTCGCTTTTGAAGCACCGTCCGGCGGCAGCAACCTGCTGCGCAACTGTGCCAGTTCGTCCAACCATGCGTTCGACGTAAACGGGCTTGAGATCCGCAGCGCCTTCGCTTCTATCGCCACGTCGATCCGCAAGTTGAGGCTGACACAATGAGCCGTGCCATGCGTCAAAAGCGCCGTCACTGGTTGCCGCGTCTTTGGGGGCGGGCCAAGCGCGAGGATGGCAATGCGACGATCGAGTTTGTCATCCTGTTCCCGCTGTTCGTGACGATTCTGGTCTCCTCCGTCGAGATCGGGTTCATCACGTTCCGCCACACGATGCTGGAACGGGCTGTCGATCTGACGGTGCGGGACATCCGCCTCGGGACAGGCTCTGCCCCGCAGTACGAGGATATCCGCAACGCTATTTGTGACCGGGCCTCTGTCATTCCCGATTGCCGCGACAACATGAAGATCGAGATGATCCGCATGGACCTGCGCGCATGGACACCGCCGCCTGCCGACTATGACTGCGTCAATCACGCCGAAGAGGTGCAGCCGGTCAGGTCTTTCGTGAACGGGATGCAGAACGAGATGATGCTGCTGCGGATCTGCGCGATGTTCGAGCCGCTGTTTCCCTTGGGCGGGCTTGGCCGCGATCTTAAGAAAAGCAGCGACACGGGCTTTACCGCGATGATCAGCGCGACTGCATTTGTTCAGGAGCCGACATGACACCCTTGTTGATCGTGAACCTCAGAACACGGCTGCAGCGTTTCCGCGACGAGACGCGCGGCTCTCTGACGGTCGAGGCCGTGGTGATGTTTCCCATCCTGTTCTGGGCGATGCTGTCGATGCTGGTGTTTTTCGACGCCTACCGGCAAAGCAGTCTGAACGTGAAGGCGGCCTATACGCTCAGCGACATGATCTCGCGCGAGGTGGAGCCGATCTCGTCGGCCTATCTGGACGGGGCGCGCAACCTTTTCGCTGAACTGGCGCGTTCTGACAGTGATGTCAAAATGCGGGTGACGGTGGTGTATTATCACGAAGGCGACAAAAAGTTCTACCGCGACTGGTCACACCAGCGGGGCGGCGTGCCGGTTCTGAGCAATTCGGATCTGGTGACGATGAAAGACCGTTTGCCCGCGGTGCCGGACAACGAGCGCCTGATCCTTGTCGAGACATGGTCCGATTACAGGCCACCGTTCAACGTGGGGATCAAGCAACAGGATCTTTACAATTTCGTCTTCACGCGACCCCGCTTCGCGCCACAGGTGAAATTCGAGACGTAAGGCCGTGTGGCTGGAGAACGACGGTGCCCCTCAGTCCTCTTGCGCCTGAATTCCGGCCTGCCGCTCGGCCAGCAGGGTCTGCATCATCTCGGCCATATATCTGGTCTGCGCGGGAGGGGTCACCCCGCCCACACCAATGCGCCGCCCGATCCGCCACCACAGGCCCGGCGTCCAGTGGCGGTCCTGCGGCTGGCGGGTGACAATCACGAACCCGTTGGAGGGTTTGAAGGCGAACACGCCACGGTTCACCGTTTCGATCTGGTCCAGCCGTGCCAGCACCTGACCGCCGCTTTCGCGCAAAACCTCGTGCGTCAGTTCCAGCGTGATGACGCTGGCGCGCCGCATCCGGTCCGCCATGTAGATCGTGCCACCTCCCGCAAGGACGAGGACAATCTGCCAGATCAGGTTCTGCGGCGGCTGCGACACGCCTGCGTAGACAAGCAGAACGCCCAGCAGCGCGAGCACGACGATCCCCATCATCCGGCGCGGGGCCGAGGCCGCAACTGTTGTCAGTATCTCTTGCTGCATGTGCTGTCCCTGTGCGTCTGCGGATGACCGCCCGGCCGCTTATTGGCCCCTGTGCCACCGTCCTATCCGCCTTGACCGCGACAGGCCATCGGTTTTGGCGCCTATGCCGCCACCATCTTGCGGACCATATCCCAATAGACCGTCTCGACCTCGCCACCGGTCAGGCGGCCCTGCGCGCGATACCATGTTGTCACGCCCGTCAGCATGGCGATCACCGCGAGGGTCGTGATCTTCGTGTCGCTGACAGCAAACAGCCCTGCGGAAACGCCGTCACGCAGGATGCTTTCCAACTCGTTCTCGTAGCTGCGGCGCAGCGCCTCGATCACGGCGAAATTCTCGGGCAGCAGGTTACGCAACTCCATATAGGAAACGAAAACCGCATCGGGGCGCTCCAGATGGAAGCGGATATGGAAGCGGGTGAATTCCTCCAGCCGCGCCACAGGGCCGCCTTGCACAGGTACGCAGCGGCGCGCGGCCAGCAACTCGTCCATATGCCCGCGCATCAGATCGAACAGCAGGCTTTGCTTGTCGGCGGTGTAATTGTAAAGCGCGCCGGCCTGCACGCCGACTTCTGAAGCAATCTGGCGCATCGACACGGCGGCATAGCCGTGGCGCGCAAACAGGGTCAGTGCCGCATGCGCAACACGTGGGCCTGTAACTTCGGAATGTGAGCCTGCGGTGCGTGCCATCCGTCCGTCATAACTGAACATTCGTTCAGATCAAAGCCATACCGGCGGAGCTCGCTTGCGTCAGGGGGCGGGCTGTTGCATGACTGGGCGAGCGTTGAAAGTGCCTGCACCATGCCCCAGCCTCTTCCTGAAACACAGCCCTGCCGTGAAACAAAGCTCCGGCTGCGGGCCTCCCTGCTTGGCGCGCTGGTGGTGGGATTGACCGCCTGCACCCAATTTCCCGAACTCGACGCAAGGCTGACCGAGGCGGACCTTCAGGCGCGGCCACCCTCCCTCGTTCCGGCCGAGCGCATCTTGGCCGGCGCTGATACGCAAGCCATCGGCGAGGATGTGCAAGGCACGCTGAACGACAGGGTCGCCGCCTTGCAGAGCCGTGCGCAGGCCCTGCGCGGCACCGCGCTGGAGCCGGAGACACGCGCCCGCATGCAGGCAGGCGTCACCCTGCCCCCGCCCTGATCGGGGCGCGGACGCCATGCCGGTTTGCGTTATTGCCCATGCATGGCGTTGCAAGGATGATCCGAACCCGATACATCGCGGCAAATCACAGTTGTTTACATCACGGAGGCCCCGATGACCCAACCCCTGCGCCTAGGTATTGCCGGATTGGGCACTGTCGGCATCGGTGTCGTCAAGATCGTCAAACAGCAAGCCGCCCTTCTGGCCGCGCGCACTGGGCGCGAGATCACCATCTCGGCTATCTCGGCGCGCACCCGCGACAAGGATCGCGGCGTCTCGCTGGCGGGCTTTGCATGGGAGGATGATCCGGTCGCGCTGGCCACCCGCGCCGATGTGGATGTGTTCGTCGAACTGATGGGCGGCTCGGACGGACCGGCCAAGGCCGCGACAGAGGCCGCGATTGCCGCAGGCAAGGATGTCGTCACCGCCAACAAGGCGATGCTGGCGATCCACGGTCAGGCACTTGCCGAGGCCGCCGAGGCGGCAGGTTGCGTAATCCGCTACGAGGCAGCGGTGGCGGGCGGCATCCCCGTCATCAAGACGCTGACTGAAGGGCTGGCAGGCAATACGATCACCCGCGTCATGGGCGTGATGAACGGCACCTGCAACTATATTCTGACGCGGATGGAGGCGACCGGACAGGGCTACAACACCCTGTTCGAGGAGGCGCATAAGCTGGGTTATCTCGAGGCCGATCCCAATCTGGATGTGGGCGGGATCGATGCGGGCCACAAGCTGGCGCTGCTGTCCTCCATCGCCTTTGGCACGCGGGTGGATTTCGACGGGATCGAGCTGGAAGGTATCCAGCGCATCAGTCTGGACGATATCCGGCAGGCCGCCGATATGGGCTACAAAATCAAGCTGCTCGGCGTGGCGCAGATGACAGGGCGCGGGCTGGAACAGCGCATGTCGCCCTGCCTCGTGCCAGCGGGCAGCCCGCTGGGGCAGCTTGAGGGCGGCACGAATATGGTGGTGATCGAGGGCGACGCCGTGGGCCAGATCGTCATTCGCGGCGCAGGCGCGGGCGAAGGCCCGACCGCGAGTGCCGTGATGGGCGATGTCTGCGATATCGCGCGCGGTTTCCGCCTGCCCGTCTTCGGCCAGCCTGCCACCAGCCTGACCGCCGCACCGCGCGCGCAATCGGTCCTGCCCGCGCCCTACTACCTGCGGATGACGCTGCGCGACAAACCCGGCGCGCTGGCCAAGGTTGCGGCGATCCTTGGCAATGCGGGCGTGTCGATCCACAGGATGCGCCAGTATGACCATGTCGACGACAAGGCCCCGGTGCTGATCGTGACGCACAAGACCACCCGCGCTGCACTGGACGAGGCGCTGGAGGCTATCGCGGGCACTGATGTAGTCACGGATGCGCCGGTCGCCCTCAGGATCGAGTCGGTGTGAAGGAACGCGCGCGGATCACGGGGGGCTGTCTGCCCCCCCCGTCGAACTGCGTTCGACGCCCCCGAGGATATTGCGGGCAAGAAGACGCGGGCGCGCGCGCATGAGCTTTCTGGGCGTCGCGCAGTCTCTGGGCGGGCGGCGCTGGGTCGGTCCCGGCACCGAGATCACCCGGCAGGCTGAAGCGATCGCGCAAGAGACGCGCCTGCCGGATGCCTTGTGCCTCGTGCTGGCGCGGCGCGGCGTTCAGGCCTCCGAGGCGGCGGGCTTTCTGGAGCCGCAACTGCGCGACCTGCTGCCCGACCCGCGCAGCCTGCGCGATATGGAGCCCGCGGCGGCACGGTTCGTGGCGGCGGTGCAAGGCCGACAGCGGATCGCGATTTTTGCGGATTACGATGTGGATGGCGGCAGTTCTGCGGCCTTGCTCATCCTGTGGCTGCGCCAGATGGGACTGTCTGCCACGCTCTACGTGCCCGACCGGATCGACGAGGGCTACGGCCCCAATGACACCGCCATGGCGGCGCTGGCGCGTGATCATGATCTGATTGTCTGCGTCGATTGCGGCACGCTCTCGCATGGTCCCATCGCGGCGGCCAAGGGCGCGGATGTGGTGGTGCTGGATCACCATCTGGGCGGCGAGACCCTGCCCGAGGCGCTGGCCGTGGTGAACCCCAACCGACAGGACGAGAGCGGCGATCTGGCGCATCTTTGCGCGGCAGCGGTGGTGTTCCTGATGCTGGTCGAGGCGAACCGGCAACTGCGCGCGGCGTCGCGTCAGGGGCCGGATCTGATGGCGCTGCTGGATCTGGTAGCCTTGGCAACAGTGGCCGATGTGGCTCCCTTGATCGGCGTCAACCGCGCCCTTGTCCGGCAGGGGCTGCGCGTGATGGCACGGCGCGAGCGGCCCGGCTTGGTGGCCTTGGCGGATGTGGCGCGGATGGATGGCCCGCCCTCGACCTATCATCTGGGCTTTCTGCTGGGGCCGCGCGTCAATGCGGGGGGCCGGATCGGCAAGGCCGATCTGGGCGCGCGGCTGCTGGCCAGCGACAATCCCTTCGAGGCGCAGTCGATGGCCGAACAGCTAGACCTGCTCAACACCGAACGCCGCGAGATCGAGACTGCCGTGCGCGCTGCCGCCATGGCACAGGCCGAGGCGCGCGGGCTGGACGGCCCGCTGGTCTGGGCGGCAGGCGAAGGCTGGCATCCCGGTGTCGTCGGCATCGTGGCCGCCCGCCTGAAAGAGGCCACAGGCCGCCCTGCTGTGGTGATCGGGTTGGACGGGGCTGAGGGCAAAGGCTCAGGCCGCTCGGTCGCGGGGGTCGATCTCGGCGCGGCGATCCAGCGGGTGGCGGCGGAGGGGCTGCTGCTCAAGGGGGGTGGGCACAAGATGGCTGCGGGCCTCACCGTGGCACGCGACCAGTTGGAGCCGGCCATGGCGCGGCTGGGCGAATTGCTGGCAAAGCAGGGTGCAGGCTCTGGCGGGCCTGCCGATCTCAAGCTGGACGGCATGCTGATGCCGGGTGCGGCCACGGTCGAGTTGATCGAGCGCATCGAGGCGGCAGGGCCGTTCGGGGCCGGTGCCCCTGCCCCGCGCTTTGCCTTCGCGGATGTCGCGATCCATTTTGCCAAGCGGATCGGTGACAGCCACCTGAAACTGAGCTTCGGCGACGGTCTGGGCACGCGGCTGGAGGCGATCATGTTCGGAGCCTATGACACCGCGCTTGGTCCGGTCCTCGAGGCGCATGGCGGCGCACGGTTCCATCTGGCCGGACGGCTGGAAATCAACCGCTGGGGCGGGCGGCAAAGCGTGCAACTGCGGCTGGAAGATGCCGCACCGGCTCTGGGCTGAGAGCCCGGGTCAGCCGCCGACGGCAACCGGACGCGGCAAGCGCCATGTGCCGGACCGTCGAACGGCAAAAATTCTGTCGGAGGGTCAAATTTCTGCTTGCACCCCCGATGCGCTTTGCCTAGATACGCGTCACGCCAGCAAGTGGCCCGTTCGTCTATCGGTTAGGACGCCAGGTTTTCAACCTGGAAAGAGGGGTT
>JBLRWK010000041.1:0-36851 GCA_047921295.1 Rhodobacterales bacterium
ATCATGTTCGACCAGTTCATCAGCTCTGGCGAAAGCAAATGGCTGCGGATGTCCGGCCTCGTCTGCCTGATGCCGCATGGCTATGAAGGCCAAGGCCCGGAACATTCCAGCGCGCGTCTGGAGCGGTTCCTGCAAATGTGCGGTCAGGACAACTGGATCGTCGCCAACTGCACCACGCCTGCCAACTATTTCCACATCCTGCGCCGCCAGTTGCACCGCACCTTCCGCAAGCCGCTGATGCTGATGACGCCCAAATCTCTGCTGCGCCACAAGATGGCGATCTCGGATGCGGCGGATTTCACCACAGGGTCGAGCTTCCACCGCGTGCTGTGGGATGATGCCGAAAAGGGTCATTCCGACACAACGCTGGCCGCCGATGACAAGATCAAGCGCGTCGTGATGTGTTCGGGCAAGGTCTATTACGATCTGCTGGAGGAACGCGACTCGCGCGGGATCGACGATATCTATCTGCTGCGCATCGAACAGTTCTATCCCTTCCCGGCCATGTCGCTGGTGAAAGAGTTGGAACGATTCCCACAGGCGGAAATGGTCTGGTGTCAGGAAGAGCCCAAGAATCAGGGCGCGTGGACCTTCATCGAGCCGAATGTCGAATGGGTTCTGGGCCGTATCAAGGCCAAGCACCAGCGCCCCGTCTATGTGGGCCGTGCCGCCAGCGCCTCCCCTGCGACGGGACTGGCCTCGACGCACAAAGCACAACAACAGGCGCTGGTTGACGAAGCGCTGACCATCAAAGGGAACTAACCCATGACAACCGAAGTCCGCGTCCCCACCCTTGGCGAATCTGTCACCGAAGCCACGGTGGCCACATGGTTCAAGAAACCGGGCGATCCTGTTGCAGCTGACGAGATGCTGTGCGAGTTGGAAACCGACAAGGTCACCGTCGAGGTTCCCGCCCCCACCGCTGGCGTGATGGGCGAGATTGTGGCCGAAGAAGGCACCACCGTCGGCGTCGATGCGCTGCTGGCCACCATCACCGAGGGTGAGGCTGCGGCCAAACCCGCCGCCAAGGCTGACAAGACCGAAAAAGCCGAAGCGCCCGCCGAGGCTCCTGCCAAGGCTGCGAAATCCGACAGCATTGACGTGATGGTGCCCAGCCTTGGCGAATCCGTGTCCGAGGCGACTGTCTCCACGTGGTTCAAAAAGGTGGGCGACACCGTCGCGCAGGACGAGATGCTGTGCGAGTTGGAAACCGACAAGGTCAGTGTCGAAGTGCCAAGCCCCGCCGCCGGCGTCCTGACCGAGATCGTCGCCTCCGAGGGCACAACCGTGGATGCCAGCGCGAAACTCGCCGTGATCTCCTCGTCGGGTGCTGCTCCCGCAGCAAAATCCGACGACAAGGCCGAGGCGCCCAAGTCCGAAGCCCCGGCCAGCGGCAGCAAGGACGTTGAAGACGCACCTGCCGCCAAAAAGGCCATGGCCGAGGCTGGATTGAACCGCGATGCCGTCACCGGCACAGGCCGCGACGGTCGCATCATGAAGGAAGACGTCCAAAAGGCCATCGCCGCAGGCAGCAAGCCAGCCGCCGCCCCTGCTCCGGCCGCCGCTCCGCGCGCACCGGTCTCGGCGGATGACGCGTCACGCGAGGAGCGCGTCAAGATGACCCGCCTGCGCCAGACCATCGCCCGCCGCCTCAAGGACGCGCAGAACTCCGCCGCGATGCTGACCACCTATAACGAGGTGGACATGAGCGCGACAATGGATTTGCGCAAGGAATACAAGGACATCTTTGAAAAGAAGCACGGCGTGAAGCTGGGCTTCATGTCCTTCTTCGTCAAAGCCTGCTGCCACGCTCTGCGCGAAGTGCCCGAAGTGAATGCCGAGATTGACGGCACCGATGTGGTCTACAAGAACTTCGTCCATATGGGCGTCGCCGTCGGCACGCCGTCCGGTCTCGTTGTTCCCGTCGTGCGCGATGCCGACCAGATGGGCTTTGCCGCCATCGAGAAGAAAATCGCCGAACTCGGCCTGCGCGCCCGTGACGGCAAGCTGAGCATGGCCGAGATGCAGGGCGGCTCCTTCACCATCTCGAACGGTGGCGTCTACGGCTCGCTGATGTCCTCGCCGATCCTGAACCCGCCGCAGTCGGGCATTCTGGGGATGCACAAGATCCAGGACCGCCCCGTAGCGATCAACGGTCAGGTGGTGATCCGCCCGATGATGTATCTGGCGCTCTCCTATGACCATCGCATCGTCGACGGCAAAGGCGCGGTCACTTTCCTCGTCCGCGTCAAGGAAGCGCTGGAAGATCCCCGCCGCCTGCTGATGGATCTGTAATCCGGTCGGAAACCCTCAAAGGGCGCGTGATCCCGCGCGCCCTGTCTGCCGCGCGTTTTGGCGGGGCGTTTTATCTCATTTCTTGGTGAACCCAATGCCCCCCGCCGCAACAGACCAGACAGCCCTCGTCTCCTGTATGCGTAACGAGGGGCTGTTCGTGCTGGAATGGCTGGCCTACCACCAAGTGATCGGCTTTGATCAGGTCGTTGTGGTCAGCAACGATTGCACCGATGGTTCCGACGCGCTGGCCGACGCGGGCCACCTCACCCATATCCGCCAAACTGTGCCACCCGGCACCCCGCCGCAGGACAGCGGCATGGATCTGGTGCTGGCATGGGCACGGCAGAACGACGTCACATGGCTGCTGCATATCGACAGCGACGAGTTTCTCAACATCACCGCAGGCACCGGCCACCTACCCGACCTGATGGCTAATGCCGCGCAAGCCGATGTTGTTGCCATCCCGTGGCAGCTTTACGGCGATGCGGGGATCACCGACTGGACCCCCGGCATGGCGGTGCTGCCCAGCTTCACCCGCGCCGAACCTGCGCCGGAGCCGCGCGTGACCAAGTCGAAATGCCTCTTCCGCACCGCCAGTTTCAGCGCCGCCACAGATCATAACCCCCGCGCCCCGCTGGTAGACAGCCCCGTGGTGGTGAACCCCGACGGCACGCCGCTTAATGCCGCCAGCCTCTATCAGGACCGCTCTGCCCGCTTCCGCCCGCATGATCTGGCCGCCACCAATGCAACGGCGCGGATCAACCATTACGCGGTCAAATCCCGCGATCTGTTCATGATGAAGAACGACCGCGGCGACGGCCAAGGCAAACAAGGCCAGACCAAATACCACCTCGGCTCGAACTGGCACCGCTCCGCCAACAAGAACGATATCGAGGACCGCACCATCCTGCGCCACTGGCCCGAAACGCAGGCGCGTCTTGCTGTCTTGCGGGCCGTGCCTGCCATCGCTGCCGCCGAACAGGCCTGTTTCGACTGGTTCACCACCCACAAATCGGCCATTCTGACGCCTGAAGCGCTCGCCCTCTGGACCCGCCGCGAAAGGCCACAGCCATGATGCATGACATGACCATGACACCCGAACTCACAGCCCTGACCCTCGCGGGCCTGCTGCAGGTTGTGCAATACGCGCTGATGTCGATCCCCGCCAATCTGGAACTGGGGCCGGGCAAAACGCTCAGCCCGCGTGATCCTCAAAGGATGGGCAAACCCCTGATCGAACAGGTCAGCCTGCGCACGGGCCGCCTGTTCCGCGCGCTCAACAACCATTTCGAGGGGCTGATCCTGTTCACCCTCGCCGTGGTCGTGGTCACGCTCTCGGGCCAGTCCAGCCCGCTTACCGCCGCCTGCGGCTGGATCTACCTCGCCGCCCGCGTCCTCTATGTGCCCGCCTATGCGTTCGGCCTCGTGCCATGGCGCTCGCTGATCTGGATGACGGGCTTTGCCGCCACCACGGTCATGCTGCTGGCGGCCCTCTTCTGATGCGTCTTCTTGCATCAAATATCCATTCTCATCCCACGGCCTCAAGGAGACTTCCCCATGGCAAGCTATGACGTGATCATTATCGGCGCAGGCCCCGGCGGCTATGTCGCCGCCATCCGCTGCGCCCAACTGGGCCTGAAAACTGCCGTTGTCGAAGGCCGCGAGACTTTGGGCGGCACCTGCCTCAACATCGGCTGCATTCCGTCCAAGGCGATGCTCCATGCCAGCCACATGCTGCACGAGGCGGAACACAACTTCGCCAAGATGGGCCTCAAGGGCAAATCCCCGTCGGTCGACTGGAAACAGATGCTGGCCTACAAGGACGAAACCGTCGAGGGCAACACCAAGGGCATCGAATTCCTGTTCAAGAAGAACAAGATCGACTGGCTCAAAGGCTGGGGCTCCATCCCCGAGGCCGGCAAGGTCAAGGTCGGTGACGATATGCACGAGGCCAAGAACATCATCATCGCCACCGGCTCCGAACCCTCAAGCCTGCCCGGCGTCGAGGTGGACGAGCAGACCGTCGTCACCTCTACCGGGGCACTGACGCTGGCCAAGATCCCCAAGACGATGGTGGTGATCGGTGCGGGCGTGATCGGGCTGGAGCTTGGCTCTGTCTATTCCCGTCTCGGCACGCAGGTCACCGTTGTCGAATATCTCGACGCGATCACCCCCGGCATGGACGCCGAGGTGCAAAAGACCTTCCAGCGTATTCTGACCAAGCAGGGCCTGACCTTCATCATGAGTGCCGCCGTCTCTGGTGTCGAGACCGCGAAGGGCAAGGCCAAGGTCACCTACAAGCTGCGCAAGGATGACAGCGAACACACGCTGGACGCCGACTGCGTGCTGGTCGCCACGGGCCGCAAGCCCTTCACCGACGGGCTGGGGCTGTCCGATCTGGGCATTGAAGTGTCAAAACGCGGCCAGATCCAGACGGACGATCATTGGCAGACCAATGTCAAAGGCATCTATGCCATCGGCGATGCCATCGACGGACCAATGCTGGCCCATAAGGCCGAAGACGAGGGCATGGCCCTTGCCGAGGTGCTGGCAGGCAAACATGGCCATGTCAATTACGGCGTGATCCCCGGCGTGATCTACACGCATCCCGAGGTGGCCAATGTCGGCAAGACAGAACAGCACCTCAAGGAAGAGGGAGTTGATTACAAGGTCGGAAAATTCTCCTTCATGGGCAATGCGCGGGCCAAGGCGATGTTTCAGGGCGAAGGTTTCGTCAAGATCCTTGCCGACAAGCAGACAGACCGCATCCTCGGCGCGCATATCATCGGCCCTGCGGCGGGCGATCTGATCCACGAGATCTGTGTTGCGATGGAATTCGGTGCCTCGGCGCAGGATCTGGCCCTGACCTGTCATGCCCATCCAACCGTATCCGAGGCAGTCCGCGAGGCGGCGCTGGCCTGCGGCGATGGTCCGATCCACGCGTAAGGCAAAAATGAAGGACGGCAGTGCTTAAATTGCTCTGCCGTCCTAATTATCAAAAGAGCTTAATTCTAGAAATCAGTGATTTATTTGATAAATTAGGTCATGCGGGTGGGGCTCGAAATGTAATGTTACATTTTTTTTCTATGCTGATTTTTTCAAGTGCCTCCATTTCACCTTTCAGACGCCCGAGCTCTGCTGCATTCTCCTTGTTACCACCAATGAAAAAGGCCGCAGGCCAAAACAGAACAAGCGCCACGCCAGTTGCGACCGCGTCATTCGAGGCTTTTTGGTCTTGAACACCTATAATGTGCGATGTCCGGGCGCTTACTCTGCGCGCCTCCTGTTCAATCTGCTGACAGTTGTAGCTTTGGTAAGCCATTGGAGAAACATAGGTCCCCTGAATATCCTCACTCTTCTGAGCACAACCACCGAGAACCATTGAAAGACCGCAAAAGGCGGCCAGTGATTTTTGAAACATTTTCTATCCCTTTTTAGCTATATTTCTATTAGCTAATCGAGACTTGTGGCCGACCTGTGGCTAGAACTTGTTATAAAAAATACTCTTTAAGTTGTTTTTCAGATATTCGATTGTTTAAAACAGTAAGAAACGTGAAAGTGATTGCTTGAAAGGAACGCAACGCCTGCCTTTCATCTTGCCTCAAATACTCAAAAAAACCGCGCCCTCACCACAAAGCTGCGATCGAACGTTTCTCCAAATCCGCGTCGAAATCGCCGCCGCCCAACTCGCCTGCTGTCACATCCACCAGTATCTCTCCCAGCGTCGGCAAGCCTTCGCTATCGTCCCGCGTCCAGATACCCGAGCGCATCACCGCGCGGGAGCATTGGGCATAGACCTCCTCCACGCGGATCACGATGACCGTGGCGGGCAACACGTCCTTGCGGGCGAAGCTGGCCCGCAACGCATCATCCGTTGTCAGCTTGGCCGTGCCGTTCACCCGCACCATGATCTGCGATCCCGGCACCAGGAAAATCACCGACAATCGCCCGTCCGTCACGATATTGCGCAACGTGTCCAAGCGGTTGTTGCCGCGCCAGTCGGGCATCGCCAGCGTCAGAGGGTCGAGCACACGCACCACGGGGCCATCATCACCGCGCGGGCTGCCATCGGTGCCACCCTCGCCGACCGTGGACAGGATGCAAAAGCGCGCGGCTTCGATCCAGCGGCGGTAGCTCGGCGTCAGGTGCTGCGCCACCTTGCGCTGCGACCCGACCGAGGCGGGACCGTAAAGCGCCTCAAGCGCTGCGATCTTGTCCAGAAATTCCATGCACGGTCTCTCCCAAACTTGCGCGGGCCTCATCCACCAGACGGTCCGAGGCATCCTCGACCTCCGTCTCAAGCTGCTCCATGAATGCGCGCATATCCATGCCTGCCGGAATGACCGGCAGGAACTCGACCACGGCCAGCCCCGGCTTGCGGAAAATACCCATGCGCGGCCAGAAGACGCCGACATTGGTGGCGACGGGCACGCAATCCTGCGCCAACTGGTTGTAGAGCACCGCCGTGCCGACCTTGTAGGGCGCTTTGACACCGGGGGCGACCCGCGTGCCCTGACTGTAGATAATCAGCTGGCCCGGCTCCAACTGCCCGATGGAGACGTCTGCGATCATCTTCTTGATCGCCAACCCGCGCTTGCCACGGTCGACGGGCACGCAGCCGATACGATAGGCATATTGCCCGATGATCGGGGTCCAGAGGATCTCGCGTTTCATGATGAAACGAGCGGTAGGCAGCGCGTTGAAGATCAGCAGGATGTCGAGGAAAGACTGGTGCTTGGCTGCGACCAGCACCTCGCCGGTGGGCGGTGTGCCCCGCACCTCGCAGCGCAGGCCGATCATCCAGCGCGCGGTCCAGATCACCCAGCGGCAATAGGCCTTGCAGGCCCGCCGCGCCCCGTGTGGTTTCAGCAGTGCGTAGGGCAGGAAGACGATCCCAAGTAACAGCATCGCCAGATAGATCTGCACCACGAAAACGAAAGACCGTACCCATCGCCATGCATAGGCCATCATGACAACTCCCGCAGGGTGCGATGGGCCGCGTGGCGGGTGGCGGCAAAGGCGACCAAAGCGCCCAGCGGCGGGATCGCCAGCGGCCAGATCCAGTGCCAGCCCTGAAAGCCCAAACCCGTCAGAAACCCGGCCTCGGCCTGCGCGGAAGGCAAGAGCAGCACCGCAACCATCCCTGCGACGGTTCCGATTGCCGCGCCTGTCAGCGCGCGCAGGGTGAAGCGCCGCACAAAGGCGCGTGCGATATAGGCATCACGCGCACCCACCAGCCGCAGCACGGCGATGACCTGCGCGTTTGCCGCAAGTGCTGCTTGTGCGGCCAGCGTGATCATCGCCGCCATCGTGGCCCCGATCAGCCCGATCGACAGCCAGCCCAGCAGGCGCAATCTATCCGCCGCCGTCACCAGAGGGCGCCTCCAGCGGGTGTGATCATCCAGCACCGCGCCCGGTACCTCGGCGCTGAGCCGCAGGCGCAATCCTTCGGCGTCATAGCCGCTTGCATCCTCGATTACCTCAATCAGTTGCGGGATTGGCAGCGTCTCGACCGGCAGATCGGGGCCGAACCACGGCTCCAGCAAAGCGCGCTGCTCGGCCTCGTCCAGCGCGCGGGCCGAGGCCACACCCGGCGTGGTTTCCAGCACCCGCAAAGCCGCCGCCGTCTGCGCAGCGCGCTGGTCCATCGGGGCCGAAATCCGCAAGGTCGAGGCGCGGGCCAACTCGTCGCTCCAGCGATCCGCCAGACGCCCCGTCGCCAGTGACAGCGCCAGTGCGAAAACCGCCAGAAACGCCATCGCACCAGCGGCAAATACGGTGAGCCTTGCGGTAAAGCCCGTGGGCGGCACCATCCGGTCCGCCTGAACATCACCGACGACAAAGGCCATAATCCGACTGATAAAATCCGTCACAGATCGGCCCCCGCAGTTTGCAAGCGGCGCTGCGAGATCCGCAACACCCGCGCCTGCACTTGGGTTTTGGCCGCACGGATCAGGTTCATGTCATGCGTGGCGATCATGATCGTCTTGCCCATCCGGTTCAACTCAACCAGCAGTTGCAGCAGCCGCTGCGACATCTCCCAGTCTATGTTGCCCGTGGGTTCATCCGCCAAAATCACTTCCGGAGACATGATCACCGCGCGGGCCAGTGCTGCGCGTTGCCGCTCGCCACCGGAAAGCTCGGCAGGCAGGGCATCGGCGCGATTGCTCAGGCCGACCCAGCTCAGCAGTTCGGTGAGGTTCTGCGCCTCTTCCGTGCGGTCACGCCCCGCCACGATCAGCGGCAGCGCGACGTTATCGGCCACGGGCAGGTGATCGAGAAACTTGACGTCCTGATGGACAACGCCGATCCGCCTGCGGGTCAAGGCCACATCGTCACGCGACATGGAGCGCAGGTCCGTATCGAACAGCCGGATATGGCCCGCTGTGGGCAGCAGCGCACCGTAGCACAATTTGAGAAATGTCGTTTTCCCCGAACCCGAAGGCCCGGTCAGGAAATGAAACGATCCCGGCGACAGGGTGAGGGAAATATCGCCCAGCAACTCCCCCCCGCCATAGCTCATGGCGACTTGTTCCAGTTCGATCACGCGCGGTCCCTTTTCTGCCCTGCCACCCTCTTGCCCCAATGTGGACAGTGTTGCAATCAGGACGGTCTTTCAAGCTTGCCAAAGCTTTGCACTTTTCCGCCAGAGGTTTACACCATATGGTAGGGTCTGCACAGGAATGGACAGGGTAACAGGTCTTTCACAAGGCGCAGCAGGGGAACAGATGCGGTTAATTTGTCCAAATTGCGGGGCGCAATACGAGGTGCCCGAAAGTGTTATCCCTGAAAGCGGGCGTGATGTGCAATGCTCCAGTTGTGGCAATACGTGGTTCCAGCACCATCCCCTCTATGCCAATGCTGCCGAAGACGAGGCCGGTTTTGACGAGATCGAGCCGGAATGGGACGATGACGGCCCGACGCAGCAGGCCGATGACGAACGGTTTGCCGAGAGTGATACCGACCAGTTCGAGACGGAAACCGCAACAGATGAAGACCTCGCACCCGCACCACGCATGACGGATGACGCGGCGGACGACTTTTCCGATGATGATTTTGTCAAAGACGATTTGTCCGATGACGGTTTTGCCGACGACGGTTTGGCTGGAGACGACAGCGCGGATGACGAATGGCAGGGCTTTCCCTTCGATCCGGGCTTGAGCGACACGCCACAGAACACCAACCGGCTTGTGCCGGACCCCGACGATCCGGTCTCGCCTGTGTCACGCTTGCCGGACGTCGAGGAAGAGGATTACGAAGAAGATCCGGCGCATGACCTGCCCATACGACGCCGCAGTCTGGACACATCGGTCGCCGATATGTTGCGCGAAGAGGCCGAGCGCGAGGCGCGCGCACGCGCTGCCGAACGTGGCGCGACGCTGGAAAGCCAGCCCGATCTGGGCCTTGATTCCGGCCCTGCCACACCTCCGCCCCCCCCACCTTCACCTGCCTCGCCGCCGCCCGCCGCCCCGCAGCGCGCTGACGAAACACGCCACCGCAGGGAAGAGGCCGCCCACGCCGCCCGCCCGCAAGGAGGACCGGCTGCATCAGCGCATCCGGCCAGTGACGACTTGCCACCGCAAAGCATTCCGGCACCACGAAACGCCCCTCCCCCGCGTGATCCGGTATCGGACGGTCAGAAAATGGCCGCCGCCGCAGCAGCCGTGGCGGATTCTCGGCGCGCCCTGTTGCCAGACATCGAAGAGATCAATTCGAGCCTGCGTTCCACCTCCGACAGGCGGCCCGCACAGGCGGATGACCATGAACGCCCCGGTGGCGGGCGTGATGCGGGCGTATCCCGTAACACGCGGCAAAAAGGGTTCGGACGCGGTTTTTCGGTCACGCTGCTGATCGCGATGATCCTGCTGGCGCTCTATGTTTTCGCGCCCACAATTGTCGAGGCAATGCCCGGGCTCGCTCCAGCGATGGAGGCTTATGTCTCGGCGGTGGACAGGCTACGGATCGCGCTGGATGTGCAGGTGCAGAACCTGTCGCGCTGGCTGGCAGAGATTGCCGGAAACACCGGCTGACGCGAGAGTTTCGCGTCAGAACCTTTCCAGCAACCGCCTGAGATAATCCAGTTCTTCCTCCGGACGCGCCCCCTCGCCCGAGCGGCGGCGGATTTCATCCAGCAAATCGCGGGCACGGCGATAGACATCTTCGCCCTGCAGCAGGTTCTCGTCCGTGCCGGTCTGGCCTGATGTGCCGCTGTCACGTCCCAGCGGATCGCGGCGCTCGCCACCGGCGCGGCCCATCTCCTGACCCTGCCCGCCGCGCTGCTCGCGCTCGGCCTCGGCCATCGCCTCGCCCATGTTGCGCATCCCGTCGCGCAGCGCATCCATCGCTTCGGCCTGCTGGTCTATCGCCTCGGCCAGATCATTGCCGCGCAAAGCCTGCTCCGCGCCGTCCATCGCACGCCCCGCACGGTCCAGCGCTTCGCGCGCGGCCTCGCCAGCCTCACCGCCGATATTGGGCAGATTGCGGCTCTGGCGGTCGAGTTCGTTGCGCAGCGCGCGCTGACGCTCGGCCAGCGAGCCTTGCGCGTCGCCCTGCCCTTCGCCCTGCTGGTCGGCGCGGTCCTGTCCCTGCCCCTGACCTTGCTGCTGGCCGGGTTGCCGCCCCTGACCCTGCTGCTGGCCGGGCTGTTGTCCTTGCCCCTGCTGCTGCCCCTGCTGCTGGCCCTGATCACCACCGGGATTGAATCGTTCCTGCAAGTCGCGGAACGCCTGATCCGACAGCCCCTGCTGGTCGCGCAATGTCTCGGCCAGACCTTCCATCGCCTGCTGGCCGGGGGATTGCTGGCCCTGCCCGCCCTGACCCTGCGCGATCTGCATGTTCTCCATCAACCGCTGCAATTCTTCCAGCGCCTGCTGGGCCTCGGCCATCCGGCCCTCTTCCATCAGTTCCTGAATGCGGTCCATCATCGCCTGCAGATCGTCCTGACCCATCTGCATGCCGCCTTCGGCCATATCCTGACTGTCCTGCATCGTGCCGTCACGCATGGCCTGTTGCGCAAGCTGGTTCATGTAATTGTCGGTCGCATCCCGCAATTCCTGCATCAGTTCGGCGATTTCCTGATCCGAAGCGCCGTTCTTCATCGCCTCCGACAGCCGCTCCTGCGCGCGCTGCAACCGCTCCAGAGCATCGCCGATATCGCCTTCTTCCAGCAGCAACGCCAGTTCCCACAACGCCTGCGCGATC
Source organism: Rhodobacterales bacterium (assembly GCA_047921295.1). Taxonomy (GTDB): domain Bacteria; phylum Pseudomonadota; class Alphaproteobacteria; order Rhodobacterales; family Rhodobacteraceae; genus Seohaeicola. The sequence continues at coordinate 11,497 of JBLRWK010000041.1, forward strand.
TCGTCCCGCTGCTCCAGCCTCAACCCGTATTGCGTCATCGCCTCCAGCCGCCGCAGGATCACCCGCAGCCGCAGATAGCTGGTCTCGGAGCGGAACAGACCCTCTTCGGGCCGGTGCGAGATCGTGCGGATCACCTGCGAGACGCGGCGCGCATTGTCGGCGCTCCACAGCAGATCACGGCGCTGCTCGATGACCGCATTGGCCAGCGGATCGAAAAAGCGCCGCGCGGGCAAGGTCATCTGCTCGGCCCCGCTGCTGCCCTCAAGGCCAGCCGCATCCGTGACGGAAAGCTCCACCCTCACCGGCAGGTTCGCCCAAGGATGCTGCGACAGGTTATCGACCAGCGTTTCGGTAAATTCCTTGCGGCTGCCGGAAATCGGCATCGGCAGGTCCAGCACGATGGCGTCGCGCGGTTCTGGATCAAGCCGCAAACCGTGCCGCCGGGGGATCGTTTCCAGATCCAGCGTGATGCGCGCCTGCCCTGCGACAACGCCGTAATCATCGCTGGCCGTGAAGGGCAGGCTCATCTGCCCCTCGGCACGGGCCTGCGCGAGCGCCTGCATATCGGCAAGGCTGGCTTGAGCGGGATCACCGAACGCGACGCGCGGCGGCGCGTCCGGCCGCATCGTCACGTCCCATTCGCGCCCGCCGGGGCCATCAATCGCCAAGGTGCCAGAGCGCGTCACCGTCAGATCCTGTGCCGGAGTGGCGGGGTCAGGTGTTTCCGCGCCGACCGTCTCGGCCAGATCCTGCGTCACGCGCAGGGCGCCCAACTCGCCATAAAGCCGCAAGGTGATGCGGCTACCCTGCGGCACCTCGATGCTCTCGCCGCGCTGATCGGCCAGATAAAGCGTTGGTTGTCCGGTATAGGCAGGCGGTTCGATCCAGCCTTCCCATGTCGGCCCGCCCATCGCGGCCTGCGTGCTGCCCGGCGTCATTTCGGCCACGGACCCTACACGCAGGATCGAGCCGAACAGGATCGCCACCGCCAAGGCCAAGAGCGCGACATAGCGCGTGGCAAAGGGATCGCGTGGCGACATATCCAGATCGGGCGAGACCGCGCGCGCGGTTCCGGCCTGCGCCGCCATTCGCGCCTGATGCGCCTTCCAGACCGCGACAGATGCCGCGTCGGTGCCGCCGATTGCCTGCTGGTCCAGCACGGCGGAAATCGGACGTCCGGGCAGGCTGGCATCCAGCCGCGCCAAGGCCTCGGCCCGTGTCGGCCAGCGAAACCGCATGAAACCGCGCAAAGCCGCGGCCAAAGCCCCCAACCCGGCCACCACCATCCCCGTCCAGACCACTTCGATGGGCAGGCTGTCATGCAGGCCCAGCATCAGTGCCGCCAGCACAAGCACGATCACCGTCCAGAGCGGCCAGAACGCCTGCCAGAGCCGTTCTGCCAGCAATCCGGCACGGGTCAGGAAAAGCGGCCAGCGCAAGCGTTGCAGAAGGTGGCCGGGGGTTTGCTTCATTCGATCATCCCGCGGCCCGATGCGGGGATCGCATCAGAGCCATTCAGGGATGGTATCGCGATTTATCATTTCGTCAAAGGTCGGGCGTCGGCGGATAACCGCGAATTGATCGCCGCGCACCAGAACTTCCGGAATCAGAGGGCGCGTATTGTACTCGCTGGCCATAACCGCGCCATAAGCACCCGCAGAGCGGAAGGCGATCAGATCACCGGCCTGCACAGGCGGCACGGCACGCTGGCGGGCAAAGGTGTCTCCCGTCTCGCAAACCGGTCCCACAACGTCATAGACGCGGTTCTCGGTACCCGGCAATGGCTCGATCACCGGAATGATATCGTGATGCGCGTCATACATGGCGGGGCGGATCAGATCGTTCATCGCGCCGTCCACGATCAGGAAATCGCGCCCCTCGCCCTGCTTCACATAGATCACCTGCGTCACCATGACGCCCGCATTCCCCGCGATCAGACGGCCCGGTTCAATCTCGATCTCGCAGCCCAGATGGCCCAGTTCCTCGCGAATCATCGCGCCATAGTCCAGCGGCAGCGGTGGTGCGGCATTGCTGCGCTCGTAGGGAATGCCAAGGCCGCCGCCCAGATCAAGCCGCCTGATCTCGTGCCCGTCGTCGCGCAGCAATTCGCACAGTTCCGCAACCTTGCGATAGGCTTGGCGGAACGGCTCCAGATCGGTCAGCTGGCTGCCGATATGCACGTCGATCCCGACAACCCGCAGACCGGGAAGCCGCGCAGCATGGGCATAGACCTCGCGGGCCTTGGCAATCGGAATGCCGAATTTGTTCTCGCTCTTGCCAGTGGCGATCTTGGCATGGGTCTTGGCATCCACATCCGGATTCACCCGCACGGTGATCGGGGCCACTGTGCCCAGTTCCAGCGCCACACGGTTGAGCACTTCCATCTCAGGCTCGCTTTCCACGTTGAACTGGCGCACGCCGCCCTCCAGCGCCAGACGCATCTCGGCAGCGGTCTTGCCGACACCGGAAAACACAATCCGCTCGCCGAGTACGCCCGCCGCCTTCGCCCGCAGGTATTCCCCGCCCGAGACGACATCCATCCCCGCGCCCAGATCGGCCAGCACTTTCAGGATGGCGATATTGCTTGCCGCTTTCATGGCATAGCAAACCAGATGGTCCATCCCCGCCAGCGCCTCGTCGAACAGCCTGAAATGCCGTTCCAGCGTCGCGGTGGAGTAGCAGTAGAACGGCGTGCCGACACTGGCGGCAATCTCGGCCAGAGGCACATCCTCGGCATGCAGCGCGCCGCCCTGATAGAGAAAATGATCCATGCCGAAAAATCCCCTGCTGCGTCACAGCCTCATAGCAGGTCGCGCGCTTCGTTCAATGCCGCGCCGCGCCCTGCTTCATCGTTCTACAAATACTCAAACTCCGACCGTTCAGACAGGACGCGTTCGCAGAAACAGATAGAGCGGCAAACCGCAACTGACCCCGATGCAAAATGTCGCGGGAATAGCGATCAGCCCCAGCCAGTTCCGCCGGACAGCAACTTCGGCGATGATCCAGACCGTCAGGACAATAGCCGCAATGATCAGATCCCATGTCAGGCCGGTTGTAGAGGCGTTAACATACCACGCGTCGATCAGGCCGGACAGGCCGGTGCCCGTCTCCATCATATAGGTCACGAACCAATACATCGGATGAATGGCACCCCAGATGGCCAGCGCCAGATAGATCATACGCAACACCGACATCACAGACCCACCCGCATGCTGACCGGCCCTTGCCGGACTCCAACCCCGACGGACGGATAAATCCCGCCCTGCGATACGGACACCCCCGCATCCAGTGACGGGCGCACGGGCTGGCCTTCTACGCCGCAGGCCGCCAGCAATCCGGCAGACAGACAGCCCAGAACCAGAAACCTTAACCTGCTTGATCTTGCCATCGCTTGCTTTCCCTCAATTCAACGTGCGCGTCACGCCGATGCGTGCCGAGCCGGAGATGCTCACATTCGGTTGGGACGGCGTGGATTGCAGCCCCTGCGAGGGGGCGGACATATCCGCCGCCGGCGCGCAGGCGGTCAGCGCCAGCAGGGCGCTGCATGCAATCGCCATTCCGGACATCTTTATCATCCCAGACGTTCCTTCCAACGGGACACCTGCGCGCGCACCTGCGTGGGCGCCGTGCCTCCGTAAGACATGCGCGAGGCGACAGAGTTTTCAACGCCCAGCACGTCAAAGACATCTGCCGTGATCCCTTCGTGCACCGATTGCATATCCTCAAGGTCCAGATCCGGCAAATCGCAGCCCCGCGCCTCGGCCATGCCCACCAGCGTGCCGGTCACGTGATGCGCCTCCCGGAACGGCAAGCCCAGCGCGCGCACCAGCCAGTCGGCCAGATCGGTGGCGGTGGAAAAGCCCGCACCTGCCGCCGCTGCCAGCGTGCTGCGGTTGGCGGTCATATCGCCCACCATGCCGGTCATCGCGGCCAGCGCCAGCATCAGGTTGTCGGCCGCGTCAAAGACCTGCTCCTTGTCCTCCTGCATGTCCTTGGAATAGGCCAAGGGAAGCCCCTTCATCACCATCATCAGCGCCACATTGGCCCCGAAAATACGCCCGATCTTGGCGCGGATCAGCTCTGCCGCATCGGGGTTACGCTTCTGCGGCATGATCGACGACCCCGTCGACCATTTGTCCGACATCTTCACAAACCGGAACTGCGCGGACGACCAGATCACAAGCTCCTCCGCGAACCGCGACAGATGCATCGCGCAGATGGAGGCGCAGGACAGGTATTCCAGCGCGAAATCGCGGTCGCTTACGGCATCCAGCGAATTGGCCGTAGGACGGTCAAAGCCCAGCGCGGTCGCCGTCATGTCGCGGTCGATGGGAAAGCCGGTGCCCGCCAGCGCGGCAGAACCCAGCGGGCTTTCGTTCATGCGGGCCCGCGCATCGGCAAAGCGGCTATGATCGCGGTCCAGCATCTCGACATAGGCCATCATATGATGGCCCCATGTCACCGGTTGCGCAGTCTGCAAATGGGTGAAACCCGGCATCACCCAATCGGCCCCCGCCTCGGCCTGCGCCAGAAAGGCACGTTGCAACGCGGTGATCCCCGCCATGGCCGCATCCATCTGGTCGCGCACCCAGAGGCGGAAATCCGTGGCCACCTGATCGTTGCGCGAACGGGCCGTGTGCAACCGGCCCGCAGGCTCCCCGATCACCTCTTTCAGCCGCGCCTCCACATTCATGTGGATATCCTCCAGCGCGGTGGAAAAAACAAACTGCCCTGCCTCTATCTCTGACAAGACCGTGAGCAGCCCTTCCCTGATGGCGGCGGCATCGCTATCACTCAGGATACCTGTTGCCGCAAGCATCTCGGCATGGGCTCTTGAACCGGCAATATCCTGCGCCGCCATCCGCTGATCGTATCCGATCGAGGCATTGATCGCCTCCATGATCGCGTCCGGGCCAGCGGCGAAGCGGCCACCCCACATCTGGTTCGAGGTTTTGTCGGTCATATGTTGCACCTTGGAGGGAATATGCGAATTCTGCGTCAGATCGTCCTTTATACGGCTCTTGCCCTTGGTGCAAACACCGCCACCGCCGATGTGGCAGCCCTTGAGGCGCTGCGCGACGGAGACATGAAAAAGCTGACTTTCCACAGCGAACCGCAGCCGGTCTCGGCGCAGCCATTCAACACGTGGGACGGGGGCGAAGGGTATCTGGCCGATTACGCGGGCAAATATGTCGTGCTGAACTTCTGGGCCACATGGTGCCCGCCCTGCCTGAAGGAAATGCCGCATCTGTCCGAATTGCAGTCCGAGATGGGCGGCGCCAGTTTCGAGGTCGTCACAATCGCGACAGGGCGCAACCCGCCACAGGCGATGCAGCGGTTCTTCGAGGATATCGAAGTGGACAACCTGCCCCTGCATACCGATCCGCGCCAGACCATCGCGCGCGAAATGGCCGTGCTGGGCCTGCCGATCACCGTTATTCTGAACCCCGAGGGACAGGAGATTGCCCGCATGCGCGGCGATGCAGACTGGTCGTCGGACAGCGCCAAAGCGATTGTCGCCGCATTGATCGCGGGCATGTAATCAGCCCAGCCGCGCCACGGCGGCGTGGCACGGGCAGCCTGTCAGATGGTCATTGACCATGCCCGACGCTTGCATGAAGGCATAGGTGATCGTCGGGCCGCAGAACTTGAAGCCTTCTTTTTTCAGATTTTTCGACAATCTGACGGAAATATCTGTCTGCGCCGGAACCTCCGCCATCGAGGTGAAACGGTTCTGCAAAGGCCTGCCGCCGACATGCGCCCAGATCCATGCGGCAAAACCCTCCCGCGCCTCGATCTTCTGATAGGCGCGGGCATTGCCGATTGTAGCCTCTACCTTGCCCTGATGCCGAATGATGCGCGGATCGGCCATCAGGCGCGCCACCTCCTCCGGCCCCCAGTGGGCGATTGCCTCGGGCATAAACCCTTCAAAAGCCTCACGAATACCCTCACGCCGCTTGAGAATGGTGATCCAGCTCAACCCCGCCTGAAACCCCTCAAGGCACAACAATTCCCATAGCGCGCGACCGTCCCTTTCGGGCACGCCCCATTCGGTATCGTGGTAATCCAGATAGATCTGATCCGGCCCCGCCCAGTCGCATCTTCCCTGCATCGCATCCCCCTTCTCCGGTTTGTTATTCATTCTAGGAAAATTAGAACAAAAAGGGAATATTATCTCTTTTGTAAGGGCTCCTGCGCCAGTTTAAGTATCGGGTTTAGTCAGGGGGCCGATCATGCGAAAGCGTAAAGGCAGATTTGCGGATATGGAGAAAAGCGAGGTGTCACCGCTGGATTACGCGGTGAACGCACGGGATCGCAACGCCCTGATGGTGGTGGCCGCGGCGCTGCGGCACAAGGAGGCGATGCTGGCCTTCCAGCCGGTTGTGCAGTCGCGCAGCCCCGACAAGATCGCTTTCTACGAGGGCTTGATACGCGTACTGGACGATACGGGACGCGTGATTCCCGCGCGGGACTTTATCGATGCTGTGGAGGCAACAGAAACCGGCCGCATTCTGGATTGCGTGGCGCTCGAAATCGGCCTGAAAACCCTCCGTCAGAACCCGCAGATCCGGCTTTCCATCAACATGTCCGCACGCTCTATCGGCTTTCCGCGATGGGTCCGCAGCCTACGCCACGGCCTTCAGGGCGACCCGACCATAGGCGAGCGTCTGATCCTCGAGATCACGGAGCGCAGCGCGATGACCGTCCCGGAACTTGTGGTGCGCTTCATGTCCGACCTGCAAAAGCGCGGAATCACCTTCGCGCTGGATGATTTCGGCGCAGGCTATACCTCGTTCCGCTATCTGCGCGACTTCCAGTTCGATGTCATCAAGATCGACGGTGATTTCATCCGAGGGGTCCATGGCGATGCGGACAACCAGATCCTGACCCGTGCCATGGTCGACATCGCGCGGCAGTTCGACATGTTCACGGTGGCCGAGAGCGTCGAGAATCAGGCCGACTCGCTCTGGCTCAGCAAGATCGGTGTGGATTGTCAGCAGGGCTATTTTTTCGGTGCGCCGACAATTCACCCGCCATGGGACGGCCCCACCGCCCCGCCGGAACGGATGGATCGTGCAGGGTGAGCCATCAGCGCTGTTGCCGCTACGCGGATGATCCAGTATCACCTTTTGCAAGGCGGGGAGTCCGGTACCCGCAACGCTTGCGTGCCGGGCGATCCTCGATCTTTGAATTTGGTGGAGGATATACATGACCAATGTCGTAATCGCCTCGGCGGCACGTACCGCTGTCGGCTCGTTCGGGGGCGCTTTTGCAAACACCCCCGCCCATGATCTGGGTGCCGCCGTGCTTGAGGCTGTCGTGGCCCGCGCCGGCATCGACAAATCGGAAGTGTCCGAGACCATTCTGGGGCAGGTTCTGACCGCCGGACAAGGCCAGAACCCCGCACGTCAGGCGCATGTCAATGCAGGCCTGCCCATCGAATCCTCTGCCTGGTCGATCAACCAGGTCTGCGGTTCCGGCCTGCGCGCCGTGGCTTTGGCCGCCCAGCACATCCAGCTTGGCGATGCCGCGATCGTCGCCGCTGGCGGGCAGGAAAACATGACCCTCAGCCCCCATGTCGCGCACCTGCGCGCGGGCGTGAAAATGGGCGATGTCTCCTATATCGATTCGATGATCCGCGACGGTTTGTGGGATGCATTCAACGGCTACCACATGGGCCAGACCGCCGAGAACGTGGCAGAAAAATACCAGATCAAGCGCGAAGCGCAGGATGATTTCGCGCTCGCCAGCCAGAACAAGGCCGAAGCCGCGCAAAAGGCCGGGCGTTTCGATGACGAGGTGATCGATTTCATCGTCAAATCCCGCAAGGGCGATGTCACCATCAACAAGGATGAGTACATCCGCCACGGTGCCACGCTGGAAGCGCTGCAAAAGCTGCGCCCCGCCTTTGCAAAAGACGGCTCTGTCACAGCCGCCAATGCCTCCGGCCTGAATGACGGCGCGGCAGCGGTGCTGCTGATGTCGGCGGATGATGCCGAAAAGCGTGGCATCACGCCGCTCGCCCGCATCGCCTCCTACGCCACGGCGGGACTTGATCCGTCGATCATGGGCGTTGGTCCGATCCATGCCAGCCGCAAAGCGCTCGAAAAAGCGGGCTGGTCCGTCGACGATCTGGATCTGGTCGAGGCGAACGAGGCTTTTGCCGCCCAAGCCTGCGCCGTCAACAAGGAAATGGGCTGGGACCCGGCCATCGTGAACGTGAACGGCGGCGCCATCGCCATCGGCCATCCCATCGGTGCATCCGGTTGCCGCATCCTGAACACGTTGCTGTTCGAAATGCAGCGCCGCGATGCCAAGCGGGGCCTTGCCACGCTCTGCATCGGGGGCGGCATGGGTGTCGCCATGTGCCTCGAGCGGGTGTGACCGCAAAGGTCTGACGCAAACATCAAGGGGCGCTCCAAAGGCGCCCCTTTTGTTTAGCGCGCGGCAAAGATTATTGCCGCGCAGACACAAAAGGCGACGCAACATTCTTGCGCATCAATGCCTTTCAAAGTAACCAAGTTACCAAAGCTAGCCAAATTGGAGGATATCATGGCAAGAACAGCACTCGTCACGGGCGGATCACGCGGAATCGGCGCGGCCATTTCCATCGCATTGCGCGATGCGGGCTATTCCGTCGCGGCCACCTATGCCGGCAACGACGAGGCCGCCGCGGCATTCACCAAAGATACCGGCATCAAGACCTATAAATGGAATGTGGCCGATTACGACGAATGCGCCGCAGGAATCGCCAAGGTTGAGGCCGAGATCGGGCCGGTCGACGTGCTGGTCAACAATGCCGGCATCACCCGCGATGCGCCTTTCCACAAGATGACCCCGCAGCAGTGGCACGAGGTGATCGACACCAACCTGACCGGCGTGTTCAACATGACCCATCCGATCTGGCCGGGGATGCGGGAGCGTAAATTCGGGCGGATCATCATCATCTCGTCGATCAACGGGCAGAAAGGCCAGTTCGCACAGGTCAACTATGCCGCTTCCAAGGCGGGCGATCTGGGCATCGTCAAAAGCCTCGCGCAGGAAGGCGCGCGCGCCGGCATCACGGCCAATGCGATCTGCCCCGGCTATATCGCCACCGATATGGTCATGGCCGTGCCTGAGAAAGTCCGCGAAAGCATCATCGCACAGATCCCGGCAGGCCGTCTGGGCGAGCCCGAGGAGATTGCCCGTTGCGTGGTATTCCTTGCTTCGGATGATGCAGGTTTTATCAACGGCTCGACCATCTCGGCCAATGGCGCGCAATTCTTCGTCTGATCCGCACCACCCGCGATCACAAAGCCCCCTGCCCATCTGCGGGGGGCTTTTTCATTCCGTCGCATGACCCTTTTGTGCGGTACTGCACAGAATACGCGCCGCGATACGGGTTTTCTGCGCGGCGATGCAGCACATATCATCTCTCAAAAGGAGAACCGATATGCTGACCCAGATCAACGGACTGCACCATGTGACCTCGCTGGCCAGCGGGGCGCAATCCAACAATGATTTCTTTACCAAGACGCTCGGCCTGCGCCGCGTCAAGAAAACCGTCAATTTCGACGCGCCCGAGGTCTATCACCTCTATTACGGCGATGAGGTGGGCACGCCGGGTTCGGTGATGACCTATTTCCCCTTCCCCGGCGCAAAGCGCGGTCGCCCCGGTGCGGGTGAAGTCAGCGTGACAACCTTCGCGGTACCGAAAGGGTCGCTGCCCTTTTGGGCGGACCGGCTGGCCACGTTCGACGTCAAAAATATCAAGCCGCAAACCCGATTTGGCGAAAACCGCCTGCATTTCGACGGCCCCGACGGTGACGGCTTTGCCCTCGTCGAGACCGAGGATGACCGCGCCCCATGGGAAGGTCAGGGAATCAGCGCCGATCATGCGATTCGCGGCTTCCATTCCGCCGACATGCGTCTGCGCGATGCAGGTGCCAGCGCCGAGTTGCTGCGTTTCATGGGATATCAGCAGGCCGATACCGAAGGCGACGTGACCCGCTTCCACATGCCCGGTGGCAACGGGGCCGATGTGATCGACATCGAAACCCTGCCCGGTGCCACTGCCGCGCAACAGGGGGCCGGTTCTGTGCATCACCTCGCCTTCTCCGTCACCGACCGCGCCGCGCAGGTGGAGGTGCGCAAGGCGCTGCTCGATACGGGCTGGCAGGTGACTCCGGTGATCGACCGCGATTACTTCTGGGCGATCTATTTCCGCACGCCGGGCGGTGTGCTCTTCGAGGTTGCCACCAACGAGCCGGGTTTTGACCGTGACGAAGACAGCGCGCATCTTGGCCAAGCGCTCAAGCTGCCCTCGCAGCACGAGCATCTGCGCGAAACGTTAGAACAGCGCTATTTGGAGCCGATCCGTGACTGACGCACCTTATGTTTTCGCCGAGACACGCGGGCAGCCCGGCGCGCCCTTGCTGCTGACCTTTCACGGCACGGGCGGGACGGAGCATCAGTTTCACGGCTTCGCGGAGAGGCTGATCCCCGGCGCACATATCGTGTCGCCGCGGGGCGATGTGCAGGAGGGCGGAATGAGCCGCTACTTCCGGCGCACCGGGGAAGGCGTTTATGACATGGCGGATCTTGCCCTGCGCCGGGACCGCATGGCGCGCTTCATCGAGGCGCAGAAAGCGCGGACCGGGGCAAACCAGATTGCGGCACTGGGCTATTCCAACGGGGCGAATATCCTGATGGCCGTGGCTATGGAATATCCCGATCTGGTGGACCGCATGGCCCTCATGCATCCGCTGATCCCGTGGTCACCCGAGGCGCAGCCGGGATTGGCGGGGCGTCATATCCTGATCACCGCCGGTCAGCATGATCCGATCTGCCCCGCGCCGCAAACGCAAAAACTGGCTGATTATTTGAAGGCCCAAGACGCGCATGTGCTGTTGGAATGGCACGCCGGTGGCCACGAGATCACGCAGGGCGAGGTGCAGGCCGTGACGGATTTTATGGCCGCAGCCTGAGCGTCACTTGAATTCAATGTGTCAGCCGCCTCGGCGGCTGACCGGCTTTCAATGTGAGCTATAGAAAAGTCTGGTTATGTTTCCGGCCCTTAACGGTCAGGCACTGGCGCTCAAACGCTCAATCTCTTCCTTTATGCGGAGCTTTTGCTTTTTGAGTTGCGCGAGTTCAGTGTCACTGACACTCGGCGCGCGCTGCGCCTCTTCTACCTTGTCCGAGAGTTTGCGGTGTTTTCTCTTCAGTTCCTCGACATGCGAACTCAAGCTCATATGATGTCTCCTCTCTGATGTAACGTCAGTATGACAAGTGCATCACAGAATCCGTCTCAAGTCACGCTGCAGTCGCAGCTTGTGGCAAACAATTTCCTAACGCAGGGGCACGGCCAATGGTTGTGCCGCTCAGAACGGCAAAGCCGCATTGTCGCGCAGCACGCTGCGCACCAGCGCGGTATAGTCGTCGCGGTCGCCATCATGGCCGGCACCGTCATGTATGAGCACCGAATCAGCCATTCGGAAAGCCGCGCGCCCGCCCTTGCGGCCACGGACCAGCACAAGCTGGGCATCGCGCCCGCGCCGCGGGATCAGCGGCAGCACCACCACGGAGCCTAGCCGCGCACTCATCAGCCCCATCACCTCCGGCAGGCGCTCGGCCCGCTGTATAACGGTGACATAGCCGCCATCGCGCACACGCCGCGCCGCGACCGCCACCCAATCGGCCAGAGATGTGCCCTCGCCCAGCGCCGTCTCCCGCCCGGCATCCCTCGCAGGCGTGCTTTGATCGCGCAGGAAATACGGCGGATTGGCCATGACGTGGTCGAATTGCTTCTGGCGCAGCGCTGGGGGAAGCGCCGAAAGGTCGGCCTGCACCACCTCAAGCGGCAGACCGGCAGCGGCGGCATTGCGGCGCGCCAGATCGGCATAGTCGGGCTGGATCTCGACCCCGGTCAGGTGCAGGTCCGGCACACGCCGGCCAAGGCACAGCGACGCCACACCGACCCCGCAACCCAGTTCCAGCACAGACTGCCCCGGCAGCGCGGCAACAGCCGCCGCCAGCAGAACCGGATCAACCCCGGCCCGATATCCCTGACGGGGCTGCAATATCTGCAAGCGCCCGTCCAGAAATGCGTCGCAGCTTAGTGCTGCCTCATCCATCGGGTCCCATGCCGTTATCGATGATGACACGCAGCGCCGCGTCATAATCGGATTCACGCACCATCAGGCGGCGCGGCAATATGCCGATGCTGCCTTCGAGGACGCTCATGTTTACGTCGATTTCAAAGCAGTCTATACCCTCGCCTTGAAGCAGCGCGGTCGCCATCGCCATCGACACAGGGTTATTGGTGCGCATCAGTTGTTTCATATGGGCAGATAACGGCATGGGATACGACTTGTCGAGCCATGCAGCAGGGAAAACATGAGCCTCGATCGCGCAGATATCACCGCCGCCACCAAGCCGCACGAGCAACTGGCCCTCCATCTGGCCGAGGGGATGGAGGCTGTGAATGCGCTGATTGCCAAGCGTATGGAATCAGAGCACGCCCCCCGCATCCCGCAGGTCACGGCGCATCTTGTCGGTGCAGGCGGCAAAAGGCTGCGCCCGATGCTGACCCTCGCCGCCGCTGAACTCTGCGATTATGACGGCCCCTACCACATCCATCTGGCCGCAACGGTGGAGTTCATCCATACCGCCACGCTGCTGCATGACGATGTCGTGGATGAAAGCCAGCAACGGCGCGGGCGGCCAACGGCAAACCTGCTCTGGGACAACCAGTCCTCGGTGCTGGTGGGCGACTACCTTTTCGCCCGCGCGTTTCAGTTGATGGTGGAGCCGGGCAATCTGCGGGTGCTGGAAATCCTGTCCAATGCCGCCGCCACCATTGCCGAAGGCGAGGTGTTGCAGCTGACCGCCGCACGCGATCTGAAAACCGACGAGAGCGTTTATCTCAAGGTCGTGCGCGGCAAGACGGCGGCGCTGTTCTCGGCGGCGACAGAGGCGGGCGGCGTGCTCGCCGGAGCCGATGCCACACAGGTGCAAGCGCTTTACGATTACGGCGATGCGCTGGGGATCGCCTTCCAGATCGTCGACGATCTTCTGGATTACGCCGGTGATACCAAGGCCACCGGCAAGAATACCGGCGATGATTTCCGCGAGCGCAAGCTGACCCTGCCGGTCATCAAGGCCGTTGCCAAAGCCGATACCGAAGAGCGCGCTTTCTGGGCGCGTTGCATCGAGAAGGGTGACCAGCGCGACGGTGACCTTGAGCATGCCATCGCCCTGATGACGCGCCACGGCACGCTGGAGGCAACACGCGAGGATGCCCTGCAATGGGCCGCCCGTGCCAAGGAGGCAATGCAATCGCTGCCCGACCATCCCTTGCGCCAGATGCTCACGGACCTCGCCGATTACGTCGTCGCCCGCCTGCGCTGAGCCCTGCTTCTGCTTGCTTGAAATATCCCCGCCGGAGGCTCCGGCAGTGCCCCTTTGCGCGCCGTGTTAGGTCAGGCGCACCGCATGCACCCACCAGTCGGGCCGTGCCAGCCGCTGCTGCGCCGCCTCTGCGCTTGCGGCATCGGGGTAAAGGCCGAAACAGGTCGCCCCTGATCCGGACATACGCGCCAGCAGACAGTCATCCGTGGCCTCGATGGCGGCAATCACCTCGCCGACAACAGGGGCCTGCGCGATAGCGGCGGGCTGCATGTCGTTGCGCTGCCCGCGCAACCAAGCGGCCAAGGCGGCGGCGTCGCGCCACACGGGCAGATGCGCGGGCATCGGCGGGTTATCCTTGCGGGCAAGGCTGCGGAAGATATGCGCGGTGGAGACCGCGACACCGGGATTGACCAACACCGCATGCAAAGGCGGCAATCCGGCAATTGGTGTCACAATCTCGCCGATGCCCGACATGCGGGCCGCGCGTGCCGTCAGGCAAACCGGAACATCGGCGCCGAGCGAAAGCCCTGCATCCTGCGGCAGAGCCTGCCCCTGCGCCAATGCCACAGCCCCGCGCAATACCGCCGCCGCATCCGAGGAACCGCCCCCGATGCCAGCCGCGGCTGGCAGGTGTTTCTCCAGCCGGATGTCCATGCAAAGGCCCACCGCACGGGCGGCGCGCAGCACCAGATTGTCGTCACCCAAAGGCACGCCAGCAGCCATCGGGCCCGAGACCGTCAAGCAAGGCGCGTCGGACAAGGCAAGGTGCAGCCGGTCGCCTATATCGGCAAAGACCACCAGACTGTCGAGCAGGTGATAGCCGTCATCCCGCTGGCCGGTCACGTGCAGCGTCAGATTGATCTTGGCAGGAGCGAATTCGACATGGAGGCCGGAATGGCCGCCCTGTTCAGTTGCCATTGGCGACCTGTGACAAGGGTTGCGCGCCTTCTTCTTCCAGCACCACGTCCAGCCCGACCTCAAGCTTGCGCCGGATGCGGGTCGCGTCCTCGGGTTCCGGATCGAAGGACAGCGCGCGCGTCCATTGGAACCGTGCCTCGCGGGTGCGCCCGACCGCCCAGAGAACATCGCCCAGATGGTCGTTCACAATCGGGTCCACAGGCATCAGTTCAGCGGCGCGCTCCATATGGATGATGGCTTCCTCGTAACGGCCCAGACGGTAGAGAACCCATCCGAGGCTGTCGACGATATAGCCGCTGTCGGGGCGCGCGGCGACGGCGCGCTCGATCATATCCAGCGCCTCGTCCAGCTTTACCTGCTGTTCGACCAGTGAATAGCCCAGGTAGTTGAGCACTTGCGGCTGATCGGGATTGAGCTCCAGCGCCATGCGAAAATCCGCTTCGGCCTCGGGCCAGCTATCCTGCCGCTCGTGGGCGATGGCGCGGGCATAATAGATGAACCACTGGTTGGTTTCCGGCCCGTCATAGAGCGCGAGCGCCCTGTCATAGGCGCGCACAGCATCGTCGAAACGCTCCATCTGCCGCATCAGATCGCCAAGGCTCACATGCACAATCGGCAAGGAGCCATGGGTGCGGGCCAGTTGCGTCAACACCTCCTCGGACGCTTCCAGCCGGTCGAGTTTGCGCAGCGCCTCGGCGCGGCCCAATTCGGCGGCGTGGAAGGACGGATCGTCGCGCGGCACCTTTGCATAGGTGGCCGCCGCCAGTTCGAGCCGCTCCATCGATTCCAGCAAGGTGGCGCTCAGCAGGATCGTATCCGTGTGATCCGGGCGCAAATGCTCCGCGACCCGCGAGAACAGCAAGGTGTAGTCATCCCCCGCCTCGCGCCGCAGGAAGGTCGCCACAACGTGGAACACCTCGGCAATGCCGTCGGCAGGGGAGGTGATCAGATCGAACGGCAGCAACGCGCCTTCGGTCAGTGTTGCACGCAGCGCAGCCAGACCGGGGTCAAGATCGGAGCCGAACATCTGGTCGAGCAGGTTCACGGCGTCTTCGTCACGGTCAAGCTGGCTCAGGATCTGCACACGCGCGATGGCGGCACGGCGGGTCATTTGCAGCGGGCCGCCCGCTTCGGCGGCGAACAGGGCTTCAGCCGCCTCGAAATCCCCGACAAGCGCCAGTGCCAGCGCTTTGTTGTAATAGGCAAAGGGGCCAAGGTCGCTTTGTTCGGCCAGCCTGTCGAAAGCGGCCAGTGCGGCGGCAACCTCGCCCTTGCCCATATGCGCCCAAGGGATGGTCAGACCATCGACCAGCGGCCCCATGCCGCGCTCCTCGGCCATGCGCGTCAAGATGCTATCAAAGTCACCGGCCAGCACCTCGGCCGCCGTCAGAACCATGCTGGCCGCCTGGCTTTGCAGGCCATCGGCCTCCATCCGCTGCGCAATCGGCAGCGCGCGGTCCAGATCGCCCAGAGACAGAAACGACAGAACCGCGTTTTCCAGCAACATCGGGTTGCCCGGATCGCGTGTCAGCGCGCGGGTGAAATTGTCAGCCGCCGCCTTGTAATCGCCCATGATGATGGCTTGCCGCGCTGCCAGGTAAGCGCCGGTGTTGGGTTCAGCCGCCAGAGGTGCCGCAAATCCGCCCCCCAACAGGCTTGCGCATAATGCAACAACCGTTGCGCGCCCTGCCACATATCTGCCCGCCACTGCACATCCTCCTGCCTGACACCCGTGCCCGATGCCGCAGATTGATCCACGGTTCCCCGAACAGCGAGTTAAACCCTAGCGCTTCCGCGCATAAGTGCAATGCAGGGTGACATTTCCCCGCTGTAATCGCGGGAAAATGATCGGGTTTCCGCCGGTAGGGCGCGCAGGGCGCCCGTTTGCGCCGCAATTACATATTGGGGTAGTTCGGCCCGTCGCCGCCCTGCGGGGTCACCCATCTGATATTCTTGCTGGGGTCCTTGATGTCGCAGGTCTTGCAATGCACGCAGTTCTGGAAGTTGATCACGAAGCGCGGATCCTTCCCCTCCTCCGAGACAACCTCGTACACCGCCGCCGGGCAATAACGCTGCGCCGGTTCGGCATATTTGGGCAGGTTGACGGCAATCGGGATCGACGGGTCGAGCAATTGCAGGTGGCACGGCTGGTTTTCTTCATGGTTTGTCATGGAGAAACTGACATTGGTCAGCCGGTCGAACGACAGCTTGCCGTCGGGTTTGGCATAGACGATCTCTTCGTGCTTGTCGGCAGGTTCTGTCGCCTCGGCATCGGATTTCCCGTGACCCAGCGTGCCCAGCAGCGAGAAGCCCAGCGTGTTGGTCCACATGTCAAACCCACCCAGCGCGAGGCTGGCAGAGAGGCCGTATTTCGACCAGATCGGCTTGACGTTGCGCACGCGCTTGAGATCCTTGCCGATAGCGCCGCCACGGACCTCGGTCTCGTAATCGGTCAACTCGTCGCTGGCGCGGCCTTCCTTGATCGCCTCATAGGCGGCGTCGGCTGCGGCCATGCCGGAGATCATCGCGTTATGGCTGCCCTTGATGCGCGGCACGTTGACCATGCCGACAGCACAGCCCAGCAGCGCCACACCGGGGGCCACCATCTTGGGCATCGACTGGTAACCGCCCTCGGTGATCGCCCGCGCGCCGTAAGCCACGCGTTTGCCACCTTTCAGAAGCTCTGCCACCATCGGATGATGCTTGAACCGCTGGAATTCCATATAGGGAAACAGATAGGGATTGGCATAGTTCAGGTGCACCACAAAGCCGACATAGACCTGATTGTTTTCCAGATGATAGATGAACGAGCCGCCGCCCGCATTCTTGCCCAACGGCCAGCCCATCGTGTGGGTCACGGTGCCCTCGCGGTGCTTGTCGGGGTCGATCTCCCAGATTTCCTTCATGCCGAGCCCGTATTTCTGCGGCTCCTTGCCTTTGGACAGGTCGTATTTCGCGATCACCTCTTTCGACAGGGACCCGCGCACACCCTCGCCGAGGAAGACGTATTTGCCGTGCAATTCCATGCCCGGCTCGTATCCGTCACCGATGGAGCCATCGGGGTTGCGGCCGAACTCGCCCGCAACGACGCCTTTGACCTCGCCATTCTCGCCATAAACGACTTCCGAACAGGCCATGCCCGGGAAAATCTCAACGCCCAGTTCTTCGGCCTGCTCCGCCATCCAGCGGCAGACATTGCCCAACGACACGATGTAATTGCCGTGGTTCTTCATGAGCGGCGGCATCGGCCAGTTGGGGATACGGATTTGACCGCCCTCGCCCAGCAGGTAGAAGTTGTCCTCTTTCACAGGCACATTCAGCGGCGCGCCTTTTTCCTTCCAGTCAGGGATCAGCGCATCCAGCCCGCAAGGATCAAGCACCGCGCCGGACAAAATATGCGCGCCCACTTCCGAGCCTTTTTCCAGCACAACCACATTCATATCGGCATCTAGTTGTTTCAGGCGGATCGCCGCCGCCAGGCCGGCAGGCCCGGCACCAACGATGACGACATCGTATTCCATTGTTTCGCGTTCGATATCCGACATAGCTGGCCTCTTTTTTAAAGTGCGCGCAATATTGTTGCTGCATGGTTACCGCGCCGCAGCATACAGGGTCAATCGCGACACAACGTTACAGAGCATGGATTGGTTGCGCAAACCGCTTTGGCGTTGCTGCGCCGTAACCTGCCTTATTCTATTGCAAACCCTGCATCGCCTAGGGCAGGGTGTAGCGCACCAAAACCTGATTTCAAACCGGCCACCTTCCCACAGCTCAAGAATACGGAACCCGTTCGATGGAAAAAATACCTATGACCCGCGCCGGACATTCTGCGCTGGAAATCGAGCTTAAGCAGTTAAAATCCGTCGAACGCCCCGCAATCATCAAGGCGATTGCCGAGGCACGCGAGCATGGCGACCTGTCGGAGAATGCCGAGTATCATTCGGCGCGCGAAAAGCAGTCCTTCATCGAAGGGCGTATCAAGGAACTCGAAGGCGTGATCTCTCTGGCCGAGGTGATCGACCCCAAATCCCTGTCCGGTGCGATCAAATTTGGCGCCACCGTGACGCTGGTGGACGAAGATACCGAAGAAGAAAAGACATGGCAGATCGTCGGAGAGCACGAGGCGAGCATCGAAAAAGGCTTGCTGAACATCAGATCGCCCATCGCGCGGGCGTTGATCGGCAAGGAAGAGGGTGATTCCGTCGAGGTGCGCACACCGGGCGGAGAGAAGTCTTACGAAATTCTCAAAATCTCGTATGTTTGAGCCTTCTTGAACGGGAACATCAGGCCCATGGTCGGCAAACAGGACGGCAACTCCACTCCGCCGGGCATTTATGACCGCGCGCGGTCGCCGCAAATGACCTCGATTGAAGTGATCGCCATTGCACTGTCGCTGCTGTGGTTGCTGGGCTGCGGGCTGTTTTTCCTGTTCACCCCTGCAAGCAATGCCACCGATGACAGCGGCGCGCTGCGGTTCATGATGACGGTTCTGGCGATTTTCATGCCCGTGGCCATGATCTGGGTGGGCGCGACAGCAGCCCGCGCCAGCCGCATCATGCGCGAGGAAAGCCAGCGGTTACAGGCCGCGATTGACGCGATTCGGCAAGCCTATGTGGCACAGTCACAGGGCCGGGCCCTGTCGTCGGAACCCTCTGTCGCGCGTAGACTCGACGAGATCGCCGCCGCGACGCGCAAAACCGAAACCGCACTGGCCAAGTTCACCTCGATCCGTCCGCAAGCCACACCGATGCGCCCCAAGCCCGAGACCCCCGCCCAATCCGGCACCGAGCATCAGGGCGCCCTGCCCCTTGGCACGCCTGCAGACGAGATGGGCCCGCCCCTATCCCGCGAGGATTTCATCCGCGCGATGAACTTCCCCGAGACGGCAGAGGATGAGGAAGGCTTTGCCGCCCTGCGAAAGGCGCTGCGGGACCGTCAGGCCGCACAACTTGTGCAGGCCAGTCAGGATGTGCTGACGCTGCTGTCGCAGGATGGCATCTATATGGATGATCTGCGCCCCGATATGGCCCGCCCCGAAATCTGGCGGCGCTTTGCAGGTGGAGAACGTGGCCGCGCGATTGCCGCTTTGGGCGGTATCCGCGACCGCTCGTCGCTGGCGCTGACCGCAGGCCGCATGAAGCAGGACCCGATCTTCCGCGATGCAGCGCATCACTTCCTGCGCCGTTTCGACAAGATGTTCGCCGCATTCGAAGCTGATGCCACCGATGCCGAAATCTCCGATCTGTCCAACACCCGCACCGCCCGCGCCTTCATGCTGCTCGGCCGTGTGGCGGGAATTTTTGACTAGATCCGCCCCAGACCCAGTTCGGACAGGATGAAATTCGCCACGCCTGCGGTATCGTCCAGATCGTATCCGGTGCCGTGCCAGCCTAGTGCCGGCAGGCCCGTTGCACCATCGCTCGCCACTGCGCGCACGGTCGGATCATCCAGCGCGATGAGCCTTTGCCCGGTGTCCGCGCGATGCGCCTCGATCTTGGGATGGCTGTCGCGTTTGTAGCCCTCGACCAGCACCAGATCGACGGGCGACAGCCGCGCCAGAAGCTCCGCCAGCGGCGGCTCTGTCTCGGGGTCGTTTTCATGCATCAGCACCCAGCGATGGCGCGAGGCCAGTAGCACCTCGCCCGCCCCTGCCTGACGGTGGCGGAAACTGTCCTTGCCGGGCTGGTCGATATCAAAGGCGTGATGGGCATGTTTGATGCTCGACACGGACAATCCGCGCGCGCGGCATTCCGCGATCAGGCGTTCCATCAATCCGGTCTTGCCGGAATTCTTCCAGCCGATGACGCCGTAAACCCTCATGGAACCTGCCTTGTGCGATAAAGCCGCTGCACCTGCGCCAGATCGTCCGGCGTATTGATGTTGAAGAACGGGTCCAGTGCCTCTGTTTGCGGAAACCTGACCGTCACAGCACCCTGCGCCTCGGCAAAGGCGGCGACACGGCGTGTGCCACTGTCCAGCGCCTGCGCCAAAACTGGCGCAAGCGAGATATCCCACAAGGCGAAAACCGGATGCAGCCTGTCGGTTGCGGCCATTACCACTGGCTGCCCTGCCCGCTCGGCCACCAGTCGCGCGACCAGATCGGCGGGAAAGAAAGGCGTGTCACCCGCCACTGTCACCACGGCATCGCAGCCCTGCGCCTGCGCCCAGTGCATCGCCGCAAGAACGCCTGCCAAAGGGCCTGCATCCGTGAGTGTATCCGGCAGAACCGGCAGGTTTGATGTTGCAAAGCGCGCCGGATCACCGTTGGCGTTCAGCGCCAGACAGCCAACCTGCGGGCCGATCCGGCTGACAATACGCTCCAGCACGGTTTCACCGCCGCCCAGAGGCAACAGGCATTTGTCGCCGCCACCCATGCGGGTTGCCTGTCCTCCGGCAAGGATCACGCCTGCAACCTGCTCTATCGGCAATTGAATCTCCTCATGCCACCGCTTAGGGGTGTCTCACCCCCTTTGTACTAAAGGCATAAGATGACTGTCTCCACCACCAATTCCGCCTATTGGAAGGGCGTGCGCGACGGCGCACCCTTTATTCTGGTTGTCGCGCCTTTTGCCCTGTTGTTCGGGGTTGTCGCCACCGAGGCCGGATTGAACGTGTGGGAAACACTGGCTTTTTCCGTTGTCGTCATTGCAGGAG
Source organism: Rhodobacterales bacterium (assembly GCA_047921295.1). Classification (GTDB taxonomy): domain Bacteria; phylum Pseudomonadota; class Alphaproteobacteria; order Rhodobacterales; family Rhodobacteraceae; genus Seohaeicola. Next base: position 32,464 of record JBLRWK010000041.1, read on the forward strand.
CCGCGCAGTTCACCGCCCTGCAACTGATGCAGGAAAACGCGCCCACGGTGATCGTGCTGGCCTCGGCGCTGGCCGTCAACCTGCGGATGGCGATGTATTCCGCCTCGCTGACGCCGCATCTGGGGGCAACGCCTGTCTGGCAGCGGGCGCTGGCCGCCTATATGATGGTGGACCAGTCCTATGCCTGTTCGATCCTCGCCTACGAACGCAACCGCGACTGGACGCCCGCGCAGAAGATGGCGTTCTATTTCGGCGCGGTCACCCCTGTCATCCCCGTCTGGTATGCGATGACCGTGGTCGGTGCGCTGATCGGCAGCGCGATGCCCGCAGGGCTGGCGCTTGATTTCGCGGTGCCCATCACTTTCATCGCGATGATCGCCCCGGCGCTGCGGACGCTGGCCCATATCGCCGCCGCTACGGCGTCGGTCATTCTTGCGCTGCTCTTTGTCTTCGTGCCCTTCAACCTTGGCCTGATCATTGCCGGTATCGGCGGCATGGTGGTCGGCGCACAGGTCGAGTTGTGGATGAGCCGGAGGGCACAGGTATGAGCGATCCCGCCATCGCCAAAGGCACACTGTGGACCGTGATCATCCTGCTGGGTCTGGGCAGTTTTGGCCTGCGCTTTATCTTTCTGGGGATGATCGGGGACCGTCCGATGCCCGACTGGGTGATGCGCCATTTGCGCTACACCGCCGTCGCCGTCCTGCCCGGTCTGGTGGCTCCGCTGGTGGTCTGGCCCACGGCGACCGGTGGCGTTCTGGATATGCCGCGCCTTGCGGCGGCACTGACCACGCTGGCTGTTGGCTATGTCACCAAGAACGTGCTGGCCGCGATTTTCAGCGGGGCGGGTATGCTCTATCTGATGTTGTATCTGCTGGGCTAGTGCTCGCTACTCGACTCAAAAAAACCTATGACTGTTAAGCCCGTTGCGGACGTTCGCGTATCAATGCGACACAGGGCATCGCAGGGCCGCGGTCGGGTGATCCAACGGGTCAATCTGGCAGTTTATCGTGCAGCAACATCCAGCCTCTGGCCGTGGCACTTGCGGCAGCCAATAGCCCGGCCGGGGGGCGGCCGTGCGATGCCCGGGCCGCTGCGCGGCTGTTCCGGGCGGGGTGACACGCTTCAATGTCTGCTCTCTTGCCGCAGAACTGCCTGCCGCGACCACATCGCCAAGCGCGCGCGGGGATCTTTCGTCAAGCGGCGAACACCAGCCCTTAGTTCAGCAGAGCCGCCTCGGAGGGCTCCTCCGCCATTGCGGCGCGGGCAGCTTTGACACGATCCGCATCAAACACCTCAAGCGCCTTGAAACGGTTGTCATCGTCGTATTCGTATAGCTTCTCGGTCGTGGCAGCGGGCAGGCGACCGAACTGATCGGCAAGGTTCTTGGGGAACCACGTCTTGCGGATCTGTCCGCCCAGCCCCCCAACCTCATTAAGAATTGTCGACGTGCTCAAGGCGCATTGCGCCCTTGGCACCGGCCCGATGGCCAGCATCCGCTGCAGCACATCCTCTGCCACCTCCGCGCTGACATCAATCTCCTGTACGATCACATGGAACGTCTCGCGGGCATGGAAGCGCGTGTAGGTATCGGCCATCACAGGGGTCACACCATAGATGACATCATTCTTGCTGGCGATCCGCGGATGCCGGAACGAGCCTGCGGGATCAAATATCACCCGTTGGCTGCCATTGACCATGAGCGAGGTATGCGCCCCTGATCCGTTGGTATTGTTGATCATCGTGAACAGGGTCAGCGATGGCGGGCCATCGTGGCGATAGACCGCCTCGGCGATCTCCGCATCGGGCATGGACTGGGATGGTTCGGGCTTGGGTGCACAGGCCGCAAGGCCGGCCACAACCATGACGGCCAGCGCCACACGCGACAGATACATCCGCAACCCTTTACCCTGTGATACGCAGCCGGTTCTGACTTAGCTATTCACCAGCGCCAGAAACAGCAGGATGCCGATGCTTACAACAACGACCCACACCGAATAACGGATAAAACCCTCAAAGGTCTTTTCCTGCTCCTTGGTGTCCATTTCGCCATGCTTGTGCTCAGCCATCGGGGTCTTCCTTCTCAGCAAACGCGTGCCATGCGGCACAAATCTCCAGAGCGCATAACGCATTCCGGTAGCCCTGTCATCCGGTCAAAACACCGCAGAAATGCGATTTTTACCGATTTCTCGCAGCCGCGTTTCTCACTGCACCGCTTGCCAGAGCCACGCCCCGTCCGCGCGCCTGACGCGGCTCACCTGCCCGAGTTTGTGCAGGTGGTTCAGATGCGCGACCGATTCGACCAGCGCCAGCCCATAGGTTCCGGCATTGATCTTGCGTTTGAACAGCGGCGCAAAACATTCAGCCGCCGTCGAGGGCTGTTTCAGATGCGCCAGCAGACGGCGCAGACCGCCGTGGTGGTTCTCGATCAGTTGCCGCATGCGGAAGGGCAAGCCGGTAAAGGGCAGCTTGTGCCCGCCCAGCACCAGATGATCCTCGCACGCATGCCCTGACAGGCGCTCGCAGGCCTCGAGCCAGTCGGCCAGCGGATCGGCCTCCGGCTCTGCCGGATGCACGCCGATATTGGGGCTGATCGACGACAGTATCTGATCGCCCGACAGCACCAGATTGCAGTCGCGGCTCCACAAGGTCAGATGCTCCGGCGCATGGCCCGCCCCGATATGCACATCCCAGTCGCGCCCGCCGGCGCGGATCACATCATCCTGTTGCAGCCGCGTGTAGCCGACGGGCAAAGGATAGGCGATATCGGCAAAGTTGAAGGGCCGTTCCGCCGCGCGTTTGGCATATATCTCCGGGTCCATCCCGGCGCTTTGCCAAAAGGATAGGGCTTGCGGTGTGGGCCGTTCCTCGACGTCAAGGATCAGCATACGCGCCATCAGAAAGGCCGTGCGCGTTGTCCAGAGCGTGGCCCCCTGATGCTCCATCAGCCAGCCTGCCATGCCCACATGATCAGGATGGTGATGCGTCAGGATCACCCTTCCAACGGGTTTTCCGCTCAGAACACCGGCCAGCAGCCCCTCCCAGATCGCCACGGATTTGCGCGAATGGAATCCCGTATCGACGATGCTCCAGTGATCGCCCTCGTCCAGCGCGTAGATATTGACGTGGTCCAGCGCCATCGGCAGCGGCAGCCTGATCCACAGAACACCTTCGGCAACCTCGATCGCCTGACCGTTTTCGGGGGGTGCTTCCCATGGATAGCGGATGCCTGCGCCTGCCGCGTCCCTCACGCGCACAGCTCCTGATCCGTCATCGCGTAAAGATCCTCCGCCCCCGCCATGGCCTGCGCCAGCAAGGTCGCATGTTCGGGCAGCAGCCGGTTGATGTAGAAGCGCGCCAGCTTGACGCGCGGGCCCTCGCCGCCTTCGGCTTGCGCCGCCCGCAGATGGAAATGCGCGCCCAGCACACGGGCAAAGGCGCGCAGAAACGGCACAGAGCCTGCAAAACGCGTGGTCATATCGGATTGCGCGGCCAGCCATTCCACTGTCTCGCGCAAGGTTTCCGTCGCCTGCCAGACCTTCTCGGCCATGTTGGGATTCGTGGCGCGCGCCTTCTCGGCATGAGCCTCGATCTCGTCGAGCAGCCGGCACGCCGCCTCGCCGCCATCCATCATCTTGCGACCCACCAGATCCATCGCCTGTATCCCGTTGGTCCCCTCGTAGATCGCGGTCACCCGCACATCGCGGCTGAACTGCGCGGCGCCGGTTTCCTCGACAAAGCCCATGCCGCCATGCACCTGAACCCCCATCTCGGCCACGGCAATGCCGGTATCGGTGCCGAATGCCTTGGCGATGGGTGTCAGAAGCGCCGCGCGCGCACGCGCCTCCGCCTCGCCCGTTGCGGTGGTCAGGTCGATCGCCACGGCGCAAGCCAGCGCGATGGAGCGTGCCGCAAAGGTCTCTGCCTTCATCGTCAGCAGCATCCGGCGCACATCGGCATGATCGAGGATCGAGCCCTTGCCGTCGCCCACAGGCGTGCGCCCCTGCTTGCGATCCGTGGCATAGGCCAGCGCATGCTGCGTCGCCGCCTCGGCCACACCGATGCCCTGAGAGCCCACACCAAGCCGTGCGTTATTCATCATCGTGAACATCGCGGCCATGCCGTCATGCTCATGTCCGATCAACCAGCCCTGCGCGCCCTCGTATTGCATTACGCAGGTCGGGCTACCGTGCAGACCCATCTTGTGCTCCAGACTGACCACCTTGAGCGTATTGGCCACGCCGGGATTGCCATTCTCGTCCGGGATGAGCTTGGGCACCAGAAACAGGCTGATCCCCTTGGTGCCGGGCTTGCCATCTGGCAGGCGCGCCAACACCAGATGGCAGACATTGCCGCTGAAATCGTTGTCACCCCAGCTGATATAAATT
>JBLRWK010000042.1:0-36760 GCA_047921295.1 Rhodobacterales bacterium
AGTTGCCTTAGAATTAGGTGTGTGGCTCTGAAAGATGGATCTTTGAGAAAAGCTGATGCATGACTTGAAATCAGCACGATGAATGGCCGCTTCAGCTTACCTCAATGTGGAAATGCGATTGCGGCGAATGACCGGAGTCCGCCGTCTCTTCCAGATGCCGCGCAAGCGAGACGAGAGAGGATGCACCCGAGGCGAACGGCAGGAAGGTCCGCGAAGCTGCCATCTGTGGCTCTCTACGGCTGCTGTGTTGATGTCTTTCCTACCGAAGCAGACACGGCAAAAACGATCGAAGCCGCTGCTCAAGCTCTGGCGCGCGATCCGGTACTCGATTGGGGACATTTCTGGCAGGATGTCTGCGACATCTTCAAGGATGATCTGACGCATCTTCAGGGCAAGGACGTGCTCTTATGCACCGATGGAACTCTGCACTCCGGAGGTGTTGCCGGGCGGGCCATCTATTTCCGCCCGCGTCAACCCGGTCAGGAGGACGACAGCCCCGAGGAGCCTGGGATCGACCAAGTACCCAGTGCGTTGCAGTCATTCATCGCCATCCTCGACCCGAAAACTCCCAACTAACGCGCCTCTGGAGGTTCGGGACGCCCTGAGGGGTGCCGAGTCGCTAGACGCGCTGATGACGGCGCTACTGGTCAATCCTGCCGAGATGGAAGATGCACAAGATCGGTTGTCGGCTCAACAAGCTGCAGCCGAACAGAAGAAACGAATGGTCTCTGTCTGTGGTGGAGAAATCGCCAACTCGGAGACCGGTCTTGCGGATCTCTTCGCGCATATCTCAGCGCGCGTTCCCGACGCGAGCGTCTGCGCGCTTGACGGGTTCGACTTGTCGGCGGTCACGCTTCCGCAGAAGGCAAAAAAACCGAGGAAGGGCAAACTGAAAGACCGGACCAAGCGTACCCGAGCGCCAGGTAAAGCGCGCCGAAACATGGAGGATCTTATCGGGGCGGCGGGTGAGATCCATGCCTTCCGCTGGCTGCAGCTGAAATATGGTAACGAGGTCATCACGCCAGCAAATTGGGTCTCGGCCTACAGTGCCAAGGCCTTTCCGGATAACGCGTCGTGCGTTGATGAGGGGAGTGGTTGCGATATCGTCTTCATGCTTGATGGCTGCACCTACCACATCGAGGTCAAATCAAGCGAAGAGGATGGCACCGGCTTCACCCTCGGCACCTCTGAGATCCGATGTGCTCGTGAAATCGCCCAGAAACGTCGGAAGCGGCAGCGCGAGCTATACTTCATACTTAAGGTGGATCACGCTCTATCGTCAGAACCCAAGTTCACGCTGCTGCCGAACCCTTATGATCCAGTGTATCAAGATCGGTTCATTATTGTCGATGAGGGCGCGCGCGTGACCTACCGACCATAGTTCTGTCGTCGAAGTGAAAATGGAGATGGAGTGGGTGTCGATCTCCCCTGACTATATCAGGGTGTGTCAAACCCCTGAGCATCGTAGGACAGAATCTTTCGGAAACCAAAGGAAAAACAATACGTTACAGATGGTGAAGGTTGGATGTCAGGCCCATTCTCTCCGCCACTTGCCCTAAGACGTCCTTTTTGTGCTGCCCTTGCCATCATCTGTCAGGTGAGGCTGGGACCTGCCCCACCCACCGGTCAGCGCCGCCATCTAAGCAATATCTCTGCGATCAGCAGGTATGGGACGAAGAACGCGACGACCTGAATCTGGTCGAACAGTCCGGTGAACGCCTCATTCGACGCGGCGCCGCCGGTTGCCGCGTACCAGAGGGCGTAATGCATGCGGTAGATCCATGAGCCCACCGCAAGGATGATCAAGCGCACGGCCCATGCGAAATGGCAGCGCAAATCCTTCGCGATTGCGTAATAGACCGTGTTGACCGCGCTCCAGATCATCGCCGCGCCGTAGATGGCGAACCACAGGCTCATCCACCAGCCGCCGACCGTGCCGACCAGCGCGATGTAGGCAAGGCCGCCAAGCCCTGTGGCGACGGCCAGCACGAAAAGCGTGTATCCGAACCTTCTGTGCAGCGCGGGCCAGCGGCGCCGGACGATTGGCAGGGCCTGAAGCGGTGCGCCAAATGTTAGAACGGCGCCCGCGATCATGTGCAGGGAAATTCCGACATTGGCCAGAATGCCGTTGTCCCGAAACACCCGCGAGACCTCGCCCGGGGCGGCAGAGGCAAGACCGCGAAGGCCAAGGCCAGCGGAATAGGCCACGAACCAGCCGGTATTCAGGGCCAGCACCAATAAAAGCAAGGTGGGAAGGTAGCGCCGCATAGTAACCGAGATAGCGCGCAACTTGTCACAAAGCCACCGGTCACATGACCTAAAACCGCGCCCGATTGGCAGGCGCGGTCAGGTTACGCTGGGGGGCGCGGTGCGGGTCGTTATCCGCGGCGGCGGCGGCCTCCGCCGACGCGACCACCGCGGCTGCCGTCGCCTTCAACCGCCGGAGGGCGGTTGAAGCGGATCCAGTCGGCGCCGGAGGGATCGTTGTCCATCAGGAAATTGGCCGCGCGGATCGCTTCCATCTCGGAGCCAGCGCGCGTCTTGGTCGAGCCGAGGCCCGTCAACTGGCAGAACAGTTCGAGATCCATATCGTCGGGCACGATGATGCCAGCCGCCGCAAGCGCCAGCTTTTTCTCCTCGATCTTGCTCATCGGCACCGGCAGGGAGATCGGGTTCATGATCGCGGAGGTCATGCCCGCCGTGATCGCCATTGGCAGGAACGCGTTGTTGATGCCGTGGCGGTTGGGCAGCCCGAAGCTGATGTTCGAGGCACCACAGGTCGTGTTCACGCCCAGTTCCTCGCGCAGGCGGCGCACCAGCGCGAAGACCTGCAAGCCCGCCGTGCCCATCGCGCCGATGGGCATCACCAGCGGGTCGACCACGATATCATGCGCGGGAATGCCGAAATCGGCGGCGCGCTGCACGATCTTCTTGGCCACCTCGAAGCGCACATCGGGGTCTTCGGAAATGCCGGTATCGTCGTTGGAGATTGCCACCACCGGCACGTTGTATTTCTTGACCAGAGGCAGCACGAATTCCAGCCGCTCCTCCTCGCCTGTCACCGAGTTCAGCAAGGGCCGCCCCTCGCAGACCTTGAGACCCTCCTCAAGCGCGGCGGGAACCGAACTGTCGATGCACAGGGGCACATCGACCAGCGCCTGCACCATTTCGAGGATTTTCCGCATCAATGGCGGCTCTGTCTCGTTGGGATTCGGGTTGGAGTTGTAGACAACGCCCGCATTGATATCCAGAACCATCGCCCCCGCCGCGACCTGCGCCAGCGCGTCTTTCTCGACGGTGGAGAAATCGCCCGCCTCAAGTTCGGCGGCCAGTTTCTTGCGCCCTGTCGGGTTGATGCGCTCGCCGATCACGCAGAAAGGCTGGTCGAAACCGATGATCGCGGTCTTGGTCTTGGATTCGATGATCGTGCGGGTCATGAGTTATCCTTGAATCTGTGAGGCAGGCACGCCGGCGCGCCCGCCATGGTGAATGGCCCAGTTGGCATTCGTGGTGATCCCGCCAAGCGGGAAGAAATGCGCGCGGGCGATGGTGCAATCGGGATGCGCTGCCTTGTGGGCGGCAAGCTCCGTCAGGATCTCTGTCGGCTCGTAGGGCAGCAGCAGCTTCGAGACATCCATCGCACGTTTCTGCAACACGCGCAGGCTGGGGCCAACCCCGCAGGCAATAGCGAACTTGATGAGCGTTTGCAATTTTGCAGGCCCCGCAATGCCGAGATGGATCGGCATGTCGATCCCTTCCGCGCGCAGACGGTCGGCCCATGCGATAACCGGCTTGGCCTCGAAGGCGAATTGCGTGGCAATCGCCATTTCGGCATCCGTGCGCTTGGCATAGGCCTGTTTCCAGTGCAGCGCCTCCATCACCAGACGGTCTGTGCCATCGGTGTCGATGTCGCGGTTGCCCTCGGGGTGGCCTGCCACGTGCAAGCGGCTGAACCCGTCGAAGAGGCCCGTTTCCAGCAGTTGCATGGAGTTGTCGAACTCCCCCGCCGGGGTGCTGACGCCGCCGCCCAAAACCAGCGCCTGATCGACGCCAGCCTCGCCCTGATAGCGGGTGATCCAGTCGGCCAGCATGGCGCGGTCGCGGATGATACGGGCGGGGAAATGCGGCATCACGGCAAAGCCGTCACGCGCTAGACGGCGTGCGGTGGACAGCATGTCCTCGATCGGCGTGCCGTCGATATGAGCGATATAGACGCGGGTGCCTGCGGGCAACAGCGCGCGGAAATCCTCGACCTTCTCGGCGGTGCGGGGCATCACCTCGATGGAAAAATCTTGCAGGAAGTCAACTAATTTTGCGTCATTCGACCCTGCATTCGGCCCGACAGCCTCGTCCCGCTTGCGAAAATTCAACAAAGCCATAGCAGCCTCCAACAGGCGCGGCAGGGGGCTGCTCATCCGGCAGCGGCCCATCCGTCATTGGCGATCAGGGCCTTGATCCGGTCCTGGTCATATGTGGCCTCAAGCCTTGCGGCCTCAAGCTCGGCGATTTCCGAGGGCGATCCCCCCTCGACCGGATAGGGATCAGCCTTGCGCCACGCGGCCAGATAGTCATCCGTGCCGGCAGCCCCCGTCTTCATCGCCGCGCGGTCGATCGCCTGTTCAAAGCGTTCGGCCAGTTGCCGCTTGGCCCCTGTCCGGCCGCGGCCCACGATGACCTGTGCCGGAATATCGCGCCAGTAAACGATGGTGACGTCAGGCATTGGTTGATTCCCTTGTTCGGTTCGCCCTGTCTACTGTGTCCGCTCTGCGACCAAAGGGCGGTTTTCGACAGATGGGCCGCGCCTTGCGACCTGTCACTGCTCTACACTGCAACGGACCTCTCGCGCCACCGGCAGGGATCGGAAAAATCCTAAACATCATCTTGAACGATCCGCGAGGCTTGCGCGACGCCCGCGATCCCACTACCTTGAGGGCAACTCAGAATGGAGGGCGTATCCCATGACGCCCAAGCGTCCCGTAGGTGCGGGCGCGTTTCCTGTACCGGTCGAAAGCCCCGCGCCGACACCGCCTGATGCAACGCAGCTTTACGCGGCGCTGGATCTGGGCACGAATAGTTGCCGCATGTTGATTGCCCAACCCAAGGGCAACCAGTTCCATGTGGTCGACAGCTTCTCGAAATCGGTCCAGCTTGGCGCCGGTCTTGAAAGCTCTGGCCTGCTCAGCCGCGCCTCGATGGCGCGGACCGTTCAAGCCATGCGGATCTGCCAGCAAAAGCTGCGCCGCCATAAGGTCACGCGGATGCGCCTTGTCGCAACCGAGGCCTGCCGCCGCGCGCGCAATGCGGGCGATTTCATCCAGCAGATTAAACGCGAGACGGGGCTGGAGCTGGAGATTATCGAGACCGAGGAAGAGGCGCGCCTTGCGGTCATTTCCTGTGCGCCGCTGGTCTCGACCAATACCGAGCAGCTTCTGGTCGTGGATATCGGCGGCGGCTCCACCGAACTGGTCTGGATCGACCTGTCGTCGGTGCCGCGCCGCGAACGGCCCCGCGCGATCATGCGGCTGCATGCCGGATTCCACCCCGCTGAAAGCCCCTTTCCAGCGGCCAAGGTGGTGGACTGGATTTCGGTCCCGCTCGGCGTCGCCACGCTGCGCGACCAGTTCAGCGATGTCGAGGATGACGCCGCCCGTTTTGCGCTGATGAGCTGGTATTTCGAGGAAAACCTTGCCGAATTCACCCCCTGCAAGGTGGAACAGAAGCGCGAGGGTTTCCAGATCGTCGGCACCTCCGGCACCGTGACGACCGTGGCCGCCAGCCATCTGGGGCTGAAGCGCTATGACCGGACCAAGGTGGACGGGCTGCGGATGACCTCGGACCAGATCGACAAGGTGATCCGCAACTATCTCGACCTTGGTCCGCTGGGCCGCCGCCGCGATCCGCGCATCGGACAGGACCGTCAGGCGCTGATCATGTCGGGCGCGGCGATCCTGCAGGCGCTGCTGCGGCTGTGGCCCACGGACCGCCTGTCTGTGGCCGATCGCGGCCTGCGCGAGGGGCTGCTTTACGCCCAGATGAGCGCCGACGGCGTGCTGGAGGACGGGCCGTTCTGACCTTTGGGCCAAGGCCCATGGCGCTGCGGGCGGATTTTGAGTATTTGAAGCAAGATGAAAGGGCTGAATGCCCTGCGGAGCGATGATGACCGACAAGAAGAAGACACCGGGCCAGAAACCACCGGGCCAGAAGACACCCGGCAAGAACCGGCCAACGGGTGCGGCAAAGGCCACATCGGGGCGCGGCCAGCGTGATCTGACCATCAAGGTCAAGTCAGCGCGCGGGCGCAAGCTGAGCTCGACCCTTTGGCTGCAACGGCAGTTGAACGACCCCTACGTCAAACGCGCCAAGGCCGACGGGTTTCGCGGGCGCGCGGCCTACAAAATTCTGGAGCTTGACGACAGGTTCCGGTTTCTGGTGCCCGGCGCGCGCGTGGTCGATTTGGGCTGCGCGCCCGGCGGCTGGTGTCAGGTGGCCGTCACCCGCGTCAATGCGCTGGGGGAAAAGCAGGGCAAACGCGTGGGGCGCATTCTGGGGGTAGATCTGCAGGAGGTCGAACCGATTGCCGGATGCGAGATCCATCAGCTTGATTTTCTGGAAGACGATGCCGATGACAAGGTCAAGGCATGGCTGGGCGGCCGCGCCGATGTGGTGATGTCGGATATGGCGGCCTCGGCTTCGGGGCACAAACAGACCGACCATTTGCGCATCATCGCCTTGTGCGAGGCAGCGGCCTATTTTGCCTTCGACGTGCTCGAAGAGGGCGGCACCTTCGTGGCCAAGGTGCTGGCGGGCGGCGCGGAGGCGGAATTGCAAAAGCTGCTGAAGCTGCGGTTTCGCAAGGTGCTGAACGTCAAGCCGGATGCCTCCCGCGCGGACAGTTCCGAGAAATTCGTTGTCGCCACAGGGTTCAAGCGCGACATGGAAGATCAGGACGGTCTGATGGAGGATTGATCCGCAAGAGAGGCGGCCAGTGCAGCAGGCGATGGTAGCGGCACCGGCGCATCTGCCTGCCGCCTCAGATCCAGCCGTTCCAGCGCCTTCGCGGCCAGTTCCCTTTGCCGCAACATCTCGAACAACCGCGCCCGCCGTGCCGCATCATGTCCGTGCTGCGCCGCGCTGTTATGGCTTTTCCTGATCTCGCCGTCTTGCATCATCCCGCTTTCCGCTCTGTGCCATTTCAGGCGAGCCGTTAGGCTGGCATAAAGCGTGAATCAGGTTTTTTTCGTACCATTCCCGCTCAATTATCGGGCAGGTGCCAGTCTTGGGCAGTCGTGCCACGCGCTCATGGAAGCGGTGGCCGTCATTGCGGCGGCCAGCCACGGCTTGACCCAAGTACCCAAGCTTGTATGGTCGGTTGTTACAGAAGTTCCGCTGGGTGGTAGGGGCAGACTTGCGACACCCAAATCCCGTTGTAACCTATTTAACTGGTAGATTTTTTTATGATGCACCACCTTTTGTCCCGCCGCACCGCCGTGCTGGGTTTTGCTATCGTTCTAGGGGCTGCGACAGCGCAGGATCTGCGGGCAGAGGTTGCCAATGGCACGGTATTCGGCAATAGCTGCGCCCGCGGCACCCGCTTACGTCGGGGGTGCCGCTTTGGTTGCGGGGGCAATCTGGTTGATGACCCCAGCCGGACAGCGCGCCTCGCAGACATTGGGTGAAGCCATGGTCGCGGGCGGATCACAGGCCGTGGACAGCATCCGCAATCTCTTTGCCGACGACACCCATACCCAGGCCCCCGCCGTGCCCACCACACAGGACGGCACACGGACACAGGAACGCCGCTGCGACGGTCCGCATCGGGGCAGGCTTCAGGTTCAGGGGTTCCGCCCGCCTCATGACACCGTGCCAATCGAACTTTCCTGGCCATGGAGCAGGCCTTGCATCCCCCCTCTCAAGGCCGAAGGGCTTGTGGCCTTGTCGGGGGATCTGCTGCCGCGCACGCGGGCGATCAATTTTGCATCCGCAGGCTATCGCGGGCCAGCCTTCTCAAAGATGAGCAAACATATACAGTCGGCACCTCCGGCTGGATTTCTGGCAGGGCACAGGATGGGTTGGGGTATCCATCCTGCGACCAGTTCCGCAGTGCCAAACCTGCGCGCGGGCCCCAATGCTCCCCGTGTCGATCTGGAGGTTCATGCCGGTCGAGCATTCGGGATACGCTGATGATCATTGATACCTTCAAAGGCGATCCCTTCTTTCCCTTCGTCGATTACGCAACCGATATCCGGCACTTCATCGGGGCGCAGCGCTACTGGCTGACGGTTTTACGCGCCCTCCCGGCCTTTCACGAGGAAGACTGGCACCCCGTCCTGCGCGCTGTGGATGTGACGGCGGATCAGCTTTCCGGCATGATGTTGCGGCTGCAAAATACGCGACATGCCCGCATGGTGACGCTGCACACCAACAGCTTCGAGGGGTGCGTGGCGGAACTTTTGGCCGACAATCCGCCCATGACAGCGCAACAGGTGAAAGCCGCGACGGAACAGTTCGACTGGACGCCCGACAGCGCTCAGATAGAAGGGATCAGCCACGCGGAGGCCATGCGCGATGCAGGCCTCATTTACGAACCGTTCACTGCCCAGACCGAAACATCCGAGATCTACCTGCCGCAAGCCGGCCACCCCGATGGCGGCGTGCTGCTGCCCGCGCGGCATCTGCTGCTGCAATCCGAGGTATCGCGCGATTGCGAACCTCTGGCATGGGACGCGCTGATTGATTTCCTGCGGTCCGACGTGGATGATCGTTGACATCAGCCCCGGCATCGGGGGCGGCTTTTCTCACAATTCGACTTCGTCGAATGAATGCGTGCTTAAGGGCAAGTGGCGGAGAGACAGGGAGCATAACCTGCCTTGTGCATAACGCTGTAAAGTGCAATAATGGCCTTGTTTTACTGGGTATTTTTTGCTTTTTTGTATCATTGAGGATCGTCGAGGATCACTGAAAACCGGAAGCAAAGTGTATCTTTAATGTATCCATGGGGGCTGAATGGCACTGACAACAGACGTTGCAATAAAGAAATGGAAAGCCGGGAAAGACGGCGAGGCGGTAGGAACAGGTGGGCGAAACAGCCTTTACGTTCGCGGCTGGATGTCTGGCAGTAAAGCCTTTTATTTTCGTGGTAAGACTTGGGTAAAGATTGGCGACTATCCCGACACGAGCTTGGCCACGGCGCGCGAGCTGGCGACGGTAGCCAAACGCTTGAGCCGCGAAGGATACGGCCTTGAGGCATTGCAGCGCGGTTTCGCCAATGCCAGCACCGGGACAGAGCTTGAGGCAATCGTCACCGGCGCGGCGCTAACTGGCCTGTCGGCGTCTGGCCTTATCACCGCGCCGACATATGACCAAGTATGGCGGGAATGGTTCGACGGGCGGCGTCACAAATTACAGGAAGGCCCAAGTCGACGCCGACCGGAAGCAATACACCTGCACCATATTAAGCCAGCGATCGGCGATCGACCGATTACTGAAATTCGACGTCGCGAAATTTTCGATCTATTGGAGCCACTTTTTCGAGAAAAACCAGTAACCGCTGGCCATGCTCTTGGACATATTACCGCTGTATTCGAGCGAGCGGCGAACCGAGAGCTGATCGACGCCAACCCGACCCCGCGAAAAATTGCTTTTGAAGATGCTTTGAAGGGCCGAGGCGTTCGTCACCATGGCACCATGAGCAATGAAAAAATGCCAGAGCTTTGGCAGTGGCTGCAAAACACTGGTGCCAGCACATCGGCACGTCTGGCGATACTTACTGCAATGGTCACGGCGCATCGTTTGGGTGTGGTTGTTCACGCAGAATGGGCGCACATCGACGAAACAACCGGCGTCTGGACCGTTCCAGCTCGCACCGACAAAACGACGCTGGGGCGTATGAAATCCGGCAGGCAGTATGCGCTTAAACTGCCGCCAGATTTGCTAGTGATGTTGCGCGACCTGCGCACGGATCCACGCCAGCAATTTGTTTTCGAAAGCCCCACGACGCGCGGGCCGATCACTGGGGCGGCGATTGTGAAAATTCTTAAGCGCTTCGATCCGGGAATGACGGCCCACGGGTTTAGGAACGCAATCAAGATCTGGTGCGGACAAAAGATAGACCCGAAAGATGAAAACTCACCGCAACGGTTTAGCGACCGCGAGGCGGATCTTTTTTGCGATCACTCGCTGCGCGGTCTAGACAAAGCGTATCGGCGCAAGGAGGCGGATGTTCTTTTGCGGCTTCGATCAGATATTGCGGCGCAACTTTATGAATTTGTTACCGCACCAAAGGCGGAAATTCCGCCAGAGGGAAATCAAGAAAATATGTGAATCTTTGGGGGTCTTGTTGACACACACAGGACACCCGAAAGATGCAAAACGAATACATGACCGCGACTGACGTCGCCGCATTTCTAAGCGTAACACGCGTGACAGTTTACCGGATGATCCGGCGGGGCCAACTGCCTGAACCTGTCCGTCTTTCCACCCGTTGCAGTCGCTGGCGCCGTTCGTCTGTTGAAGCTGCCGTCGCACGGATTGGTGGCGAGACTGCCGACGCATGAAGGAGATAACAGAAACCCCGGCGCGCTGGCGGGCGCAACCGGGGCGGAATGATGCATTTCACGGCGCATCGTCTGATAGGGAAAATTTACGCGTAGCCGCATTGAATTGCAAGGAAAAACGGGCGGAAATGGCCCGTATGTCTCTGCTCTACTGTGAGGCTAAACGCATTGCGCTGATCGGGATCAGTCGCGGAATAAGCGATCAGTCAGACATTTTGGATGGAATGTTTGCCGCTGTCTGGACCCTTGGCAATGCCTACAATTTAGACCTGCCGGCATTGCAGCGGATCGAAATTGCGATCGAGGCGGCAAGGGCTGCGCGCGATGCACGTTGATCTACTCGACGCGCTGTCGCGCGCAGGCTTCGACATGGGGCAGATACCGGCGCAGCCAAACGGCGAAGGCTTTTACCGCTTCCCCGCACCCGGCAAAAAGCGACCCGACACGTCGGGCTATCTCAAGATTTTCGACGACGGCACCGGCGCGACCTTTGGCGTCTGGGGCGGCGAGAAATTCACCTGGCACATCGGGGCCAGTAATGACAATTTCACGGTGCGCGACCGGCAGGAGATCGACCGCAAGCGCGCGCAGGCCGAGGCGAAGCGCAGGACGGCAGCCGACACGGCAGCGGAGCAAGCGCGCTGGATCTGGGAACACGCGCAGCCCTGCAACGACAATCACCCCTATCTGACCGCCAAGGGGATCACCGGCGCGGGCCTGCGGATCGACCGGCGCGGGCGTCTTTTGGTGCCTGTCGTTGCGGATCCTGACGGGCCTGTCGTGAACCTGCAACGGATCGACCGCGACGGCGAAAAGCGACCTATCACCGGCGGCGTGATGGGCGGCGCGTTCCACATCATCCCCGGCACCGGGGCCGCGATTTATTGCGAGGGATACGCGACCGGCGCGACCCTGCACGCGGCGACGGGCCGCCCTGTCGTCGTCACGTTCTTTGCCGACAACCTGCCGACCGTGGCCGCCAAGCTGGCGCTGCCCGATGCCGTCGTCGCTGCCGACAACGACAACGCGCTGAAACCCGGCACCGTGTTCAGGCGCAAGCCGGAAACATGGGGCAAGGGCCACAAGGTCGCCATGGCGACCGGGCTGCTGTTCTGGATGCCCGCGACACCCGGCAACGACTGGAACGATCAAGGGATCGAGGCCACCCGCGCGGCGTTCGCATCGACACCCACGTCGGCGCTGCCCGTCGTGGATCCGTGGCAGCTCGACCGCGTGGAGATCAAGGGGCGGCGCGACGACGATCTGGCGCGCGCCCTGTCGCGCGTCACAACGCCAGAGCAAGCCGCCGCGACGGCGTGGACCGTGGCTGCGCGCTTGTCCATCCGCGCCCCCGCGCAGATGCCGCTGATCGGGATCCGCCAGTTCATCGAAAGCAACCTGCCGCCGCTGCTGGCGCACCCGGCGACGCTCGACGGGATCGTCGGCAGGCTGGCGAAAGCGCAATCTTACCGCAAGCGGGCGGCGCTGGCCGCCGTCACAATTCCCGACGACGTGCTGGCGCGTCACCGCCATGAACAGCGCCACGACCTGCCGACGCTGACCGGCGACGACTGGCGGGGCGTCGTCGTCGTGCGCGCGCCCATGGGATCCGGCAAGACGCAGCGCATAGGCCAGCCGTTTGCGGAATGGGCCAAGACGCAAGGCAAGGTGCTGGCGATCTGTCACCGGGTTTCGCTGGTGGCTGAGCTTGCGCACCGTTTGGCGCTGACCCACTATGGCGACCTGCCTGCCGACATCGCATGGGCTGCCGACGGGCTGGCGACCTGCCTGCCGTCCATCACGCGACCGGAACACGCGGGTTTCGTGGACCGGGCCGAATATGTGTTCATCGACGAAATCGCGCAGGTTCTGCGGTTTCTAGAGGCGGAAAAGCATTGTCGCACTCGCACCGCCACGAACGCGGGCGTCATGGCCAAGCTGCGGGCGATCGTGGCGCAGGCGCGTGTCGTCGTCGTGGCCGATGCCGGGGCCGACCGGCGCACCATCGAGTTCTTGGAGAGCTGCCGACCGGGCGAGCGGTTTCGGATCATCGAAATGATCGACCCGACAAGCAACGGGATCGAAGCGACCTACACCTGCGGCGCGCAGGCGACGACCGCCGTCGTCGGCGCGGGGCTGGCCGAGCTGGAGGCCGGTGGCAACGTCTGGCTGGCCGTGGAAGGCAAGGACCGCACAAAGGCGCTTGGCCGGTTCTTTGCCGAGCAAGGTTTCGAGGTGCTGGCCGTTCATGCCGATAACAAGGCCAATGCCGCGCAGGCCACGTTTCTGGCGTCGCCAGAGGCCGAAAGCCGCCGTTACCGCGTCGTTATCGCGTCGCCAGTTATCGGCAGCGGGCTGTCGATTGAACACGCTGACGACCCGCATTTCACGCTGGGCGGTTTCATCGGTGGCGGATCGAGACTGACGCCTGCCGATGCCGCGCAGATGCTGCGGCGCGTGCGCTATCTCGACCGTTTCGTGCTGGGCTTCCTGCCGAACACGACCGTCGGCGCGCAGGATCCCGACGCGATCATTCAGAGCTGGGAAACCGCCGCGCGGATCGAGGGGCAGGCCGTCACCGCGACCGACTTTGACCGACTGGTGGCCAGGATCCGGGCCGATGAACAGAACGCGCGGGCCGATTTTGCCGCTGGCCTGTTGTGGCAGCTGGATCGGGCGGGCTGGTCGCTGTCGCTGGCGCAGGACGTGGCCGACGATGCCACCGGGGCAGCGATCAAGGCCGCCAGCAAGGCCGAGGAGGATCGGCACCGGGCCGCCCTGCTGTCGGCGCGGATCCTGACGACCGAGGAGGCCGACGCGATCGAGCGCAAGGCCGAGCGCACCGAGGCCGAGGCCGTCTTGATCGAGGCGCAACGGATCCGGCGCGTCCTGAATGTTGATCAGCTCGACGACGACACGCTGGATTTTTGGGATCGTGGGGCCGTGGTGCGCAGGATGGACCGTTTCGCCGCTGCGCAAGGCGTCGTCGGCGCGCATGACGACACCGGCGACACGCTGGCGCGGCGTCGCTACTGGCGAGCGTGCGCGCGGGCCTATGGGTTTCTGTTTCAAGGGATCGACCTGTCAGACGGCGAATGGCTCACGCCAGAGGTGGCCGAGGAGATCGTCGGGCGCGTGATGGAACGTCGGCACCTGCTGGCGCACTTGGGCGTCGTCGGGGCGGAGTTCGGTGTCTGGCGCGAGGACCGCGACGGCAACCTGCTGCCGATGCAGAAACCGGCGCACCCCGTCAAAGAGGTCGGCAAAATCTTGGAGCGCATGGGGCTGGCGATCGAGGGCCGCCAAGTGCGCAGGTGTCACACTTCGGCAGGATATACCTTAGGCAGTTCCGGGGCATGTGTGACACCCAAGGGCAACCCACGGGCGCGCGTCTATCGCGTCACGACCGCCAGCTGGGCGCGCATGGCCGATGCCGTGGACCGCCGTAACGCTGGGCGGAATATCGAGACTGTTGCGCAGTTCCGACCCGTTCCGGCTGTCGTCGGCAGGATCATGGCCGACCCGGCGATCGAGGTCGGCGCGATTATTCAGGATCTGGCGCAAGGGCGCAGGACATGGCGAGACATGCAAAGGAGACAAAGCGCATGATTGCAGCGATCGACAACGACGACGGCAAGGTCGTGGCCGTGGCCGCACCTGACACGAAGCTGGCCGACGTGCTGGCGCTGGTGCCGATGGGCGAGGGCGTGCGCGCGTCGCGTCGCTGGCGCAGGCCGAACCGGCGCGGGGCAGAGCATGGGGAGATCGGCGTTCACCTGCACCGGCTGGGCGATGGGATGCAGGCCGAGCTGGGCGAGAGCGTGGACAACCTGCACCGGCGCGACGCGTTCAAGGGCGGCGTTTATATCGGCTTTGCCGAGGTTTCAAGCTAAGTCATTGAAAAGTCTAGGTTCTTCCTGACGGAGTGTGCATCGTGGGTCCCATGGCTTCGCAGCGATTGATGTGTGCGTGCCCGATGAAAAATCACGACACCACAACTAGAAGCGCGCGCCCCGTCGCGCTCACGGATCAATAAAACAAGGCCAAGGCCGCGCGCCGCTTTTCTGAAAAGTAGCGGCACGCGGAAATTCCGCCACTGATTTTGCGCGAGGAGATCCGGCAAGCTCACCACAACTGCAAGAAGTGGAGTTTGCCAGATGGAATTGACAAGGCGCGATACCGCCGCCGCGATCGGGATCGACGAAACGTCGCTCGACCGCATGGTGCGCGAGGGCTGCCCGGTTCTCGAACGCAACGGCAAGGGCACCCCGTCACGATACGACCTGCCTGCCGTGGTGCGCTGGATCCGGCAGCGCGACGTTGACAAGGCGATCGAGAGGGCCGAGCGCAAGGCCACCGACGACGACCTAACGCAGCTCAAGGCGCGTCGCTTGGAGCTGCAAAACGAAATTGTCGAAATGGACCTGATGCGGCGCAAGGGCGAGCTGGTGCTGGCCGATGAAATTGGTCACGCCATGGGCAATCTGGTGCTGGTCACGCGCATGACGCTGCTCAACACGACGCCTGCCCGCATCGCGCGCCGTATCGTCGGCGAAACAAGCGAAACCGCGATCGTCGCCGCCGTTTCTGACGAAATCCGGCAGGCGCTTATCAACCTGGCCGACGCTGACGTTCACAAGATCATCGGCGCACCGCAAGAGGCGATCGAGGAGCTGGCGACCGATGCAGCATAACCGCGTCGCGCGCGCCCTGCGATCATCCCTGCCGTATCTGGCACCACCGGCCAGCACCGCCCACGCGCGGGCCGCTGCTGCCGACGATGCTGTCGAGGCGCTGAACAAGGCAAAGCGGGCGATCTTGCGCGCTGGCCTTGCCTCGACACCTGACTGCGACCTGCTGGCACCCCTTGAGGATCTGCAAGGCCGCCTGACTGGCGAAGCTGACGCGCTGCGCAGCCTGACTATCACAACCCGAAAGGACACTGACCAATGAGCAAGAACGAAAATTTGCGCCGCCAGATTGAAGGCCGGCACTTCACCCGCGCGACCGACGCTACCGTGGCACCGCTGGCCGAAATCATCGACACGGCGCAGCGGCAGCTGGGCTATGACGCGCATACACCTATCGGCGCGCAGGACGTGACGTGGACCCGCAAAAAGATTGCAGGCACAAACGGCACGCTGTCGCTGCGCAGCCTGCTGCCCGAAATCAACGGCACCCCGTCGCGCCCCTCGAGCGCCGCCACCATCCGCCCCGCTGGCGAGCAAATGACGATCGGCCAAGCCGTTCTGATGAACAGCCGCGTCGCCATGGCTGGCGCTGCCGTCATTGCCCTGCCCGAGCAAAGATTGATCGACGGCACCGCCCCGGCACTCGCCGAGGTTCCCGCCGGTATGCGCGTTATCAATCCGGCACCCTTCGGCGCGATCGTCGAAACGCTGGGCGAGGGCCAAGTCACCGCTTCCGTGCTGGCCGACATTATCACCGAGGCCGCACTCGACCGTTCCGCCATGACGCAGCGCGCGTTTCGCGTTCCGCTGCCGCGCAGCGCCATGCGTGACATTGGCGAGGCGCAACTCACGGCCGAGGCGCTGCACGCCATTGCGCTTGGCCTTGGCCGAGCCGTTGACGCGCAGCTGCTGGCCGCGATCGTAGCGGCGACGCCTGCGGTTTATACGAACCAACCTGTCGGCACCGCCTCGACCGCTGCCGCGCGTGGTTTGCGCTGGCAGGATCTGGCCGCGATCGTCGGGACGGCAGGCGCTGGCGCGACCGTGGACGGGGGCCAGCTCTACGTCGGCGGCGTTCCTGCCGAGCTGTCGGCAGACATGACGCAGACACTTGTCGGAGCGTGGGACCGCTTCGGCGTCGTCGTATCCCCGGAAATCGAGGTGCTGGCCGAGCGCATCGACGCGACCGGCGGCGTAACCCTGACCTGCTGGTGCGATATGCAGGCACTTATCCCGGATCTGGGCAACGTCTGGGCGGTTGGCGCGTGATGCTGACCGGCATTTTGCAACGGTTTGGGCGGCGCGACGACGCGCCCCCCAAGTCTGACCGCCTGCCTGCCGAGCTGGTCGCGGCGATCGAGGGTGCAAGCGTCGTGTTCCGGCAAGGCGACGGCGACGACGACGCGCTGCCCGTGGTGCGGATCCCCGGCTTGGGAAGCTGGAAATTCGACGGGCTGGCCGAGACTGCCGAGCGTGTGGCCGCTGCCTATCCGGAGCTGTCACCTATGGCCTGCCGCAAGGCGGCGCGTTTGGTCGCGGCGCAGGTTGGCAAGCGCAACTGGGCAGACATGCGGGGCCAGCCTCGACGGGCGTCGTGGGTTTTCGACTGGGGCAGGCCATGACGCGAAAATTCAGACGCAAGCGCACCGCCGCCAGCATCACCCGCGCGCGACTGCGCAAGGGCTGGTTCCGGCTGGACTGGTGAGAGACACCCGGCGCGGCACCGCGGGGCCGTCGCGCAGGGAATAGGCGATGCGCCCAACATCGCCGCCGCGATCTAACCCGGAAGGTTGGAGCGCGAAGCGCCGTCGCTGGTCGGGTTGTCTGGCGACGGCGATCAAATTCAGAGATCCGGGGCCGCGAATGGCCAGAGCTGCCCCGGCTGGCCGCGTTCCTGTCTGGCAAGCTGGGCAGGGGCGCGGTTTTTTGATGGATTCGAGTTATCTCGAATTATTCAGATACATTTACAGATACGTTTTATTAAAGTGTATCCGCTGCTGTATCTTTCGCCGCTCTATTTTAGATTTTATTATTTAAAATCAAGATCTTGTGCGGGGTTTTATGGCGGAGAGACAGGGATTCGAACCCTGGAGACGGTCTCCCGCCTACACACTTTCCAGGCGTGCGCCTTCGACCACTCGGCCACCTCTCCGTTAGCGCGTCTTCTATCCCCACCTCGGTGAGGATTGCAAGACCCCGAATGCTGTCTTCTCCATCATAGATCACGGGCACGCGCCGACGAACTGCGGCAATCTATCCGGAGGCGTTGAGTCTTGTAGCGCAATGGCACATAATCGTGCTGAGATGATCCGGTTCCGGTTTGCCGGAGCTTCTTTTTGATGCCGCATCCTACGAGGCCACAGCCACAGATGAACAGCTCGCCGCCCCCTCGCGCATCGCAAGACCGCGGTGTCGGATTACCCGATGTGCCGGACACGGTTTCTGCGCGTTACGAGACCGGACATTACTCGCGCATCCAGACTACCGCGCTGATCATCATCGCTTTTGCGGTGGTGTTGTTCTTGCTGGTGCAGGCGCAGTTCCTGCTGGTGTCTCTCGCCACCGCGATCGTCCTGTTCAGTCTGACCTCGGATGCGATCAACTCCATCGCGCGCATCCGCATCGGGCCGTTCCGGATTCCGAACTGGCTGGCCAGTATCGCGGCTTTGCTGCTGATCTCGGCGGCACTGCTGACGCTGACCTCGATCATCCTGAGCCAGATCAACACGGTGCTGTCCACCGCGCTGGCCTATACCGAGCGCGCCCCCTTCGCGATTGCGGCTCTGTTCTCGTGGCTGGGCGAGGATATCGAGGCCTCCATTCTCAACACGGTCAGAACCGCCGACATCTCGGGCTATCTGCGCCAGTTGGCGGGACAGGCGGGCAATCTGTTGCAGGCCACTGTTCTTGTGATCCTGTTCGTGGGCTTCCTGTTCGCCGAGCGTATCTGGTTCGACACCAAGATGACCAACTTCTTCCGCGACGAGCATCAAGCCCAGCAAGTGGGGCGCATCATCGCGTCGATCATCCACCGCGTGAACTATTACTTGCTGGTCAAGACGGCGGTGAGCATCGTGACCGGCCTGCTGGTCTTTGGCGTGTGCAAGCTGTTCTCGCTTGAGCTAGCCGTGGCGATGGGCATTCTGACCTTCGTGCTGAACTACATCCCGAATATCGGATCGATCCTGTCCACCATCGTGGTCGTGCTGATCGCGTTCGTCCAACTTGAAGACCCTTCGACCACGCTGGCGATCTTCATCATCGTGACCGGTATCCAGTTCATGAACGGCAATGTCATCGACCCGATGCTGATGGGCCATGCGTTGCGCCTGTCATCCTTCGGGATCATCATCAATCTGGCCTTTTGGGCGGCGGTCTGGGGCATACCGGGGATGTTTTTGTCGGTGCCGATCATGGTGGCGATCATGATCATCTGTAGCCATATCCCCGAATTGCGCGGTGTCGCGGTTCTGCTGTCGCGCGAGGGTTTGCCCGACACCGAACACGACCTGCCCGGCCCGCGCGCAGAGGCGGCGGCGCAGCAGGCTCCGGCTATACAGGAGCATGACGCCCCTGCCCCAAGTTCCGGCGGCCAAGCAACTGCTCCGAGCGGTGACTCCGGCGCAGCGCAAGCCAGAGTCGCCGGGGCGACAACGCCCGGAGGGTAGAGGCCGGCGAGCGCCGCTGCCGCAGCGATCGGTCTCAGATGTTCGCCCCCTGACGGAAGGTTCCCGCGCCCCAGCCGATGCAATGCGGCAGGCAGCTGTGCTGTACACAAACATTGAAGCGTGCCGCCCCGCCCGGAATGGCCGCATAGCGGCCCGGGCATCGCACGGCCGCCCCCCGGCCGGGCGATTGGCTGCCGCAAGTGCCACGGCGAAATGCTGGATGTCCCTGTGCGATAAACTGCCACTTTGCGACGTCGGATCGCCCGACCGCGGCCCTGCGATTCCCTCTGTGGCATTGATACGCGCACGCCCTACAAGGGCGCCATGCAGTCAACGGGTACCCTGCGTCAGGCGCCAGACTCTAGCTGTCCAGCAGCAGGGTGACGCGGCGGTTCTGCCGGCCTTTTTTCTCGAACTTGCCAAGGCTCACACGCCCGATCTGTCCGGTGCGTCCGACATGGGTGCCTCCGCAGGGTTGCAGATCGACCTGCTCTGCGCCCTGCCCGATCCGGACCAAGCGGATACGGCCCGCGCCCATCGGTGGCATCACCGACATCGTCTTGACCAAACCAGGGTTTGCGGCCAGCTCTTCCTCGGTGATCCAGTCCTCGGTCACGGCCAAATCGCGCGCGATCAGCTCGTTCATTTCGGCCTCGATATCGTCGCGGTCGTCGGGCGCGTCCGGCATGTCGAAATCCAGCCGCCCCTTGTCGGCGCTGACCGACCCGCCCGTCACAGGGAGCGGGATCACGACCGACAGCAGATGCAGCGCGGTATGCACTCGCATGTGGCGGTGGCGTCTGTCCCAGTCGAGAACCTGCCGCACGGTGGCGCCGACCTTGGGCAGGCGGACCGGCCCGTCCGGCGTGGCCGGGATCAGGAGAACCTCGCCCGCCTCGCCCTTGCGCGCGTCGGCCACCACAAGTTTGCCGCCCTCCCAGACCAACATCCCGCTATCACCCGGCTGGCCACCGCCATGCGGGTAGAACAGGCTTTGATCCAGACGCAGAGCGCCCTCGGGTGTATGGCCAAGAACGCGGCCCTCCGCCTCTTTGAGATAGGCATCGGTCCGGTACAACGGGTCTGTCATGATTACTTGTCTCCTTCGCCGCCGGAGTTGTCTCCGGCATCGTCCATCTCAACATCACGCATGGTGGAGGATGGTGGCGTATCGGTCTTGATCGGTGGCGCTGTTACCGCCAGAGGGGCGGTTTGCGCTGTCTTTTCGGATGCCTCTGTCGATGCAGGTGCCGTCTCGGGGGGCAATGCAGCGCGCAAAGCTTCGGGATTTCGCAGCCAGATGTCGCGCTGTGCAAAGGGAATCTCGATCCCCTCGGCGGCAAAGCGTTCCGCGATCTGGTGGTTCATGTCCGATTTGACGGACATCACCCAGTTCACATCCCGCAGGATCGCGCGGATCTCGAATTCCAGCGCATCCGCACCGAAGCTCTGGAACACAATCCCCGGCGCGGGCTGGGCCAGCACCATCGGATGGGCCT
This sequence comes from Rhodobacterales bacterium, assembly GCA_047921295.1. Taxonomy (GTDB): domain Bacteria; phylum Pseudomonadota; class Alphaproteobacteria; order Rhodobacterales; family Rhodobacteraceae; genus Seohaeicola. Next base: position 20,412 of record JBLRWK010000042.1, read on the forward strand.
CGGCAATCTCGCGCAGCACCGCCTCGACCTTGCGCGTATCGCTGCCATAGGCGACGCCCACGCGCACGATCACGCGGCCGACCGTATTGCCACGGGTGAAATTGGTGACCGTCCCGCTGATCAAATCGGCATTCGGCACGATCACATCTGTCCGGTCGAAGGTCTCGATGCGTGTGGAGCGGACGGAAATGTCGCGCACATAGCCCTGCTGCCCGCCCGCCTCGATCCAGTCCCCCTCGGAGATGGGCCGCTCGATCAGCAGGATGAGGCCGGAGACGAAGTTCGACACGATATTTTGCAGGCCAAAGCCGATCCCGACCGAAAGCGCCCCCGCCACGATGGCAAAGGCCGAGAGATCAATGCCCGCGCTGGTAATCGCCACAAGGGCGGCGATGACGATACCGACATAGCCAAAGCCCACGGCAATCGCATTCTGCCCGCCGGGATCGATCTTGGTCTTGGGCAGCACGGATGTTCGCAATGCGCCCTGCACCAGTCGGGTAATCGCATAGCCGATCGCAAAGACCAGCACGAAGGCCAGAAAATCCGTAGGCGAGATCCGCGTGCCGCCGACCGCGAACCCCTCGCGGAAGCGGGCCCAGATCTCTGTCAGGTCCGCCATGCGGGCGCCCCAGATCAGCGCCAGCACCGGAATGGCGACAACCACCAGCATGAAGCCCATCAACACCGTGATCAGCGCGTCGCTTTGTTCCTCGGTGGAATGGGTGACCAGCGCATAAGTGTCGCGCACCAGCTTTTGCAGCAACAGCACCGCCGCCATCACGGCAAGGGTCAGGATATAGGGGAAGATCAGCGCGTTGGCAGCCGCAGTAAAGCCGATCACCGCCATCGTCGGTGCCACCAGCGCCACGATCTTGCAGCCACGCGCCAGAAGCCGGACTACGCGGTCACGGTAGTTGACGGTATTGCCGTCATCGACATAGTCGGCAAGCTGGTTGGTCAGGAACTGCCCCAGACGGAACAGGACCAGCGCGCTGAGCACGATCAGCGGGAAGCTCAGGATGACGGTGCTTTCTTCGCTCAGGTTGCCGACATCGCCCAGCAACCCGACCGCGCCGCGCAACACCAGCAACAGGGCCAGAGCGGTGGTGTAATACCGCGCCTCGGCACGGCGCTCAACAGCGACAGCAAGCGGTGGCGCGGACATGCGGGCAGGAAACAACCGCCCGCCCAGCCAGCGCGCGCCCAGAATGACCGCGCCCCAGACCGGCAGCGCCTCCACGATCTGCGTACCGCGGGGGCCGAACAGCCCCGTTCCCAACAAGGCCGTCGTCAGAACATAAATACCAGCCATCGGCAGGGCCACCTGCGTCAGGGAGATCAGAAAGCCCCAGACATCCTTGCCACGTTGCCATCTGTCATAAAGCCGCGTGCCCAGCCGATTGGCCCAGCGACGACCGCGCACAATCAGCAAAAGCCCGATGGCGGCCAGCGCCAGCGTGGCGGGTAACCCCTGCCGCGTGGCCTCGCGCTGCTGCGGATTGGCCCATGCGTTTGACACCTCGTCACTGATAGCGACCAGCACATCGGCAAACTCGCCCAAGCCGCGCCCCCACAGGATCGGGTTCAGCGGCGACGGGCCGAGGCGCAGCAGTTCCTCTGTCTGACGCTCGCGGATGATGCGGTCGATCTCGGAAATGATCCCGTTGGCGCGGCTGAACGCCTCTTCCGACGCGCGGACAGGCGCTTGCAGGCGGGCCAGTTGCTCCGTCAGTTCGGCGCGGCGGCTGGCGATCTCTTCCGGCTCGCCACCTGTTTCGGGCACAGGGCCAAGCGCGTCTATCTGGCTGCGGATCGTCGCGATCCGCGAACTGTTGATGGATTGCGCCGCCAGAAAGGCATCGCGCCAACTCGCAATTTCAGAGCGTAATTGCTCCAGTACATAGTTCGACGCACGGCCCGTCTCGATCGCTTCTTCCGCGCGCGAGGCTGTGCTTTGCCATATCTCGAAATTGGGGCCTACAACGCCGTTTTGCGCCGCCGTGGCGGGTGCCGTGGTTTGCGCCAGCGTGGCCTGTGGTGCCGCCAGAAAGACCAGCGACACGAACAGGACCAGCGCATGCAGAACGCGCCGCCAGCCTGTCGCGGAATGGATCGGTCGCGTCGGGATCATGCGTCCTCGAAAACGGACGGCACCGAGAGTGCGTCCCCCGTCAGCCACTCCGGCAGGGGCAGGCCCTTGCCGCGCAGGAATTCGGGGTTGAACAGCTTGGATTGATAGCGCGTGCCATAGTCGCACAGGATCGTCACGATCCGGTGCCCCGGCCCCATCTCGCGCGCCATCCGCATCGCACCAGCGACGTTGATACCGGAGGAGCCGCCAAGGCACAGCCCCTCATGCGCCAGCAGATCGAACACGATCGGCAAAGCCTCTGCATCGGGAATGTTATAGCTGAAATCGGGGGTGAACCCTTCCAGATTGGCGGTGATACGCCCCTGCCCGATCCCTTCGGTGATGGAATCGCCAGACGATTTCAACTCGCCAGTGGTGTAGTAGGAATGAAGCGCCGCGCCATCAGGATCGGCCAGCCCGATTTTCACGCCGCGTGGCTGCAAGGCCATGCCGACCCCCGCCATCGTGCCGCCCGAACCGACGGCACAGATGAACCCGTCCACCTTGCCGCCAGTCTGTTCCCAGATTTCGGGGCCGGTTGTCTCGATATGGGCCTGCCGGTTGGCGGTATTGTCGAACTGGTTGGCCCAGATCACGCCATTAGGGTCGGTCTTGGACAAGGCCTCGGCCAGACGGCCCGAGTAGCGGATATAGTTGTTGATGTTTCTGTAAGGGGCTGCTGGCACCTCGACCAGTTGCGCGCCCGCCAGTCGGATCATGTCCTTCTTTTCCTGACTCTGCGTCTCGGGGATCACGATGACGGTCTTGAACCCCATCGAGGCCCCCACCAGTGCCAGCCCGATACCGGTATTGCCCGCCGTGCCCTCGACAATCGTGCCGCCGGGTTTCAGCAGGCCGCGCGCCACGGCATCCTTGATGATAAAGAGCGCCGCGCGATCCTTGACCGACTGTCCGGGGTTCATGAACTCGGCTTTGCCCAGAATCTCGCACCCCGTGGCCTCGCTTGCGGCCTTGAGGCGGATCAGGGGCGTCTTGCCCACCGTGTCGGCCAGATCCTGTGCAATCCGCATCGCCCATCTCCTGCTTGTCTGTTCTTGCGGGCCGTTTGCCCTTCAAGTCATCTAGTAGGCATCCGGCGACGGAAACTCAAGATCCAGCGCGCAACCGCGCCCGATTGCGCGCCAGCCAGTGACCCGCCAAAACCAGCGGACCAACGGTCAGCAGATCGCGGTCAAGAAGGTCCTCGAACTGTGCATAGGGCAGGATATGGCTGCGGATATCCTCATCCTCGGAGGCGACCCCGCCAAGTGTCTGCGCGGCATCGGGCAGATCACACAGACCGACGAAAATGTGAAAATATTCCGATGTGGAGCCGGGCGAGGGGTAATTGCGGCTGACCAGTTCCAACCGGCGCAGATCCAGCCCCGCCTCCTCCTCGGCCTCGCGGCGCGCGGCCTGCTCGGCCGTCTCGCCGGGATCGATACGGCCCGCCACAGGCTCCAGCGGCCAGGGGGACAGATCGCCGCGTGCGTAAGGCCCCGCGCGGAACTGCTCGACCAGCATGACCCTGTCGCGCACCGGATCATAGGGCAGCAGGATCGCGGCATCCGCAGCGCTGTAGACCGCGCGTTTCACCACGGGGCTTTGCGCGCCGTCAAAGCGCCGGAAAGAGAGGTGATATTCCTCGACCGCGAAGAAATCCGCATAGGGGCGCGCCAGATTGTGTGGCTGCACATCCGCGCGCGTCATGCCGCTGCCGGGCAAGGCCGGATCATCCGCAGCCCCTGCCCGCGCCGCCGCCGCCCGTGAGGCGGCACGCGCCATGATCATCGGATACATCCGCGCAATCTCTGCCGCATCATGCTGGCCGAAATAGCCCATCATCTCGGCGGCGGCTTCCATATTGATGGCGCTCCACCGCGCCTGCCACGCGGCCAGATCCCAGACCGGCCCCGCGTTCCACAGCCCCGCATCGGGAAACCAGACCTGCGCCGCAACCACGCCTTGCGCTGTCTCCACATCGACAGGCGCAAGGTGATAGCCAAAGCCGCCCTCGTAATAATCAAGCCGCGCCATGTCCTGCGGAGTAAGACTGCGCAACAACAAGCCCTCAGCGCTGGCCCCCGCCGTATGGACCAGTAGCGGAAACGCCTGATCCTCGGCCCAGTGTGCGCGGTGCTCAGGCAGGTTTGCCACTTGCACATCTGACTCTGCGACCGGATGGCCAAGAACCTGCTCCAGCAAGGGCAGATACCGCAACGTGCCATAAACAAACAAAGGGGTCATGCGGATCAACGCCAGTGCTTGGCGGAAAATTCGGCCAGCACCGCAGCCAGCACACCCCCCAGAAACAACGTGCCCAGCACCTGCGGGGTAGCGATCATCACCGCAAAGTCTATTCCGAGGTTGAATATGTCTGTGATCGCCTCAAACGGGCCTTTGTAGCGCCGCCGTAGCGCCAGCCGCAGCATTTCATTGACCGATTGGGTAAACAGCCCCCAGAAGATCAGCACCACAGTCCCTGTCAGACCATAGCTGATCGCCGCCGCCATGCCGCGCCCGATCCGCGAGCCGATCACGAACCAGCCGACAAGCGCCCCGAGTGCGACATTGACGAGTGAGAAAATCCCGAACTGCGTGCCTTCCGGCGCCAGCGGTTTGATCATTTCAGAGGCAACATACCCGACACCGGCCAATATCACGGCGGCTACCAGTCGGGGGGCTGTGAACATTCATACAGGCCTTGTTACTGTGATCTGCATTACATCGCAATTTCCGCAATGAAAGGCTGCGGCGCAAGAGGTAAGATAGAAATTCCACATTCGCCGGAAACGGTCATCAAAACCAAGATCGGCAACATTGTCCCACTTCTCGTTGAACGTATCATACCAGCGCCGCAATGTCTGGCTGTAGCTCTCGCCGAACTCCACAGAGCGCGCATAGCTCAGACCGGCCCGCTCGATCTCTGCCAGCAAGGCTGACCGCGACGGCAACATGCCGCCCGGAAAAATGTATTTCTGGATGAAGTCCACCCCGTTACGATATATATCAAAACGGTTTTCATGGATCGTGATGATCTGCAATGTCGCCGTCTTGCCGGGACGCAGGCGGTCGCGGACGGTGTCGAAATAGACAGGCCAGTATTTTTCGCCCACGGCCTCAAACATCTCGATACTGGCGATCCCGTCATAACTGCCCTTCTCGTCGCGGTAATCCTGCAACTTGAAGTCAACCATATCCGAAAGACCTGCCTTTTTAATGCGTTCCACGGCATAGTTAAACTGTTCCTGCGAGATTGTCAGGCAAGTCACTCGTAATCCACGTTCTTTTGCGGCATATTCGGCAAAACCACCCCAGCCGCAGCCGATTTCAAGGACGTGATCCCCAGCTTTAACGCCCATCTGGTCGACCATCGACGCATATTTGGCGATTTGCGCCTTTTCCAGACTCTCTTGTCCGGTGTCGAATTTGGCGCTGGAATAGGTCATCGTATCGTCCAGCCACAGGCTGTAGAAATCATTGCCCAGATCGTAGTGATGACTGATGTTCTTGCGCGCCTGCTTTTTCGTGTTAGAACGCAGGAAATGGCGCAGCTTTTCAAAAGCGCGCACGAAAACCATGCCGGGATAGCCGTCAAACAGCTCCTCGTTCTCGGCATGCATCACATCCATAAAGGCCATCAGGTCCGGTGTGCTCCACCAGCCGTCAAGATAGGCATCGGTAAAGCCCAGATCGCCCTCGCGGATCAGACGGCCAAAGCAATCGGGGTTGTGAATGTGCAATTCCGCCACCGGACCGGGGTTTTTCCCTTCGGCGCGAAAGACACGACCATCGGGCAGCACGATATCCAGCCGCCCCTTGTTCAGGCGCTGCGCCACCGCAAAACCGCGCGCAAAATAGCGCGGAAGGTTGGTCTGGTTGTCTGTGCTGGTCAGTATCATCCACATCTCCATTGGCGGCTTGTCGTTTTATACACGCGCGCAGATCGGGTCAAGTTTCGGTTTTTCATCAATAAAATATCTAGAAGCTACGATTTTCGTAGGCGGCAAGAGCGATCTTGCGGCCCGTATCGGCCGCCACGACCGGATCGGGATAGGCGGCATCGGGATCAAGCCCCCAACTCCGCGGTATCGCATCGAAATAGGACAAAGCAGTATCCGACGGCGACGCCTCCCCCTCCGCGATCCATTGTGCCACATATTTGTGCTTGGGATCAAATTTGTCGAGCTGGCTGACCGGATTGAACACGCGGAAATAGGGGGCCGCATCCGGCCCCGATCCCGCCGCCCATTGCCAACCCATCGCATTCGAAGCCGGATCCCAGTCGATCAGGCAGTCATCGAACCATTTGAGGCCGATCTTCCAATCCGTCAGCAGGTGCTTTGTGAGATAGGAGGCGGTGATCATCCGGCCACGGTTGTGCATCCGGCCCGTCACATACATCTCGCGCATGGCCGCATCGACGAAGGGAATACCCGTGCGCCCCTGCTTCCATGCGATCACATTGGGATGGTCCTCATCCGTATTCCACGGAAACGCATCCCAATCCGTTTTCCAGTTCGCATCCAGAATATGCGGGGTGTGATACATCAGATGATAGGCAAACTCGCGCCAGACCAGTTCCTTCAGAAAGGTCTCGGCCCCGGCCTTGCCCTCCTGCATGGCGCGCTGTCCGGCATGCCAGCATTGCTGCGGGCTGATCTCGCCCAGCGACAGGTTCTCGGACAAAAGCGAGGTGCCTGCCACATGCGGCTGGTCGCGCGTGGTGTCATAACGCTCCACCCACTGCGCGATGAACGCGCCTAGTCGCCCCTGCGCCGCAGATTCCCCGACCTGCGCATGCGGCAGCACCACCTGCGCGCCGCGATCCATGGCCGCCCCCAGCGCCCAGTCTTCAAGCGCGTCCGAGGCGGGCCATTTCTCCGGCGCGGGAATGCGCGCGGGCGCGGAGAGCGGCGTATCCACATCGCGGCCGCGCACGGCTTTCCACATCGGGGTATAGACGCGGTAGAACCCGCCCGTCTTGGTCTCGACCGTCCACGGCTCGAACATCAGATGGCCGCCGAAACTGCGCGCCTCCAGCCCCTGCTCGCGCAACGCTTCCTTGACTGCGGCATCGCGCGATTGCGCTGCCGGATCATAGAGCCGCGACCAGTAGACCGCCCCTGCCCCCGTCTCCTTGACCAGCGCGCGCAGGGTTTCCAGCGCGTCACCCCGGCGCAGGATCAGGCGGCTGCCCCTGTCTTGCAGCGCCGTGTCGTAAGCCTCAAGCCCCAGTCCAAGCCGCCATTTCGGCGCGGCCCCCAGCGCCTCCACAGTGTCATCGCAGATATGCACGGGGATCACAGGCCCGCCGCGCGCCACCGCCGCGGTCAGCGCAGGATGATCGGTCAGCCGCAGGTCTCGCCTAAGCCACAAAAGTACAGGTGAGGTATCGGACAAAACGGCCGCCTTGTTGTTTCTTTAACAGGGTTACGTGACACAGCGCTGAACGGATTAAAGAATTTCGTCCAGCGCCGTCATCAGGCGGTCTATCTCGGATTGCGCGGTGTAATGCACGAAACTCAGCCGCAGCACACCTTTTTCAGGATCGACCCGCATCCCCCGCAGCGCACGCCCGGCATAGAAATCGCCGCCCCCCGCCATGATCCCCTTGGCGGCCAGATCTGCCGCCAGTTCCGCCCCGGGCCTTTGCGCCGCAATCGCCACCGTGGGTGCACGCAGGCCTGCATCACGCGGGCCGATCAGGCGCAAAGCGTTCCGCTCGGCCAGATGATCCAGCAAGGGCTGCAACAGCCGCACCTCGTGGTCGCGCATCAGGTCATGCACCCCCGCCGCGCGCTGGTTGGGTTTGCCGGTCAATCCGTGATGATCGGCCAGCGCATCGATATAATCCGCCATGCCGGCGCAAGCCGCGATCTGTGCATGATCCGGCCCCGCTGGCGTAAACCGTTTGTATAGCGTGCCGCCATTGAAGTCGTGGCCTTGATTGGGCAGTTGCTGGCCCAAGGCGCGCCGGATCACCATCAGCCCCTGATGCGGACCATAGGTTTTGTAGGCCGAGAACAGATAGATATCCGGCCCCATCAGCCCCACATCAGGCAGGCCATGCGGCGCATAGCTCACCCCGTCGACGCAAACAAAGGCCCCCGCCGCATGGGCCAGCGCGGTGATCTCCACCACCGGATTGATCTCGCCCACCACGTTGGAGCAATGCGGAAAACACACGAGCCGCACGCTCTCGTCCAGCAGGTCCTCCAGATCCTCGGGGTTGAGATGGCCTGTTTCGGGATCATGCCGCCATTCGCGGATCTCGATCCCCTCATCGGCCAGACGGCGCCACGGCCCGCTATTGGCTTCGTGGTCCTGATTGGTGACGATGATCGCCTCGCCCGGCTTCATCCACTGGCGGAACGCCTGCGCCAGCACATAGGTATTGGCCGTGGTCGAGGGCCCAAAGGACAGCTCGTCCGCCTCTACCCCCAGCATGGCCGACAGCCGTGTGCGCGCCTCGTCCATCTCCGCGCCACCCGCACGGCTGGCCCCGTAAGGCCCGTAGGGCTGTACCTTGCGCTCGGTGTAGAACCGCGTCAGCCGGTCGATTACCTGCCCGCAGGTATAAGAGCCGCCAGCATTTTCGAAAAAGCTCTGGCCCTGCAAATCCGGCACAGAAAATGCCGGAAACTGCGCCCGCACGAAATTGATATCCAGTTCCATTCCAGTCCCCACTGATGTTGCGCGGACTGTGATGTTCCCGCCGCCCTGCGTCAAGCGCCTGTCAACGGCAAGGGCGGCGGGACAGCATCAGGCGTTCACGTCGACAACGACACGGCCCCGCACCTGCCCCTTCAGGATATCGGCCCCCAAGGCTGGCAGATCGGCCAGCGTGGCGGGCTGGACCATCGCTTCGAGCTTGTCCATCGGCAGATCGCGCGCGATCCGCTCCCACGCGCGCAGACGGTTGTCATAGGGTTGCAACACAGAGTCGATCCCCAGCAGGTTCACACCGCGCAGCAGGAACGGCACCACCGTGGCAGGCAGGCCCGCACCGCCCGCAAGCCCCACTGCCGCGACCGAGGCACCGTATTTCATCTGCCCCAGCACCCGCGCCAGCATCGCGCCACCCACGGCATCGATGCAGCCCGTCCATGTCTCGGACTCCAGCGGCCGCTTGACCGTCTCGGCCAGTTCGGCGCGCGGCACGATCCGTGTCGCCCCCAGAGAGCGCAGATAATCCTCCGTCTCGGGCCGCCCCGTGACAGCGGCCACCTCGTGCCCCAATGCCGCAAGGATCGCCACCGCGACAGAGCCGACGCCACCAGCCGCTCCCGTCACCAGCACCTCGCCATGACCCGGTTTCAGCCCGTGATCTTCCAGCGCCATCACCGCCAGCATCGCGGTAAAGCCTGCCGTGCCGACCGCCATCGCCTGCCGTGTCGTCAGCCCCTGCGGCAACGGCACCAGCCAATCGGCCCGCACGCGGGCCTTTTGCGCATAGCCGCCCCAATGCGCCTCGCCCACACGCCAGCCGGTCAGCACGACTTTGTCACCGGCGCTGTAGCGCGGATCGCTTGACGTCTCGACCGTGCCCGCAAAATCGATGCCCGGCACATGCGGATAGTTCCGCACCAGCCCGCCACCCGGCCCGATGCACAACCCGTCCTTGTAATTGACCGTGGAATAATCCACCGCCACCGTCACCTCCGCCTCGGGCAAATCATCCAGACCAATCTGTTGCACCGCCGCCTGCGTCTTGCCCGCGTCGTCCTTGTTGACCACCAATGCGTTGAACATAGGTTCGCTCCTTCCCGTTACAGGCCGGGGAACAGCCCCTGCCTTCATCTTGCTTCAAATACTCAAAATCCGCCGATCACAGCCATGGGCCGTCCTCGGGCATGAAGATCAGGTCGCTCACAGGCGCTTTGGCCTCCGCTTCTGTCAGCATGGCATGGATCTGTCCGCGATGATGCGTCTGGTGGTTGAACATATGGGTCAGCACCAGTCCGACAGGCCGGCTGGCCTCGCGTCCCAGAACACCGGAATACCAGCGCAACTCGCCCACCAGATCCAGCGCGGTGCATTTCTCGGCCCAGAGCAGGATGCGCCCGTCCATGCGGAAGCGCTCGGCGCTCCATACGGCATAGGTCGGTGTGAGCGTTGTGCTCTGCTGCATGCCCTCCTGTGGCGGGGTTTTGCCCAGCAGCCGCGCCATCCACATGCGATCCGCCCAGAGGATATGGTTCGCAGTTGCCATGATCGACCCGAAGAAAGCCCCGCGCTCCTTGCGCAGCGCGTCCTCGGACAGTTCTTCCATCGCGGCTTTCATCTGTTTGTTCTGCCACGCGTTATAGCGTGCCATGGTCAGAACATAGGCCGGGTTGATCATGGCCTGCTTGCCTCCCTGTGCCGGATCAGCGCGGTCCGTGCCAGTCGATCTGGCAGATCTCGGCGCTGCGCCCGTCAAAATCCCAAACCCGCCCAAAGGCGCGCACGCGGCCCTTGGTGGCGGTGGCGACCGTGATATCCGGCCCCATCCAGTATTCGGTATTGGTCACCACGATTTCCTGATCGGGGTCCTTGCCCGCTACCGGCACCACCTCGCCGTGGATCGCCTTGCCGACCATCAAGCGGCGCGTCTTGCCTTCGGTCTCGAAGATCACGGGTGCGCGTTCGGCCCCCAGAAACTCGCTGACCAGCACCTTGAACAGCCCCGTCGTACCGCGGGCGGCCCCCGAGAAGATGTTGACCAGTCCCTCGTAAGCCGCATCCGAGGCGCGCTCGTCGATATAGGCCGCCGCTTTCCAGTTGCCGCGCGCCATGAGGCCGGGGATTTCCAGCAGCAGACCCACGTTCAGCCCCGAGATGTCCTCGTCGCCGTAATGGCCCTCGTCGATGCGGATGCCGGACCATGCCTGACAGTAGCCCTCTGTGGGGGCATGTTTGCCAAGGCTGACCACGCAGGGGCAGAACACCGTGCAGTTGCAGTTGAGGATCAGCTCTCCCTTGATCGCCCAAGGCACTGTGCCCACTGCCGGTTTCTCTGCTTGTTGATCCAAAGCCATAGTCTCTCTCCCTTACTTATATGACGGCGCGTAGCGCCAAAATCAGTCCTGACAGGATCAGCACCGCCCCCAAGGGCCGCGTGAGCACACGGCCATATTGGGGAAGTTTCTCGATCACCATGATCAGTGTCGCCAGCCCCATGAAGGCCACGTTCATCACGCCGCCCACAAAGGCCAGCAGCATCAGCGCCCAGCAACAGCCCAGACAGACAAGGCCCAGACGCAACCCGTTGCGCAGCGGTCCCTCGTCCCAATGGGCCATGAAAAACGTGAGCGGTGCGCGGCATTTGCTCAGGCAAGCCTCCTTGACCGGCGAGAACTGGTAGAGCCCTGCGAGCAGCAGCAATCCGGCGGACAGCCAGACCGACAGGCTGTCGCCGAAGGGGCTGATCAGCCCGGCGCTGAACAACACCATCTGCAACGCCCCCGCCAACACCGAAAACCCCAGCCAGACCGCCAGATATCCCGCCACCAGCGCACCAAAACGGGTTTGCGTGCTGCGGCCCAGATCGTCATAGGTGGCGAATGCGGGTAAGGCTGTGGGGGCCATCATCGCCGCCGACATCAGCGCCCACATCAGCACCACGCGTCCGAAACCCGCCGCATCGGGGGTGACGGTGCACAGGCTCTCCCAGAAAGCCGCGCCGAAAATGCGGGCGGAGTCGCGTAGATCGGCTGGCAGGGCCATCGCGTAAAGCATCACCCACGCGCCCAGAATCAGGCCGAACAGCGATAGCCAATGCGGCGCGCCCATCGCTCTGATCCTCTCTGACAGCATGATCCCCCCCTAGTGCGGTCAAGCACCGCTGCGGCCATGCGGGTGACGACTCAGTCACCTGCCTGCCTCTTGCATTTAAATTGTCAGACATTTACCTTTCTCGTAAAGTCCCAATTGTCAGACATATGAAACTTGACCCCTCCAGCCCCAAAGACCTGTCCGCCCAGATCGCCACGGCGATCCGGGATGAAATCATATCCGGTAAGCTGATCGTCGATGCGCGCCTGCCCTCCGAGGCCGAGTTTGCCGAGCATTTCGGCGTATCGCGCCCCACAGTGCGCGAGGCGCTCAAGAGGCTGGCGGCGCAGTCGCTGATCCGCACGCAGCGCGGGGCGACAGGCGGTGCCTTTGTGAACCGCTTGTCCTTCGAGCAGGCCTATGGGCAGCAAATCACCACCTCCACGCTGCTTTTGTCGATGAATGCCGTCAGCTTCGATGTCGCCTGCGAGGCGCGCTACACGCTGGAGCGGGCCTGCGCGCCGCTTTCGGCGGCACGGCGCGGGGCTGACCATCTGGCGCGGATGTGGCTGGAAATCACGCGCCAGTCCCATCCAGATCTGTCGGATGAGGATTTCTGCGCCTCCGATGTCGCCTTTCACCGGGCCTTGGTGGATGGCGCGGGCAATGCTGTGCTGTCCTACCAATTGGCGGGCGCTGTCGAGGGGATGCAACCCTTGATGAACATGATCACTTTCACGGCGCGGTCCCGCGCTAGCATCATCGTGCTGCACAGCAGGATCGCCACCGCGATCGAGGCACAAGACGCCGCTGCCGCCGATGCCGCGCTATCCGAACTGGCCGATTATACCCTGACCTTGGGGCGCGACGTGATGGCCAAACATCATACAAAAGCGCAAGCAACAGCAGGTTGATCGCGCTTTGCGCATTTGCCCCCTTCAAAAGCCCAAACACCTGCCTTATATGTAGGGTGTCTGGCAACAGACTATGGACATAAACGCGCTCGTAATACGCGGATCGGACCCGGGGGCGGTACCCGGCAGCTCCACCAAAATCCGTTCATTTGGCGGCAATGGGGCTGAAACAGGATCGACGAACGTCTAAAGGGGTTATGCTTTGTCTCGGTGAGGTACCACCGTTATCGGTCCGAAAAGTACAATTGCAAATGACAATCGTGCTCCGGTAGCAATGGCCGCGTAAGCGGCAGGCGATACCGAAACTTAAGCCCTTAGGCTTAGCAGCTTAAGGCGGGGTTCGCAGGCACCTGGCAACAGAAGCCTGCACTTTACCCTCCCCCATATGCACCTCAATATCCGGACTGTTACGGCTCTGTCACCCTGCTGTGGGACCGGTGCCCTTGCAGGTGGCCGCGGATGGTCTATGCCTGTGACCCACAGGCAAAGGACCGCTTCCCCGTGACGGAAAAAACAACCCAGACCCAGCGCCCCGGCTATGCCGATCTTTTTCGCGTCTTCGGGCGCATCGGCCTGCTGTCCTTTGGCGGCCCCGCCGCACAGATCGCCCTGATGCAGCGCGAACTGGTCGAGGAGCGGGGCTGGCTCGACCAACCCGCCTTCCTGCGCGCGCTGTCCTTCTGCATGCTGCTGCCGGGGCCGGAGGCGATGCAGCTTGCCACCTATGCCGGATGGCGGCTGCGCGGCACGGTTGGCGGGCTGATCGCGGGGCTGTTGTTCGTGCTGCCGGGCGCTTTGGTGATTTTCGCGCTGGCGCTGGCCTATGCCAGCTATGGGCAATTGCCCGTGGTGCAGGCGCTCTTTCTGGGGATCAAGGCCGCTGTCGTGGTGATCGTTCTCATGGCGCTTAAAGGACTGGCCAAACGCGCCTTGCGCGGGCGCGGCGACATCGTGATCGCCGCATTGGCCTTTGTGGGCATCTTCTTTCTGCAACTGCCCTTTCCGGTGATCATCGCCACAGCCGCCTTGTGGGGATGGTGGCGCAGCCGCGCCGAGACAGACACGGTGTCGCCGCGCCCCACCGTCGCGCTGGGGCAAACCGTTTCAACAGCTGCTCTCTGGCTCACCCTCTGGCTGCTACCGCTTGGCCTGCTGGTCTGGGCGGAGGCTGGATTGCTCGCCGATCTGGCGGTGTTTTTCTCGACCCTCGCCGTGGTGACCTTCGGCGGCGCCTATGCGGTGCTCGCCTATATGACACAGGCCGTGGTGACCGATTTCGGCTGGCTGAGCACCGCGCAGATGATCGACGCGCTGGGACTGGCCGAGACGACCCCCGGCCCGCTGATTCTGGTCACGCAATTCGTGGGCATTCTCGCGGGCCTGTCGCAAGGCGGCACCGGTCTTGGCATCGCGGCGGGCATTGTCACCCTGTGGATGACCTTCGTGCCCTGCTTTTTATGGATCTTCACCGGCGCACCCTATATCGACGCGCTGGCGCACAAGCCGCGTCTGCGCGGCGCATTGGCTTGCATCACCGCCGCCGTAGTCGGGGTGATCGCCAATCTGTCGCTCTGGTTCGCGCTGCATGTCGTCTTTGCCGAGGTCACGCTGACAAGTTTCGGCCCGCTGCCTTTGTGGCAAACACTGGACTTGGCCGCGCTGGGACTGATCGTGCTCGCCCTGTTGATCCATCTGCGGCTCGCCATGCCCCTGCCCGCCTTTCTGGCGCTGATGGCCGTGGCAGGTTTTGCTGCCAATCAGGCGATGCTGATGGTCTGACATCGCCGCTGGCGGATTTTTGCAGAGGCCGTCTTTTGTTTTATCCCGAATCCCCTATGCTGAAATCAACTGGTGCAAGGAAATGCGGATGTCGCGCACAATCAATTACGGAAACCTGATGCATCGCGCGATGCGCGGCCTTATTCAGGAAGTCTTGCAGGATATCGCAGCGCATGGCCTGCCCGGCGCGCATCATTTCTTCATCACCTTCGACACAACCCACCCCGAGGCCAAGCTGGCCGACTGGTTGCGCGACCGCTATCCGAGCGAGATGACCGTCGTCATGCAGCACTGGTACGACAATCTCGATGTGACAGATGATGGCTTCTCGGTCTCGCTCAATTTCGGGGAAAACCCCGAGCCGCTCTACATTCCCTACGATGCGATCAAGACCTTCGTTGACCCCTCGGTCGAGTTCGGGCTGCGTTTCGAGACGCAGATCACGGATGAGGACGAGTTCGAGGATGACGGGACCGATGACGATCCCGACGGCGCGGCACACCACCCGAAGGAGGCCGAGGTTGTGCGGCTGGACACGTTCCGCAAATAAACTGGCGCGATTATCCTGCCAAGCCGCTGTATACCGCCGTATGCAATATTGATTTTGCAGAGAGTTGCGGTATGACAGGCGCAAATTCCTCGCAAAAGGCAAAGCTATGACAAATATCCGCGTTGAGACCGACAGCTTCGGCCCGTTGGACGTGCCCGCCGACAAATACTGGGGCGCGCAGACACAGCGCTCCATCCAGAACTTCCCGATCGGCTGGGAACGCCAGCCCATCGCCATCGTGCGCGCGCTCGGCGTCGTCAAGAAAGCCGCCGCCGTGGTGAATGAAGGCTTTGGCGATCTGGATGCGGAACTGTCCAAAGCCATCCAGCAAGCGGCCACCGAGGTGATCGACGGCAAGTTCGACGACAATTTCCCCCTCGTCGTCTGGCAGACCGGCTCGGGCACCCAGTCGAACATGAACGCCAACGAGGTGATCTCGAACCGCGCCATCGAGATCATGGGCGGCGAGATGGGCTCAAAATCCCCCGTGCATCCCAATGATCATTGCAACATGGGCCAGTCCTCCAACGATACATTCCCCACCGCGATGCATGTCGCCATCGGCATGATGGCCCGCGACACGCTGCTGCCGGGGCTGCGCAAGCTGCATGACGCGCTGGCGGCCAAATCCGAGGAATTCAAGGATATCATAAAGATCGGCCGCACCCATACGCAGGATGCCACGCCGCTCACACTGGGGCAGGAATTCGGTGGCTATACCCATCAGGTCAAAAAAGGCATCGAGCGGGTCGAAGCTTGCCTGCCCGACATATACGAGCTGGCACAGGGCGGCACCGCCGTGGGCACCGGGCTGAACACCCGCAAGGGTTTTGCCGAAAAGGTCGCGGCCGAGATCGCCGCCATCACCGGCCTGCCCTTCGTCACCGCTCCCAACAAGTTCGAGGCGCTGGCCGCGCATGATGCGATGGTCATGTTCTCGGGCGCGCTGAAAACCGTGGCGGGGTCGCTGTTCAAGATCGCCAATGACATGCGCCTGCTGGGTTCCGGCCCACGTTCGGGGCTGGGAGAGCTGATCCTGCCGGAAAACGAGCCGGGTTCGTCGATCATGCCAGGCAAGGTCAACCCGACACAGGCCGAGGCGCTGACCATGGTCTGCGCCCATGTCATGGGCAATGACGCCGCCGTGGGCTTTGCCGGATCGCAGGGGCATTTCGAGCTGAATGTCTACAACCCGATGATGTCCTATAACGTG
>JBLRWK010000043.1:0-35854 GCA_047921295.1 Rhodobacterales bacterium
TCATGCCCTCAAATCACGGCCTGCGCCAGAGGGGATGCGGCACCGTATCCTTGGCCTTGAACAGATAGCGGCGGAACACCTCGCCGTAGGAGGGGAACATATAGCCGTCATTACAGGCCAGATAGCGGGCGCGGTTGCCGAAATAGAGCTTGGGCAGGCGGTACCACGGCAGCTTGGGATGCATATGATGCACCACATGCAGGTTGTTGTTCAGGAACAGAAACGCCAGCAGCCCGCGATCCTCGATGATCACGGTGCGGCCACGCGCGCGCAGATGGGCCTGATGCTCCAGAAATGTGCGGATTTTCAGGACAGACAGCGCGGCATAGGTCGCGAGCAGGAAGGCCCAGAGCGGCATCTGCCCCAGCACCGCCATCCACAAAACCACCAGCACCAGCGCCGGAACATGCCACAGCCAGCCGCGCAAGACGGTCCGGTCCCGTCCCCGGATCGCGCGCCAGTCCGCCGCCATAAAGGCCGCCTGCCCCACCAGCGGCCCGATCAGCAACCGCCCGATCAGGCGGTTGTTGAACGACAGCACCGCCCGCGCCAGTGCGGGAAGCCGCTCCCAAACGCCTGCATCAAGATAGTTGCTTTCCGGGTCATCATAGGGATCGGTCAGGATCGCATCGTGATGATGCGCCAAATGGGTATCGCGGAAACGCTGGTAGGGGATGAGAAGCGTGAGCGCGGGAAACACCAGCGCCTCGTTGAGCGCGCGCTGGCGGAACGGATGGCCATGCAACGCCTCGTGCGACAGTGAGGAATGCAAAACGGCGGCCAGCGTGACCAGCACCATCCCCAGCGGCACGGAAAAACCGGCAACGACCGTCGTGCCCAGCCCCCACAGAGCGTAACACAGGACCAGC
Source organism: Rhodobacterales bacterium (assembly GCA_047921295.1). Lineage (GTDB taxonomy): Bacteria > Pseudomonadota > Alphaproteobacteria > Rhodobacterales > Rhodobacteraceae > Seohaeicola. Next base: position 870 of record JBLRWK010000043.1, read on the forward strand.
AAGCCAAGTGTCGGCCATTCAACGGATTTTGCGGACTTTACAGGCATCCGACCATCCAAGTATTTGTACATATTCATATACGGCACACCCTATCCAAGCGGACGGGATGAGCGTATTCCGAATATGATTAACAATTCTCGGCAACTGTGATATTTATCACCATATGCGGAAAATCATCGACAAACGCCAACGTGCCACCCAGTTCCGTCAAAGGCTTGCTACGGCGATGGAGCGAAAGAGCTTGAGCCAAAGCGCCCTTGCCCGCCAGATCGGGGTGGACCGCTCGACCGTGTCGCAACTGCTGGGCGGCGACGGCGCGCGGCTGCCCAATGCGCAGGTCGTGGGGGAATGCGCGGCGGCGCTCGGCGTCTCGGCGGACTGGCTGTTGTCACTCTCGGACCGGCCCGAAAGTGCCGCCGACATCATGGCCACTTCGCTGACCCTGACCGAGGCCCCCCGCGCGCTGGTGGACGAGCAGATCTTCAGCTGGCACCGCGAGGCGGCAGGCTACAAGATCCGCCACGTGCCTGCGGCCCTGCCCGACATGCTGAAGACCCACAGCTTTCTGGAGTGGGAATACACGCCGCATCTGGGCCGCACGACAACACAGGCGATAAATGCCTCGCAGGACCGTCTGAACTGGATGCGCGGCGCGCATTCCGATTACGAGATCGCGATGCCCCTGCACGAGATGGAAAGCTTCGCCCTCGGCACCGGCTATTACGCAGGGCTGTCCCCCGCGATCCGGATCGAGCAGATCGACCGTTTCCTTGATCTGAACGCGCAATTCTATCCCGGCCTGCGGCTTTACCTCTTTGATGAGCGCCGCGTCTATTCCGCGCCGGTCACGATTTTCGGCCCGCTACTGGCGGTGCTCTATATCGGGCGCAACTACCTTGCATTCCGCGACAGCGAGCGGGTGCAGGCCTTCACCCGCCATTTCGACCATCTGGTGCGCGAGGCCAGCATCACGCCGCGCGACCTGACCGCGCATCTGACCGATCTGCGCGCAAGGATCGTCTGAGGGTCACCTCCCTCCGCTTCATCGTTCTTCAAATACTCAACTGCGCCACCGCTGCCGCTTCACCCGCCGTCACGATTCTCCCCTCACGATCCGCTTTGCAGCCGCGTCATGTCATAGCCGTACCAGTCCAGTATCTCGCGCGCGGCGCGGATCCGGTCGGGCGCGGGCGTGGCGCTGCGGTCCAGTATGAAGGCCTGCGAGCCGGAAGGCGTGCCCAGCACGGCGGTGCGGAACCCCTCATCGACCCAAAGCAGCCACAAAGCCTCGGACGGATCGGCCTGCCCCTGCGGGCGCAGACGGCCCGGCCCTGTCAGGTCATAGACCTGCCGCGCGGTGGTGCCGTTCGCCTGCGTCACATCGCCGATGATCTGGCCGGTCGTGGCCCGCTGGTAGCGGTGCCGCTCTGGCGCAACAGGCTGGCCGGGGGGCGTAAAAGCCGCCACGCGGACCCAGTCGCCCAAAAACCGCTCCGTCTCGAACCGCTGGGTGGAGGCGAAGGGCGCGGTGGAGTCGCGAAACCCCTGCACAGGGGCGGGCGGTGCGGCGCAGGCGGCGGCAAACGCCACGGCCATCAGGCCAAGGCTGAGGCGGGTCTTGGCATATGGCATGGCAGCTCCTGTGCGGCTGGCAGCGAATGTGCCCGCCTGCCGTCCAGACTAGAGGTCGCACTGCAAGCGGCGCAAGGCCAATCGCGGGGCCGCACGCTCAGACGGCGCGCAACCGCCTGACCGCCCACCAGCTTGCCGCCGCCATCACCCCCGCCGTGCCAAGGCACAACGGTATGCCCCCGATCTGGTAGGACAGACCCGACAACAACGTGCCCAAAAGCCGCCCCGCTGCGTTGGACATGTAGTAGAACCCCACATCCATCGTGACCCGCGCATCGCTGGAAAAGGCAAGGATCAGATAGGAATGCACCGCCGAATTGATCGCGAAGACAAAGCCAAAGACGAGCAGCCCCGCCACCAGCGTCAGCGTCAGCCAGTCGGCAGGCGCCCCCGCCAGATAGGCCAGCCCCGCCAGCACCAGCGGGATCGGCACCAGCAGCCCCGCCCAGAGGATCGCCTGCCCGACGATCTGCTCCTCGGGCTTTGTCGCGGCATGCAGGATGCGCGGCGCATTGGCCTGTACCGCGCCGTAACCAATGATCCAGACCGCCATGAAACTGCCGATCAGGAAGAACGCGGCGCGCGCGCCCTCCGGTGTGCCATCGGACAGGACGGACTGGAAATAGATCGGGATGCCCACCACGAACCAGACATCGCGCGCCCCGAACAGGAACATCCGCGCCAGCGACAGCCGGTTGATCCGCGTATCGGTCGACCAGACCTGCGAGAATTTCGCATCCTTGCGCCCCGCTGGCAAGCCTGCGGGCATGAACAGCGCCACCGCGATCAGGATCGTCAGCAGCACAGCCGCCATCGCCCAGATCGCAGGCACAAAGCCCACCAGCCCCAGCAACACCGCCCCCATAAAGAATCCCGCGCCCTTGACCGCGTTTTTCGAGCCGGTCAGCAGCGCCACCCAGCGGAACAACCCGCCATCGCCCTTGGGGGCCAGCACCTTGACCGCCGATTTCGATGCCATCTTGGCCAGATCCTTGGCCACACCCGATGCCCCCTGCACCGCCATGACAAAAGCAACCGAGGCCGCGACGGTCCAGCCCGGATCAAGCTGCGCCAGTGCTGCGAGTGCCACGATCTGGATCGCCAACCCCGCATAGAGCGTGACCGTCAGCCCGAACCGCGCCGCGATCCAACCGGCCGAGAGGTTGGAGACGATGCCCGCCACCTCGTAAAGCAGGAACAGCCACGCCAGTTGCACAGGCGAGAAACCCAGCGCGTTGAAATGCAGTAAGACCAGCATCCGCAGCGCGCCATCCGACAGCATGAAGGCCCAATAGGCCGCCGTCACCGCCACATAGGCGCGCAGGCCGGACGGCGCCGGTTCGGTTGCGGCGCTCACATTGCCCCCGCGACCACACGGGCGATATCGGCCATCCGGCAGGTATAGCCCCATTCATTGTCATACCATGCGTAGACCTTCACCTGCGTGTCGTTGATCACCATGGTCGAGGGCGCGTCGATAATGGCCGAGCGCGGATCGCCGCGATAATCGCAAGACACCAACGGGCGCTCCTCATAGCCCAGAATATCCTTGAGCACGCCCTCGGAGGCCGCTTTGAACAGCGCGTTCACCTCCTGCGCCGTGGTTGCGCGCTCCATTTCGAAGACCGCATCAGTGATCGAGGCATTGAGCAGCGGCACCCGCACCGCATGGCCGTTCAGACGGCCCTTAAGTTCGGGATAGATCAGCGTGATCGCCGTGGCGCTGCCCGTGGTCGTGGGGATCAGGTTCATCAGGGCCGAGCGCGCGCGCCGCATGTCCTTGGCAGGGCGGTCCACGATGGTCTGGGTATTGGTCACATCGTGTATTGTTGTTATAGAGCCGTGCTTTATGCCGATTTCTTCGTGCAATACCTTCACAACAGGCGCGAGGCAATTCGTCGTGCAGCTTGCCGCCGTGACCAGATCATGCTGCGCCGGATCATAGAGGTGATGGTTGACGCCATAGACCAGATTGAGCGCGCCGCCATCCTTGACGGGCGAGGACACGATCACCTTTTTCACGCCCGCCGCATAATAGGGCGCAATCTTCTCGGCGGTCTTGAACACGCCTGTGCAATCCAGCACCAGATCGACGCCGAGATCGGCAAGCGGCAAATCCTCGATCCGCTTGTGGGCGGTGACCTGCATCCTTTGGCCATTGAGGGTCAGGCTGTCGGCGTCATGCGAAACCGCGCCTTTCCAGCGCCCCTGCACGCTATCGAACTCCATCAGCAGCGCGTGTTGCTCCGGTGTGCCTGCGGGATCGTTCAGCAGCACGACCTGCCCTTGCGCGGGGTCATCAGCCAAGGCCCGCAGCAGCAGCTTGCCGATCCGGCCAAAACCGTTGAGGGCGATACGGGTCATGCGTTTTCTCCTGCTTCTTTCGTGTCTCGCCCGATGTCATCAATTCTTTTCTGCAAAGCGATCCGGTCCAGCTCTTGTATTGGCAGGGACACGAACGCCCCGATCCGGCGGCGCAACGCGTCAAAGGCGGCGGCAAAGGCCAAAGCCTGCTCCGCCTCGGTGCCCTCTTCCTTGACCGGATCGGCAATGCCCCAATGCGCACTTAGCGGATGGCCGGGCCATGGCGGGCATTCCTCTGACGCGGCGCGGTCGCAGACGGTAAAGACAAAATCCATTTGCGGCGCGTCCTCACCCTCGAACGTCGCCAGATCCTTGGAGCTCAGCCCCTCCGCCGACAAGCCCGCCTGCCGCAGCAGCGCAACCGCACGCGGATGCGGCGCGCCGCGCGGCGTGGTGCCTGCGGAAAAGGCGCGGAAACGGCCCTGCCCCATGTCGTTGAGCAGCGCCTCGGCCATGATCGAGCGGGCCGAATTGCTGGTGCAGATGAACAGCACGTTGAACATTCTTTTCTCCATTACTAAGGGGGAAAACATCGCAGGCGCAGGAAGAAGCGCACAAATCTCGGGCCGCCCACGGCAGCAATCATCGACCAGATATGTAACAATCTCACCCGCGCGGCCGAGATCGACTGTGTAGAAAAGCGAGCGCCCCTGCCTTTCGCTACGGATCAGGCCCGCGCGTTCCAGATCGGACAGATGATGCGAGAGGGTGTTCTGCTTGATATCCAGCGCTTCGGCGATCTCGGTCGGGCGCACGCCCTGCGGCATGTGCCGCATCAGCAGGCGGAACACGGAAAGCCGGCCTGCGTGGCCAAGCGTAGCAAAGGCTGTGGTGGCAATATTCATATCCATAATTCCTAAATACTGGAATTATGGATATGAGCAAGCGATTCTTGAGATCAGTAAGGCAAAGGATACGCGCGGTGGAGCGTGTCGATCCGGTCGGCCAGCCCCTCCGGCAGCACCAGTCCGGCCCCTGCCAGCACATGGTCAAGCTGCGCCTGCGTGCTTGCGCCGAAGATCACCGAGGTCATGAAGGGACGCGCCGCACACCACGCCAGCGCCATATGCACAGGGTCCAGACCGAACTCCGCCGCCAGATCGAGATAGGCCTGCACGGCGGCAAAGGCGCGGTCGGTGATCCGCCCGCCCAGATCGGGGGTGAAGCTGCGGCGCGAGCCTTCGGGGATGCTGCCGCTGTTGTATTTGCCCGTCAGCAACCCTGCGGCCAGTGGCGAGAAGGCCAGCAGCCCCACATCCTCGTTCACGCTGGTCTCGGCCAGATCGGTATCGAACATGCGGCACATCAGCGAATATTCGTTCTGGATCGAGGCGACGCGCGGCCAGCCCTTTTCTTCCGCGATCCGCGCCCATTGGGTCGTGCCCCATGCGCTCTCGTTGGACAGGCCGAAATGGCGGATATTGCCCTTATCGACCTGCCGTTGCAGAGCGCCCAGCGTCTCTTCCATATGGGCAATGGTCTCGGCGCGGTTCTGCGCCGAGGGGTCATAGGACCAGTTGCGCCGGAACATATAGGAGCCGCGATTAGGCCAGTGGAACTGGTAGAGATCGATCACATCGGTTTTCAGCCGCCGGAGCGAGCCCTCCACCGTACCGGGGATCGTGGCCGCCGAAATCGGTGCGCCGTCGCGCACATGGGCCATCCCCTCGCCGGTATGCTTGGTGGCAAGGATATACTCGCCCCGCCGCGACGGGTTGGCCGCCTGCCAGTTGCCGATCACCTCCTCGGTCAGGCCGATGGTTTCCTTGGCGACCGGATTGACGGGGTACATCTCGGCGGTGTCGATGAAATTGATGCCCGCGCCCAGCGCGGTCTCGATCTGGCGATGGGCGTCGGCCTCCGGTGTCTGGGTACCATAGGTCATGGTGCCAAGGCACAGTTCGCTGACCATCAGGCCGGTGCGGCCCAGCGGGTTCATTTTCATCGGATCACTCTCCTTGATGCATGTTTGCGCCGGACCCTAGCGCCTTTTCAGGCAGGGTCACCCCCGAAAAAGATTTGGAACAAAAAGCGAACATGTTAGGTTGCCCGCATGTCGATTCCCGCAAACCCCGCCCTGCTGACCCGCGCCCCGCATCGCGACCGTCCCGCGCTGTTGCTGGCGGATGATATCCGCCTGACGCTGGCCCGCCTGCACGAGGCCTGCGGCCCCGCAAGGCGCAGCTTTGCCATCTGGCTGGCCGGTCATGTGCAGCGCAAAGGGCCAGGCCCCGTGATCTGGATCGCGCCGCGCCACCTGCCCGACCGGCCCCATCCGGACGGCGTGGTGGGGCTGGCGCGGCCCGAGGGCTTCATCCACATCACGCCGCAACGCCCCGATGACCTGCTGTGGTGCATGGAAGAGGCGTTGCGCAGCGGGGCCGCCCCGTTGGTGGTGGCCGATCTGCCCGGCCCGCCCGGCCTGACGCCGGTGCGGCGGCTGCATCTGGCCGCTGAAACGGGTGCAGCCGAGGGGACATGCGCGCCGCTTGGCCTGATCCTGACGCCCGAACAGGGCGGTGCCTCCGGCGTCGAGACCCGCTGGCATATGGCCCCCGCTCATAGCGCCGACCGGCAGGGCTGGAACCTGCGTCGGCTGCGCGCGCGGCAGGACCCGCCGAAAGACTGGCATCTGACAGGGCCGGAACATGCCGCGACCGGACCGATCCATGCGGGCGGCAAGAGGAGTATTTGAAGCAAGATGAAACTGGCGCGCGCCAAAGGCCATTCCAAAGCCACAAAATGCGCCAAGCCCTCTTGCCATCCCCGACTGGATCGGCAGGAGTGGCCGCATGCGCATGATGATCTCTTTTGCAGCCCTGTTTTTGTCGGTCATCCTGCTCCAGCTTTCAACCGGGGGCGTGGGGCCGCTCGATGCGCTGTCGGGGCTGACACTGGACTTCACCAATGCCCAGATCGGCCTGCTGGGCTCGGCGCATTTCTTCGGCTTCTTCATCGGCTGCTGGTGGGCGCCGCGCCTGATGGGCACCATCGGCCATTCGCGCGCCTTTGCGGCCTTCACGGCGGCGGGGGCGATCGGGTTGCTGGCGCATATGCTGGTGATCGACGCCTATGCATGGGCGCTGATGCGCGTGGCCTCGGGCCTGTGCGTGGCGGGGTGCTATACGGTGATCGAGGCATGGTTGCAGGCCAAGCTGACCAACGAGACGCGGGGCCGCGCTATGGGCAGCTACCGCGTGGTCGATATGGGTGCATCGCTGGTGGCGCAGATGCTGATCTCGGTGTTGGAGCCTGCCTCTTACGTGTCCTACAACCTGCTGGCGCTGCTGTGTTGCGCCGCGCTGTTGCCGATCACCCTGACGCGGACAGCGGAACCCGAGACCCCCGGCGCTCTGCGGCTGCGCCCGATGCTGGCGGTGACGCGCTCTCCACTGGCGGCGGCGGGTGTGGTGGTGGCGGCGCTGTCCAGCGCCTCGTTCCGCATGGTGGGTCCGGTTTATGGGCAGGAGGTGGGTCTGGCGGTGGAACAAATCGCCTATTTCCTTGCAGCCTTTGTGGCGGGTGGTGCGATCGCGCAATATCCCGTGGGCTGGCTGGCCGACAAATATGACCGCCGCTGGGTGCTGATCTGGCTGTCCATCGCCTCGATTGCCAGTTCCGCCCTGACCGCGCTGACAGGGGATCTCGGCACGGCGGGTGTGTTGCTCACGGCTACCCTGTTCGGGGCCACGACCTTTCCGATCTATTCCGTCGCGGCCGCCCATGCCCATGATTTTGCAGAAACATCCGAGCGGGTGGAGCTGTCTGCCGCGCTGATGTTCTTCTTTGCGCTGGGGGCGATTGCGGCCCCGCTGCTCGCCTCGACCCTGATCGAGCTTTACGGCCCCTCGGCGATGTTCGTGATGATCGGCGCGGGCCACGGGGCGCTGGTGGTCTTTGGCCTGATCCGGATGCAGATGCGCCCCGGTGCGCTGCGCCGGACGCGCTATATCTGGGCGCCGCGCACCTCCTTCCTGATCGGGCGGCTGACAGGGCGCACGCGCGACGAGGAGTGAGGCCAACGCCCCGCTGGAATCCCGCCGCGCCTTGCGCTAAGGAAGGGCCAAACCGGAACAGGCGTGGAAATACAGGGGCGCGACGACATGGCAAGGCATCTGATCACCTCGGCGATCCCCTATATCAACGGGATCAAACATTTGGGCAATCTCGTGGGCAGCCAGTTGCCTGCGGATCTTTATGCGCGCTACCAGCGCGGACGCGGCAACGAGGTGATGTTTCTCTGCGCCACGGACGAGCATGGCACGCCTGCCGAACTGGCCGCTGCCAAGGCGGGCCAGCCTGTCGCGGACTATTGCGCCGAGATGCATGCCGTACAAGCCGAGATCGCGCGCGGTTTCCGCCTGAGCTTTGACCATTTCGGCCGCTCCTCCAGCCCGCAGAACCACCGTCTGACGCAGCATTTCGCGGGCCGTCTGGCCGATGCGGGGCTGATGCGCGAGGTGTCCGAGACGCAGATATATTCGCCCGCCGATGGCCGCTTCCTGCCCGATCGCTATATCGAGGGCACCTGCCCCAATTGCGGCTTTGAGTCCGCGCGCGGCGATCAATGCGACAATTGCACCAAACAGCTTGACCCCGTCGATCTGATCAACCCGCGCTCGACCATTTCCGGCTCCACCGATCTGGAACAGCGCGAGACCAAGCATCTTTACCTGTGCCAAAGCCAGATGCGCCAGCAGTTACAGGACTGGATCGACAGCAAGACACATTGGCCGATCCTGACCACCTCCATCGCCAAGAAATGGCTCAACGATGGCGACGGGTTACAGGATCGCGGCATCACGCGGGATCTGGACTGGGGCATTCCAGTGAAAAAGGGCGATCAGGACTGGCCGGGGATGGAGGGCAAGGTCTTCTACGTCTGGTTCGACGCGCCTATCGAATATATCGCCTGCGGGGCCGAATGGGCCGAAACGCAGGGGCTGCAGGCCGATGCATGGGAACGCTGGTGGCGCACCGACAAGGGCGCGGATGACGTGACCTATACCCAGTTCATGGGCAAGGATAACGTACCGTTCCACACTCTCAGCTTTCCCGCCACGATCCTTGGCTCGGGCGAGCCGTGGAAGCTGGTCGATTACATCAAGTCGTTCAACTACCTCAATTATGACGGCGGCCAGTTCAGCACCTCGCGCGGGCGCGGCGTCTTTATGGATCAGGCGCTGGAGATCCTGCCCGCCGATTACTGGCGCTGGTGGTTGTTGTCGCATGCGCCGGAATCCTCGGATGCCGAGTTCACATGGGAGAATTTCCAGACCTCCGTGAACAAGGATCTGGCCGATGTGCTGGGCAATTTCGTCAGCCGTATCACCAAATTCTGCCGCTCGAAATTCGGCGAGGCGGTGCCGGAAGGCGGCGCATGGGGCGAACAGGAGGCCGCGCTGATCGAGACGCTGACCACGCGGCTGCGCGCCTATCAGACCTTCATGGACGAGATGGAGGTCCGCAAATCGGCGCAGGAGTTGCGCGCGATCTGGGTGCTGGGCAACGAATATCTGCAATCCGCCGCCCCTTGGGTGACGTTCAAGCAAGACCCAGAACTGGCCGCGATGCAGACGCGTCTGGGCCTGAACCTGATCCGGCTCTATGCCGTGCTCTCCGCGCCGTTCATCCCCGATGCGAGCGCCGCGATGCTGGCCGGTTTGCAAACGGATGATGCGGACTGGCCCGAAGGCGATCTGGCGGCATGGCTGTCTGCCCTGCCCGCAACCCATGCCTTCACCGTGCCGGAGGTTCTGTTTACCAAGATCACCGACGAGCAGCGCGAGGACTGGCAGACCCGTTTTGCGGGCATAAGAACCTGATCTTTCATCTTGCCAAAAATACTCGCGGGGGTACGGGGGGATGCATCCCCCCGGCTCCGTTCACGTCTTGAACACGCGGTAAATGGCCGGGATCACCAGCACGGTCAGCAACGTCGAGGTCAGCAGACCGAACAGCAGCGACAACGCCAGCCCCTGAAAAATCGGATCGGCCAGAATGACCGTGGCCCCGAACATCGCCGCCAGCGCCGTCAGCAGGATCGGCTTGAACCGGATCGCACCCGCCTCCAGCAATATCTCCACAGGGTCCTTGCCCGCAGGGTCAGTGTGGCGGATGAAATCCACCAGCAGGATCGAGTTGCGCACGATGATCCCCGCCAGCGCGATAAAGCCGATCATCGAGGTGGCCGAGAACGGCGCGCCCCATAGCCAGTGGCCGAACATGATGCCCAGAAAGGTCAGCGGCACTGGCGTCAGCACCACCAGCGGCACACGGAACGATCCGAACTGCGCCACGACCAGCACGTAGATGCCCAGCAGCGCCACGCCAAAGGCGGCACCCATGTCGCGGAAGGTGACCCATGTCACCTCCCATTCGCCATCCCACAGGATCGTGGGGCGGCTGTCGTCGATGGGCTGGCCGTTGAGCAGGATCAGGGGCTTCTCGCCCTCGGCCCAGTCCATCGCGTCCAGTGCGCGGCCGACTTCGACGATGCCGTACAAAGGCGCCTCGAAGCGGCCTGCAAGCTCGGCCATCACCATCTCGGCGGGGCGACCGTTGCGGCGGAAGACGGGATAGGACATCACTTCCTCCTCGATCCGCACCACATCGCCCAGTTCGACCACGCCGCGCGCGCCGGGCAGGACATTGGCGGGGATCGGTGTGGACAGGAACCGCTCGTCCATCACGCGGTCGGACTGCGCCCGCGCCACGGTGATCGGGATCGGGCGACGGCCATCCTCGCGGTGGGAATAGCCCACCACGGTTTCGCCGTTCAGAATGCCGATTGTGTCGAACACATCGCTTTCCTGCACCGAGAAGAACTCCAGATCATCCGGCGAGATCAGCGCCCGCAAGCGGCGCGGCGGGGTGCCGAAACTGTCATCCACATCGACGATGAAATCGACACTCTCGAAGGCCTCGCGCAGTTTGCGCGCGGTGTCGCGGCGCGCCTCCGGCGTGGGTCCGTAGACCTCGGCCAGCAGCGTTGCCATCACCGGCGGGCCGGGGGGCGGCTCGACCGTCTTGAGGCTGGCCCCTTGCGGCAGGTCCAGCGCCTGCAAGCGCGCGCGCAGGTCCAGCGCGATGTCATGGCTGGCGCGGTCGGCCTCTTTTGACAGGTTGATCTGCACATCGCCCATATGCGGATCGCCGCGCAAGAAATAGTGGCGCACCAGCCCGTTGAAGTTGAAGGGCGCGGCGGTGCCTGCATAGGTCTGCACGCTGAGCACCTCTGGCAGGTCCATGGCGATGCGCGCCACCGATTGCGCCACGCCGTCTGTGGTTTCAACCGCCGTGCCCTCTGGCATGTCGATCACCACGGCCAGTTCCTGCTTGTTGTCGAAGGGCAGCAGCTTGACCGTCACATGCTGGGTATAGAGCAGCCCGAGCGAGCCGAAAGACAGCACCGCTGTCACGAGCAAGAAGCTCAGGCTGCGTGCCTTGGTGGCAAGGATGGGCCGCGCCACGCGGGTGAATGTGCGGCCCAGAAAGCCGCCGTCGCTGGCGTCATGGCCATGCATCGGCGCATTGCCCGCGATCTTGACCATCAGCCACGGGGTCACCATGACCGCGATGAAAAACGAGATGATCATCGCCGCCGAGGCCACAGCCGGGATCGGGCTCATATACGGCCCCATCAGGCCGGAGACGAACAGCATCGGCAACAGCGCCGCCACCACCGTCAGCGTGGCAACGATGGTGGGATTGCCCACCTCGGCCACCGCATCGATGGCGCGGGTCACGCGGTCGCGCCCGTCTTTCATGCCCCAGTGGCGGGCGATATTCTCGATCACCACGATGGCGTCATCGACAAGGATACCGATTGAGAAGATCAGCGCAAACAGCGACACGCGGTTCAGCGTATAGCCCATGATCCACGCGCCAAACAGCGTCAGCAGGATCGTGACGGGGATCACAACGGCAACCACGATGCTCTCGCGCCAGCCGATCGCCACCAGCGTCAGCAGGATGATCGAGAGCGTCGCTAGAAACAGTTTGACCAGCAGCGTGTCGGCTTTCTCCTGCGCGGTCTCGCCGTAGTTGCGGGTGATCTCGACCGCCACGCTGTCGGGGACCAGCGTTTCCTGTAATGCAGCGGTGCGGCTGAGAATCTGATCGGCGACAACCACAGCATTCGCGCCCTCGCGTTTGGCAAAGGCCAGCGTCACGGCGGGGCTGCGCGTCACCGTGCCATCGGCGGCGCGGGCCACATGGGCCACGATCCGGTCGGACATATCCGGCACGAACGCGATATCAGCCACATCGCCGACATAGACCGGGCGATTGTCGCGCGTGGTCAGCAGCAGGCCTGCGATCTCGGCAGGCGCTGTCAGGCTTTGGCCCGCGACAAGCCCGATCTGCTGGCCGCCATCGCGCAGGCTGCCCGCATTCATGGTGCGGTTGGCCGATTGCACCTTTCCGGCCAGTTGTTGCAGCGTGACGCCGTAAAGCGCCATGCGTTCGGGATCGGGCGCGATGCGGATCGCCTCGGAGGCCTCGCCCACGATATAGCTCAGGCCCACATCGGCGACCTTGGATAGGTCGGCGCGCATCTCGCGGGCCAGCCGCGTCAGGTCATTGGCGCTGACCTCGGCCCCGTCCTGCGCGGTCAGGGTCAGGGTGACAATGGCGACATCGTCAATCCCGCGCCCGATGATCAGCGGCTCGGGTATGCCGACCGGAATGCGGTCCATATTGGCGCGGATCTTCTCGTGCACCCGCAGGATCGCTGCATCCGACGAGGTGCCGACCTTGAACCGCGCGGTAATCATCGCGCCGTCATCCATTGTCTGGGAATAGACATGCTCGACGTCGTTGATCGCCTGAATGATGGTTTCCATCGGCTCGGACACAAGGCGCACGGCATCCTCCGCCTTCAGCCCCGGTGCCTGCATCAGGATGTTCACCATCGGCACCGAGATCTGCGGCTCCTCCTCGCGCGGGACGACCAGCAGCGCGATGATCCCCATCGCAAGGGCCGCCAGCATGATGAGCGGTGTCAGGGGCGAACGGATGAACCCGCGTGTCAGGTTGCCTGCGATGCCCAGAGATTGCGGTTGATCGGTCATTTCAGCACCACCGTGTCACCGGCGTTCAGGCCCGACAGAACCTCGCGCAGAACCGCGCCGTCCTGCTCGTGGCGCTGGCCCAGCATCACGACACGCTCGCCCTGCGAGGGGGCGGAGACGGTCACGAAATCCAGCCCTGCGCGGGTGGTAATGGCGGCTTCCGGCACCAGCAGCGCCGTGCGGTTGCCTACGGCAAGGCGCACCAGAACGCGGGCAGCGACGAACGCGTCGCTCAGCCCTTCGACCGATACGTCGGCACTGACACGGCCATTGTCGATCTGCGGATAGATGCGGTTAATGCGGCCTGTGGCGCTGTCACCCGCGCCGTCAATCGCGATCTCGTCGCCCTCGGCCAAGGCACGGGCGTGGCGCTCGGGGATCGCAAGGCGCAGGAAGAATCCGCCGCCCGCCAGCGTCGCCACCGCCTCGCCCGGCATCACTACGGCTCCGGCTGCGGCGGGCACGGTCAGCACCAGTCCCGTGATCGGGGCCAGCACATCGCCCTCGGTGGCCTGTTGCTCCACGACCGAACGCTCAGCGCGGTTGGACTCGATCTGGCCGCCCAGCACCTCGACCTGCGTCCGCAGCGCGTCCAGTCGCTGCACCGTGGTCACGCCGCGTTGCAGCAGCGCCTCGCCGCGTTCCAGCTCGCTTTGCGCATTCGCCAGTTGCGATTGCAGCGATTGTTCCTGTGCATCAATGGCACGCAAGCGCAGATCGAGCTTTTCATCGACGACGCGGGCCAGCACCTGCCCCGCCTCGACACGGTCGCCCTCGGCCACCTCGAGTGTGACCAGAGTTCCGCCAAGCCGCGCGCGCGCTGGTAGGCGGGTTTGCGGCTCGATCTGGCCATAGACGGCTTTCCAATCCGTCACCGACTGATATTCAAGGGTCAGGGACTCTGCAAAAGCTGCGGGGGCTATGGCCAGAAATCCAATCAAGGCTGCAAGTTGCGCTTTCATATGCGCCTCCATTCATACATCGCGGCCCGGTCTGGGTCGGCTTCATATTCCATATAGTGAATATTAAAGCTGGCACAATGGGAGGCGGCCACGATCACGCATCATGGCGGCTGAAACGGGGGATATGCGGCAAGAGGGGCACGCTTTTGCGGATCGCGGAACAGGCTCAGGCCGTCAGGGCTGTCCGGTCGCGCATGGTCTGCAACAGCGCTTCAACATCGGCGCGCCGGATCGGTTTGGGCAGATGGGCGTCGAACCCCTCCGACAGATAATTGTCGACATCTTCCGACATCACATTGGCCGTGGCTGCAATCGCCATCGGCATGTCATCGCCCGACCTGTGGTCAGCCGCGCGCAAGGCCGCCAGCGTTTCAACCCCGTCCATCCCCGGCATCGAAATGTCGATCACATAGGCATCGAAATGGCGTGTACCGACCAGACTGAGCGCCTCGTACCCGTCCTCGGCCATCACAGGATGCACATCGTAGCTTTCAAGCAGCGCCTGCAACACCAGACGGTTGATCGGATCGTCATCCGCGCAGAGAATCTCGAGAGATGCATAGGAGCCGGACCGCTCTGTATCAGCGCCCGTCTTGCCCTTGGTAAGCCCGGATTTCGGGGCTTCCGGCAAGGGCAGACTGAAGGTGATCGACGTGCCGCGGCCAAGTTCGCTTTCGACGTGGAGGCTGCCGTCCATCGTCTCAACGAGCATCTTCACGATGCTCATCCCCAATCCGGTGCCGCCATAGCGCCGCGTCGTATCGGCCGAGGCTTGCTGGAATGGCACGAACAACACATCAAGCTGTTCCTTGGTCATCCCGATTCCGGTATCGCTGACTGTGAACTCCACCAGATCATCCGCGCCGCGCTCGGCTGTGACCCTGATCTCGCCGGAGCGGGTGAACTTCAGCGCATTGCTCAACAGGTTATGGAAGACCTGATTGATCCGCGTCGGATCACCCAGCACCGGCGGCATGTCGGCGGGCAGAACCTGAAGGCTCAGACTGACGGATTTGCTGGCGGCGACACGGCGGTATTGCGCGGCTGCATTTTCCAGCACCTCTTCCAGATCCATCGGCAGAATCTCGAGTTGCACCTTGCCCGCCTCGGCCTTGGAATAATCCAGAACCTCGTTCACGATGGACAACAGCAACTCGCCGGAACTTTGCAACTCGCGCAGCAGGGATTCGCCCTCGCCTTTGCGGACATGCGGGCGCAGCAGTTCGGCCAGGCCCAGCAGACCGTTCAGGGGCGTGCGCAACTCGTGGTTCATCTGGGCGAAGAAACGGGCCTTTTGCTGGGACAGCACCACAGCCTGACGGCGCGCGTATTTCAGCTGCTGATTGAGTTCCGTCTCGCGGTGGATGATCAGCGTGAAACCCCAGATCATTGAGACTACACCCAGAATAAAGGCGATCCCGGCCGTGGAAATCATAATAAGATTGGTGTCGCCGGTGACCACAATGACAGCCAGACGCAGCAGATAGCTGAAGGCCACTGACAGAAACGGCAGCATCACCAGAACGAGGAATGCGCGGTTCGCCGTTCTGAACCGACGCCCCAGATCGAGACCCGCCACCAGCGCGAGGGGACCATTGATCAAGGAAGCCGTGAGCATCAGGACAACAACCTCGACATCGCTCAGCGCCAACGCGCCTTGGATCAGACACACCAGCGCCGACCCGATCGCGACAGGCCGCCAGCGCAACGGCGCGCCCGCGATCTGGCGAAACGTGGCATAGGCCAGAACAATGCCGAAATGCGCGCCCGTGATAATCAGGAATGCGGTCAGCGCATAGGGAACGACGCTATTGCTGAGAACGCCCAGTGCCGCGATCACCAGAAACAATGTGCTGCCTGCATACCAGTGCACCGCCGGACGGAGATCTTCCGTTGTTGTGCGCAGCAGGTAGTAGACGATCATCACCGAAACGAGTGTCAGCAAGGATGCGACACTCACGAGTAGGTTGAAATCGACTGCCGTGTTCATGATGGTCCTGTAGTTCAGTAATCACGACCATGGCGGAGGCGACGGGCTTGGTCTTGGGTAGGTAGAATTAGAGAACGCAGTAGGTCAAAAACCGTTCCTAAGCGACAGTTTTCCTACCTGTGACAGGTATTCTAGGGATTTGGTGACCCGACGCAAGCTCAGTGACCGGCCTGCCGGTATCGCGGGCTGCCGCAAATGCAGGTTACCGGATCGGGATCGGCAGCGGGCGCGCCTAGCGGAACGCACCTGTCCCACGACAAAGTGCATCAAAGCAGCAGCGCAGACGCATCCATTTGTGATCTGCCGCGTTGTAAAATCGGGCAGCGGCCTGATGACTTCGGGCCTTTGTGGACTAAACCCATGCTGCAAGGTGGCCAATTTGTTGCAAGATTTCGAAAGATCGGATTTTCTGCTTCCATGATGATGCGTCTTAAAGCCGTGCTGCACCGTGTGCTGGTTCTGGGGGTGATCTGGGTCGTGTTGAGCGGCACACAGATCAAGGCCCTCGCCTTCGGTGTTGCGGTCGTACCCGCAGCCGTCTGGTTGAGCCTGCAACTGATCCCCGCGCAAAACCCGCTGCGCCTTTGGGGGCTGCTGCGGCATATCCCCGTGTTCATCTGGGGCTCCTTGCGCGGCGGACTTGATGTGGCGCTGCGGGCGTTTTCGCCGTCGATGGGGCTGCGGCCCGGCTGGGTGACGGTGCCGGTGGCGCTGGACGATGGCGGGCGCGTGGCCTTGGGCAGCGAGTTGTCCCTGATGCCCGGCACGCTGTCTGCGGGCATGCGCGACGGCAAGCTTCTGGTGCATCTGCTGGACAAGGATGCAGGGTTCGAGGACGGCATTCCGCAGACCGAGGCGGCGATCGCTGCGATGATCGACCAGAGCGGCAGCACGGAGGAACGGTCTTGACGGCATGGCTGACCTTTGTCGCGCTGGGCGTGCTTGTCTGCCTTGCTGCCGCGCTCTGGCGGGTCTGGACGGGGCCGCAGCGCGCCGACAGGATGATGGCGGCGCAGCTTGTGGGCACCGGCGGCGCGGGCATCCTGATCGTGCTGGCAGCCTTGGGCGATTGGGAAATTCTGGATGTGGCGCTGACGCTGGCCCTGCTGGCGGCGCTGGCCTCGGTCGGATTCGTGAAAGCGGCCAGCGGCGATGGCGCGGGCGATCCGGAGGAAGAGGAGGAGGCCAGCGCTCCTTCCCCGCTGCGCAAGGCCGGTAATGATGTCAGGACCCACACTGATGGCTGATATTGCAACCTATGTGCTCACCGGGCTTGGCCTGATGTTCTTTCTGGCAGGGACCGTGGGCCTGATCCGCTTTCCCGATACGTTCAGCCGCCTGCATGCGCTGACAAAGGCGGATAATCTGGGCCTTGGCCTGACCGCACTCGGCATCGCCTTTCAGGCGCAAAGCTGGCGCGAGATCGCCTTGCTGGCCCTGATCTGGGCCTTGGTGCTGCTGTCGGCGGGCACCGTGGCACAGCTTGTGGCACGCACGGCGCTGAACGAGGCAGCAAGCAACGAGGCAGCGCTGGACGATTCGGGATCGCACGAACCCGGGCTTCACAAAACACCCGTCACAGAAACGGGCCGCACGTGATCCTGTTCGATGCAACCCTTTGCGCGCTGATCGTCGCAGTGGCGTTGGCCACGGTGGCAGGGCGGGGCGCGTTTCGCGCTGTGGTGTTCTTCATCGTCTACGGGCTGTTCGTCTCTGTGGCATGGGTGCGGCTGGATGCGGTGAACGTGGCGCTGGCCGAGGCGGCGATTGGCGCGGGGCTGACGGCGGTGCTGTTTCTGGCCGGAATCGGCAGGTTGCGCCGTGCGCGGATCGAGGCGGACCAGAGCGTGCCGCTCCATCTTCCTGCGGCCATCGCTTGCACCGGACTGTCCGTCGCGCTGGGCTGGGCGTGGTTCGCCCTGCCCATGCCAGAAAGCCCCGCGCCCGAATTGGCCCGCGCCATGCCGCAGGCGGGGGTGGAGAATGCGGTGACGGCAGTGCTGCTGAACTTCCGCGCGTGGGATACGCTGCTGGAAAGCGTGGTACTGTTTGCGGCCCTCATCGGTGTCTGGATGCTGACACGCGACAGGAACTGGTCCGCTCCTGTCGGCCTGACGCAGCATGTCAGGCCGGGGGGCATCCTGTCCGGCTTTGGCCGCGTGCTGCCGCCGGTGGGCTTTCTGGTGGGCGTCTATCTGGTTTATGCAGGCACCAGCCGTCCGGGAGGCGCGTTTCAGGGCGGCACCGTGCTGGCAGCTGTCGGTCTGGTGGCGGCGATGGCGGGGATGATGCGCGCGCCGCGCATCTCGGCTACTGGCTGGCGGGTGGCACTGGTGATCGGGCCACTGGCATTCCTGTTGTCGGGCGTGGCGGGCGAGGTGCTGGCCGGAGGGTTCCTGACCTTGCCGGTGGCCATTGCGGGCAATGCCATTCTGGCGATCGAGATCGCGCTGACAGTGTCCATTGCGGTGACCCTGGCCTTTCTGGTGCTCGGACCGCCCGAAAGCGATGACAATGGACATGACAGCGGCGGGACATCCTCATGAGCGGGCTGGACCTTAATGCGCTAGATTTTTTCGCGCTCACAGGGGCTGCGCTGGTCGGGCTGGGCAGTTACGGGCTGATCGCAATCCGGCATTTGCTGCGCCAGATCATTGCCTTCAACCTCATCGGATCGGGGATGTTCCTGTTCTTCGGCGCAGCCGCCGCGCGCGGCGGCGAGAGCGATTCGGTCCCGCAGGCGCTGATCATCACGGGAATCGTCGTGGCGCTGTCGGCCAGCGCGCTGGCCGTCGGGCTGGTGGTCGCGCAGGCCGAGGCCTCAGGCCATGCGGAACTGCCCGACGGGGACGATACCGGCGATGATGACGCGGATGCGGAGGGTTCCGCATGAGCGCCCTTGTGATCCTGCTGGTCCTGCCGTTGCTGGGGGCCTTGGCCGCCGTGGCGCTACCTCTTGCGGCCGGACGGCTTGCCGCGCTTGTTGCCGTGGTGGGATCGGTGGCAGCGGCTATGTGGCTGACCGCGCATGTGGCGGCAAGCGGCGCGATCCGGGCAGAGCTTGGCGGCTGGGCACCTCCGCTCGGCATTGCGCTGGAGGTGGACGGGCTGGCGGCGGCGATGATCTGCATGGCCGCGCTTGTCATGCTGTGCGTCGCATTGGTGGCGCTGCCGATCATGGCACCGGACAAGGCCGGCGCGCGGGCGGCTTTCGGGTTCTGGCCCCTGATGCTGATGCTCTGGGCGGCGCTGAACAGCGTGTTCGTGTCGCGCGATCTGTTCAACCTCTATGTCGGGCTGGAACTGCTGAGCCTCGCCGCTGTGGCGCTGGTCGCGATTGGCGGAAAGCCTGCGGCGATCACGGCGGCGATCCGGTATCTGTTCTTCGCGCTGGCAGGCTCGCTGCTGTATCTGGCGGGCGTTGTGCTGGTCTATGCCGCGCATGGCACGCTGGATATCGGCCTGCTCGCCCAGCGCGTGGCCTCCCCGACGGACCCGCTGGCGCTGGCGCTGATGACCGCAGGGCTGATGGCAAAGACCGCGCTGTTCCCGTTCCATGTCTGGCTGCCGCCTGCCCATGCGGGTGCCCCTGCCCCGGCCTCGGCCATGCTGTCGGCGCTGGTGCCCAAGGCGTCTTTCGTGATCCTGTTGCGGCTGTGGTTCGAGGCGATGCCGGACCTTGCGACGGAGACCGCGCTGCTGATCATCGCCCTACTGGGCACGGCGGCGGTGTTCTGGGGCAGTCTGCGGGCGATGACGCAATCGCGGCTCAAACTGATCGTGGCCTATTCCACTATCGCGCAGATCGGCTATCTGTTCGTGGCCTTCCCACTGGCGAGCGAGGGTAGCGACGGCGTGCCGTGGGCTGCCGGCGCATGGAACGGGGCCGTGTTTCTGGCGCTCAGCCACGGGCTGGCCAAATCGGCGATGTTTCTGGCTGTGGGCCAATGGATGATGGTCAGCGCGAGTGACCGGCTGGACGATCTGCGGGGCATGGCGCAAGCGATGCCGATGACCGCCTTTGCCTTCGCGCTGGCGGCGGTGACGCTGACGGGGCTGCCGCCTTCGGGCGGGTTTACCGGCAAATATCTGGTCATGACAGCGGCCTTCGCCTCGGGCCAATGGGGCTGGGCCTTGGTAATGGCGGCGGGCGGCCTGCTGGCCGTGGCCTATGTCTACCGCCCGCTGGCGCTGATCTTCACACCCGCAGAGGTGACGCATCAGGCTCTGCCCTCCCGCGCATGGCAGGCGTTGCCCCTGCTGCTGGCTGGCGCCTCGGTCCTGCTCGGTCTGGCCTCGGCCCCGCCGTTCGACCTGCTGGCGATCGGCCGCCCCGGTGCTGTGGAGAACGGGCTATGATGGCGCTGTTCCCAGTCCTGTTGCTGATGACCTCGCTGGTCCCGGCCGTCATCACCTTCTTTCTGGCGCAGGAAAGCTACCGGCTGCGCAATAGCCTTTGCCTTGGCGGGGCCATCGTGAAGGTGGTGCTGATCGTCGTGATGCTGTTCGCGGTGGCGGACGGCGCGTACTACGAGACGGAATTCCCGCTTGCCCCCGGACTGGTGCTGCTGCTCAGGATCGACGCGCTGGCGCTGTTGTTCATCTCGCTTTCGGCGATCCTGTGGCTGCTGACGACGATCTATGCCATCACCTATTTCGGCACCAAGCCGAACCTGTCGCGGTTCTTCGGGTTCTTCAGCCTTTGTGTCGCAGCCACGACGGGATTGGCTCTGTCCGGCTCGCTGATCTCTTTCTTCATCTTTTTCGAGTTGCTCACCCTGTCCACATGGCCGCTGGTGGCCCACAAACAGAACGAGCCATCGCTCAAGGCGGCGCGGGGCTATTTGCTCTATGCCCTGCCCAGCAGTGCCGCGCTGCTCTGGGCGATTGTCTGGCTGGAAAGCACGACCGGACCTGTGCTGTTCACCGAATACACCGATATGGACGCGCTGGACCCGATGAGCCAGCGGGCGATTTTCGCGCTGTTCATCTTCGGGCTGGGGATGAAGGCGGCCCTCGTGCCGCTGCATGGCTGGCTGCCCACGGCGATGGCCGCTCCCGCGCCCGTATCGGCCCTGCTGCATGCGGTGGCCGTGGTCAAGGCGGGCGCGTTCGGGATTGTGCGGGTGGTGTCGGATGTGTTCGGGATGGAACGGGTCGTCGCACTGGGGGTGGGCGTGCCGCTGGCGGTGCTCGCCTCGGTCACCATCCTGTGGGGATCGGTCAGGGCGCTGCAACAGGACGAGATCAAGAAGCGGCTGGCCTTTTCCACCGTCAGTCAGGTCAGCTACATCATCCTTGGCGTGGCGCTGGCCAGCCCGCTCGCGATGATCGGGGGGCTGGCGCATCTGGTGCATCAGGGGTTGATGAAGATCACGCTGTTCTTCTGCGCGGGGATCTATGACGAGCGCGCCGATGTGCGCCGGATCGACGGGCTGAACGGCTTGGGGCCACGGATGCCATGGACCTCGGTCTGTTTCTCGCTGGGTGCGTTCGGCATGATCGGCCTGCCGCCGCTGGCCGGGTTCATCAGCAAGATCTATCTGGGGCTGGGCGGGTTGGAGGCGGGCGCGCCGTGGGTGCTGGGGGTGCTTGCCGCCTCGACCCTGCTGAACGCGGCCTATTTCCTGCCACTGCTTTACCGGCTGTGGATTCTGCCCGCCGCCGATGATGCCAAGGGCGATGAAAGATCGCCGGGGCTGGTGGTTCCGGCGGTGGTGGCCGCGTTGGCAGCCCTCGGGGCCGGAGGGCTGGCGGCCTCGGCGATAAGCCCGCTGGCATGGGCCACCTTGATCGTGACGGGTGAATGATGGCGGATATCGTGCTCTGGACTGGTCCTGTTCTGCCGCTGGTCGCCTTGCTCTGGCCGGTGCTGATGGCGGGGCTGGCGGCCTTGCCTGCGGTGCGGCTGCGCTCGATCCGGCTGCTGCCGCTCGCCCCCCTGCCCGCCCTTGTGCTGGCGCTGACAGCGGGCGAGGCCGAGACCACGGCGCCGCATTTGCTGCTGGGTGTGGTGCTGCAACTGGACGAGAGCGGCAGGCTGTTGCTGGGGCTGACCGCCGCACTGTGGCTGATCGCGGGGCTGGCGGCGCAGACCATGGTGCGGCAACCCAATGCGGCGCTGTTCGCGGCCTTCTGGTGCCTGACGCTTGCGGGCAATCTGGGTGTGTTTCTGGCGCGCGACATCGCCACTTTCTACGTCTCCTTCGCGGCGGTGTCGCTGGCGGCGTGGTTTCTGGTGGTCCATGACCGCACCGAGACGGCGCAGCGCGCGGGGCTGGTCTATATCGTGATCGCAGTGCTGGGCGAGGTCTGCCTGCTGCTGGGCCTGCTGATGAGTGCCCATGCGGCGGACAGTCTGGAGATTGCCGCGCTCCGCGAGATGCTGGGCGGGCCGGACGCGCCCGCATTGGCGCTGCCGCTGCTTGTCATCGGCTTCGGGATCAAGGCGGGGATGGTGCCGCTGCATGTCTGGCTGCCGCTCGCGCATCCGGCAGCACCTGTCGCGGCCTCTGCGGTGCTGTCTGGCGCAATCGTCAAGGCGGGGCTTTACGGGCTGATGCAATTCCTGCCCGAGGGTCAGGGGATGCAGGTTCTGGTGGTGCTGGGCGCGGCTGGCGCGTTTCTGGCGGCCCTCTGGGGGTTGACGCAATCCAACCCCAAGGCGGTGCTGGCCTATTCCACGATCAGCCAGATGGGGCTGATGATCCTGCTCATCGGCACGGGCGGTGCGGCGCGCGACAGCGTGGCCTATTTCGCGGCGCATCACGGCTTTGCCAAGGGCGCGCTGTTCCTGCTTTGCGGGATGATGCTCAGCGCGGTGAGCCACGGCCAACGCGTCATCTGCCTTGTGGTGGCCGCAGTCGTTGCGGCCTCGGTCGCGGGCTTGCCGCTGAGTGGCGGCGCGCTGGCCAAATCGGTGTCGAAATCCGGTCTGACGGATGATCTGGCCCTGTTGCTCAGCCTGTCATCGGTCACGACAACGCTGATCCTTGTGTGGTTCCTACACCGCCTCTGGGCGCTGCCCATGGCCGAGACCGCGCCAGAGCGGTGGGGCTTGCGGTTGGTGCTGCCTACGACAGCGGGAGTTCTGGCCATGCTCGCACCTTGGCTGCTATGGGCAGACTGGTCCGATCAGGCGCTTGGTTACAACCTCGCGCAGGCAACCCTGACCGACGCGATCTGGCCGGTCTTGGTGGCCCTGCCTGTCGCATTGATCCTGCTGCGCAAAGCCCTGCCCGCCGTGCCGCCCGGTGATCTGCTGCTGGTGCTGCCGCGCTGGCCCTTCGGCCCTGTCACCCTGCCCGAGGTATCCGCCCCGTCGCGGCGCCTGCGCGCCTTTGGCACCGCCACCTCCGCGCTGGTCTCGGCAGCGGAGCACCGCCTGATCCGCTGGTCACTGAGCGGCACGATTCTGGCCGCTCTGGTGCTGGTGTTTCTGGCCGCCCTTGTGTTCAGAAGCCATTAACAAGGCACAACGGCACGAAAAATCAACGCTGGATAGTCCGGATAACCGCGATGGTGGCCCCTGAGGGACTCGAACCCTCACGCCCATACGGACCTTAGATTTTAAGTCTAGTCTGTCTACCATTCCAGCAAGGGGCCACGCCCTGTCGTCTAACCACAAGAGCGGGTTTGCTCAAGATCAAACTCCGGGCAGGATCACGCGCTTATCAGGATCACGTCAGGTGAGATCGGGCCAGTCGCGCTTGACGCTTGCCGCAAAACCCTCAATCGTGCGGCTATGTTTCCGATCCGTGATCACAACCCCTCCGAGAAGACGCCCTATGTCACCTACGCGCTGATCGTGGTGAATGTGGTGGTGTTTTTCAGCTATTGGCCGCTGTTCTCGGACCCGCGCGCGCTGAATGCGTTGTTCGCGACCTATGCGATGACGCCTGCCAATCTGTTGGAAGGCGGCGAGTGGAGCACGCTGTTCACCTCGATGTTCCTGCATGGCGGGTTGATGCATCTGGGCGGCAACATGCTGTTTCTCTACATCTTCGGCGACAATCTGGAAGAGGAGCTGGGCCATCTGCGCTATCTGGGGTTCTACTTGCTCGCAGGGCTGCTGGCAGGTGCGGCGCATGTGATCTCGGCCCCCTATTCGCCGATCCCGACCGTCGGCGCCTCCGGCGCGATTGCGGGGGTGATGGGGGCCTATTTGCTGATGTATCCCAAGGCACGGGTGGATGTTCTGTTCATCTTCATCATCTTCTTCAAGATTTTCCCGATCCCCGCATGGATCATGCTGGGGCTGTGGTTCGGCTTCCAGCTTTTCGGCGGCTTCGGGGGCGATCCGCAGGCGGGCGGGGTTGCCTATTGGGCGCATGCCGGTGGTTTTATCGCAGGGATCGTGCTGATCGCGCCGCTGTGGCTGAAGCTGGGCGGTCCGGCCTACTGGAGACGCAACGAGGGGCATCCGCCGCATCCCGAGGCGCAGTATCGCATGGCGCGCAGCATCATCCCGCAGGCGGGGCAGCGCAAGAATGCGCCCGGCAAGACAGGCGTGACGCGGATTCCGCGTATCACGCGGCGCAAATGAGCGGGCCTACCACGCCGCCGCTGCGGCTGACCTGCCATTGCGGCGCGGTGGAACTGGCGGTGCGCCTGAGCGACGGGCTGGCGACAGCGCGGCGCTGCGATTGTTCGTTCTGTGCGCGGCGCGGCGCGATTGCTGTGTCCGCCCCGCTGGACGGGATCGAGATCGTGCGGGGGGCGGAGAACCTGACGCTCTATCAATTCGGCACCGGCACGGCGAAACACTGGTTCTGCACGACCTGCGGCATCTATACGCATCATCAAAGGCGCTCGAACCCGAACGAATACGGCGTCAATGTCGGCTGTCTGGAAGGGGTGAACCCGCGCGATCTGGGAGAGGTGCCGTGGGTGGACGGGATCAACCACCCCGCCGACCGCAAGGACTGACCTTCAACGCGCGGGCATTTTCATGATGATGCAGGTCGTTGTGCCGGTGGCGTAGAGCTTGCCATCCTCGATCCCGCGGATCTCGCCCTCCGCCACGCCGGTGGAGCGGCCTGCATGTTGCACGCGGCCCGTGGCGCGCACCTGCATGCCGATGGGGATCGGGCGCAGGATGCTGACCTTATACTCCAGCGTCGTGTAGACAGAACCTTGCGGCACGCGGGTCATCACGGCACAGGCCATGCAACTGTCCAGCACAGTGCCATACCAGCCGCCATGTACCGTGCCCATCGGGTTGGTATGGGCAAACAGCGGCGCGCCGACGAAGACGACCGTGCCATCCTCCACAGTTTCTGGCCAGTAGTTGAGCGTTGCTCCGATGGGCGGACCGGCAAACTTACCGGCCATCATGTCCTGCATGAATTCAAGCCCCGAGCGCGAGAGCATTTCGGCGGGCGTGGCAAGGTCTTCGGGGCGGGTGGCGATGCGGCGCTGGTCCATGACTGTCTCCCTGATGCGGGGGCCAGATTGGCCCGACATCAGGGGACAGGCAAGAGTGTCTTACGCAACGTTCTCCAACTGGACGCGCGGCGTGACGCCCAGCGCATGGCAGACATCGCGCGTCAGTTCGGGGCGGTTCATCGTGTAGAAATGCAGGCTGTCCACGCCGCCTTCGATCAATTCGCTGCACAGTTCGGTGCAAAGCGCGGTTGCCAGCAGGTCCTGCCGCTCATCGCGGATCGCCTTGTCAAAGGCCTCGTCCAGCCAAGCAGGTACGGTGGTGCCGCAGCGCAGGGCGAAACGGCGCGCGCCGGTCCAGTTTTCGATCGGCAGGATGCCAGGCACGATGGGCGCGGTGATCCCCGCCTTGGCGCAGGCATCGCGGAAACGGAAAAACGTCTCCGCCTCGAAGAAAAACTGCGTCAGGGATTCGGTGGCGCCCGCGTCGATCTTGCGCTTGAGGAACTCGACATCCGCCGCCGTATCCGCCGCATCGGGGTGCTTTTCGGGATAGGCCCCGACGCGGATGGTGAATTTGCCGGTCTCGGCCAGTGCCTCGATCAGTTCCACGCTGGAGGCGAACCCGTCAGGATGCGGGCGAAACCCGTCGCTGCCCTTGGGTGCATCACCGCGCAAAGCCACGATATCCTTGACGCCTGCTGCGGCAAAACTGTCGGCGATCTCCAGCGTCTCGGCGCGGCTGGCATTCACACAGGTCAGGTGGGCCGCCACATTCAGCCCGCTGGATTTGTGCAATGTCGCCACCGCGTCGCGCGTCAGGTCGCGCGTGGTGCCGCCCGCCCCGTATGTCACGGACACGAAACGCGGGGCCAATGGCGCCAGAACCTGCACCGTATCCCACAGGCGGAACGACGCCTCGAGGTTCTGCGGCGGGAAGAATTCAAACGAGACGGCGGGCGTTTTCATGGGACTGATCCTGTGTTGCTTCCCCTCTTGTCGCAAACTGGGGGATATGAGACAAGTTCATTATTCTCAAGGTCATCATGAGGTAGACCACATAATGCACATCGAGTTTCGCCATCTCCGTACGATCAAGGCGATCCATGAGGCGGGTGGTTTGGGCCGTGCAGCGGATGTTTTGAACATCACGCAATCAGCTTTAAGCCATCAGATCAAAGGGTTGGAAGATCAAGCCGGAGTCGAACTGTTCCAGCGCCGCTCCAAACCACTCAAGCTATCACCCGCTGGCCTGCGGCTGCTGCGCGCGGCAGAGCGTATCCTGCCCGAAGTGGCGGCCCTTGAGGCGGAGTTCAGCGGTCTGCGCGCCGGAAATGCGGGGCGGTTGCATATCGCCATCGAATGCCACGCCTGTTTTGAATGGCTGTTTCCGGTGCTGGAAACGTTCCGCAAGACATGGGGCGATGTGGATGTGGATATCCGACCGGGACTGGCTTTTGATGCCCTGCCAGCGCTGATGAAAGAGGAGGTCGATCTTGTCGTCTCCTCCGATCCCGAGGACCTGCCCGGCATCTCGTTCCAGCCTTTGTTCGATTATGCGCCGGTGTTCGTGGCCTCAAGCCAGCATCCTCTGGCGCAAAAGGACTGGATCGCAGCCGAGGATTTTCGCGGCCAGACGCTGATCACCTATCCGGTGGAGCGCTCGCGGCTGGATATTTTCAGCCAGTTGCTGACGCCTGCCAAGGTGGAACCCGCGCAGATCCGGCAGGCGGAACTGACGGCGGTGATCCTCCTGCTGGTCGCGTCCAACCGCGGCGTGGCAGTGCTGCCCGACTGGGTGGTGCGCGAGGTCAAGTATTCCTCGGATTACGTGACACGGCCTTTGACCGAGAAGGGCCTGACCCGCAGGCTGTATGCCGCCGTGCGGACCGAGGATCTGGAAAAGCCCTATATGGCGGGGCTGATCGATCTGGCAGGCATCGAGGCGCGGCGCTTGCAGGCGGCATAAGGGGAGCACATGGCCGCGCGGTCGCCGACACGCGGGGTGGCGATGCGACGCCTGTTCGGGGCAATTTATCCATCAGCGTCAACGAACCTGAACGGCTGCCCCACCATCAGCCAAATCGCCGCCGCCGTATTCTCAACCGGGGGGGGGGGGGCGGGTCGGCGATCGCGCGGCGGCCTGCGGCCTTGATTCCGCGCGGAAAAGAAACAGGGCCAGCGCATCGCACCGGCCCCGCTCCCCTCATACCCGAAAGATCAGGCGGCGAGCCTCTCCGTCATTTCCACCAGACGCTTGGTCTGATGCGCGACAGCGGCGCGACCCTTGTCGTCAAAGCCGCCTGCGGAAGCGGAGAAGCCGTAGGGATTGCCACCTGCGGCAAAGATCGAGTCGTCCGTGAAGCCGGGGGTGACCAGAATGGAGCCCCAATGGATCGCCGTTGTATAAAGCCCCATCAGCGTGGTTTCCTGACCGGCATGGGCGTTTTGCGCGCTGGTGGCGGCGGTGAAGGTCTTGTTGGCCAGCTTGCCAGCCCCCCAAAGCCCGCCAAGCGTGTCGATGAAGGCGCGCATCTGGCTGGCGACCGTGCCGAAACGGGTGGGCGAGATGAAGAAATAGCCATTGGCCCATTCCATATCGTCATGGCTGACTTCCGCGATGTCCTGCATCTTGTCCAACTGGTTTTTCCACGCCTCTTGTCCGGCCACAACATCGGCGGGGGCGGTCTCGGCGATGCGACGCAAGCGCACTTCTGCTCCGGCGGCTTTGGCGGCATCGGCGGCAGCGAGCGCGACCTGATGGTTGGTGCCGTAGGTGGAATAGAAGACGATGGCGATGCGTGCTTGGGTCATTGGGGTCTCTCCTTGAGAACGTCATATCGGATGCGCCCGACAATCCGGCGCTTGGCCGTTATATAGACACCCCCGCCGCCGACGTCCTGTGCGGGGCAACGCAGGGCCTGTGCGTATTTCCGCAAGCTGACCCTGCGGGCGTTCTGCCCTTGGCAAGCAGCGCCTCAGCGCGTATACGCGCGCCCTGACAAACAGGAGCCGGACCATGCAAGGCAGCGCAAATCTCAACATCATGATCAAGGCAGCGCGCAAGGCGGGGCGGTCGCTGGTCAAGGATTTCCGCGAGGTCGAGAACCTTCAGGTCTCGATGAAAGGGGCAGGCGATTTCGTCAGCCGCGCCGACATTGCCGCCGAGAAAATCCTGAAAGAGGAATTGATGGGCGCGCGTCCCACCTATGGCTGGCTGGCCGAAGAGGCTGGCGAGACAGCGGGTCAGGACCCGACGCGCCGCTGGATCGTCGATCCGCTGGACGGGACCACGAACTTCCTGCACGGCCTGCCGCACTGGGCGATCTCCATCGCGCTGGAGCATAAAGGGCAGATCGTCTCCGCCGTTGTCTTCGATGCTGCCAAGGACGAGATGTTCTATGCCGAAAAAGGCAGCGGCGCATGGATGAACGACAGCAAGCGCCTGCGTGTCTCGGGCCGGACCAAGATGATCGAGGGGCTGTTTTCCACGGGGATTCCCTTTGCCGCCAAACGCACCCTGCCCGCTACATTGCAGGATCTGGCCCGCCTGATGCCGGAATGCGCCGGTGTGCGCCGCTGGGGCTCGGCGGCGCTGGATCTGGCTTACGTGGCGGCTGGCCGCTATGACGGGTTCTGGGAACGCGAGTTGCAGATCTGGGATCTGGCCGCGGGCATGCTGATCGCCACCGAGGCGGGTGCCTTGGTCGGGCCGATCCGCGCGGGACATGATCCGCTGCTGCATGGCGATATCATCGCGGCCAATGGCGCGCTGTTCGACCAGTTCGCCGGAATTATTCGCGCGCGGTCGTGATCGCTGGCTGACAGGGCGCGTGGTCGTCACCTGACGAAAGGTTCCCGTGCCTCTGGAAATGCGGTCGCGACAGGCAGCTATTGGGGAACCTTTCGCCGTTCAAGTCTGCCTGCGCGCGGAACAAGGCGCGAAGCGCCGCCGCGCATCGCCGGGCCGCCCCCCGGCACGGCGATTTGGCAGAGGCAGGCGCAGGTCTAGAGGTCAGACGTATTTAGCAGGCATAAATTGCCATACTGAAAGGTGGCGTCGCCGCACCGCGGCCCGACGCTGCGCGGCTTGTTGCCAGTCCGCTCAGGGCGCCGCACACTCCCGGTTCTTCATATCTGACGCGACACCAGCGCCTCGGCGTGGCGCGGGGCCTGTGTCACCGAGGCATGCAACCGCTCTGACAGATCGCGGCCGACACGGCGGCGGCGGCGCAGGATGAACATCCGTTTCCAGCCGCGCCACGTGCCAACGCGCGGCGCATCCGCATCGCAGGGAAAGCGCCCGCGCCATCCGGCGGGCAGCGACAGACCGCAGCTCTCGGCACGCTCCAGCATCCAGACCAGCGGAATATTTGCCAAGGGTCGCGCCGCGTGAAAGCTGCCCAACTGCCCGCCCACATCGCCATGCGCCCCGTTGAACCAGACCTGCTCCACAGTGCCGGCGCGGTCCGGCGGGCATTGCCAGAGCACCGGCGCATAGGCCAGACGCGTTTCATGCAAGGCAAGCGCGTGAAAGCCGTGGCGGATGGACTGGCCTAGCGCGTGGGAGTGAAACGCATGCGGCGATCTGGACCACAGCAGCGGCAGCGGCACGCCCAGCGCCTTGACCGTATCCCAGACGCCGACCATTTCGATCGGCGCCTCGGCATGACAATGCACTTCGTGAAACGCCCGCGCGACAGTGCTGTCGGGTTGTGCCTGATAATGGCGGTAAGCGGTGCGGATGTTGCGCTCGGTCGCGCAATCGGCCCGCAGCAGACCGACAGTATCAATCATCCCCGCCAGCGAGCGCACCGCGAAAGCTCCGCGCGAGTAGCCCATCAGATAGATCGTATCGCCGGGCCTGTAGCGGCTGGCCAGCCAGCCATAGGCGCGCCGGATCTGCCGGTTGATGCCGCGCCCGAACAGCACATCGCGGGTGCTGCGCCAATCGGCCCACTGGATGCCCGCCTCGTAATAGACCGAGACATCGCCCAGCCCCGACAGCAAACGGTAGGTCAGGCCCGCGTTAGTCTCGTCACCCGGCTCGAGGCTGGACATGGTGCCATCCAGAATGATCACATGGGCAAGTCCGCCACGCTTGACACGCGGCGGATTGAGTTCCGCATGCGGACCGCGCCTGAGCAGGCCAAGGAGAGTTTTACTCAGCCGCCTCAAGCTGTTCATGCAACAACATCCACACCCGATGCGGGGTGAAGGGCATATCCGCCCGCCGCACACCGCGATCCCACAAAGCATCCAGCACGGCATTGGCCGTGGCGGCCATCGCACCCACAGTTCCCGCCTCGCCACAGCCCTTCATGCCCATCGGATTGGCGGTGGAGGGGACGGGCTCTGTCTCGAAGGTGAACATCGGCAGATCATCGGCGCGCGGCATCGCATAGTCCATGAACGTTGCCGTGAGAAGCTGGCCGTCCGCATCATAGACCACATGCTCGGTCAGGGCCTGCCCGATGCCCTGCGCGACACCGCCATGCACCTGACCTTCAGCCAGTACCGGATTGATCAGATTACCGAAATCGTCCACCACGCTGTAACGGTCCACGCGCACCACGCCGGTGTCGGGATCGACCTCGACCTCGGCCACATGCGCGCCGTTGGGATAGGAGCGCCCCGGCAGGGTGGCGCGCGCCTCGTGCACCATCAGATCGGCGCGGCCATCGGCCTGCGCCATCGCGGCCACCTCCAGCACTGTCGGTGTCAGGTTCGATCCCGGCGCGCGGAAGCGTTCATCGTCAAAGCCGATCGCATCGGGTTCCACGCCCATCTTCCCGGCCAGATAGGGGCGAAAGCCTGCCATCATCACATCGACCATGGCGAGTGTCGCATTGGCCTGCGTGGTGACCGAGCGTGACCCGCCCGTGCCGCCGCCCTGTTTGATCAGGTCACTGTCGCCCTGCACCACCCGGATCAGATGCGCGGGAATGCCGGTCTGGTCCGACAGGAACTGTGCATAGACGGTCTCGTGCCCCTGCCCGTTGCTTTGGGTGCCGACATAGATCGTGGCACTCATCTGGCCTTGATCGTCCGTGGCGAATTCCACCTTGGCCCCTTCGGAGGGATCACCGAGGATGCTTTCGATATAGTAACACAAGCCCATCCCGCGCAGTTTGCCCCGCGCCGCACTGGCCGCCTTGCGCGCCGCAAATCCGGCGCGGTCAGAGGTGCGTTCGGCATGGGCCAGCACGCGGGCGAAATCGCCCACGTCATAGGTCTCGCCGGTGGCGCTGGTATAGGGAAAGCGCTCCACGGGGATGAAATTGCGCCGCCGCAACTCCCAGCCGTCAATGCCCAGTTCGCGCGCGGCCATATCCATGGCGCGTTCCAGCACATAGATCGCCTCTGGCCGGCCCGCGCCGCGATAGGCATCGACCTGCGTGGTATTGGTGTAATAGCCCTCCACATGCAGATAGGTGGTCTGCACATCGTAAACACCCATCAACACCTTGGAGAACAGATCGGTCTGGATCGGCTGGCCGAACTGGCTGTTATAGGCCCCAAGATTGCAGCGCGTCCCGACACGGTAGGCGAGGATCTTGTGATCCGCATCAAAGGCCAGTGCCACATCATGCACCAGATCGCGGCCCGCATTGTCGGTTAGCATCGCCTCGGTCCGCTCGGACATCCAGCGTACAGGGCGGTCCAGCACCCGCGCGGCATGGGCCACGGCGAAGGATTCAGGATAGCTCATCGCCTTCATGCCAAAGCCGCCACCCACATCGGGGTTGGTGACACGCACAGCCTCGGCGTCCAGCCCCAGAATCTCGGACAACTGGCGCTTGATGTTCCAGACGCCCTGCCCGTTCACGGCCAGATGCAGCCGTCCGTCCTGCCATTCCGCGAAACAGCCGCGCGGCTCCATCGCGTTGACGATGATGCGGTTATCCTCCACCTCAAGCCGCACCACGCGGGCAGCAGCGGTAAATGCGGCAGCACAGGCCGCCTCGTCGCCCTTGGACCAATCGAAGGCACGGTTGTCAGGCGCCTCGGCATGCACAGCCTCGCCGCCCGGTGCCAGATCGAGCTTTGCGGGCAGATCGTCGTAATCCAGCTCGATCAGTTCCGCCGCATCGCGGGCCTGCGCAGCGGTATCGGCGACGATCAGGGCAATCGGCTCGCCCACGAAACGCAGGCGTCCTTCGGCCAGAATGGGCCGCTTGGGGGCCGCCGCCTTCGTGCCGTCGCGGTTGGTCAACACAGTCGCCACCAGACCTTTGCTGATCCCCGCTTCGGCCAGATCGTCCGAGGTCAGAACCAGATGCACGCCGTCAGCAGCGCGCGCCGCCTCCAGATCCAGCCGGGTGATGGTGGCATGCGCCACCGAAGAGCGGAACACGAAAGCCTGCAACGCGGATTCCGGCGCGATATCGTCGATATAACGGCCCTGCCCCGTCAGAAAGCGGACATCCTCAACCCGTTTGACTGACTGGCTTTTCCCGAACTTTTCCATGGCACTGTCCCCGCTTGGCTGAAGCCGAAACTAGCGGACCGCGCGCCAGTGTCCAGAGGGCGCGCCCGTGGCAGGTGCTGCGCAGATGAGTATTTCCGGCAAGATGAAAGGGAAAAACGCCCCCTGCTTCATCTTGCTTCAAATACTCATCGCGCCTTCAGCCGCCAAAGCCGCCGACTGTTATCATGGCATCGGGGCCATAGCCGTTGAAACGGGTGGCAATGGCGCTGGAATAGGCCCCCATCCCCGCGAAGACCAGATAGTCCTCCTCGGCCAGATCGGCGGGCAGAAGGACGGTCTCGGGCAGCCGGTCGATGCTGTCACATGTGGGGCCGAACACGATCCGCGCGCGGGGCGCGCCGCTGCGCTGTGCCGAACCGGATGCCACAACGCGAATGCGGTCATGGGCGGCGATGTCGCGCCATTCGGCCAAGCCGCCGTAGACGCCATCGTTGAGATAGACCGCATCGCCGCGCAGGCTTTTGACGCGGGTGCCCAGCTGGCAGGCCTCGGCCACCATCGCGCGGCCCGGCTCGCAGACAAGCGCGGGCGCGTCGGGGCCAAAGGCCGCCTGCGTTTCCGCTGCAATGCGGGCAAAGACCGCCTCGAGATCAGGCGCCTTCCCGCCGCGATGGGCCGCGAAACCGCCGCCCACGTTCAGCCGCGCCAGCCGCACATCCGCGCGGGCCGCAACCTCGGCGCAGGCGCGGATATAGCTGGCCCAAGCACCCGCATCGGCGCATTGCGTCCCGGGGTGGAAAGTCATGGCGGGCGTGAAACCCATCTCGGCCACGCGGGCCAGCAGGCTTGCCGCAAGCTCCAGCCCCGCGCCGAACTTGGCCCCGAAATCATAGGCCGCCCCTTTGACGGGTAATGCCAGCCGCACCGATATTTCCGTGCCGCGCGGCAGGGCAGACAGCTTTTCCAACTCGCTGGCGCAATCCACCGAAGCCGAGGCGATGCCGAAACCGACCGCCTCGGCCACCTCGGCCCGCGAGCGCACGGGGTTGTTGTAATGCAGCACCGCACCGGGACAGGCCGCCCGCACCGCGCGCATCTCGGCCACCGAGGCCACATCAAAGGCGCGCAGGCCCGCCGCCACCAGATTTTCCAGCATTTCAGGCGCGGGATTGGCCTTGACCGCATAGGTCACCAGCCCCGGAAAGCCGGACTGGAAGCGCCGCGCCATGCGCTGCACTTCGGCGGGGCAGAAATAAAGCTGCACCGCATCGGGCTGACATTTACGCAGGTGGTCTTCGGGGCTGGCCCAGATCGGATCGGATTTCATTGCTCTGCCTCGCTTATGGACTTTTGGATAGTTTGCCGCAGCCTGCTGTCGATTCCGCTCGTCACTTCTTGCGATTTGTAGCGAATTGTCGTCATATCGCCGGTATGAACACACAATTGGACGACACAGACCGTAACCTGCTGGGCCTGCTGGCCGAGAATGCCCGCATGCCCGTGGCGACACTGGCGCGCCGTCTGGGGCTGGCGCGCAGCACGGCGCAGGCGCGGCTGGACCGGCTGGAACAATCGGGCGTGATCGCGGGCTATGCCTTGCGGCTGGGGGCGGCAGCGCGCGCGCCCCTGCGCGCCACGGCGCTGTTGCAGATCGAACCGCGCGCGGCCCCCACCGTGCTGGCGCGGTTGAAATCCCTGCCACAGGTGGGCCGCGTACATACGACATCGGGCCGGTTCGACCTGATCGTCGAGGTCACCGCCCGCACGACCGAGGAACTTGACGAGGTACTGGACCGAATCATCGAGGCCAAGGGCGTGCGCTCCTCCGAGAGCCTGATCCATCTGTCGACCAAACTGGACCGTGGTTGAGGCGTCAGCCGGGTCTTTCCCTTGCCCGCCCAATTCGCTAGAGGGTTTGCAACCCCGAATTCACGCAGGATCAGGCATTATGGCGATGGAAAAGACCTTCGATGCGGCGACCGCCGAGGCACGGCTTTCAGCGGCTTGGGAAAAGGCGGGCTGTTTCCGCGCCGGTGCCAATGCGCGCCCGGGTGCCGAAACCTTCTGCATCATGCTGCCGCCCCCCAATGTCACCGGATCGCTGCATGTGGGCCATGCGTTCAACCACACGCTGATGGATGTGCTGG